>JADHPT010000029.1 GCA_016778305.1 Candidatus Poseidonia sp. | reverse complement strand
TCAACGACCACAGATGAACACAGGATGGCTTAAACCTCAACGGCGGGTCGGCGATTTACCTAGGGGCTCGTGGTCTAGGGGTTATGACGTCGCCTTCACATGGCGAAGATCGCCGGTTCAATTCCGGCCGAGCCCACCAATTATTTTCAGGCCGAATTGAGCCAGCAACGAACAACCTGCCTCCAATTGACGAGTTCGTTTGCGCCGGTTCAATTCCGGCCGAGCCCACCAATTATTTTCAGGCCGAATTGAGCCAGCAACGAACAACCTGCCTCCAATTGACGAGTTCGTTTGCGCCGGTTCAATTCCGGCCGAGCCCACCATACAAATTCGACGATGAAAACGGCTAACATCTTCAAATCCCCGTAAAATCAGCCAATACAAGCAATTATATGCAAACTTTGCGAGTTGGATATATGAATGTTGGTGGAAAAGAACGAATTGCTCGGGCAGCGCTCGGGTCAACTGTCGTTGTAGCAGACTTCTTTGCCACGGTTCACATTGAGATTGTATTTCTCCTTGTAGGACTATGGGGGGTTCTTACTTCTGCGTTCGGTTATTGTCCGTTCAACGCACTCATGGGTCGGAATTCATGTGTGCTTCCAGAGGCCTCTAACAACGTTGCTTCGTAAACTGGTACATTCATCTTGAGGACTACCTTCTTTTACGACCCGCGCACAGTATGATGTATGGGCCTCCTTGAACAAGCCGATTTTGGTGTTTTCAAGGAAAAGGCTACTTGGCAAGCCTTCGTCATCGCCGTGGTCATGTTTGGTACCATTTCTTTTGCAGCTTTGTCAATGTTTGACAGCATGGATGAATTGTTCCAATCCGATGCTGAACCAGCCCCAATACCAAATCTGGTGTTTGAATCCCTCAATCGCAGCAATGTTGAGGCTGGCCTGGTAAATGAGACCGGATGGTTCAATCTCGATGATCATCGGGGGAGCATTATCATCCTGGACCTCATGGCTCGGGACTGCAGTAATTGCCACCTCGTCCAGGAACACCTTGAGCAAAACATGGACGATTGGAAATCAACGGCCGATGCATCTGGAAAATCACTCAAGATTTTCGCATACGGTGCTTGGTACGGAGAATCGGTAGAATATCTCAGTGAAAGTGGTGGAGAATACACCGTCCCACTCTACCCTACCGGTTTTGGCTCGGTGAACGCTGCCGTACTGGAAAACGGGAGCACCACCGACCCGGTGCGCCTCTTTACTACAGGGGGTACAGGCCAGATACCCGTTGTTCTCATCATCGACGAGGAAGGTTACATTATCGCTCAACAAGCAACGGGAACTCCCACGGACAAGTGGAGTAAGTTCGATGGAACGCTTGAAACAGCACTGACGTCGAATGTGTCTGAAACCTTTGATTCACGAATCGGATGGGAAGAACCCTCCACCTCCTTCACAGCCGTATTTGTCCTAGGATTGATTCTTTCAATTTTGGTCTATTTCTCACCATGTGCCTTCCCAGTGCTTCCTGGCTTCATTTCTTACTATCTTTCGTTGGGTGCTCGCGAAGACGAACTCATCGCACAAGAGAAGCTCAAAACACGGATGCCGAGTTCATTCAACATCGGGGTCCTTTCGGGTTTGGGCATGTGGACATTCTTCGGAATCATTGGCATCGTTGCCCTCCTCATGGGGGAAGCCTTTGCAAAGTCAGGAATCATCCACTACATCGCCATCTTCATTGCCATCCTTCTGATTGTTCTCGGTTCCATGATGTTGCTCGGGATTACATCACATGTCATGGGATTCGTCCAGAATTGGGTCGACAAATACAGTACGACTGAAGCAGATGACACCTTCACGCCTCGGCGCAATATGTACCTCTACGGGATCGGTTATGCTGCTGCTTCCATTGACTGTACGGCAGCAGCAGTCTTGCCCTTTGTCGTGTTCCTGAGCACCCTCGGGACTTCTGCCATCGCATTCGGTATTGCCGGGCTCATGGTGGGGCTGCTTGTTCTGATGGTAGCCGTGACCATGCTGGTCGGTATGGGTCGTCAAGTAATGATCAATTTCCTTCGTCGTGCCACCGGCCACATCAAGATGATTGGGTCTTGGATGATGATCATGGCAGGTGTTGGACTGACCATTTACCTCACCAATGCAGAAGCAGTCAATGCTTTGTTTGGATGATGGCGAAACGTATCCAATAGTGCCAAGCGATCGCTGTTACGGCTAATCCACTCACGATGTCAAACAGATAGTGTTGTTTGATGCCGACGGTTGAGAACCAGATCAAAGCGGTTGTCACCCAGGCAATGACTGCTAACGCCATTGGCCATTTGTCTTCGTTCATGAACCATGCTCGGACGACCAAGAGCATCATGAAACTCTGAAAGACGTGAAGGGACGGCCATGAATTGAATGGTGGATCAGCGGCATGCAAATCCGTCATGAACCAGCCAAAAAACCCTGGCTCAAACACCACTTGGTCTCGAAGCGTCACTTCAACGGGCAAGATGATGAAGATGACAAAAACACCCCACGTGAGTCCAATGAAGCGTTGGAAGAAGACCAATGCTTCTTCTCTGCGGTGGGAGGCTGCTCCAATCCAAGCCACAACAGGGATGTAGATGTAATAGGCGATGTAGAATATGATTGCCCATGATGTAAACGGGATTTCCCGATCAAGCCAAATCTCAATATTCCCTACTGAAACACCACGCCATGCAGCAATATGATTGCTTACCGTGTACGGTATGGCGGCAAAAATGCAAAAGAATAGAAGAAGAAATCCAGCGTATTTCCAGCGAGCCCATTCAAGTCGGTTGGGGAAAAAGCGGTCAAAAAGTGACCAATTCCTCGACTCAATGGCCCCTCCTTCCATCGATTCACACACCAAGTGATGAGGCGCAATAGGGACAAGCATTCCATGTGATTTCAATGGGCTTCGAACAAGAGGGGCATACGGTTGGATCGGTGCTCAGGTTCCCTCCTTCTTGCTTGAGGTACTCCTTCATCACATCGGGTGTGAGTGCTCCGTGCTCAGCAGCGAGATTCATCATCCGTTCTTTGTGATCGGAACTGGCAGCCATGCGGTCTTTTTTCTTCTGCTGAACTTGCTCAAACATTGACATGGCCAAGGAGGTTTTGTCCTCCATGGTTTTTTGCTCGAGTGCTGCACGTGCTGAATCTCGTTGGAGTTCTGCTTCCCAAACCGCTTCTTGCTTTCGAAGAGCATGAAGTTCCTTCTCAACCTCCACCACGACTTCCCCCTTTGCCCGGGCTTTGGCAATGTTGGTTTCGCACTCGATTCGGCGAACTGTAATTCCTTCTTGATGTGCTAGTTGGGCTATACTTGCTTCGTTTTGCAATGCATCCGTAGCCATGGCAGAAGTAAGTCGTGTTTGCAAGGCATTCATTCGTTCAAGGTCGGTGGGTTGTGTAATCAGCATAGCATTGAGCAAGGTTATGCCGTAACTGGTGAACAGCGGACGCAATTCCATTTCGCTTCGCATGGCAAATTCATTTTGTTTGTCGGCGGTTCGCAATTCTTGGATGGTCTTCGATTGACTGATCATTGGCATAATCAATTTGTGTTGAGCTTCAGGACCGATAATACCTGAGAGCAACACTCGGTCCAATACCGGGGCTCGGTTGGCGAAGATATTGAGGAGTTTGGGGACATCATTGCGACGAATTTGTATCCTGAATTGAGCGATACCATTGGCGGTATCACCGTTTGCTAAGGCCTGTGTAAAAGGAACACTGATGTCAACTGGGCCGGTCATCACAAAGAGAATTCGACGATCCTTTGCAGAAATACCAAGGAAATCGCCGAGAAAGCGTGAGAAGCCTCCTCCAATATTCTCAACAACTTGGTCATTGACAATTTCGCCAATTTTCCCATCAATGATCGAGGCACAGGCTTCATTCGGCTTGAGTACAACTGAACTTGGTTTCCATGTTTTGATGGTGTCCGCGTTCACCAATCGTGCAATAACTTCGGGGTTTGTTCTCCATTGAAACTGTACCATGTCTCCACCTCATATGTCTCCCAAATGGATCAAGCGTTCGCTGTAAAATCCGCGGCAACTGGAAATCATTTGCTGGCAGCGCATCACCGTCGAAGAGGCTTCTTCAGAGTTTTCTTGCGTTGCTCGTTCTGCATCGTTTGACAAACGGACAGCATCTGTAACCATCTCGATGACTTCTTTGTCGTGTCGAATCAATGTCTTGAGATCTTTATTTGTCAATTTCTTTTGACTCGTAAAGAATGCCCCTCTTGCTCCTGAACTGGATTTATCAATGTCCTCAATGAGTGCGTCGAGTTCGTGAAGGCATGATTTACATTCTTTTGCAAGCGACATATTGGATTGTCTCAAACCAGCATCATGTACGTTCTGGATGTGCTGGCGGCATCGTGTTGATGCTCTGATTATTTCCTCACGAACCTGTTGGTCTGTCTCAATACGTTTGCCTTTGACATATCCGGAATAACCCGTCATAATTGCCTGAACGGCACGGGTGTAACGTATCAATTCATTCGGAGTTACGACCATGGCTATTCACTGTTCCTGCTCGCTCTCTTCCTTCTTAGGAGTTGGCATACCCTGTTCTCCTGAAAGGAGGTCTGGCCACTGAACCACTCGGTCGGCTAGTAATGTGGCTTCTTCCACATCGTGGGTGACGTGAAGGGTCGTAATGCCACGTTCCTTCAGATGCTTGCGGGTCATCTCTGCTAGTGCCAACCGGCGCTTGACGTCAACTGACGCAAAGGGTTCGTCAAGAAGAATCATCTTCGGTTCTTGCATCAATGCTCTACCAAAGGCTACACGCTGTGCTTCACCTCCCGACAAACCTGCTACGCCCCTGCGATGGAATTGAGCTAAGCCGACAGCCTCCAGTACTTCGTCAACTCGCTCACTGATGGCAGTATTGCCAAGTTCTTTTGAAGCACCCAATGCAATGTTTTGCGACACATTCAGATGTGGATACAACACGGGTTGTTGAAACAACATTGTAATCTCTGGGACGATCGTTTCATTCTCAAGGGATGCTCCGTCGAGGTTCCGTTGACCTTTCGAGAGGCTTTCAAGACCGCAACACGCTCGCATGAGCGTGGTTTTCCCGCAACCGCTCGGACCAAGAATCGATACGATTTCGCCAGATTGGATGGTGAGGTTTAGATCCTCAAAGACGACCCAATTGCCAAGTTGAACGGTCGCATTGGTTATCTCAAAGGTCATGTCTTGACCTCCATGTACGCACCTGTTCATTGAGGGATAAAACCAGCAAGGTCACCACCATCAACATAGTGGCCAGAGCCATGGCCGTCGGAAATACATAGGGATCGAATTTCGGCCGTGAGGCCACTTGGTCGACGAGAATTGAGAGAGAATCCCATGAGCCAACACGGACGACGAGGAAGGTCGCACCGAATTCACCGAGTGAAAAAGCGAGGCACAGAGAGGCGGCCATGGTGGCGGGAACGAGCAAAAATGATCCACGTGAATGCCACCAAAAAGCCATTCTCGTCATGGGTAAGAGTGCTGCTTGTTCAGCGTACATTGGGTCGATGCGTTCAATGGCTGGCACCATCAAACGAATCACAAATGGCAATACCAACATGATGTGCGGGAGCACTGGAAGATAAGGGAAGGAGAACATGGGTGGGAACCAGCGCAGGATTCCAACCACCATCCCAAGGCCGACCATTACGGCCGACATTGACAAAGGGAGCATGCACAGGGAATCCAACAGGCCAGCAACCCTCCGATGACCTCGGGTTCGCAGGGTCACCAAACAAGAAGCCACGGCATATCCTAAGGGAAGAGCGACGATAAGCGTCATGGTGGCATAGGTCAATGAATTGGTCAAAGCATCAACCACAGGTACGGTTGAAAAGTCACCAGCCCATGCACGTCGCCAACCCTCCAAGGTCCACCGATAGGCTGCACCCGATGCGCTGGCAGTCCGAACCCGAAAGGAGGCGATGACGACCGAAACGAGTGGAGCGAGAAGGAGCACGATGGTGCCGTTGACGTACCATGCCCAGGGCTTGGATGGTGGGCCATGCCTCTCTCGATTCATGACCTCTTGATGCATTGACAACACCTGGCTGTGTCGACGCTCAAATCGACCTGCTAGGATTAACATCACGAGCATCAATATCATTTGAAGTGTGGCAATTCCCAAAACGGCAAGGCTTGTTTCTATTCGGTATCCTGCGATGCCAGCAGTCCCCCCCATTTCCGCCAATAACGATTCGAGGGTATTGGACGAGGGCGCCAACCATTTCACCATCGCAAAGGACGTGAAACTAAAGAAAAACGTGTATGTGGCGGCCACTAAGGTAGCAGGTCCGAGCAAGGGTAGCCAAAGGTGTTTGATTCGCCCCCAGCGTGTTTGACCGGCAGGCAAGAGGGTGAGTTGCTCCTCCCAGGTCGGATCGATTTGAGCAACAACCGGTTCTACGAAGCGAATGATGAGCGATAGATTGAACCACACATGCGCTAGGACAAGGGCGACAAAATGGCCGGGATTGGACCACCCGGTGACCGTTGCCAGCCAACCGAAGATTCCGCTTCCTCCTCGCAGATCAAATCCCATGCGATACACCAAACCGTCAGGTGAAAACAGTGCTAAGAAACCGACTGCTGCTACGACGGGTGGGGTGACGAAAGGCAAAAAGAGGAGAGCACGTTTGAGTCTGAGACGCTTCCATCGATAGCGTCCAAATGCCCAAGCAAGAGGTAAACCGATGATAACGGTCAACAACATGGATGCTGTTGCTTCAAGGACTGAGAACTTGAGTGCTTCCATGGCCCCTGGATGCTCGTGTACATTCAACAGTGCTCCCAATGGTGTGATGCCAGTAACAGCCCACAAGCGTAGAAGAGACAGGGTAAGGGGTACGAGGCCAAGAGTGATCACTGCTACCACTGCTATCCAGTGAGTCACAGGAACGCCAGCAAGCCGAAACCGTTCCTTGTGGTTCACTCAACCACTCCTCAAACGGTAGCTTCAGACCAATTGAGGAGCCATGTTTCCATTTCAGCCCCGATTCGTTCAACCGTGATCTCCGCATTGAGGGTTGGTTCATCAGTATGGTAACGGTATCCATCTGCTTCCGGCCATGTCGCATTGGTCAAGACCGATTGCATCAGGTTGTTTTCAGGCATGTTACGATTGATTTCCTCAGTGAGCAGGTAGGCCATGAATGCATTGGCAGCCTCAACTTCTGTGGCCCCGTTGACAATACCAGCATATTCGATTTGGTGGAAGGTTGACCGTGGTAGGGTAACGGAAGTCGATTTGGTCCAATTGCCGCTGTAGTATGCTTCAACTCCTGGGGAATGGCAGTAGGAAACAGTGAGTGCAGCATCGCCGAGATGACCTTCAACCCATTCACCGTAACCACCTGAATAGTGAATTTCGTACGCTTCAGTCCATCCAGATGTGACGATTGCATCGTTTTCAGCCATCGCCTTCCACCAGTCAAAAGCATCCGTGGTATTGTCTGCATCGTTCTCAAAATAATCGATGGTGGCGACCATGAATGCTCTGCCAGGGGAAGATGTAAGCGGAGATGGAAAGGCCGTTTTTCCTTTCCACGCATCTTCGGTGAGGTTCCAAAGGCTGGTGGGCGCAGTGAGATTGGTGCCGTCAACAATGCTTTCATCGTAATTGAGGCAGACGTCGCCTCGATCGAACGGCACGGCCAATGGCCCGCCGTAGGGCTCAAGTGCCGATGAATCAACAGCGGTCGTGTTTTCTGAATGTGCCTGAAGAAGACAAAAGTCAATGGCTGTTTGCAGGTATGTATTGTCCAAACCTACGGCTAAATCAGCCTGAGGTGCCTGTTGGGTTTGTAACATGGTCTCTAGAATTCCACCAGCATCATCAGCACGGATAACTTCGATATCGTAGCCTGTTTGATTGGTGAAGGTTGCGAACATTTCTTCGGAGAAGGCTGCAATATCATAGGTGATGATTCGCAAGGTACCGTCTCCTGTGCGTCCGGGTTCAACGGGTATGCATTCCACCGATTCAGTTGCTACTTCGAGCCTCTCAAGGCATCCGCTGAGTGGTACCAAAAGCAAGAGCATTATCAAAAAAATTCCACGCATGTGCATCACTCCGTGTTCATCGCATCAATGATGGCGTGGGTGCGGTCGACCAGATCCATGACATTGGGTGCGAGGATGTAAAGCGAGGGCTCCCAACCGAAAGCCCCCTCGTCAAGTATGATGTCAATTCGCCCGCTGGCAGGTTCAAGTTGCCCCTTTGGAGCGAATGCGAGTTTGTAATCCAACTCATCTGAAATGTAATTGATATCACCTTGGTCGACCATGCCATCAAGTGTGGGTGGGCGCAGGTTCAAGATTGCAGTTTTCTCTTCATCAACTGTACGTGCCTGAAGGAGTACGTTCGCAAGATGGTTAGAGGCGCCGTATTCAGGGGTTTCATGGCGGCGTAGTGTGTTGTCAACCAGTGTCATTCGCCCTGGGTACGCAGCGACGTCCAGGTTGGTTGTGGCACCGTCGCTACAAGCTGCTATATTCATTCCAACAGCGGGCATGTAATCTGCCATTCTACGTAAGTCCAATCTGCCAGTTGCCCACTCAAGTCGCCTTAAGAGGGCACGTGCGTTTTGGTCCTCATCGAGATTCAGACCTGTCAGGGTTTTGTCATAGCGGAGTGTCTGGCTCGCGCCGAATTGAAGTTCAACGATGAGTCGTTGACGAACGACATTCGATTCTGGCCCGAGTTGGGCGAGTGATTGAGCCAATTCTTGTGCCCATCCGTCGATCATGGCTTCATCTGCTGAGGCGCCCAACATTTGCACTGGCTTCATAATCTGCCGTGATACAGTGCTTTGAGTGGACCCTGTGGCCTTTGCGATATCCATTTGGGACCATCCATTTGACCGTAATTCTTTGGCGACTTGCTGATGCAATCGGTCCATCCATCGGCCGCCTACTGTTCCAAGCATGCCCAGCGCTGGGCCCCGATGTTATTCAATCTTGCTCAAGCACTATGCATATTGCATGAGGTTTGTTGAAAAAATTATCCGCTCGATGCCCCATAACACGGTTGTTATGAGGTTGAACAGTGTATATTCACAGAGAGACGTTCACGAATTGAATATCGTGACGAGCAAGGGCCTTGATCTTCGAGCGAGTGACAGTTCATCTTGCTCATATGGTAGCATGTGGCCCGTTTATGCAGGTTGCTTTTTTATGTAGCCTACTTGCATATCACCTCCATCAACCGATGAAAATTGTGAATGTTGCACTCAGAACACCACCGATGATTCAATATCAACAGCGATGGTGAAGGCACTCTTCCATACACACACATGCTCATAAGGGGAGTGCGATGACCTGCAAGCGAGCCTCATGGATACGGACGCCTTCATTGACGAAGTTGCGCAACGGCTTGTCAGTTACATTGCCCTAAAAGACGGAGACGGCAAGGTAAAGCCGTCCTTGCCGATGAAGTCCCTTCGCAGAACTCTTGACCTGAATCTTCCCCTGGAAGGACACGGACTG
>JADHPT010000004.1 GCA_016778305.1 Candidatus Poseidonia sp. | reverse complement strand
CGGTCAGGGTCAGGGTCAGAATATCCGTCACCGTCACCGTCTTTGCATCCCAGTCGGTCCTCTGTCGATGTTCCTGCCACGAGTGGACAAGCATCAGCATCAACGCCGGTTGGGTTGTCTCCATAACCATCACCATCACCGTCTGCCCATTGTGTCGGTTCATTGGGGAAGGCGTCTTGGAGGTTGTACCATCCGTCACCATCTTGGTCTGGGCATCCCGTCATTCCGTTTTGCCACGATGTACCTGCTTGAGTAGGGCATGCATCTTGAGCGATGATGTCTGCGCGGTATTCTCCTGGCCATGATGGATTGCGGTCATCCCATGTCTGGTTGCCCCAGTTATCACCAAAGCCATCTTCATCAAAGTCTGACCATTGTGTTGGGTCTTCTCTGAACGCATCAGCGCCATCCTCGGCAGACCACATTGAATCGGTATCTGAATAGCCGTCTCCATCGCTGTCAAGGCAGCCCATTCGGTCGAGGGTAGATGTGCCAGAAACAGAGGGACAATCATCGGGGGTGATGCCTTCGGGGTTGTCTCCATAGCCGTCCCCGTCAGAATCACTCCATTGGCTGGGCTCGTTTACAAATGCATCATCATCGTCAGCCCAACCGTCTCCGTCTTGATCGGGACATGCATTCTTGCCACCCAGTGTTGAATTACCTGCTTGGTTCGGGCATTCATCAAAATTGTCAGACCATCCGTCGCCATCACTGTCAAGGCAGCCTTCCTCGCCCAAGGTGGAAGTGCCAACCGTCGTGGGACAATCATCACCGACGTCTTCAAAGCCGTCACCGTCGTCATCGCCGTCCTCATCAGCATCACGGCATCCATCACCGTCTACGTCCGTGATTGAATCCGATTGCCAGGTTGGGCGCGGCGGTTGGTAAGCAGAGCGCGGGCATGAATCATCATCGTTTGAGATTCCATCGTTGTCCATGTCGCTGTCTTCAGAACTGTCTTGGCAACCATCCCGGTCCCAATCACTTGAATTTGCAGGGAGGTCGAAATCTTGGGTTGATGCCCAATTTGCTTGTCCTCCTCGCGGACAGGCATCGGGTGAATTGTCCGTGATACCATCGTTGTCGTCGTCAGAATCGCAGGCATCACCTTGGCCGTCACCGTCGGTATTCCCCTGGCCCGGATTCACCACATTGGGGCAGTTATCACTGACATCAGGGATGCCATCGGCGTCGCTGTCGGTTTTCTTCGACGGGTCCATGGCCCAAACAAAGACATCCCAACCACCGGTACTCGTTACAGTCGTGCTGTCCTTGGTAATGGTTGCCGGACTTGGTCCAGCGAAGGAACCAATCACCGTTGCGATATCAGTGGAATTGACTGCAAGGTCCCACCCAACTTCCAGACTTGTACTCCCGGTGACATCGAGCCAGGCCCAACCTCCTGAACCGCTGAGTCCTCCAACGAGAACATCGGCGTCCAAACTGGGTTGCCAACTGCTGCTGGTGCCCGTAACGGACTTTGTACCGCCGCTGAAGGTTCCATCAACGAAGAAAGATGAGAAGATTATTTCACCACGCGAGGTGATTTCCATGCCAGAAAGGCTGTCACCCGAACTCGAACCCCCGGTTGCAGCCCATTGATTCGAGGGGGTTGTGCCTTCCTTGATGAAAAAGAGGTCTGAACCACCTTTGTTAGCGGTGATGGACCAACCGTTCTTGGCCATGGTTCCTTCAAAAGAACCACCGACGTAGAGGTTGCCGTTACTGTCCAGTGCGAGATTGGATACCGTCACGGCTTGATTGGCGATACCATATCCGGTGATTCCCTGGAAAGAGCCGCCGCTTGAGATTTTGAGGATGAAGGAATCTTGGGTTCCAACGGTGTTGTAGCTCGTGGTGCCGAACAGAACGTTGTTCTGAGTCAGACCCGCGACGTGGATGTCACCGTTTCCATCGATGATGACATCGGTTACCGATTGTGCGCCGATGCCACCACCGCTCAGGACCCACTTGAGCGCTCCGTTCATTCCATCGAGTTTAGCGATGAACATTTCTTGATTCGAAACATTGATGATGGTTCCACCAAAATCGGTCTCACCTGAAAAATAGCCCGCGACCACTACATCACCGAACTGGTCAACGGCCATGGCTTGTGGTGAACTGGTATCGGTTGATGAATTCGCAAGCGTCTGGAAGGCCGTGGCCCACATCCAGGAGCCGGACGGGTCCGCTGAGGCGATGAATCCGTCGATCACGTTTGTGGAAAGGGTGGTTTGACCGAAACTAACCGGTCCGAACATGGCTCCTGCGACATAGGGCATACCTGCATTGGAATCGACGTCCGAGAGGAAGGTGACGCCACCTTGTGAGTGGTCGGCACCAACAAGGAAATTCCAGCTACCGCTGTCGTCCGCCGAAGCAAGATAAAATTCATTTCCGTTGGTAAAGGGTGATGTGGCTTGCAGCGATTGGGTTCCAAACGTAATCGTTTGTGCTGAGGAGTTGAAATCGCCTCCAACAAAATATCCGTTGTCAGCGGCTTCAATGGAGCCTGAGAATTCATCGTGTGTGCTCGTTCCTCCACTCGAGAGAAAGACCTCGGGTGAGGTTGAACGACCAGACGCCAATGATTGCTCGTCGACATCCTGCAGTATTGGAATCCCAACGGGGCCTTGGTAGCTCGCTGGTCCGACGTAACTCACGAGAAGAAGCGCGGTCAAAATCAATGCAGTTGCGTAGGGAATGCTTCGCATGATTCGTTGCTATTCATCAAAGGCCATCAAGCCTTTGTTGCTTCGTTTGAACAGACTCACTCGATGTTTGAATCAAGGGACAACAATTCGCTGTCTCCTGCATCCAAAACGGTGATGGTTGAAACTGAGAAGGGTTTACCACAGGCAATGCCCAATTCACGGTTGACCATGCGGGCACGGTGCATCGTTACTTCAGGGTGAGATGCCCGTAGAGCATCCAAGTAATCTTCGGGGCAATTTGCTGCCACGATGATCATTTTAGCTTCACCTTCTTCACAAGCATCTTTCGCTTGGCGTTGTCCAAACAACAGGTTTCCTGTTGCGATTGCATTTTTCAATTGTCGGCTTAGATCCATTTTTTATTCCTCCATTCTCCACATGTGTTTCTCATGGTTGGAACTTCATTCGGGGATGTAGTACAGAGCAACGCTACCGGTTCCCAGTGAAATGGGCTGACCTACGATAATGTTCTCAGCAACACCAGTCAAGTAATCCTTCTCTCCAATGATACCTGCCTTGAGCAGGTGATTAACGGTCACTTCGAAGGCTGCACGGGCGAGGATACTGTGCTTTGTACCAGAAACACCGTGGCGTCCAATAGCACGGACTTCACCTTCAGATGTCATGACGTCTGAAACCATGAGCAGGTGCCGTACGTCAACTTCAAGACGAGCACCGTCCAATGTCAATTGGAGTTCGTTGATGATCGCTTGACGAGCTGCTTCAATACCCAAGTAATCGTAAATCTCAATGATGTTATTGGTGTAGGTGCGAGCACGGTCGATATTTTCCAGTTCACTCACGCGTTGAAGGTTACTTCCAATGGTAGAGAGGTAGTATTCTCCAGTCTTGTCATCGAGTTGGACGTTTGCACGCTCAATGCCGGGGATTCCCTTGAGTCGCATGTCTCGAATCTTTTCTTCAAGTTGTAGCAACATGGTATACGAAGGGGGGTTCTCAGCAAGTTCAGCCAGGTCGGTTTCGTCATGGACACCGGGTATGAGGGTCAACGTTGACGGATTCTTTTCCTTGTCAGTTTGCACAAAGAGTCGTGTTGCACGCTCGAGTTTGTCCTTTACCTCATCGGGTGACATGCCTTTCTGCTTGAGGTTGGTTTTGTTCAACATCAGGACAAGTCGGCGTTGTGCCACGTCGGTTTCGAGGGTAGCGATGTTGACGGTTGTTGTCACTTCAATGGCGGCTGCCAATTTCTTTGCTGCATTGCCGTCTGCCTTCTGCTTGTCCAGCATGCGGATGGTCATGGTTGGTGTTTGAGGAACCTTGCGGGCGTCTACAATCTCAATGATACGCGGAAGACCTTGGGTAACGTTCACCGTTGCGACACCGGCATAGTGGAAGGTACGCATGGTCATCTGTGTCCCAGGTTCACCAATGGACTGAGCGGTAATGATGCCCGCTGCTTCGTAGGGGTCAATGCTCGCCTTGTCAAGAGCGACAATGGCTTCGCTAATGACCTTCTTTGCTTGGGGCTTGGTCAGCTTCTTCTTACCACGTTGGTGGCAAGCAATGGTCAAATCTGAAAAGATTCGATTGGTGAATCGCTGTGATCCTGAATCTTCAGCAGCCGCTACAAGCGCCTTGTAGATGGGGTCGCCAGCGAGCACGTCTTCCATGGATTGCAACTTTGCTTCGACCTGATAGGTTTCAAGGTCAGCCACAGTTTTAGTACGTGTTCTGCGAGCAGTACGTCGTCCAGACATACGAACCTTGGTGACGGGTCCACCAGTATCGCCTTCACCGTCACGCCCTTTTTGGGTTGCAGCGATGATGGTTGAATGGATGTTACCCGCAGTTTCTGAATCGGTTTCACAAATCTTGGCAATGTTGTTCTGCGTCATGATTTTTACGTCATCCCACTTTCGATCATCGGCCAGAGCATGGGCGAAGTTTTCATCGATTCCCAAATCCATGAGCTTCTTCTTGGTTGCACTCTTGACGACCATCAGTCCTCACCTCCTGCATTCTCTTCTTCGAATTCCCAACCGCCAAGGTCTTCCTCAACGGTTTCACGTTCGAATGATTCGTTATTCATCTCAAGCCCACCTTCGGTACCGAGGGCGGCATCGACGATCACATCGATATTGAACGGAGAACCGTGCACACCACGTGAGGGGTCAATACCGTCTTCACCATAGCTAAACTGGATGATGCGGTTTGCGGTGTTACGCACTGAGAGCATGTCGTCATCGTAGACCTTCAGATCGTCCATAGCGTTAACCAGTCGGCGTTGCATATATCCGGACTTTGCAGTACGGACAGCAGTATCGACCAGGGACTCACGACCAGAGACTGAGAGCATAAAGAACTCCGTTGGTTCGAGTCCACGCTTGAATGAAGAAGCGATGAAACCACGGTCAAGTGCACCACGTCCGCCACGCTTGAAGTGAGGTAGAACACGGTCATCGTATCCACGCTCAAGACGCTTACCACGGACCTTTGCCTGGCCGATGGAGGCAGCCATCATGGTGAGGTTGTCCATAGAACCACGAGCACCAGAAATGGCCATGTTGACAGCAGCGTTGGTTGAGCCCGATTCGTTGAGTTCGTCTTTCGCAGCGTCACCGGCTTCTTGCTTTCCTTTGTCAAGCATCTGCATGATGTTTTCTTCAAGTGTTTCTCGAGGCGTTCGTCCAGGACGTGCTTCGTAACCCTTGCCGTTCTTACCGAACTTCTCAAGTTCTGCATTGACTTCTCCTTGAGCGTTGGCGTTTGCAGTGTTAATGGCTGCAACAGCTTCATCGGAAAGATCTTCGTCGTCAATACCGGTTGTGAAACCAAGTGAGGTACACGCTGCAATTGACAGACGTGTGAATTCATCAAGGAACTTCGCACCGAGTTCAGGGCCGTTGGTCTGAACGATAGCGTCCAGGAGACGCCCGTCTTCAGCACCAATCGCTCGCTTGTCGAGCGTTCCGTCAACGGCACCGTCTTTCACGACAACCATGTCATTTGAACGACTTCGGAAGCGGAGGTGGATGTTGTCTGGAACGATCAGTGAAATGATGTCTTGTCCACGGAACGAGGCGTTACCGTCAGCATCCTTCACTACTTCGGGTAGCTTGCCCGTGTAGTTGATGTTCCCGAGCATTTCCAATCCATGTGCCTGACGAATCAGGGTTCCAGGGCGGGAAAGCAAGTAGGCTCCGGAGATGTGGTCGTGAATACCACCGATCACAGCACCGCCGTAACGGGGGGTGAGGATGTGTTCTTGAACACGCATCAAAATCTTAGCTTCTGCTCGAGCCTCTTCGGACTGGATCACGTGAAGGTTCATTTCGTCACCGTCAAAGTCAGCGTTGTAAGGCGTACAAACAGCCAAATTGAATCGGAAGGTATGACCTTCCATCACTCGAACTTCGTGAACCATCATTGACATGCGGTGGAGCGACGGCTGTCGATTGAAGATGGCAACATCTCCATCGATCAAGTGGCGCTCTACTTGCATACCGGGCTTTGGATTGCCGTATCGGTCAACCGTAGCCAGACGGTCTTCAACATTGGTTCGCTCCTCAGTCCATTCATCAAAGGGACTGCCACAGTGAGGGCAGGTCACTTCGAGGTGTTCGGGGAATGGTTCCTGCTTTGGCTTGTCGGCTTGAGCCAACTCGTGCATCCATCGGTGATGGAGAATGGCCCTTGGGTCATCATCTGCGAGCATCTTTCCGTTTTCGTCAACACCTTGTAGGTTCAGAAGTGTTGCATTGTCGTTGACAGTATAGGTCACTTCTTCGAGGCTTTGGTCCATGCCGCTGAGCGAAATTTGCTTTTGGATGACCAAACCAGGTAGGAAGTTTGGTGCGGGCATGACCTGGTGGAGATCAGGGCGCAGGGTTGTCTCTTCGTTGCAGTCGGGGTTGTGACAGCGGAAACCTGCGTTGATGAGGCGACTGCGCTGATTGATCTTGACACGACGTCCGTCGCCACGGAGGATGTAGTTCACACCAGGGTGGACATCAGGTCCGCGAAGAATCATTTGTCGCATTTGTTCTCGGTTACGGGATGTAACACGAATCGGGACGGTCAATTCCTTAGCAATCTTTTCTGGAACACCAACTTCGTTGACGCTGAGATAGGGGTCGGGCGAAATCACTGAACGTGCACAGAAGTTAACACGCTTACCGGAGAGGTTGCTTCGGAATCGTCCTTCCTTACCTTTCAATCGCTGTGTCAGCGTCTTGAGGGTTCTTCCAGAGCGATGTCGTGCTGGTGGGATACCGGAGGTTTGGTTGTCAAAGTAGGTTGTGATGTGGTATTGGAGCAATTCCCAAAGATCTTCAACGATGAGTTGCGGAGCTCCAGAGTCACGGTTTTCTCGCAGTCGCTGATTGATTCGAAGAACGTCGACCAATTTGTGAGTCAAATCGTCTTCTGAACGGTCACCACTGTCCAAGGTGATGGATGGTCGAACAGTGATGGGTGGGACTGGCAATACTTTCAGAACAATCCATTCCGGTCGGTTTTGCTTGTCCATTCCGATGAAGATGAGGTGGTCAGCAGGGATGCTGCTCAACCATTCTCGAACGTCACGCGGGTTGAGTTTTCGCTCAGTTGCTGGGTTTTCATGCTTCTCTTTGAAAGTGGTCGGCTTGTCAAGGATGATCTTTCCTTGGCTTTCGCCACAGTGCATGCAGACCTTTCGCTTGGTGCCAGAAGTGACGTTCTCGACTTCCTTGATGATCTTTGAGAACTCAGTCGAACCTACGCCGTGTTTGGTGATGACGTCACGGATACGATTTCGATAGTAGTCCTGCTCTGATTGTTCATCGTTTCCTGTTGGGCCAGTTCCTGGTTCGCTGTGAAGCAAAATATGACTGCAACTGTTGCAGGTTGCTTTCAGAGCGGTCTTGATAAGGCTTACAAATCCAATGTGGATGACCGGTAGTTCAAGTTGAATGTGACCGAAGTGACCAGGTGAGTCTTGATACTGGCAATTATCGGTTGGGCACAATAAACCGGGTTCAATAACACCCATGTGAGGGTCCATCAGTCCTTGCTTGTAGGCGTGACCGTCGTCCTTGTAGGTATCTGCTGTCTTAACTTCGACTGCTGACATCTTCTTGATTTCCAAGGGGTCCATCAGGCCAAAACGAATCTGTGCGATTCGCTTTGGAATCATTGTACTCTTTCTGCTCATTTTCGATCCTCCAGTTCAAGGCGCATGGCCACTCCTAAACTTTTCATTTCGTCTAGGAGGAGCTTGAATGCATATGAAGTCTGCACCTTGTAGACTTCAGCGCCATCCCCGTGTATCGGGCTGACGTAGGTACCACGCTTGGGGTCGTACCAAGCAATGTGACCTGATTGAGCACAGACGTACATGTCAATACCGTCGGATTCGTCCAACAAACGGTCTTTGATGACCATTGATGCACCGTGTGCGATCAGACAGTCACGTTCCATTTCACCGAATCGAAGACCACCTTGTCGGGCACGACCTTCGGTTGGCTGGCGGGTGAGGACCTGAACACGGCCACGAGAACGAGCGTGGATCTTGGAACTCACCAAGTGGTGAAGTCGCTGGTAGAAGATACATCCGATGAAGATATCGGCGGGGTATGCTTCGCCAGTTTCTCCGTTGATCATCATTTCACGGCCAGTGTGGTCCATACCGTTGCGAACCAATCCGTCACGCAGACTGGATTCCTTCTCACCACGGAATGCTGTACCGTCGATACGACGTCCTTCCATAGCACCGACTTTACCGCCGATCATTTCGAGAACGTGTGCGACGGTCATTCTTGACGGAATGGCGTGAGGGTTGATGATGAGGTCAGGAACCACACCGTCTTGAGTGAACGGCATGTCTTCTTGGTTCACCAAGCGTCCAATGACACCTTTTTGTCCGTGACGGGATGCAAATTTGTCACCCACTTCAGGAACTTTGTGGCTTCGAACCATGACACGGACGAGGCGACCAGAATCAAGTGATTCTGTCACGTAGACGTTGTCGACCCATCCTTTCTCGCCGTGGCGAACAAGCATGGATGATTCACGGCGTTCTTGAGCCATCAAGAAGGCGCCACCAGATGTTTCTTCGAGGAAGCGTGGAGGACTGGTCTTTCCGACCAAAACATTGCCACCCTCAAGAGATGTTTCAGGAATCGGCAATCCATCTGCTTCAAGATGCATGTAGGCTTCAGGAGTCTTGAGTCCCTTGATTTCCTGCTTGGAACTGCCGGGCTTTTCGATTTCTTCAACTTGACCACCAGGGAAGCGACGGCGTTCTGCGTTGTAGGTTCGGTTGAAGGTCGAGCGTCCGAGTGCACGGTCGATGGACCCCTTGTTCATGATAACAGCGTCTTGCATGTTGTATCCGTGGAGGGACATGATGGCCACGATGAAGTTTTGACCACCGGGGCGGTCATCGAAGTTTGTTGTAGCCATGGCGCGTGTTTTGGTGATGGAGCGTTGCGGGTAGTGCAAGATGTGTGCTCGTGTGTCGGGGCGCATGCGGTAATTTGCACTGGGCAGACCGAGAGATTGCTTGACCATTGCCGTACCGCCTGTGACACGAGGGGTTGAGTTGTGCTCGGGGTATGGGATGAGTGAAGCACAGACACCGAGGACGAGTTGTGGGTCGATCTCGCAGTGCGTGTGTTCCGAAGTGTATTCCAAAGGTACGTCAAACTCAGTGGTTTTCCACTGTCCGTTCGGCAAGCAAACGTTGGCGCGAAGATGAGCGATTTCTGCTTGAGGTTGACCGAGATTCATCCATTCAATGTCTTCGTGCTTGATGACCCGTCCGGCGAGACCAGCGGAGTCGCCTTCTGGAACCATCTCAGGGAGTATGAAGGGTCGTGGAGCGATGTAGAGGTCTTCTTCTTCCTCAGCATCGACCCATTCGACGACGCCTTCAATGATGAGCGAACGGAAGTTCATCTCACCGTTGTTGAGGCGTACGAGGTGGTCTTGTGTCAAACGGGGTGCTCCGCCG
The DNA here is from genome assembly GCA_016778305.1 of Candidatus Poseidonia sp. GTDB lineage: Archaea > Thermoplasmatota > Poseidoniia > Poseidoniales > Poseidoniaceae > Poseidonia. The sequence goes on along the minus strand of JADHPT010000004.1, from coordinate 111,638 downwards.
TAGAGAATCAAGAGCGGTCGAAGGATACGGCCTTTGTCAGTGTTGATGAAAATATCCTTGTTCTCAGCATCGTGACGAATTGATACTTCGGATGGAATCACACCACGACGGCGTGCAGACTTGAAGTGCTCAACGAGTTTGACACCACGCTTGTGAATACCGTAAATGTCACCGTTGACGTGAATTCGGTCACCATCGGTCCAATCATCAGGCTGGTAGACATCAAGTTCGTCAAGGCGCTCGCGAATTTCAACCTCGTCAATGTTTTCGGAGATGTCAATCATTTGGGCAGCGTTCTTGACCAAACCACAGTTTTGACCTTCAGGAGTCTCGTTGGGGCAGAGTCGTCCCCACTGTGTTGGGTGCAGGTCACGAGCTTCAAAGTGAGGTTGACTTCGTACCAACGGAGAGGTAACACGGCGCATGTGAGAAAGGGCTGCAAGGTAGGTCGTTCGGTCAAGCAATTGGCTGACTCCAGAACGTCCACCAACCCAGTTTCCTGTAGCAAGAGCGTGCATGATTTTTGATGTGAGAACATCGGGTCGAAGACAAGATGTAATTTTGAGTTCACGCTTGCGGTTGTGGTGTCGCTCAAGTTGATACTTAAGGTCACGGGCGAGTTGTCCTGCTGAGACACGGAACAAGTCTTCGATCAGGTCACCTGCAAGGCGAACACGCTTGTTGGCGTAGTGGTCCTTGTCGTTCGGGTCACGGCCTTCAATGGCCATTTCAAGAACCTGACGGACGATGCGGCCGAGGTAGATAGCCTTCTTCTCACGGTCTTCAGCGCTGTCGCCAAGGTGAGGTAGCAATTCACGGTCAAGCATTTGGCTGACACGTGCTTCTCGGTATTCCTTTTGTTGGCCAGCTGCGAATTTCTTTTCGAGCCATTGGTGGCTTTCTTCAGTGGTCACCACTTTGTACTCTTCGTTATCGTTGACTTCGTTGATGTTTGCTACGATGAACTTGAATGAATCTGTGTTTCCAGCGATAGCCTGGAAAATTTGCTGATCGTTTTCAACTCCGAGTGCACGCATGAGCATGACGACAGGGATTGCGGTGGTGCCAGCAGTACTGATTTTGACCATGAGCATACCATCACGGCGCTTCTCAACGGTGAGCGGCTTGCGCATACCATCTTTCTGAGAGAAAATCTTAGCGACTTCAGTTTGCTTGGCGTAGCGCTTGTTGATTTCAACAGTGACGCGGTTGGGTGCAAGGTCTTCCATGGAAATGAGAACACGCTCGGTTCCGTTGATGATGAAGTAGCCACCTGGGTCAAGCGGGTCTTCGCCTTTCTTGCGAAGCATTTTGTGCCAGGTAGATTTGTCTTCATCGGATGTTGTGGGGCTGAGGACACGGTCGCCTGCAATGTGCTTAGCGTGGAGGTTGCAACGCTCTGAGCGAACCATGATCGGCATGTTGCCGACAGCAACGTTGGTTTCGGTAGGGGATGGGACACCGTTTCGCTTGATAGTAAAGTCGATGGTGACAGGAGACATGTAGGTCAGCTTGCGTAGGCGGCATTCCATTGGAGTGGACGGGTTGAGCGCGCCGTTTGCTTCCTTGACAGTGGGCTGGCCGAGTTTGACATTCTTCAGACGAATAACAATGTCTTGTTCGGCAACGTCGAGTTTGATGTATCCTCCTTCGTCGTCGTCGAAGTCTTCATCGGTTCCAACACGGATGTTGCGAATGATTTGCTCCATGCGAGAGAGAGCAGACTCTGATGCGGGGATACAGTCGTTGTATGATGCAAGCTGGTGGTTAACCAAACTTCGTTCTTTAAAAAATGATTGAATAATTTCCTGCATGGTACCCTCTCCTCAGTTCCCCTCCACAATGAGCCGGTACGCAATGCTTTGGCCGGCCGACGGGGAGCGGCGAATGACCTTCAGCACACGGTCGGCAATCCAGCCAGCAGCCAACGGCTTGTGGTCTGGATTTGCTTGGAGATAGGCGTTGTCTTCTGATTCGGCAACTTCTTTGATGACCTGGACAACAGGATCGGTAATGAGGATCTTGGGCAAGAGTTCCTTGGCCAAGCGGTCCTCGCCAGTTTCGGGGTCTGGCTGAATCATTCGCCACGGGGCGAGTTCTTCGGTTTCGATGGCGAGGAGTTCCTCTGGAGGTAGGTTGGCTGGACCAACGAGTTCTTGGTGGGGGACAAGTTCGTGGTTGAGGGCGTTGAACCGCGAAGTAATCTCTGGGCGGTCCATATCGTCAACGGCTTTTGCTCGAATGGTGATCTTCGTGCTCTTTTTTGCTGCTCGGCGGCGGGAGCCTTGTTCAGCAATGATTTGCATGGTGGTGATGAATTCCTCGGCATCTTTGGAAATACCAAGTGTTGATGCGACATCGTCGTGAGACATGTTCTTGATGTCGGTCATGTTACGGTCGGTAGCGAGTTTGTGGGCGTATTCTTCGGAGACGCCGAGTTCCATTAACCGCTTTTTTGTTGCACTCTTCACTACCATTTCATTACCCCCGTAAACGCCCTACTACGAAGCGCCTGTAGCGTTGTCAGGCGGGCCTGACGGGGTTCGAACCCGCGACCATCGGATTAAAAGTCCGACGCTCTACCTGACTGAGCTACAGGCCCAATGTAGCAACTTGGGCTCTCCGTCCGAACAACATGGTGTTCTTATACGTTTCGGGATGCGATTGAGCCATGCGCTCCGCACCCTGCCGATGGGGATGATACAGATGACTCCCCTAAGAAGTGTTCCATCAGCCGAAATTTGTACATTTCTACTGGTTGACACGGGCATAGGATGATGGTGGGAGTGCCCTTCGAGGGATTCATGAGAGGGCCTCATCAATTCGGCGAGGCTGATGCCGAGGCAGAAATTGACCGCCTCAATCGCCCGCCTCAATCGGTGTATTGGAACTCTCCCATCGGTCAGCGGTTTGACTTCGAACTTCCACCCACTGTTTACGGGCCTCGAGAAGACACAAATCTTCTCGCTGAGGTCATCAACAAAGCCCACCTTCCTTCAACAACCAAAGCGCTTGAAATAGGCTGTGGGGCAGGTGCGATATCTCTTTTTGCGGCTAGTATGGGCTGGTCGGTTACGTCATGTGACATCAATCCTTATGCGGTTGCTTGCACTATGGGCCACGCAGAAAAATATGGCTACGCAATACGAGTGCGGGAGGGCGGGCCAGGTCCGTTTCAGGATGGTCTTCCGCAACAGTGGATGGGCGACGAACTCTACGATGTCGTGATGTGGAACATGCCTTATCTCAATCCCCCGAAGCCAGGCGAACCAGTACTCGGCCCCCTCGAAGAGGCAGCGATGATCGACACCGATGAAATCGGATTGTACGCTCGTTTTCTCAACCTTCTCGAGGCGGGTCAGCTCCTTCGCCCCCGAGGTCGCGCATACGTCATTGTCTCAAATCTCGGTATCGGCGAGCAGGCACTGCCGCTTGCTTGGCGTAAGGGCTTTGCAGCACGTGTCGTGGGGCAATGTCAATTTGAAGAAGGTGAAGTTCTCAGCGCTCTCGCCCTTTGGCGTCCATTTCCGGAGGCAAAGGTCGAACACTTCCCAACCCTCGAAAGCACCAATGCCTACCTCCTCAATTCCCCTCACGGTCTTGGTTCACGGGCCAGCGCCGATCATCAATCCAAAGGCAGGGGGAGGCGAGGGCGGTCATGGACTTCTCCGTCACAAGCCGTCATGGCATCATGGGTGGTGGCATTAAGTGGCGGCATGGCCCATTCAACCATGCATCAATTACTCGTGGGTCATCATGTACGCCTCCTCTTGAGCAGCCACTTGGTTGAGAGTTCTGGGGCTATCTGCTTGAAATGGCCCAATGATTTATTTCTTCGGTCTTCCAACGGCTGGCAAAAATTTGGAGGTATTCTCTTCGAAGCACGGTCTTCGGGCAAGAATCACCGTATCGTTCTCGGTTTAGGTCTCAACCTCGTTGCTGCCCAACCCTATGGTTCACTCATCGAACTCCTGCCGAAGGTCAGTCATCATGAACTCATGGAAAGTTTGCACGCAATGGTAGCATCTCTTTTCGATACAACGGTGAATGCCTGCCTGGGTGAACACCGATTTCATGCCGATGGCATCAACACCGAGGTGCAAAAGGCAGAATTTTGCCTTGGACCCCTCATCTATAGGAAGGAAACAGTGCATTATTCGGGCCTCAATGAGGAAGGCCAATTGTACGTTAATGGGCGTAAAACCGACCTTCTCGTGGACGACCCGGACGCATTGGTTTGGTCAGGTATCTAATTCTGCGTCGAGTACTTCGGGCTGATCCTCGCTCTCTTCATCATCTCTCTGGTAGAGTCCATAGGCAAGCAAAAAGCCACCAATCGGGAAGGGGAGCATGTCGATCATGTACTTCCGTTCAATGTCCACTTCAAGGGTAGCATCCCCACCTTTTGTGTCAATCTCGTAGGTGTAATATCCACCATCCGTAATCTCAAAACGTTTCTCACTTTGTTCGCCGCCCGCCAAGGTAACGGTTTCGGCGTCAATGGTGTTTTCATTTTCATCGTACAATACAAAACGAACGGTGGACTCATTTGCCACAGTGAGATCAATGAGGAAGACGTCGCCTTTCATCATCGAAGCACCGTTGGTATAGGGTGGATCTTCGCCGTTGATTTGGATGGGTGTGACCCACCCGTGCATGAATAAGGAGCCCACGAGGATGGTCACGCCAGTCAGGATGAGCGCATCGCTCATCTTCATTTTTGGAGCAGCTCCTCCTCCTCCCATGGTTTACCGAGTCGGATGCAGAACATCAAAGTAATGTTCAACCGTTGTGGCGTTTGGCTTTGGCAATTCCCATGCGTTGCCTCACCAAACGAATCTTTCCGCTGGTTGTATAGGTCCTCATTCCGTACTTCTCAAGGCCTGCAGACTCAGAAAGTGCTGCTCGGAATGCTGGTGTGTCTTTGTGAGCAATACGCAAAATCATCAGTCCAAATTCGTCCTCATCGTCGAGATGTTCAACGCAAAAAAGGCGTGAAGTTTCCGAATCAGAACGGAAAAAATCCATCAAGCGAGGCTTGGTTGAAAGATCGATTTCCTGTTGTAATTCGTCGATCTTGCGCTCGATGTCGCTGCGCGACCGAAGGGTTGGAGAAGTGACCAAGCCAACCCACCGACGCTTCCCACGAAGCGCCTTTGAGAGTCGTTTGGCCATGCACGACCCTAGGGGAAGGGCTTCAAGAGTTTTCACCTTCCCCGTGACCATAGTATGAAAATGGTGGGCTGGCAGGACTTACTGTGAGCGATGAAGTAGAACAAACCGATGAGGTGCCCTCGGAGGGTACTGGTATCGAGATTTTACAACAGCAAGACGCCTCGATTTGGGCTTTACTGCGTGTACTTCTAAGCACCCGCACCCTCCCTCACGTTGTCTTGGTCCTCCTCCTTTCATCCATCCTCCATATTATGGCTTCCAGTGGTTTTGAATCGTTCAGTGCCATTGGTTTCATCTCCTTGTCAAGCGGATACTTCTTGACAGGATTGCTTTCTTCCAATACCGCTGTTCAGCGTTGGACGACCCTACCTGATGGCGCAGAAGACCAGAGTGTTGGTCGTCTCAAATCGATGGTCGTATCCTTCCGTATCTGCATATTTCCGCTCCTCGCTAGTCTTTGTGCCCTCGTCGCTCTTCAGCTCTTGGTGAGTGAAAATGGAGCCTTGGGCGATTTGTCTTCAACCCTGCCGCTCGTTTTGAGCAGTCTCTTCGTGCTTTGGGCGATCGTTCAAGGCCGGAGTTTCGCAACATGGCTCTCCACCCTCGCCGCTCAACGCTTGCCAGCACCTGAAGAGGCCAAAGGGTCCCAACAACTCTCAATGTCCATCGCTTTGTTCATTCTCATCGCGCTTTCATACGCCCTTCTATTTGCTTTTGAATTCATCACGGGAGGCGCTTCCACTCCAATCGGAGTTTTGAGCAAAAATGTCGTGTTCTACGTGCTCTTTGCAGGCCTTTTTACTGCCTCCTTTTGGTTCACTCGAAACCAACGAACGATTGCTGCACATCAGCGCCATCTGCATCGATTTTCTTCGCGATGGATGTTGCTCACTCAGGCCATGATCACTTGGCACCTCCTGACGATTTGGCGTCATTGGACGATGACTCCTTCAGATGCTGCTCTTCTCGTCGAAGAACTTCTGTTGATGATGTTTACCATCATCATGGCGATATGGAGTCTAACTTCTCGTTCCTTCCGCTCATCACTCCGAATGGTGCACACGAAAAATGCCTTGCCCATCGGCCTCGCCTTCGGCTATGCCTATGCTGGTAGCGTCGCCATGCTCACTGCCGTTCTTGACGATATCCGCAACGTCATGATGGCGGGACATATCATCGTCTTACTCACGTTCACGTGGCTTCAGCCGAAAGTCCTCACCCAGGTTATCGGGAATCATGACGAGAGCGTGAAGGTACGACGGATCGTTGCTGAAGCAACACCTGCTCCACCGATAGATGAAGGAAATGAAACGGAGGATACATCCGCCTCAGACGACAACGGAGAACCGGATACATCGGACCCCACATCCGCAGCAAGCGATATCGGTGACGAAGTTTCGTGGGCAACGAAGCAGCCTGAAACCCTTGCAGAAGGTGTCCAATGGGATGATGAAATTGAACTCTTAGACTGATTCAACGGATTCCTGAAAGCAAGGTTACGACCCGAATCGTATCTACAAGATCCTCGCTGACTCTTGCTCCCAGAATCACTTGAGCATCATCATCAAGGGCACTTGTGAAGAGGGCCGTTACCGCGTCAACCTGGCCGATGGTCATGCCCAATCCGCCCTCGACCTGAATCAAACATCCCTTGGCTCCGCTCACATCCATGGCTGCTAGTGGAGCCTTGAGGGCGGATTCGAGGATTCCTTTGGGGTCGTCCGGGCGGCCCACACCCACCAGCATGGTAGCCCCGCCAACTTGGTCAACGATCGCACGCAGGTCCATCAGGTCGAGATTGATAAGGCCCATCCGCATCAACGTGCGCACCAGTCCGTCGACGAGGTCCTCGATCCATTCGGCACCCATCTGCCACATTTGGCCGCGCTCCCTGGCTTGCCTGGCCAAGCGTTCAAGTGAAAGTCGCACGGTCACGTGTGCCACATGCTCGAGGCGTTCAAGGCCGTCCTTGGCAATAGCGGCACGAGCAGGTTGTGAGTCAAACGGTAAGCCTGCTACTGCAAGAACAATAGCACCCGATTGGCGTGCTTGCCGAGCCAATTCATGTGCCGCTCCCGTGCCTACGCCTCCTCCCAATCCGGTGAGGAGGATGACCAATTCTGTGGATTTGAACAACTGGTTTGTGAGGTTGGCTAAGCCCCGCATGCGCTGTTCGGCAAGTGGAGGCAGGGCAGCACACCCGTTCTCATCAAGGGCATGGCCGAGGCGTAGAACGTGGATATTTTCACCAGTTTTGAAACTGGAGTCGTCTGCATCGACGAGCGCTAAGTGGGCACCCATGCCGCATCGTAGGTAGGCTTGATGTGCCCATGAACATCCAATGCCGCCGACTCCTGCGATGAGGATGTTGGACGGGTCCATGCCTCCCACTGAGGGTGGCATCTCAATGAACTTTGGTGTCATGAATCAATCGATGTAACGAAGGTATCGTCGTCGTGCATCCCGTGCCCATGCATTGTCAGGTTCGATGACCAATACCCGGTCGTAGTACTCAACGGCTGTTTCGAATTCGGAAAGATAACGGCCGTAAAGGTGGCCGAGATTTGAAAGGACAGGGATGCATTGTTCGTCGCCTTTCAACATGCTCAAGAGCATCGTTTCAGCAGCACCTAGTGAGCCCTTCAGCATCAGTTCTTCTGCTTCATCGAGTTCTTGCAATTGCTTGTCGGAGAGGTCGTATGTGTTCTCAAATGCATGGTCGGACATGGCGCTCATGCGACGCAAAGGATGGCTCAACATGAACCCTTTCCTGCAGTTGGGGTGCGTTGCCGTTCTTCAGATGATATATGTGCCTTCTAAAACATCACAAAAAACGCAGGACTGCAACCCATTCAAGGTGGTGTTTTGCTGACAATGTTTAAGGAGTCTGCACAAGTCGCAAAGTCATAAGGGTGAGGTTGTGCACAATACTTCTCGTAAATACCGTAGCACACTGCTGGCTATGGTAGGGCTCTTGTTGCTTCTCCCTGCCCTTGCTTCATCGTACCACGGCGGCATTGGTGGAGCCCAAAGTCATCAAGGTTCAACCGGTCAGGTTGATATCGATGACGTCGCAAAATCCGGTTGTCTTTGCCACAATGAGGTCGCCGACAACTCCGTTCAAGTCATATTGGACGATGTCCCCTTCGCTTGGGCACCCGGCGAAACTTACACGCTCGTTCTCCAACTCATCGGTGGGCCCGAGGCTACAGGCACCTACACCGCAGGTTTCTCGATGCGAGCTTCCCTTGGAACGCTCGCTAGCGACGAGGCCCAGAACTGGGAAATTGACGGGGCTCCTGACCCTCAATCACTCACGCACACCGAAGCATCAGCAGCCAACGCTGACCGTGCATGGACGCTTGAATGGACCGCACCTGCTGAAGCCGGCGCTGGGCCTGCTAACTTCTGGATCGTTGGGAATTCGGTCAACGGGGATCAAATTCCTGGTGTTGAAGACCGATGGAATCAACTGAACTTCGCCCTCGCCGAAGGGGATGAATCCTCTGCAGCCATGGGTACGAGGACGCTCTTTGCTGGTGATGGGAACGTGGCTCCACCCGAGCCAGCTCACCACGGTGTTGACCTTCACCACATGGGTGCCAAACTTCGAGCACACTGGCTTGGCCTCCTCGGTTTCGGAGCAGTAATTGGAGTCATCATCTTTGCTGGACTCCTGCTCCGCTACGGTTTCTCTACCTCCTACCAAGGACGCAGCAATCAACTGCGATTGCGATACAAATTGAACCGACGAGGTGATCAATGATGGACGACACGATTACTTCCCTGCTTCGCGGTGTAGCTGACGGCTCAATCGCCGTTGATGATGCACGTGTTGCTCTCGAAGGGGCAGAACTCACTGAGGATCAAATGTCCTCTGCCATCGACCACGGCGTGTTCAACGTCGCTGAACCAGGGACGATTGTCAGTGCCTCACTGGCGCCCACAGGGGCTTCGTACCTCACGATGTTCTTCCTCGTGTGGGGTCTGTTCTGGATTTGCTACTGGAGTTTCTCCATGGTCTACGGTCTCGCAAAAGGATGGGATCAACAACAACTCTCGTTCCACTTGGCCATGACGTTCACTACAGTGATTATGATCGGCGTGATCTACCTCAAGTACATTCTTCCCGACACGATTATTGTCAAGCACGCTCAAAACAAATTCATTCCTGAACACCAGAAAGACTGGCGAGAGTACAAGTGGTGATGATTTATGGCACGTGAATACGAACTCAAACCTGCACCGTCCGCTGAAGATGATGGCCTAAGCGGAACCACTACGAGCGTCAACCGACGACAATTTCTTCGCTACGGGTTTAACACTGCTGCTGGTGTATTAACCGCCTCGCTCGGCATGCTCGGGTTCGCTGCAATCCTCCTTCCACCCGGTGCCACTGGTGGGGGCGACCTTGCGGTTCAGTTTTGGGCAAAAGGGAGAGAGGATGAAGCATGGTACGGTGCAAAGCATTTGCAACCCATGACTAAAAGCGATTTCAAGAAGGAAGCAGACCTTTCTTCAACAGGCACCTCTGGTGCATCTGGAGTCTGGAACGGCGTTCCGGTTGTTGTGATGTACGTCGAGCATTCCAAGAATGCGGGTACGATTGAATCCAATGGCAAAGCACGCTTCCAATTCACTGAAGGAATTGATGAAACTGGCAAATATGTCGGGCACTTCGAAGATCTGGCTGAAGCAGACCCTCGTTTGATGCCAAGTGATGACCTCGTGATGGTCTTTGGCCGCTGTACACACTTGTGCTGCATTCCAGGATGGCAACTTGTTTCCAATTCCTTTACCGAAGATTCATGGACACCAGGCGGTGGAGATGACGGCGGTACGAAATTATTCTGTATCTGCCATTCTTCTCGATTCGACCCTACCGTTTTGGAAATGAATACCAATCGAAATCGCTCCAACGGCGCTACCTTCCAATATGCTGGTATCCGTCGTTCAGGCGGCCCTGCGCCGGTTGGATTGCCCATCATTCCGATTCAACTGAACGGTGATAACATCGAAGGCTTGCCAGATTATGTCGACTGGTATACATATTGTGACTGAGGTGAAGATATGACAACAATGTTCTGGGTTTTGTGGTTCTTCATCGTTTTCCTCGTTCTTCTCGTGGCGTTCACGCTGCGTAAGGAGAACGAAGAGATGCCGCGACGCGACATTCTACGAGCGGTTGAATCCACGGGTAAGATGGGTGTGGCTGAGCGTTCATTCCTCTGGGTCTTCTCTTGGCTCGACACACGGTTCAGACTCCAAGACTATTGGAATATGTCTAAGGGTGCCTACTACAACATGCACCGTCAAATGCCTTTGACTCACGCTGAGAAGTACAAACTTCGAATCATTTGGTACTGGTATCCTCTCTATTGCTTGGGTGGTATTTCCTTCCTTTCTTTCATCATTCTCGTCATCACAGGTACTGTACTTGGTATCTATTACGTGCCTGGTGGCGAAGGTGACCCATCACCTGCATACGCAAGCATGCAATACATCATGACTGAACTGCCCTTCGGATACATCTTGCGTGCCGTCCACCACTGGACAACTCACTTCATGGTTGCCAGCGTATTCCTTCATATGTGCCGTGTTTACTTCACCGGTGCTTACCGTAACCCACGCGAACTCAACTGGCTCATCGGTGTAGCCCTGATGGCTCTGACCATCGTGTTTGGTTATTCAGGCTACCTTCTGCCATGGGACAGTCTTGCCTATGGTGCAGCCATCATTGGAATCAACCTCGCCAACTCAAGTCCACTGATTGGGAAATATATCGCAACACTGCTGTTCTCAGGTTCAGAATTGACACCTCTTACCGTGACACGAATGTACTTCATTCACGTGTTTATTCTTCCAGTGATCGTCACAACGCTCATCATCATACATTTGTTCATCGTTTGGGTACAAGGTATTGCGGAGCCACATTGATACGGAGGAGTAATTATGGGATTAATCGATAACTTTGGTCGTGTAGCTTCACTCTACATGGAAGAAAAGGAACAACTGCAAAAGGCAGAAGAAAAGCGTAAGCGTACGCGTACAGGTCACGGATTCTGGCCTCACGAAGTGCTGCGTGACAGCATCATCTTTGCGTCCATGATTTCCATCCTTCTTTTCTATGCGTGGCTCATTCCTCCACCACTTCACGGTGCAGCGGATCCCTACGCCCAAGCAGGCTTTGTATTCCCCGACTGGTACGTTTTGTTTTCATACGGGTATCTTCGGTGGGGTGAATACCTCCCCCAATTTGTGGTTCCCACAGGCTTTGTTGGAGAAATTGTAGGTCAACCTATGTTCCCGTGGAACGCTGCATGGTGGGGCGCTGCTCTCACCGGTATTCCCGTTGGTATTCTCGCACTTCCTCCCTTCTTGGGAGGACGAGAAAAGCGACCTGTTGAAGATCCGTGGTTTGCTGCTGCTGGTGCAGTCTATCTGGCTCACATTTGGTTCATTTCCGTGTTCTCCATCAATATCTTCTTGGAACTCTACGGCAAGAATCGTTCTGACTTCTGTAAGTTAGATTCGCACGGGGACCTGTTATGCGGTACGAGAGAACCTTGGATTGCAGATGTGTTCAATTCGATACCGTGGGTTATGACGGGCATTCTGATGTGGATTTGTGTATATTTCATCGGTCGTGGGTTGCTCATCCGCGCTTGGGGTACAGGATTCACAGTCGCCAAGAGCCGGCAACTGATCGTTGGTGCCCTCATTCTTTCATCAGCTGCAACCGTGGCTACTTACGACACCTACGATAACGGATTTTGGGAGGCAAAGGGCCTTCTGACGATCAAGGACTACGGTGAACTTGAAGCCATGCGCACTCAACCTACTGACGTCCATGTCCATGACGTCAACGAGTTCACCGATGACCGTGGATGGTCTGAAAGCGGAGTCGTGCCGACCGTAGCGTGGTTGGATTGGAATATCTACCAGCCAGCACGGTACATCATTACGGATTTCACAGATGCTAACGGGCATCAAGATCCTGCCAACGGTATCAACGCAGCTGGAGACAGCACGACTTTCAACGGTGGAGATGGATGGTCTGTGACTGGTAGTTTCACCATCACCGAAGACTTGGACTACTTCCCCGAAGGACACCCAGAAGAAGTTGAAACCATTACGACCGATCTTTCCTGCGAATTCCGCTCTAGCGAGCGCAAGATCAACGATGTCTCTACCCAAACCATGGTTGCTACCACCCTTTCAGTCACCAATGCAAACGGCAAGGAAGTAGTTTCCTTCGACAATTGCGAAGGTGCCACCGTTGAGATGACCGTTGGGACCTATGATTACACCTACGATGTCGTCGTAAGCGGGGCACTCGCCCTCAACCAGAGCATTTCGACAGAGACAGCCTTCACTATTGCCAGTTTCCAGCCCCTGCTCATTTGGGGCGCTGATGCACCAGATAGTTTGGCTGGCCACACGGTCAACCTCACCAATAGCGAAGAAATGGCACTCGGTGGCGACTCTTTCTCCTACATCGAAAACCCAACCTACCACCAAAACCCCAAGGCATTGGACGCTAAGTTGACCTATGCCATGTTCATACCCTGTGTGACATTTGGAGCCTTGGTCTTTGTCTTGCTTCGCTACATGGCCCGTGGATATGAGTTTGAAATGAACAAGTGCTACGGCTGTGACCTCTGTGATGACGCATGTCCAATCCGCCTGTTTAACGGTGGAGACAAACTCAACATCATCTACAATTCTTGGAATAACGAGGACGATGGCGTACCTTTGTATTCCTGTCTCACCTGCACGGCGTGTACCAATGCCTGCCCTCAACTCGTCGATTACGACTCCTATGTTGACATCCGCCGCAGCCTGATTGTCGGTGGACCTCAAGCAGAGATCCCTCATACCGTCTTGCAAGCGGTCCTCAACGCAGAGGCCGAGGAAGCTGCTGATGACGAATTCATCGCAACAGAAGACTACCCCATCACTTCCAACATCGGTTACTACCCAGGTTGTGTCGATTACTTGGACCAAGAGATGGTGTTCTCTCATGTCAATGAAGGAACCATGAACCTCGGTGACACCACGACTGCTGCGTTCACGCTCTTTGAGGCGATGGAAACCGATGTTGCTTACCTCGGCCGTGACTTCCTCAAGTGCTGTGGTCACGACCAAAAGTGGCAGGGATTGGATGAAGTCTTCGAGAAGTTGAAGGCTTACAATCAGCGCAAGATCAACGAGTCTGGGATTGACACCCTCGTGTCCTCCTGTGCTGAGTGTTTCCGAACCTTTGCCCGCGATTACGAACTTGAAGACGTTAAGGTCATGCACACGACTGAATTCTTGATTGAACAAGGCTTTGACATGAATCTCAAATCTGAAGAAACGACCGTCACCTATCACGACCCTTGCCGACTTGGTCGCCAAATGGGCATCTACGACGAACCACGTGAACTCATCAACGCCGTGGAAGGCGTTGAGATCGTTGAGATGGAGCACAGCGGCGAAGATGCAATGTGCTGTGGTGTCTCGAGCATGATGTCCTGCAACGAGAATGCACGCTCACTTCGTGTGACTCGTATGGAAGAAGTTCGTGCCACAGGTGCTGACACCATGCTTACATCCTGCCCCAAGTGTGTTTCTCACTTTGAGTGCTTGAAGTTTGAAGGCGATGAAGCATACGAGGACATTGAAATCCTCGACGTCGTTTCATTCCTTGCTCGCCAAGTGAACGAGAAGAAGGCACGAGTGGCTGGAGAAGTCCAGGTACAAGAACCAGCAGAGGCTTGAATTCAATTCCCTTCTTCAGCATCGTCGTCGCTCATGCCGACGATTTCGTAATTTGAAGGGAAGAGTGCGATGGCAACACCCACAACGAGGGAAAGGAATCCCCATGTGAAGTTGTGCTGGACAAAGAGGAGCTCAAGTGCAAGCACCACGAGCAACAGACCTCCGATGTTTGAAACCCAAACGAGAGTTTTGAAATTGGACAGGCTAACGCCAGTGGTTCCAGGTTTGCGATAGGGGCCGAATTCGCCACCAAAGCGTTGTGCAGACGGGTCTTTTCCTTTCTTTGACATATGTGTTCACCTCTTATCGGTCAATCATTGTGATGGCGTCGGTCGGGCATGCGAGAACGCATAAGCGACATCCTGTACAAGCGTCACGAATGATCTTGGCTTTCCGATTGCTTTCAACCGACATGAGCGGACTCTTCACGTCGAGGTGATAGAGTTCAATAGCGTCATCGTCGCAGACGATGGTACACTGATCGCATCCAATGCATTTTCGTTCTTCAACAAAAGCAACGGTGCCCTCGCCACCCTTTGTGTTGGCACGTTGTTCTCCTCGCTGCCGATTGAGTGAAGTTCGGATGCGCAGTGCCTCTTCTTCGCGGCGTTTGCGCAGTTCGTCAACGCCGGTCATGTTGTTACCTCCAGCGGCGGTTCCCCTTCAAACTTGGCAACGCACAGGTTCACCAATACGTCACCAAAACAATAGAATGCTCCGACCAGTAACGGAGGATTCCAAGCGGTGAGCGATGTCCATGGAACATCGGTTGCCCACGTCCAATTCTTCAGATATGTTCCAAGCAATTCCATCCCCAAAGCAGCCCAAGCCATCGATGCATAGAGGCGGGGTTGAGGCCCCCACCGAGTAAATGCGAATACCAGAACGAGCATGAAAGGGGCTGAGGTATCTCCCCCTGTCCAAACTCCATAAGCGACGAGTGGTATGAATGGCATCAACGTGAGAACTGCCAACCGTTCAGGCAAGCGCTGGGCAATTCTTCGGCCCAAGTCAAACAGAAAGTAATGTCCAGCAGGGACAAAGAGCGGCATGAAATCGCGCTGATATTCATAGACAAGCCATATTTCGGAGAAAAAGAGTTCCATTGGAGTAGCAATCGCAATGACGGTAAGCATCTCAATCCGCTCTTTTCGCTCCGTTCGAAGATAAATAAAGGAGAAAAGCCCCCAACACCAGAGGTTAACTGGCCATTCAGCCCATGCATCGGGCAGGAAACCAGCACAGGCAGTCGCAGAAAACCACAACCCAATGGCAATCGTGAGGATGTACCATAGGGAACGGTTCATGATAGGGCGAGGTGGTTCTCCCTTTCAGTCTGTGCGAGAAGAGGTCATCTGAACGTGCACTCCGTGTTCACGAAACATGGCCGTTGCTCGTTGGAGAAATACAGACGGCAATTCTTCGGGTGCATGGACGCCTACTGGAATCAATTCGGGATTCTCTAGCCACTGAAGGGCAACTGCTGTTGTAACCAGGCCTGTCGTTCGAGCCATCGAAGAATCTCTTCCTTGGCCTTCGTCTTCAACCTTCCACTGAATCAATTCATTATTGGTCGTCACGAGAACTTCCATCCATGTGAATTCACCCTTTGCTGGATCGAGTGCCCAGGACTCGACCAATCGTTCAGGATTGAGCGTTCCTTCATCTCGCATGTCGATATACCGCTGGATATGACCGGGCCAGCGGACGGTATATTCTGCCATGGATTGTGCTGGGACGGTCCACAAGAGCGAACGTAAACCATCGGAGAGGAAGGCTTCCATTTCACCACGTCCTTCCACTGATATTGAATGCCGTTGGTCAAGAGCAGGACGGACGACCGTTATGCCTTCGCTGATGATTCGAGCAGGACGCGTGTATTCTGCGATGACATCATAGGGTGAAAAAGGGGCCATATAGGACCAAATCCCGTCAGGCTTGGTTGGATTGCCACCGACTCTGATTTGTACGTCGTGAATTTTACCTCGTTCTCTCAGGGCCTCCGCTACAACGAGGTTCGAAAAACCAGGGGCTATGCCGACATCCCATACAACCGTCGCACCGTGTTCAAGCGCACTATCTTGGAGCACATCGGGTGTTTGTTCAGCAAATGAAAGGTCAACAACTTGGCGTCCATGATGAACCAATTCACGGGTAGCTTGGTGGCCAAGATCACCGGGTAGCATGTTGATGACCAATCCGTCAGGGAGCGCCTTGATTTGGGTAAAGACATCCACAACGTGAACCTTGACACCGGTGATGTCACGTTCTGTGAGGTCGTAGGCATGGACTTCATGGCCGGCTTCACTCAACATGCGGGCGACATAAGCGCCAACCAAACCACATCCCAAACAGTGTACGGTTGCCAAGAGATCATCCTCGGAGGGCTGCTTCTGCTCCCATGGCCAGCATGCTCAACTCCGAGAGTAAGGCGTGCCATGTTTGTGAATGCTCACCGTATCTCTGAGTCGCTTCGGAGGCACTGGTGAAAATAGCACTGGGGGAGTTGAGATTATCCCTGGCTGATTTCTTGGGATTGATTCGGTAGAACCATGCAGCAGCCTCTCCTCCAACGAGGTACACGACTGGTTCAACTGGAGCCCCTTCTTCTGTTTCCATGCTTGTTGGGATGCCTTCCTGTATCAGGAAGTTTTCAACATCGCTTCCTCCCTTAGCGTAGCGCAACTTGTTGATTTTTCTGTTTGAAAGATTCAAAATAGCGTCTCCTGATTCCAATATGAGGATGCCCAAGCCATAGGTGCCACTGTCGTTTTTCATAACCGCAAAGGGCTTTTCATCAATGCCCAACTCATCATATTTCCTTTGGATGGAGTCAAGAAATTCATCAATTTCCTCAGCGAGTTTGATTCGGCAAGAATCTTCCGTCAGGCATTTGTTCTGTGAAACAAACCAACTCGGCATCATATGCCACGGGTCAATGCCCAAGAGGGTCGCCATTTCTTCCACATAGGGTTGCAGGCAGGCATAATGTTCTGATTTTCTTCGGACGTGCCAACCCATTTCAGGTGGTGGTGAGACGTTGGTCGTTTGGAGGCCAGGAATCGTTCCTCCAGTAAGGTCGTTGTTGAGAAGAATCAAGTCAGGTCGTTGACCATCAACGGTCAACTCTCCATCATCGTCCAATTGAACAAAATCCAATGTTAAAGGGCCTGAAATCCCATGCAGTGTGCCAAATTCATCGAGATCAGGTGATCCTACTGTGCATCGGAAGCCTGCTTGTTTGATGAGCCGTTTGATCGTGACGATGTTTTCGACGTACCCTTGATTCCTCGTATGGCTTTCAGGGAAAATATGGACCCATCTACAGGCTGGGTGGTGATGGTGGATATGTTCGGCGAACAATTGGGTCAATTCTTGGAAATCATCTTTTGAAATATTGTTGAATCCTGCTGGGAAGTGATTGGCATCAACGACTCCAACCTTCCATCCAGCGTCCCGAATGTCAACACTGCCGTAGATTGGAATGGCGACCTCGCTGCGTTTGACCTTCATCCATGCCATAATGGCTTCACGCTTCTTCTCGAGGCGCTCATTTGTTGATTGTAAGTTTAGCATTCAATGACCTCACTTAACAAATCATGGACGTTACGATTTGACTTCTTGTATCCGCCTTGCTGAAGATGCAACGCTTCAAAGAGGCCAAGTCCGAGGCATAATTCTTCTTGTCCTTTCAAGGCAGGAGCCCAGGTTTTGTAACGTTGCATTAGTTCTTCGCTTTGATCAGAATAATGGTCGAGGAAGGTGTTGAGCATGGTAGGCGACGTAGCCCTGCCTGCGGGTAGCTTTGGTCTTCGCACGATGTCTTTGGGAAGGTCCGTGAGGTCAGCCGCCCTGCGTAATGCAGCCTTTTCCTCTCGTTGTTTGCTCCGGCGCCAATCCATCGGGAGAGCGTAGGTCTCCTTTCGGTGTTCACTGCCTAAGAAAGGAACACGGACTTCCAATGAATGCGCCATTGAGTGACGGTCGACGAGTCGGAGTTGAAAGTTACTCAATTGGCCGTGATTTAGCTCAAAGTCAAGCATGGTGCCGAGATCCTTCGTGTGTTGTTCAGGCTCATGACTGTCGAGATACCAGCCTTCTTCTGGATTCAATTTTCCTTTTGCCAATTGTTCCCGCATCTGCACGGGGAGGGCTTGCATTCGCTCTTGCAAGGCGTTGCTATGTTTGCCGAGTGCGCCGTAACGAGGATATCCTGCATGCAATTCATCTGCTCCTTGACCACACAATCCAACCTTCACATGGCGGGACATGTGTTCAAAGAGCGGATTGAAGAAGAGGACGGTCACGTCAATGTCTTCTCCATGCCATACGAGCTTTGGCAATCGTTGTTCAAAGGCGTCCTCTTCGAGGATATGCTGATGATGACGAAGGTCAAAGTGCGAGGCTACGTGTTCTGCTGCTACCCAATCTGGGTTCTCCTCGCTTTCAGCTACGGTCCAACATTCAGGGACAGCTTGTTCCGCTCGCTGGGCTGCTTCATGAGCCACTGCTGCAACAAGACTCGAATCAAGGCCGCCCGATAAAACGATGCCAACGGGTACGTCTGCCATCAGGCGTTGTTGCACACTCGTGATGAATGAGTCCAACAACGGTCTTGCTTGTCGAGATGGCTCCCACGAAGCGGCAGGATTCATCGCTTGTCGCTCGATTTCAGCGGTTCCGGTACACGAGGCCTGTCCTTGCTGATTCATACTCCATACTTCAACGGTACCGGGGCGAACGTGATGAACTCCTTTGAGCAGTGTTGTTGCATCAAGTGGATATTCCCATACCAAACGAGCAGCAAAAGCAAGTTCGTCCAATTCAGGAGCGTAGCGTTCGTCGGCATGAAATGCTTTGACTTCACTTGCAAAAAGCATGTCACCTCCAATTTGCGTTCGCATGAGTGGTTTGATTCCCAATGGATCTCGTGCGAGAATCAATTGTTCGTGTTCAGCATCCCAAAGTGCCAGGGCGTACATGCCATCGAGCATCCCGAGCCAGTCGGCATAATCTTGCGCACTGGCTTTGCCTGAAGAGGGACCTGATGCTGCTTGAAGCGCAAGAATGGCTTCGCTATCTCCGGCAGTTGAAAAGCGGTAATGAGGATTTGACTGTCGAATCGATTCGTGATTGTAGATCTCACCATTGACGACCAAAACGCTCCCGTTGGGAGCAGTAATGGGTTGTTGACTACCGGCGACGTCAAGGATGGCGAGCCGGGTGTGTGCGAAGCCGACATGTTGGTTTACCCACGTTGATTGTTCATCCGGTCCGCGGTGGTTTTGTAGGAGATTCATCCGATTGAGAACTGCAGGTTGGGGTTGCCCCAAAACACCTCCAATCCCGCACATGAAATCAAGTTAGGCTCCTCCCTTTTGAAGGTCACCAAAGTGGGTATTGAAACATGGTCACGATGAGAAGAATCATGGCCAATCCAAAGCCAACTTGGTACGCGATTTGAGGCGGGTCGTTGCTGCTTGCTTCGTCGGTCATGCGCTCCACTCAGCCCAACCAATGGAACCCCCCATTTCAACATATTGAGCAAAAAACTCGCCCGTTGCCGTTCTTGTTCAAACCATCACTTGGGCAAAAGGCTCCAAAATAAGAATCAAGGCGAGTGGGATAAGTACCATTGTGGCGTTATCGTCGATGAATCGCAGGCGAGGCCATTCAGAAATCATAGAAATTGGTGCTGCGATGATGGCCACCCAAAGAGGCGTATCAAACTGCCACCAGCATGCGAGCCAAATGGCCATGATGAGCGTTGTGGCATAAATCATCACCTGACGGTCAGTAAAATCCTTGCGGCGTAATTCTCCCATGAAGGGGTCGCCCAGAGAGAGTGAAACGATGATGGGCCATGCATAAGCCTCGTGTGGCGCAAGGAGCAAAACCAAGCCAACTCCGACAGCTCCCCATGCTAAGGCAGAAATTTGTTTCGCTTCGTAATCTCGCTGACCAAAGATCGTGATACCAAGTTTAAGGCGAATAGCCTCTGCAACCAAGGCAATCAGAATTACGCATGCGACTGCTTGTTCGAGCGTCAGGCCAACGGTTTCAGCGACTGTTTCACCGTGAGCAAAATAGGCGTACGGGATGAGTACCATCGAGAGATGAATGGTTCGTCTGAGGATATGTCCTTTCATGCCTCCGACAGAGGTCTCCACTGGATTGGTCATCTCCACCTGTTCACTCATGTTCTTCGTCCTCAAGACGAGCCAGTGCGGTTTGAATATCAATTGTCCCCCTGCAAAGGGAATCAAGAAGGGCATTGTAAGAGGGATGTTGGACCAGCCGTCGCTCATGTTGGCCAAGCAGTCGTTCACGCATTCGAGCACGAAGGGCGCGGCCTGAGCTCTTGAGCGTCATGAGGGCGCGTGCGGCTTCTTCGATTCCAGTACCGTGGAGGGCAGAGGTGAGCATGACCTCAGGTGCCTGTTGTTCGCCGAGGCCAAAAGACTCTTTCAGTTCACCAGCATGACGTTCAGCCCCGTCCAAGTCTGCTTTGTTGACCAGAACAATATCTGCAAGTTCAAGCAACCCTGCTTTCTCTGCTTGGATGCCATCACCGCGTGCAGGGCCTTCCACGACCACAATTCGGTCTGCAATTGCGGCGCAGCGTAGTTCAGATTGGCCCGAGCCAACAGTTTCAATGAGCACCTTTTCCCACCCACAAATAAGCAAAAATGCCGCCATATCTTCTACGATAAGCGGTACGCTTCCCGATGATGACCGGGTTGCAATGGATCGCACATATACCAGGTCCTTGATGGCAGGATTATCAACAGAGGACATCCGCACGCGATCGCCAAGAAGAGCCCCACCGGTTCGTGGAGAACTGGGGTCAACTGCAAGCAGGGCCACTTTGGTGCCGTTGGTTGCCCAAACGGTCATTAACGCATCGACAAGTACTGATTTTCCCACTCCAGGTGCACCCGTGATGGCCATGGTTGACCAAGATGTTGAAGAAGCATCAGGTCGCTTACCAGCCAAGGCATCTTCAACGGTAATGCTGCCGTTTTCAAGGCCGCTCAATACTCGAGCAATGGCGCGACGGTCACCATTGAGTGCCAAAGGAATTTCTTCGCTCATGAAGGGCACCTCATGCCGATGAAGTCCAATGCCAGGTACTGTCCTGTCCAACGCCAGCGTTGCCTTTGTCATTGGCTTGTTGTATGAACTCAAGAATTTCAGAGGTTGGTGTACCCGGGCCAAAGACGGCCCGAATGCCAACTTCATGAAGTGCAGAGCGATCTTCGTGGGGTATGATTCCTCCACCAAAGACGATCACATCCTTTAATCCCGCTTCGACCAAGTGCTTGCACACCTGGGGGAATAGATGCGCATGTGCTCCTGAAAGAGACGACAGACCGAGAAAACGTGCGTCTTCGTCACGAACAGTTTCAACGATTTGTTGAGCAGTACGTCGCAGACCCGTGTAGATGACTTCGTGACCAGCATCCCTGAGGGCGCGAGCCACAACCTTGGCTCCACGGTCGTGACCGTCAAGTCCGGGCTTTGCCACTACGATACGCAAGGGTTGGTCCATGGGCACAGGAGAGGGCGCTTCCCTATCAACGCACCTATTTCTTCGTTCATTCGATGAATAAAATAAACACGCGCTTATATTCTCGCTTGATTAAATAACAAATATGCGAACCAATGTTCTGGGTGTTCTCGCGCTTGTTATCTGCCTTGCTGGCTTCACCATGGCAGGCGTGTTGGGTTCAGAACTCAATCCTTTTTCAGCCCAAGATGAGTCCTTTGAAATTTCAGTGGACAACGCCATGGGAACCAATCGCTATGTCATGATCGAGGTCGATGAAGGAGACAATGATGAAGAGGAAGTCGTTACCGAAATCCTTCATCAGTTCCTCTTTTCAGCATCGGCCTCAGACGGAATGATCACGTGGGACTTTGGGGACGGTGAAGTGCGAACAGGCTCCAGTGTTGCTCATGAATTTGCTGAACCAGGTCATCACAACATCACTGCGACACTGGTGACCTCAGAAACTGTTGATACCCGTTCGATATCCGTCGTTGTCGACCTCGAATCTGAGGTTGAAGCCGACAACATGGAATGTGTCTGTGCTCCAACGGCCAAAGACACGGTCATCGTACTCACAACACATGAAGCAACATCGACGCTCGAGGGCTTTGTTCAGGTTGAACATGACGGAAGCAGTGAATCCTGCAGCCTACGGAATCCTCTCCAAGAATGCCATGTCCGAGTGATACTTCAGAAACTCGAAGAAGGCTCTGTTGTCGAGCAGGAAATTCTGTTTGATGATACCTTTCGCAGTAACGAATACATCGTGGATTTTTTCCTTGAAGACGTCGGTTTAGAGGAGGGTCAAAGCATGCAACTACGGCTTGAAACCGACCAAGTGAGGGACTGGCACAAACCAACCGCTGCTTGGGTAACCACAGTCATCTAATCCTGAAAAATCTTAATGACATTAAGGGGGAACATCCGTTCATGGGGGCGTCTGGATTAAGGTTGTTCACCATTGTTGCCGTTCTCCTTTTTACCCTTCAAGGCTGCCTGAGCGCAGTGGTCAACGACGAACCCGAATCAACTGATTCCGGCGAGGAACTTGGAAGTTTCACCTACCCCGATCCATCAGAGTATACGTGTTTTGATCATGACGGCTGGGAGCGTTGTTATCAAACCTACATCCCCAGTACTGTCAACGCCTCGTCCAATGTGCCAATCATTCTCGAACTGCACGGTTGGGCGATGTCTGCTCCAGACACTCGGGCACACAGTGAGATCATGACGCTCGCCGACGAAGTGGGAGCCATCGTCGTTCACCCTGAGGGCATCCTTATTGACAATACGACCTTACCGTTTGGTGGAAATGAAGAATCGTGGAATGCTGGTTATTGCTGTGGAGATGCACGCGATCTTGAAATTGATGATGTCGGCTATCTTCTTGAAGTAATTGAACAGACGTCTTCCAATTATCCAGTTGACACTGACAGAATTTATCTTTCCGGCTGGTCAAATGGTTGCATGATGGCTCAGCGCATGGCCTTGGTGGCCAGTGAGGTCATAGCGGCTGTTGCCTGTACATCCGGATATCTGAGTTATCATGAACCCTCGAACTATCAACCCATACCAATTCTAGAAATACATGGTTTCCTCGATGAAAACACTCCCTATACCAACACCATCACATGGGGCATCGTCGACGAAAACAGACGGAATCTTGAATCAATGCAGTCCGGGGCTGTAGAGAATATGTACGATTGGGCAGAATATAACGGCTGCGAAGGTGCATTGCCTGACCGTAACGAACCAGGTACGCTTTACAGCATTCAAGGATTTACGGATTGTGCCAATGGTGCTGAAGTAGCATTGATTACCGTTCATGCAGGCGGCCATAACCTCTACGCGAATGATCTTTGCTCACCTGATGTCGTTTGGAATTGCTTTGGAAATCAAGGCCTCTATGACCCGCAAACTCTCATGTGGGATTTCTTGAGTCAATTCTCCAAAGATATGGATGAACCGACTGAAGGTTGAGGGTTGAAGGTCTTCTGTCCAAAGTCCCCCGATTTGACCTCTTTGGGAGAGGAACGAATAAGGGCGGGTTTCGTATCCATAGGGTAGGGGAAGCCTATGGCAAGCACAGATGAGCGACTCAAAGACCTCCGAAATCGTAAGTCTCGTAGTGAGGCAGGAGGCGGACAAGCACGTGTTGAAGCTCAACACAATCGTGGTAAAATGACCGCCAGGGAACGCTTGGACATGTTGCTCGACGACGGTAGTTTCCAAGAAATTGACGCATTGGTAGAACACCGATGTCGAGATTTCGATATGGATAAAAACGTCATTCCAGGAGATGGTGTAGTCACGGGTCACGGTACCATCAACGGGCGTGAAGTGTTCGCCTTCGCCCAAGATTTCACCGTTTACGGAGGGTCTTTGGGAGAAATGCACGGGCTCAAAATCTGCAAGGTTCTTGATATGGCACTCAAAACAGGTCGCCCCGTCATTGGACTCAACGACTCGGGCGGAGCACGGATCCAAGAAGGCGTGGCATCTCTCGGTTCCTATGCTGAAATTTTCTTCCGTAACGTACGGGCTTCAGGTGTTGTGCCACAAATTTCCGTTATCATGGGGCCTTGTGCTGGAGGCGCGGTTTATTCACCCGCCATTACTGACTTTGTGATCATGGTTGACCAAACCGCTCACATGTTTATCACGGGTCCAGAAGTCATCAAGACCGTCACCAACGAAGTCGTTAGTTTCGAGGACCTTGGTGGTGCAGCCACCCACGGGTCAAAATCAGGTGTCTCTCACTTTACTGCAGGAGATGATGAAGATGCCATTCAAATCGCTCGAGATCTGTGTGATTTGTTGCCTCAAAACAACTTGGAGCGCCCTCCTAGCAAGAAAACATCGGACAGCAAGGACCGTTTGTGCGACGCCTTGGATTCCATCATCCCCGATGATTCTTCAAAACCCTACGATGTTGTTGACGTTGTACGAGAAGTTCTCGACGACGGTGGCTTCATGGAAGTTCAGGCCGAATGGGCTCAAAATATCGTCATTGGTTTTGGCCATCTGGGGGGTCATACCGTGGGCGTGGTTGCTAACCAACCGAAAGTCCTCGCTGGGTGTCTTGACATTGATGCAAGTGATAAAGCAGCTCGATTCGTCCGATTCTGTGACGCATTCAACATCCCCATCCTGACCTTTGAAGACGTACCTGGTTTCCTGCCGGGGACGAATCAGGAATGGGGTGGGATCATCCGTCACGGAGCCAAACTCCTCTACGCCTTTGCTGAAGCCACCGTGCCCAAGCTCACGGTCATCTTGCGCAAGGCCTACGGCGGCGCATACGACGTCATGTCCAGCAAACACATCCGCGGGGACTACAACGTAGCATGGCCTTCTGCAGAATTGGCAGTCATGGGTGCAGACGGGGCTGTGGAAATTATCCATCGTCGCCGCATCGCTCATGCACGAAACCCCGGTCAAGAGAGAGAGCGGCTGACTGAAGACTTCAAAGAGACCTTTGCGAATCCTTACAAAGCGGCCGCACTCGGTTACCTCGACGATGTCATTGAGCCCAACCAAACACGTCAACGACTCTCCCGTGCATTGGAAATGCTGATGGATAAAGAAGAATTACGACCTGCTCGAAAGCACGGTAACATCCCGCTATGAGGTGAATGATGATGGCAAAGGATGCAGAGTTGCGAATGGCTGCCATCGCTGCGGTGATGGCCGTGACACAACAGGGTGATGATCCCGGACAAGTCGCTCGTCAAGCCGGCGCAGCCTGGTCTCAAGATCATCGCAGGATGCTATCGGGGCAATCATCTCTGATGCACGCAAGGGCTCGTCGCTCACCATGGAGGTGAATTGATGACAGAAACACGCAAAGTCATCGTCAACGGAACTGAGTATATTGTTGAGGTCGAAGGCGAAGGTACCTCATGGAAGGCGACAGTTGAGGGGCAAACCTTTGAGATCGAAATGCCAGATGCAGCCCCATCAGCAAAACCGCGCCGTGCTGGCGGACGAAAGAAGAAGAAATCTGGCACGGTTTCTGCAAACATCCCCGGCAAAGTCGTCACTGTAGAAGTCAAGGAAGGTGAGCGCGTTGAAGAAGGCCAAGTGATCCTTATTCTGGAAGCGATGAAAATGCAAAATGAAATTCAAGCACCCGTCAGTGGCTCCGTAGTGTCGGTGCACTGCAGCGAAGGTGAAGCAATCGAAGCCAACGTACCTTTGGTTGTCATCGAACCGGACCCAACCGAAGAAGACGAGCGGTAAATTTTGGGTTGTTCGTGCAAGACTTAATGAAGCATAGGAGGGAGTTTGACTCATGGCTGAACCACCCGTATGCGATTTACCCGGTTGTGGTGAAGCAGGGACGGTCGTATCACGCTTGTCTCCAGAAGGTTATCTTGTCGCAACCGGAAAGAAGGCCTACTCCTTTCGTGAGGCGTACCGGCGCTTCCACTACTGCCAAGATCATCACGACGAATTGATGGGCGGTGTATGGTCACGTGTGCGCCAACCCGACGACAAAGGGGACGGTCATGTTGCACCAACGGCAATTTAACTCCCTGTCGTGGTAGTGCTGATATACTGCCCGCGTTTAGTATGAACATGCGCAATCAAATCAAAGCCTCCACCTCGCCCCTAAGGAGTAGCCTCATCACGGCCATGTTGATTCTAGGCACGTTGCTCAGTGCAGTCGTGCCCACTGTCCAAGCTGTTGGACCCAATCAAAACGATTTGAATTCCGGTGGCGACCTACCTGATAACACGACGGTGAACATCACGAATTACATTTTTTCCAACAGTTTCACTGGAAGCGGTGAACTGGATTATGGGGATGATTCAGATTTCCTGCGAGTTGCTCTGACTTCAACGCAGGGGCTCTCTGCATCACTTTCTTTCCCGACCAGCACCACCTTTGCTAACGGAACGACGGTTACCAATGATTTTGATCTCATTTTTTACGATTCTTCATTGAATTATCTTGATGAATCATATATGTACAACCCCGAGACCCTTACCACGAATACTACTGCCGCCCACGGAGGGATGCTCTACATTGAAATCGTTCGTTGGGCAGGTTCAGGCTCTTGGAATTTGACCCTTCACAAATTCACCGTGTCAAACGGTACGGGTGGAGGCGGTGGTGGTGCGACTTCCATCACCAATTGCACAGGTGCAGGCACGCTGACTTCGGACATCCTTGAACCGAATGATGGTACTTCAACAGCCAGCGGTGCATCGTTGCTTCCGCTTTCTTGCACTGGACTTTCGATTCACACAACAACGGATTCTGATTATTTTGAGGTTGATATGATTGCAGGAGTCACCTATTATGCCAATATTTCATTCACTCACACAAATGGAGATCTCGATGTAGAATGGCTATCGGCATCAAGCTCATTGCTGACCAGTTCAGGGTCAACATCCAATCTTGAGTCCATGCAATATACTTCCTCGATTAATCAAACAACCTACGTTAACGTCTACGGATTCTTTTCAGCAACCAACACATACGATATCGAAATTACAACCGACAATCCTGGTGGTGGTCAATCCTTTGAGACCGTCGACGTCTTCATTACCAATACCAGTCATGCAACGCTTTCCTTCTCTGGTCTCACGAATAATACTTCGTACAATTACAATTATTCCTACGGTCAAATGCTCCTTGATAACAATGAATCATGGGCAACTTCAACGAATGGTACCTTCAACACCACCGGTACGACCCATAGCCTCAACATCACGATTCAAGCGACCATGATCGAATCGGTATTGATGGTCTCCTCCACCCTGTCAGATGCATCTGGAAGTCCGCTTGACAGCGATATGAATGAATACTATATTGAAATGGTTGAAATTGCTACAACCTCGTCGACAACCGGTGATATTGAGTTGACCAACCTCACGGTTGGAACCGACTACGAGGTCGAGTGGGTCGTTCTTGATTTCGATGAATGGAATACGAACTTCTCGGTCTCAGGGGATGTTAACCTCGCCATCAACGCATCGATGGTCGATAGTGATGCATGGTACTTAACCCCCACAACTACCTCGATGAGTTACCAGATCAACTGGACAGGGCCAACCACCATGAACGACCATCTCTTCCTGGCCTATCTCTCCCTTAACGGAACGGTTGTCAATCTCAGTGATAATACGAATATTTTGGGACTTCACTTTGAAGACTTCGTTCCACAACTGCCGGCTTTGGTCATTGATACCTATTCAGCAAGTTCAACGGCCAGCAACAATAACGTTCAAGCCAAAGGCCTTGATTTGGTAGTGAACGATGACTATCAATATCAATACAGAATGAGTGATGCATCTGGAGCGAATCTCGCATCGTCTTCATTGACCTCATTTACAGCAACGGCCCAAAACATGAGCATGCCGAGTTTCTCTTATTCAACACCGACTTCATCAGGAACTTATTGCGTGTACATCGACCTTTATTCTGATGCAAGTGTTCAATTGATTGGTGACTCCAATTGCTTCCAACTTTCAATCGATGACGATGGCGACGGTGTCGCGAATGAATTGGACTTGTGTGCTAACACAACCGCTGGAGTCACCGTTGACCAAAATGGATGTGCACTCTCTCAGAAAGACAGTGACGGCGATGGTTACAATGACGCTATCGATGCATTCCCTTACGATGCGAGTCAATATTCCGACATGGATGGCGACGGCTACGGTGACAACGCCAGCGGCAACATGCCCGATGCTTTCCCGACTGATGGATCACAGTGGTCTGATGCAGACGGAGATGGCTATGGTGACAATGCAAGTGGGACAACACCCGATGCATTCCCAACCGATCCAACCCAATGGTCAGATGCTGACGGGGATGGCTACGGAGACAATGCTTCGGGCAACAATCCTGACGAATGGCCAGCAGATTCAACACAATGGAGTGACGGTGACGGTGATGGTTACGGTGACAATCCAAGTGGGACCAACGGCGATGCCTTCCCATCCGATGCAACACAGTGGTCGGATGCCGACGGTGATGGCTATGGTGACAACCCCAGCGGTACTACCCCCGATGGGTTCCCAACCGATGGAACACAATGGGCAGATGCTGATGGAGATGGCTACGGAGATAATCCCAATGGCAACAATGCTGATGCTTTCCCCAACGATGCATCTCAATGGAGTGACGCAGACGGAGACGGATATGGTGATAATCAACTCGGAACAACACCCGACGCCTTCCCCAACGATTCCACACAGTGGAGTGACACCGACGGTGATGGCTACGGAGACAATGCCGCAGGAATGAACCCCGATGCTTTCCCTGCGGACGCTACCCAATGGACCGATGCAGATAATGATGGTCTTGGAGATAATGCCAACGGTAACAATCCAGATTTGTGCTTGAATACCCCTGCCGGCCAGACAGTCGATGCGAACGGATGTTCGCCCAGTCAGCTTGATGGTGACATGGACGGTGTCAACGACGCTGAAGATGCTTGCCCCGAAACGCCTGCAGGTGAACAAGTTGACAACGTAGGGTGCTCTTCAAGTCAAGAAGACCAAGACAACGACATGGTCATGGATGCCTTTGATGCATGCCCGAACACACCTCTTGGCTCTCAAGTTGACGCTGCAGGGTGCGCTTTGAGTCAACTCGATACCGATGGTGACACCATCACCGATGACCGTGATGCATGTCCAACAACGACACTTGGATTACCGGTTAACGGTGTGGGTTGTGCTGCTGAAGAGCGTGATACTGACGGCGACAACGTCAACGATGCAGCCGATATTTGTGATGCAACACCCAGCAGCGAAGTTGCTGATGCGCAAGGATGTGCTCCATCTCAGAAAGACTCCGATGCTGACGGCATCACCAACGAT
The DNA here is from genome assembly GCA_016778305.1 of Candidatus Poseidonia sp. Taxonomy (GTDB): domain Archaea; phylum Thermoplasmatota; class Poseidoniia; order Poseidoniales; family Poseidoniaceae; genus Poseidonia. Next base: position 82,309 of record JADHPT010000004.1, on the reverse strand, counting down.
ATTGACAATTGCCCCGGAACAGGTTCTGACTTGCAAGTTGACCTACTCGGTTGTGCTACCAATCAACTCGATGCCGATAATGACCAAATCTCTGATGCTGACGATATCTGTCCAGTAACCCCTGCGGGTGAACAACCCGATGCAAAAGGATGTTCTGACTCACAGAAGGACGAAGATAACGACGACATCAACAACAACAAAGATCTCTGCCCTGACACACCCGTGACTCAACAGGTGGATGTTGACGGCTGTTCCGAACAGCAGAAGGACGACGATGATGATGGTATCAAAAATCATCTTGACGAATGCCCGAAGACGCTTGAAGGTGAACTCATCAATCCAGTTGGATGTGCACTTAGCCAACTCGACTCCGATGGAGATGGTGTATCTGACGATGAAGATGCGTTCAAATTCGATGCCAATGAATCTGTTGACTCCGATGGAGACGGCGTTGCTGACCGGTGGGATGCCTATCCCGAAGATTCAGCCCGTTCCCAAACAGAAGCAGCAGAATCCGGTAATGGTTTGCTGTATGCTATCATCACAGTCTTGTTGCTCACACTCATCGGAGGCGGCGGCTATGTATTCACCCGAAAACCTGAATTGAACGCGAATCCCTTCGGGGAGCCGGCAATGGCATCTGATTCCATGACCGATCAGTACATGACGGAAGGGAAGTCACTGCCTTCAATTCAAGAAGCAACTGGTCCTCAACAGTGGGAGGAAAACGGCGTACATTGGTCTCGTGACGAAAGCGGGGCTTTATCCTACTTTGATGCAGCAACCAATGCTTGGATTCCCTATGAGGGTTGAAGAATACCCAGTGGAGGGAATAAACCTAAACAGTTCATTCTAGGTCGCTTAGTGATTGAGATGGCTGAAGACGAGTTTTACACTTTTGGTATGGAGCCTACCAAAGATGAGACATCACTTCATGCAACGAACCATCCCAGTCAGACTCTCGAGAGGGCTAGCAAAGCATCAACGAATATCGTCCCACTGATTGCGGTTCTTTCAGTTAGTTTTCTTCTTCTAGGCTCTGCCTCCCTCTTCGTGTTGTTTGACGTTGACAAAGATGACCCAAATGACCTTGATGGAGACGGAATCAAGAATTTTGAAGATGCATGCCCCAATGGTATCGGCGGCTGGTCATCGAGTCCCACCAGTGATCACGATGGTGACGGTTGTTCAGATGAATTCGAAGATGAAGACGACGATCAGGACCGTATCCCCGATGATCTTGATACCTGTCCAAAGGGTGTACTTGATTGGGAATCCAATGTTCAAAACGATCATGACCAAGACGGTTGTGAAGACGCGATGGAAGATATTGATGACGACAACGATGGGGTTGAGGATGTCAATGATACCTATCCTCTGGATTCCACTGAATGGTTGGACAGTGACGGAGATGGTTGGGGCGATAACAGCGATGCATTTCCCTTCGATCCATTTGAATGGAGTGACCTTGATGATGACGGGTATGGTGATTCAGTTGATTTATTTCCGACCAATGGTACGGAATGGGCGGATGCAGACGGTGATGGAATCGGAGATAACAGCGACCTCGACGATGATAATGACGGCGTTCCTGATGATGAAGACTTGAACGATGGACGAGATGCTGCTATGTATTTGCGACTTGAAAATTTCACGTTATTGGAAACAGTAGATCTCTTTGATTCCCAAGGAGAAATCTACTTTTGTGTCAATGTCAACAACCAATCCTACGGCTGCCTTCCATCTGTATTGAACAGCTATGAAGAGGTACAAGTCGGTGAGACTCTTCGATTGACACATAGCTATCACATCAACTTAGACGAGCGAGTACGATACCATTTCATCGAGGTAATGGCTTACGATTCTGATCCATTTGCAGATGATTTACTGGATTTGAATCCATCAGAAGAACATCAAGGATATCAGGTCGTCTTTGACAGTCAGGATGGATTCATCAATCAAACATTCATCGCTGATGGAGACGGTGGGGGAGATGGTGACGCTGGTAGGTTGGAATTTTCAATCATACCATTCGATAACCTCGGGTCAACAGTTCGTCAATATACCTGGGATTATGATGGGCAAATGCATTCATTGGTGTGGACCTTGGATTATGAAAGCTATATCGGTTATCGTGCCATGAATCATTACATCGATTGGTCAACTGCTGAATCCTATCAGGATATCATCCCACAATATGCTGCCTTCGCAACCCCTACCGATTCCAACGTGATGGCCCTTGCAGAAGAACTTGAACGGATGGCCAATGATTTGGGATATGTAAGTTCAATCGATGTAATACGTTTTATTCATGCCTTTGTGGGTGATATCCCCTACATGTTTGATGATGACAGTTTGGCCAATCAATCAGAATACCCCAAGTATCCAGTTGAAATGTTATGGGAAGAAGCGGGTGATTGTGAGGATGCCAGTGTCTTATTCATCAGTTTGGCAGAGCATCTAGGTTATGATACCGCATTGATGCTCGGTACGGTCAAAGCATCAGAGGATGACGAATGGGGGGGGCATGCTTGGGCGGTGATAAACGTGGAGAACTACAGTGGAGACCACTACCTCGGTTCGGGTGAAAAATCAAACCTTCCATACTACTTCGTTGAAACAACTGCTCATTATGATAGCAGCGACATTGGGATCAACCCGTGGTACGATGTTGACGAAGAAGCCTTCCTCGAAATCACGTGAGCACTTCGAGCAAGCGGTCCTGTTCGATAGCCATTCTTAATTCCATAGCGATTCTTCGGCCACTTGACATGGGTTTACGCCAGGTTGCATTTCCGTAGGGGTGACCTACGCTGACATGCACATTCGTCCCTCCGCCTAAGCGAGGAGCGACGTCGTAAATGTAGTAATTCATGTCCTTGTCAATACAGGTTTGAAGGCAAAATGGACCGATAATGCCAGGGTCGTAATGTTCCTTACTGGCTTCAATGAACTTTTCACCAAGCTCGAATGCTTTCTCCAGTAGCGATTCACGTATGGTTGCGGTGTTGTGGCCAACCACGGTCATTTCTGGTATTTGCTGGTGGAGAGGCATGGTCATTTGTTGAGGTGCAGGGAGGCGAACATGACCGTCAAGAGATGATTCAAAGCGCCAATCAACCCCAAGAAGTTCAAGTTTCTCTCCTTCCTCTGCCAGTGGACTGTAAAAGAAATTCAAATTGAAGACGGGTCCGATAACATAGCGTTCAATTCTAGCCCCATCAAGCGATGCCTGATCAATGACACCCTCTGCAAGGAGTGCTGCTGATTTGTCTTGGTATTCCCGATAGGATGCACATGTGAAAAATCCACGTTCCAGTTTCTTTTGTGCGTGATGAAGTTTGACGATGACCAGACAATCAATGTCTTCTGGACTGTCAATTTTCTCGGGATACGGCAATCCTGCTTTCTCAAGAATCCAATAGTAATCCTGCTGCTCAGTTCGCTCTTCCATTCGAAGCATGTTTCGTGAACCGAACATGGGTACACGGAACTTTTCTTCAATATCGGTGATGCTCGAATAGGAGGTAAAGGAGCGGTTTGGAATATAAATCACGTTTCGCTTTCGCATTTCCGTTTGCAAGTTTGGATTGATGACGTCATTAAACGAGTCGAGGATGATTGCTTTGTCGACCATGCCTCGGTACACTCTTCCCGAAGAACTTCGGTGGGCTTTGAAGTAATTGGCATAGGTTTTGTGTCGTCCTTCTTTGCAGTATGCAACGGTCGGAAACCCTTCCTCAATTGCTCCGTCACAAATGTCGAGGGCAGAGTGGGAGGCAGTCATGCCGATGCGCAACTTCAGGCGATCATACTCTTCAACGATGGCTGCAATCTCATCCTTGGCAATCACTCAACACACCTTCCGGATTTTTTGGGTATTTGTGAAGGTCTTTGATGTGTTCGCCACCAAGAATTCAATCAAACCTCTGAAGTTGCATCAATTCATCGGTTGAAAGCGTTTCACCGGAGAGCAACTTGGCCATCAAGTCTTGTGTTTCATTGCTGGCAGTTGGACGTTGTCCTTGACCGGCACTGGCGCCCCGCATGGCTCGCAAGATGTCCTGTATGGAGTGGAGGCAACGCAAGGAGACGATGTAGAGGCTGTGCTCTTTGTCGGCTTCCTTCTTGGAAGTACGCAACTTACGGTGGGCGGCCTCAGCCTTCTCACGTTGGCGGTCAACTTCCGAGTTCCATTCAATCATGAGGTCGTGAGCACTTTGAGCGGCTTCTGCAGCTTCTTTCACAGCGTTGTGTGAGGCTTCTTGAAGTTCGACGGCGGCTTTCAATTCTTTATTTCCTTCAGCAGTACCGGAGATACTTTCCTGTTCTTGTAGGCGCTTTCGCTTGGCACTCAATTCCTTCATTTTCTTGAAGTACTTGATCTCATTTTTTCCTTGGTGCTTACCCATTCCGAATTCTCGCTCCAATTGTTCCATGGTTCGAGTCAGTGATTGAACGGTATCGGGACGGATTGGACGACCGCGGCGGTCGAATTGTTGAGGTTGCTCAGGAAGTTTTTCCCGCATGGAATCCTTAGCATCACGAACGGCTTGATTGGCACCATCGCGTTCTTTCTTCTTCTGACGAACCATCTCGTTCATTTGGTCTCGGAGATCGCGTTGCTCCCTAACTTGAACGATGAGTTCGCGAACTTCGTTGTTGAGTTCGTTTCTTGTGGTGGTGAATTGTTTGGTTTTCTCATTCCAATCGTCTCGGATTTCACGGTGTTGTGTGGCCTTTTTATCAACCATTTTTCGTCGTTCATCAAGAAGATCTTTGAGTTCTGCCATTCTTCATCGCACCTGTTCGCATACGATTCCCACCGTATTGCATGTGGGCCACCGACCACCCCCATTTAACCCTTGATGACCCAAAGCAATCAATCTTGGAGTGAGCCACCTCAGTTGATTTCAATGATACAGTCTTCCAAGGTCTGTCGAGCCCTACCGAGATTCGCTTGTCGAGTAAGGTTGATGACAACATTGAATCCCTTTTCTTTCCTAAGCATGATATGTCCCTTTTCAAGAACAAGGGTCAAGATTCTTGTGTCGGCTACCGTGGAAAGCAAGTCGATCCAGCGACTGAGTTGGTGCGGTGCATGGTCTGAATCGTTATCACTCCGATAGATCACAAAACCATCATGCTCAAACACGGTGAGGCTGATGACATCATCAAGAGTTACAAGGGGTCTCATGAGGCGTTCAAGCACACGTTGAGGTAAGGGCGGAGGTGAATAAGCGTTCGCTCTTACACTAGGCCAAGAGGCCCTCGCATCATGTAGCCAAGTCCGGACTGGTAGTAGCCTTCAAGCGGTACTTTGATCTCAAGAGAGCGTCGTTGATAGAATCGTTGAGCGGCCGTGTTGTCTGCTTTGACTTCAAGTTGAACATGCCGATACCCTCCTTCGATAGCAGCCTGTGAAAAAAATCGCCAGGCTTGTCCACCAAATCCATTGTTTTGGTGCTCAGCAGCAATCACAAAGGCAGCAATTCTGACGATGTCATCCTTGAACGGCGTTGCCCAAAGAACACCCCGTATTGTTCTTGGTTCGGCCTCTTCAAGATCCACGAGGATAAGGTTGCCACCCCAACTGGGTATCGGTAAATGGCGGACAGAAGCAGGACTGTACACTTCTCCAGTCTCATTGAGGAAGAGTGTCAATACTTCTTGACAGTGTTGCGGTGTCAACTTCAATGGTTCCGTACCTTTGACCCATTGCAAGTGTGCCATGATTCCCACCTTGACTCATGTATTCCTTGAACCACGTGTGGCTTTGGTGGATGCAGTTGCGGATTGTTTCTTTTTCTTTGGCGAGGGCTCCTTTGTGGATTCAATGTTCGACAACCCCCCGTGGTCAAGCAAGGCCCCCAAGTCTTCCAATGAAATCGAACCGCCTTGGCTGATGGTCTTTCGCGCTTGGCCAGCATCAACGGGCTTTGATTTGGGTTTTTTCGAGCGTAAAAAGGCTTTCAAGCGACCTATTTCTCTCGTCGTTTGTTTGCGTTTTTCAACCAAGGCTGAGATGATTTTAGCAGTATCTCTGTCGGCTTTATTGATGGCCTTCACATCTTCTGAGATCTGACGATGAAGGGCTCCCAATTCCCTTTCAATAGTTTCGATAGGGTCAAGTTGTGCATGCATGGCTTGTAATTCAAAAAATTCTGAAAAGAGTGTGATCTCTTGGTTCAATGTCAGTCTCGTAGTACCTTGAGACCGTGTGAGTTTCTCGTAGACAACAGACATTCGCTGTATGATTCTGTACTTTGGTAAGACAATTCTCTCCATGAGTGTGTCACGTTGCTGGATAAATTGATTGAACTCAATTCGCTTTGAGAGTGTTGCTTGTGCTAAATCCTCTTGATGTTCTGCGGGACTTGGCGGTACATCATCGCTCTTTCCCACACAGAATTTGATGCACGATGAACGGAATGAGGTCAAATTTCGATTCTTGGTTAATTGTTCGTCAATGTCCACGAGACTTCTTTCGTGATGGAGAAGGTTCGATTGGATTTCGGAACGTTCCAACGTGCGAAGGTCTGCGAACAAATCCCCGTCAAGCATGACTGTCATCTCCTTGTTCAGACAATGCTGATTTATTCATGGCGAAGGTACTCAGGCCTCCTTCATTGACACGAGTCGCACCCTCAAGCAGCGTCGTGAGTTTCGCTTCATCCATGACCGACCAATATTCAATGGCTGCGAGTGTTTCTTTGAGATGACTTCTCACACGCCAAAGTCGGGACATGACCCGTTTGCGATGCGTTTCGTTTTCTTCGATAACGTTCTCGGCTTGTGATCTTTTGAGGGGGTCTGCTTCGGTCCCGGATGTGGAATCCAGGAGTTGGGCGAGGGCGGTTTTTGATTCATTATACATTTTATATGCCCGTGTCAACTCTTCATCCCGCTTTTTTTCTTCTTTTGGGAGGTGAATAGCGTCTTTTTCCCGCTTCGTGAGGATGATGTCCAGTAACTCGTGGGGTGAAACCTCCAACAAGGACTTGTCCTGCATCGTTTACGGGTATTACCTCAACGTAAAAGAAACAACCCCTTCCGCATTCTTTCTGCGTGAAGGTGAAGAACCCCAAACTTCTACGGAGTCCTATGGGGGCAAGTTTATCGGTGCACAAGCCCCAAACCGCCCTCGTTCTGGCGCTCATGTTCTTGCTCCCGCTTACCAGTGTCGTTCAGGCAAGCGGCGGCTCGGTTTTGATTGATGAGGCCTCGTTCGGCCTCTACGATTACCAACAGGTAAACGATGAAACTCTCACATTTACCGCAGAACTTCATGAACTTCACGGCGGGCAAGCCAACGCGTCTTTATTGGTCACGGTTTCATCAATGGAGGGCATTGAAATGAGCAATACGACAGTTTCCCTCAGTCCATTTTCTGCATCAGAACAACGCAATGTCTCCTTAATCGTGGAAAATTTGAGTTATGGCTACAGTAACATTTCAGTATCGCTTGAGGGTGATTCCGGCGTAGATTCTCAAACCCACAAAACAAGCATTTCTCGAATTGTTCAACGCTTGCGCCCCCTCTCAATAACTCTTGCAGGGACGGCCTCTATTACGGCTGAAGGTCTCGATGGGTTGGGGGTTGCCACCGGCAACTTGACACTCCATGATGGTGATTTTGTTCGCATTTCTGCACCAATTGTGAACGAAGGTGATGTGGCATGGATTGGCGATGTAAACGGTACATTTTCGAATGGTGGAGTTTCAGAGGAGCTCCGTCTTGAGAACCTCTCTGTCGACGCAATGTCTTCCACCATAGCGATATTTGAACCAGTCAATCAACTGATAGAGGGAACATTTTCTTGGAGCCTCAATTTATCAGGAGTTTTGGGAGATGCACGCGAGGGCCATCAACGCAATGGATCCTATCAGATTCAACCTCCTCCTCTTCCAATAATGAACGGCGAGATTACATCAAATGCAAATGAAGTCAATGCAGGTGACCAATTGCAGCTGAATTATCAACTTTGGAACAACGGAACGGTTGGTTTCTCAGGTTCGGTTCAGTGCCAACACGATGGTATCCTACACGTCAACCAGTCTGTCAGCATTTCAGCGGGGGCGTCTCAAAACTTCTCGTTCACCATGGTTGCAAAACCTCTCGTCATGAGTTGTGACGTTAGCGAATCTAGGGTGGATGCATCATCAATACTTCCAAGCCTGCTTGCCGTTGATATGCCCTCAGCAGCCTTTGAGTCTGCGGGATCCACCACTCCTTCCCTTTCAGGCGGTCCTTGGCATAAGGGCGATAGTGTTCAAGCCAATCTTTTGATGAGAAATACAGGAGATTTGCCAGGGCGCGTTCGCCTCGTCTTGCAGCACTCTGATGTGAAATCCGAAGGTGATTGGGTCGATCTCGAAGACGGTTCTGCGGGAGAAATCTCGGCCACGTTCACCCTTACCTCCACAGGCAGTATTCCGTTACAGTGGAAGATTGAGAGTGATAACGGCTTGGTAAGTGCTCCTTCAAACGGGTCGGTTCTGATCAATGTTGCGATGCAACAATCAGTCTATATCGGACTTGAGAATCTTTTCTGGAGCGCAACAGACGGTGTTACCTTCGACGCACAATTGACACTTGATGCAGGCAAATCTCGCGAAGTGTTGGTTCAGATGGGTTATGAGACCAGCGATTCAACGATTTTTATTCGTGAACAGGTCATGTCTCTTGAGCAAGGCAGTCGTCATGAAGCGGTCAGTTTCGGACACATTGACGCAGAAAAGGTTGTGATTCAAGTCTCTGCAGTGAATTGGCTCATTGGCCCAGGTCCACTTTCGCTGACCTCGACCATTCCTGATAGTGACACTCAGTACCGTCTAGAAATCGGCCAGGTTACCTCTCCAATTCGCCCAGTTCAAGGGGACTCAGTGGCCCTTACCGTGAATTTTGCTCAATCTGGACCGGTTGGGGGCGGACAAGGTGATCTCCGTTTGGTCGACAGTTACGGTTCCATACTCGCAACAATCACCTCTCCTGCCTGGAATGGCGATGATGCCGTCTCTTCCTCTGTAGATGTGGTTTGGCCAAAGGGTAGCACCGTCATCATTCAAGCAATCTGGCAAATTGACGGTCAGATTATTTCATCTCAAACGAGTTTTACCTCAGGGCAGGTTGCTGAAGAAACTGGCATGAATTGGCCAATAGGGGCCTTGATTTGGGGCATCATCGCTGGTGCAGGAATTTCGCTCGTGTTACGATTGCGTTATCGCTCTGAGACTCCTGAAGAAAAACCTTCGAAGACGGTTAAGCAACGATCATCACCGCCGTCGACATCACCTCGCGAACATGATGAGAAGAAGGAAGTCGCTTGCCCCGAATGCGATCGCCGCTTGCGAGTACCTCTCTCGTATTCTGGCAGTGTGGGTTGTCCCGATTGTTCGCACAAATTCAAGGTCGAAGGAGAATCCTTGGATTCCCAGAGCTCTGTTCCGGAGAGCCAACAGGTAGAGCCATCTCCGAAACCGGAATCTAAAGCGGATGGAAAAATTGAGGTTTCATGTCCTGATTGTCAGCAAAGTCTGCGAATACCTGCATCGTATGCCGGTTCTGTACGATGTCCAGCATGCACAAAAATATTCAAAGCAAACGAGGGATTAGGTACCAATTGAAGCAGTGGTTCCAATGGTTGGTCATTTTCAGGAATTTGAGGATGAATACCTCGAAACGATGTATGAATTCTATGAATCGGATTCCAATGCACGGGTCCGCACTGGCGACCTTGCTTCCCGTCTGCGTGTGAGTCCTGCATCGGCAACTGAAATGGTTCAACGACTTGCAAAACGAGGTTATCTCGACTATGTTCCATACAAAGGCGCTATGTTAACTCCAGATGGACTTGTTCACGGGCGTAAAATGAAACGTCGTCATCGCCTAGCTGAGGTCCTGCTTGAAATTCTTCCCTACGAAGGGAATGCCCATGAAACGGCATGCCGTCTTGAGCACGCCATTGACGATGACCTGGAAGTGGCCTTGTCTGCTTTGGTTGGATCCGAAGGTGTTGACCCGAGTGGTCGACCGATTCCCAAACCGACTGAAGACATCGCCCTCCGGCTTGCAAGCAGCAGGCAATCCCTTTCTTTTCGTCATTTGACCGACGGGCAAGAAGGGGTACTCGCGGCTCTTCTCCTTCCAGGTGAGGCGATTGAAATTCTTCGAGGTGACGGCATTGGAATTGGATCTACTATTGTGAAAAAAGGTAGTCAAATTTGGCAAAAAAACAAACTTTTGATGACCCTGTCGGACGAATGGATGGAACGAATATTCGTCACGATTCACAAAGAATAGGTGTGAACACTTTAGAGGAGAGCAACCCTTCCTATCACCATGGGCGAAGAATCATCAGCGGCCTTGAGTGAAGTTCTTCCACTTGATTCTGACGAAGGCTCTGGTTTTGGATTCCGTCTCTCTGAATCAATTATTCACGCTATTGACCGACAAATTGTGAGTTCGGGTCTGAGGCTGATCATGTTCCTTCCTGCCTTTGCAGCCATCACCTATTTTTCATCCTGGGCCTTTTCCCAAAGTTCCCCTCTCTTTTGGCAGGATAATATCGAACCCAATATCGGAATTGGATTCTCTACCTTCACGGCCAGTCTTTCCTTCGTTGTACTCCTCGGCTACATTTTAGCGGTTGGTTTCCATCGTTACCGAGTGAGTATCTCTCTGGCTACCTTCCATCAACAGGTCGAAAAATCAAATATCGACCATCGATCTGTACAATCACTGCAAGGCTACGATGGTCTCCTCTATCAACTTGAAAATTCAATGTCGCATCACAGCAAATCACTCTTTTTTGCTTGCTGTTCGGCGTTGATGCTCATCGCGGTTCTCTGGAATGGGACTTCGACTGAGTTTGGACAACTCTTCCTTCTCGCTTCATCATCCTTCCTCGTTCTCTCGGTGGGTCAGCACTTGCCTACTCGCTCAACACCGTTCAACATGGTCGAACAGACCGGCCTTTTAGCAGCTTATACGCCTCCGGTCCATCCATCGACTCTTAACATGGTCTTCAACGACCTCATCAAGACGCATATGGATCCTCTCCTTCGCTCACAGTATGATGAATACACCAAGGAATTAGAACAGGGCTTCAAGCGAGGTATTAATCGCCATTTTGCCCATGAAAAATTCCTGATGACCCTGTATCGCCATGCTACTGGTTTGGACCGGAAAACATTGGAATCTGAAATGAGTGAAATTTTGATGAAGAAAGGTATGGAATTCGTATTCAGCCATGAAGTATTTACTCTTGAATCATGGCTTGTTCTTCTCGGCCTCATCAACCAGCGCTGTCCTGCCTTTTTCAGAATGGTCGACCGTCTTAAGCAAGATCTTGAATCAGGGCGAGAACCTGCAATGAAAGATCTCATTTTCGAAGTTGATATGGAAAACGTTGTAACAGAAAAAGCAAATCTCTTCACGTTATTTCACAACCTCTCCAACAAGACACGAACCGTTGTGTTTCGCGTTCAAACTCCTAATTTTGAGCCAAAAGACCTCGCTTTGACCTACCGACTTGAACCCGGTGAAATGTACTGGTGGTCCAACGAAGCCCTTCCACTTGCTGCTGAAGGCAATGAAGATGTGCTTGGAAAAATGTCGGGATTGCTCAAGGATAGTACGGTCTCGTGGCAGACGTTGATTCCAACAACCAACGGTGATGCAACGGTTTCCGTTCGCTTGGAAGAAACAAATGGGGAACTCCTTCTTGGAAGGCAAATCAATGTGCGGGTCCGTGCTGAATTCCGCCAATGGCTCCGAACGACAGGTTCCTATGTGGCGTATCTCTTTGGCGGATTTGGCCTATTTTCCTCAATTATTTTCATGATTATCCAAATCTTCGATACGGCAGTTTGAACAAATCACCTTTGTATGACAATCCATAGGCTTGAAATGTGATAGGGGTTGGAACACACCATGCGCGGCAAGGCTGGAGACGGTGAGCCTAACCCAGATTCCGAGTTACGAGATGAACTCCAATCGATGGAAGCAAGAGTTCGCAAGTTGCGTGAAACCCGCAATTCACTTCGCGAACAAGGTAAAGCGGTTGCTCAAAAGCGTGATGCTGTCCAAGAGCAATACAGGGAGCAAAGGACAAAATTGGACCTTGTAAAATCGGAACTCGATGCTATCCACGCAGAAAGGAACGCACACAAAGCCAAGCGTGATGCAATTAACACTCAACTCAAAGAATTGTTTTCTCAAGCCAGAGGACGACGAAGCGAACGTGGTGAGAAAAAATCAGCCACTGCAGAATATTCTCAATTGATGACTGAAATCAACTCCCTAGAGGATAAGTTTCAGACGACCTCATCCAGTACGAAGAAGGAAAAAGAAACCATGGAGCGCATCAAGCGAATGAAGCGAAGGGCCGATGAACTTGAGCCCGATGTCACGAAATTTGAGATGGTTAATGTGGATCTCTCAAACCTTGACGAGGCCATCGCTACATTGAAAGCAGAATCCGATGATGCTCACAAATTATTCGTTGAAGCCCTTCAACGAGCTGACGAGAAATGGGCAGAATACAAAGAAGGACTCGATCACCGGGATTTCCTGAAGGCAGAAGGAGATCGTCACCATCAAGAATCAGTAGAACACCATCAAAAAGCAGATGGCGTTCATGAAAAGATTACTGAAATGATGGTCGATGTCAACAAAGCAAGGGAACAACTCAACCTTGCGATTGAAGAGCGCAAATCCTGGATGACCGATCACAATGATTCGGTGAAGGCTGAAATGAAAACCGGAGCAGAATCTGATGAAGTCGCTGACAAACTTGTCAAATCCCTTCTCTCAGATGGTGAACTGATGTTTGGCGGGCTTGGGAAAGATGACCCATCCTCCAAGAAGAAGCGTGGCTCACCTTCCTCAAAGAAAAAGAACATGCGTCGCCTTGGACCCATACGCCGCCGTTGAGGTGACGCCGTGCTTGGCATCATCATGGCAGGTGGACAAGGTTCACGTCTGATGCCATTGACCGAATCCAGACCGAAGCCCATGGTGGAGGTCTTGGGACGACCAGTCATTGACTATGTCAAGGAGGCAATGGTTCAGGCAGGTATCGATGAAATCATCGTCACCACAGGTTACCGTGGTGAACAACTTGGTGAACACATTGCTTCCTGGCCTGCGAACAGTGACGTAGTGGGGCTCAAAGCCCGTGTCAATCAAGAATCAACGCCAATGGGAACGGCTGGAAGTGTTGGATTATTACGTTCCAGCATTCGGTCGACATGCGTTGTCGGTTCTGGTGACGCAGTAGCATCCTTTGACATCAAAGCCCTGCTCGATGCCCATCGGAAGAATGGGGCAAAAGTCACGATGGCACTTTGGGAAGTTGAAGACCCAACCGAATTCGGTATTGTGGGTTTGTCATTGGACCCCAAGGGGCAAGTAGATGGTGACTTACGGTCCGGATTTATACGTCGTTTTTTGGAAAAACCCACTCGCCAAGAAGCGTTCAGCAATGTGATTAATGCAGGTTTGTACATCCTTGAACCAGAAGTGTTTGAACACATTCCAGAAGGTGAGAAATTTGATTTTAGTAAGCAGTTATTCCCTCATCTCCTCGAATTAGGATGGCCAATGTATGCACAAGCCATTGATGGCGTTTGGTTTGACGTCGGTCAGCCCAGTGAGTTACTACGCGCACAGGAAACGCTGATCAACGATTATGACAGGCTGCCCTTCACCTATCCGCTTTCATACCACCTTGTCGATGGGAATTTATTGGCTGAAAGTGCCATATTGAGCGGGCAATTGACTTCAAGCGTTGTCGGCAGCAATTGCCAACTCGGTCAAGATTCGGAGGTGCGCGATTCTCTCATCATGCAAGGATGTAGCATTGGTGCAACCACCAAGATTCACCGTTCGATCCTCGGTCGAAATGTGACGGTTCCTCAAGGCGTTATCGTTGAAGATTGTGTCATCGGTGACGATGTTCAATTAGAATCAGCTTCGACTTACTCCAATCAACGAATTTCCCAATTTGATTGAAATGTGCAGGGCGAGGCAATAAATAGGACCTGTTTGTGCGTAAAAACGATTGTCATGAGCAATGGACCCGTTCGCAGTTACGACCGTACTTGGGAAGAGATCGAAACCATGCTTTCCAAAGCCACTGAAAAAATGAACCAGTGGAAGGAATGGTATGAGATGTGCAAGGATGAAAATGACAAGGACGGCATGAAAGATGCTGCTCGTAATCACAAGGCTTTGCAAGGTGTTGTCAAGACGCTCAAGTGGACGCTTGGTGAAGAAGGCGTAAGCGATCCGTTGGATTGATCACATGCCACGCTGGTCATAACGAATTTCCAGCGTTTCTAACTCATCGCCCTTCATTGGGATGCCTGCCATCATACCCATGGCTTCAGCAACCTTGCTGGCTTCATCGTAATGCGCAGTTGCCATAACGATAGCGTCGGCCATTGTTTTGGGATCACTTGACTTGAAAATTCCTGAGCCGACGAAAATACCGTCCATACCCATGCGCATCATGAGCGAAGCATCGGCTGGTGTGGCAATTCCGCCAGCAGAAAAGGTCACTACAGGAAGTCGGCCCAATCGATGAACGTCATTGAGTACAGAACGAATCCCATCGTGCATCTCATCGTCAATAGCTCCAAAGGGCGTATTGAAATGTTCACCTGGCATCAAGGATTGAGATGACAATACCTTGTAACGGTCCATGATATGTTCCGCAGCGAGATTCAATCCGTTATCGTCGAGGGATTGTATTTGCTTGATCTCCTGGTCAATGAGTCGGGCGTGGGTGACTGCGGCAACGACGTTACCGGTACCGGCTTCGCCTTTGGTACGGATCATTGCTGCCCCTTCCCAGATGCGGCGGGCCGCTTCGCCTAGGCCGGTTGCACCGCATACAAACGGAATTTCGTATTCGTGCTTGTTGATGTGGAAATACGGGTCGGCCGGTGTCAGGACTTCGCTTTCATCAACCATGTCTACACCCATGGCCTCGAGTATCCGTGCTTCGCCATCGTGGCCAATTCTTGATTTGGCCATGACTGGGATTGAGGTGCAGTCGAGGATGCCCTGAATCATGTCTGGTTGGCTCATTCGTGCCACGCCACCGGCTTTGCGAATGTCAGCGGGTACTCGTTCAAGGGCCATTACTGCAACAGCACCCGAATCCTCTGCGACGGCTGCTTGTTCAGGGTTGACGACGTCCATGATGACGCCGCCTTGTTGCATCCGGGCGAAGCCTTGCTTCAGCAGGTCGCTACCTTTCCGGAATTGTGTAAAGTCGATATTCTTGTTTGACATAGCAAATCCTCGTTGGCGTCCTTTATGATGCTTGGTTCTCAGCCTTGAGCCGATTTTCAGTCGGAAGCAAGAACGGGAGAGTCACCCTCTGCGATTTCAGCGTCGATGGATTCTTCTGCATTTCGCTCAATCCACGCTTCTTCGCTTTCGGGGAGATCCGTATCTGCGAAAATCGCATCAACGGGGCATTCTGGAACGCAAGCGCCGCAGTCAATGCATTCATCAGGGTCAATGACGAGATAGGTATCCGCTTCTCTGAAGGCTTCTACGGGGCAGACTGCAACGCATTCCTGATATTTATGGTCAACGCAGGCGGAGGTGACGATGTGTGGCATGATTTTTCCTCATGCGGTGCTGTTCTCATGCCCTACTTAATTTCTTGTGAACTTCTTCCCATGCTTTCGTATCCACGAAATCATGGCTGTTCTTGTCCACCGTAAATCTCAATCCATTGATGACCATAATGTTCCCATTGTTCCATCGTCCAGCCCTCCGGCAGACCTTGCTGGGGGAGCGGTGGAGCATGATGAATTGTTGGCAGGACAAGGGGGGGTAGCGCGTCGTATGTTTTCCCCTCCGTTTCAACATCATCCACGATCAGCAATCCATGCTGAGGGCCTCTGTTCTGTTGGTTTGATCGATATTGAAGGGATGCGTAAATGAAGCCCCAGAGTCCGAGTAATACGAGAAGCCATCCACTCAACTTCAGCGTTGACCACGCATCATTCTCGCTCTCGGTTGTAGCTTGATTTTCTGCCGGTTCGTTTGAACTGGAAAGCGAAGCGTTGTTTTGGTCTTCAAGGGTCTGCAGTTCCTCTTCGACAACTTCTTGCAGAACCGGCAGTGGTGTCGCATCGCAACCGTTCGGAATTCCATCGTTATCGCTGTCTTCTCCATCATCATGACCGTCACACTTGTCCAATGCGTTCGAAACGCCATCGCTGTCGTTGTCAATGAGTTCATCGCATCCATCTACGATTCCATCGGCATCGTCGTCAACGTTGTCGTCATGTCCAGCGCACTGATCTTCGAAATCAGCGATTCCATCGTCATCGCTGTCCACAAAGTCGTCACAAGGGTCGGCAATTCCATCGTTGTCCTCGTCCAAGGAATCCTCTCCTTCCCAACACAGGTCGTTAGGGTCGAGAACGCCATCGCCGTCGGTGTCATCGATGCAGCCATCACCGTTTTTATCCCAATACCATGCATCTTGGCTGGGGCACAGGTCGTTCCATGACTCAATATAATCACCAGGTGTGAGGTCTTTTTGAGCAAAACCAGCGTAGTTAGATTCGTAATGTGTTGCTTTGAACACTTGGTTGGCTGTTGTTCCTGCCCTGTTTCCTTCGGGAATGCTTTCGGTTTGATTGAATGCTCCGTTATTGCCTACGGGGTTGATGTAGGTCCAAACCACGTTTCCGTTTTCATTCACTTCGTACAAGGTTCCGCTCGTTCCATAGGTCACGAGTACATGTCCGTTGGAGAGAGCATGTGCTCCTGAGATGGCTGAAGCATACATCTCTGTTCCAATATCCCAGGTCCACGAGGGCTGATTTGGCCCAAAGGTCCCGTTAGCCTGTAATTCGTATGCCCCGTCTACGATGGTTGGATTGATGATGTCAACAGAGGAATAGGCTTCACTTCGGCCGTTTCCATTGTTGAAAACCATAAGTTGCCCTTCATTGGGATGACCTGATTGAATCCACTGTACGTCATGTTGCCCGAACAGTTGTTGATTGCTCGATAACCCTTTTTTGTAGACTTGTGGATTGCCCCATCGGTAAAGGAAATCACCACCCTTGCCGGCGTTCCCACCCGTATGTCCTGCGGCTTCCTCTGTGGTTGTGCTGTGGTCGATAATGTAAATTTCATCCATTCCACGGCACGATAAGGCGATTTGATCGAGCATTGCATTGTAATCGATACCGTTGCAGTGCATCCAATCGGCTCGTCCGGCTTGATTGCCCGTACTGCTTACATAATTGATGTTCAATAATTCGGGATGCTCCTCGACGACGCCGTAATTGTCTTTGTTTGGGTCGTAATCTTGTACCAAATGGTCCCATGCATGCCAGCGCCAAACAATTGTCGCATCGTTGCTTCCAACGGGTTGAACTTCGATGATATGGTCGGGCCACACGTTGTTCTCGCCATTGGGTGAGTCGCTCGCTAATGCAGGATTCCGTCCTGCCTGAGCTGCTTCCTCTTCGGTTTTATCTTCCCATGCAATCATGAGAATGTTGCCGTTTGGCATTGGTTCAATATCGTGATGTGAAATGAAATCCGTTGAATCGTATGTCCAGGACCATTCAAGCGTTCCATCCCACGAGATCCGCTCGACTTTCCCGGCAGTTCCACCGCCAGAAAAATTACCATGAGAAGTCTGAGCAATATTCGCCGTCCTCAGGAGAGAACCGTCCTCCAAGAGATAGGCAGACAAAGCAGGGCGATGTTCACCCGGAGAACTCCATTCGTGAACGAATCGTCCGACGTGGTCGATGAGATAGGTCGTGTTTCCGGGAAGAGGGGAGAACAATGTATAGCCCTCCGTAGCCCTGTGGTCACAATACACAAGTCCCATCGTCCAGTTTACGCGGTCTGCATTGCATGTTGGCTCTTGGGGTGTTGTGTTTGCTTCACTTTGGACGTTGAGCGGCATGCTTGCGAGGATGAGAAACATGAGAATCGGAACGGTGAGAAAGCATTTCAAAACTAGCACCTCCATTCAGACGGTCATCAATTCTTCTTTTGTGCAGCCTCTATGGCGTCTTGGAGTGTTGTTCGTGCTTGCTCAAGAGCGTCTTGGCCGGGATAAACTTCGATTTTGGCTTGGCCCTTAACCGTCCCCGTCCGACTTGAATCAGCGAGGCTTATTTTGGATGAAATGAGGTCGTCAAGATTCAAACGCAGATAGAGGACGTGATCTTCGTCAAAGCGTTGTTCCAATGTATCATGCAGTACCTGTAAGTTTTCTACCCCGAGTTGCGCCAACGACTTCATGGCGAAACTTTTCTTTTTGCTGTGAGCCGTGACCATCCACAATTCTGAACCGTGGTAGGAGGTGCTGCGCTCAAGTTGCACGGCATCAGGATCACCAATGAGCCATGCCATTGCCTCAGCAACCACTTCGTGATTTGTGAGAGCGCTCGCAGTCGCTCTCCATGTGATGTGATGAAGTCCCACAAGCAAAGGGTGTTCGTGATGTTTCATGAGGTTGCCGAAGGATTGATTTTACTATGAGGTGGCGTTGAGTGAGATGAGGCCCTTTCAAATAGGGGGGGTTGGTGGGCATCTTGCAAGTGGGGTAGCCCCCGCAAGACACGAACCGAGTTGAACGATATGGCAAAGAAAATCAGTGCAAAGGCACGCGCAGCAGCGCGTAAACAACGTGACAAGTGGAAGACAAAGCGATGGTACACGATTCGTGCACCACGTCATCCATGGGATTTCAAGAAAATCGGCGAAACAATCGGTGAATCCGATGAGTATATCATCGGTCGTGTCTACCAAATGACCCAGCAAGAATTTAGCGGCGACTTCTCGAAGATGCACGTCATCCTCCGCTTCCGTGTGACCGAATGTGTTGGCCAAGATGCCCTCACCACCTTCATCGGACACCACCATCAAACGGACCACACCCGTCGACAGATCCGTCGCTACCGTGGCAAAGTGGACGATGTCGTTGACGTTGTGACCACAGACGGATACCTTGTTCGAATGAAGCCGCTCATCATCACTCAACAGCGAGTGCAGACTTCGTTGAAGCAAGATATGCGTGTGCGTGCACGAGATATCATCATCTCCTACGCCTCCAAGAACACCTTTGCTCAGGTGCAAGAAGCACTGATGAACGGAAGTTTGGAAGAAGAAATCCAAAAGGGCGTTAAACCAATCTATCCTGTTCGCTCGGTTGCCATTCGTAAGAGCCAATTGTTGCAAGAAGGTGTTGTCGCCTCATCCGGTCCAACCTTGGATGAAGTCCACGCAATGGAGCAACGCCAAGAAGCAGAAATGAAAGCCAAGAAAGCAGCGGCGCTAGCCGAAGCAATGGCTGATGAACTTGAAGATGAAGACGATGAAATCGACGTTGCCGTTGAAGACATTCCTGACAATATCAAGGCTGCAGTCGAGGAAGCAGTTCCTGGCGCTACCATTACAGAAGCTGAAATCGAAACAGAAGACGGGCAAGCCGTGTTCGAAGTCACCGTTGAAAAAGACGGAAAAGAGATTGAAGTCGAAGTTACACCCTCGGGTGAAGTAGTTGAGGTTGAGGAAGCATCTTCAGATGCTGCAGATTACAGCAGCATGACGGTTGCAGAACTCAAGGAACTTCTTAAGGCTGCAGGAAAGCCTGTATCCGGTAAGAAACCCGACCTCATCGCTCGCTTGAGTGAATGAAAGCCACTTCCGTGTGTCAACTCCCTCGTTGAGCCGTAGGTTTGAGATAGGGCTTCACGCCACATCCTTTCCATGCGCCTCGGTGTCATTGGAGGAACTGGCCTCATTGCTATGGGTACAGACGGCTTTGAAAGTCATGGCATTTCAGTAAAGCAACACGACAACATGGTTGTCGAGACTCCGTTCGGTCCCGTGCCCTTGAACTGCATGACGTTGGACGTCAACGGTGTGGAAAAGGAATTAATTTTCCTTCAACGACATCATAGCGAGTCTGGACATGGGTGTCCACCCCACATGATCAACCATCATGCCAACATTATGGCAATGCAGGACGCTGATGTCGATCTTGTCCTATCGGTTTGCTCTGTTGGAGCCATCGCACCAACTTTTCAACCTGGCAAGGTCGCAGTCGCCAACCAATACATCGATTTCACAGGCGTGACCACCACCTTCCACAGCGATGAATCTGTCTTCACTTCTGTTACTCAACCCTTCGACCGTCAAACAAATGAACGACTTATTGATGTCCTCCGCTCAGAGCAATCACTTGATCCAAGCGAACCAATGATGTACACCTATTGGTTGGCACAAGGCCCACAATTCGAAACCGTAGCAGAGGTCAATGCCATTGAACGTCTTGGTGGAGAAATGGTTGGCATGACCATGCCACGTGAGGCCAAACTCGCCAAAGAGCTCGATTTGCCTTATGTTGCCGTTTGTATTTCATCAAATTGGGCTGCAGGGCGCGAGCCAGGTGACGGGTCAAAAGATCTCAATCACACTGAAGTTTCCGCTCAAGCCAACGATCGCCTTGGTCCTGTGCGGGCGTGCATTCTCGCCTTGCTGAAGTAACACAAACATGATGGCTTGCCACGGTGAGCACGCATCATGAATGGTCGGACGGTTGAAGACTGGATGGGTCACGAACCCGCTGATGAATGGGAAGCGATGATGAAGCGTGTTGCAGCCTTCCATCACAAGCATGATTTCGCCGGAAAAAACGGGCACGATATGGGCTATAGAATGGCTCTCACGATTGAAGAATTGGGTGAACTTGCTGCTGCGATAACCAAAGGTAAACCAATTGAAGAATGTGCTGAAGAAATGGCAGATGTTCTCATCTTGCTCATGGGCCATAGTTTGGCAATGGAGATCGATCTTAAGGCAGCCTTTGAAAAGAAATATGCTCGTATTATGAAGCGGGAGGCCCTTCAGGGAAGGTTGGGCGTGAGGGTTACAGAATACCGACCTGAATAATTATCGGATCAGGTGCTGAAACGTCATTTCATGCTCGTCTTTTTCACCAGCAGGTGCTCGCCTTTCTGCGATGAGATAGAAACCCGAATCCTCAATGTCAGGTGCGTATGTATCTGCGTCCTCAACCATCGTATGGACAATCGTTCGATGGATTTCTTTTGTTTCTTCGAGGAAGAGTGCATAGATTTCTCCTCCTCCGATAATGACGACTTCCTCTTCCTCGCTCAAGGCCATGACCTCTTCGTAGGACATGCATTCAACCCCTTGAAGCGGCTCTTGACGAGTCATCACAACGTTTCTTCGGTTGGGTAAAGGCCGACCCAGGCTGTCCCACGTCTTACGGCCCATCACAATCGTTTTGTTGAGTGTTTTCAATTTGAAATGTTTCAAATCACTTGATTGACGCCATGGCAGGTCACCATCTTTTCCGATGGCTCCGTTCTCATCACAGGCGTAAATCATTGTCAGCATGTTCGAGCCTCAAATGGAAATGGGTGCTTTGATGTGTGGATGATGCTCGTAGCCGAGCACTTCGATATCAGCGTAAGTGAAGTCGTCAATGTCCATTCGTTCTGGGTTGAGTTTCAAGGTTGGCAAACTCAGCGGTTCTCGAGAGATTTGTAACCTCGCTTGGTCAAGATGGTTGTTGTAGAGGTGTGCATCACCGAGGGTGTGAACAAAAACACCCGCTTCAAGACCACATACTTGAGCCATCATGTGTGTGAGTAAGGCATAGGATGCAATGTTAAACGGCACTCCGAGGAAAACATCTGCACTGCGCTGGTAAAGTTGACAGTTCAGTTTTCCATCAGCGACGTGAAATTGGAAGAAAGCATGACACGGCATGAGTGCCATTTCGTCCAGTTCCCCCACATTCCAAGCTGAGACGATGATCCTTCTGCTGTTAGGGTTGGTTTTGATGGCATCAATCGCTTGCTTGACCTGATCGATGATTCGTCCGTCCTTCGCCTCCCATCGGCGCCATTGTTTGCCATACACGGGCCCTAAATCTCCGTTTTCATCAGCCCATTCATTCCAGATGCGAACGCCATTTTCTTGCAGGTACCTGACGTTGGTTTCACCCTTGAGAAACCATAATAATTCGTGCACGATCGAAGGAAGGTGTAATTTCTTCGTGGTCACCATAGGAAAGCCTTCTGAAAGGTCAAATCTCATCTGGTAGCCGAAGACTGACTTGGTTCCTGTCCCCGTCCTGTCACCCTTTTCGGAGCCATGTTCGAGGATGTGACGCATCAAGTCAAGGTATTCCTGCATCGTATCGCCAATGATTTGTCGTCAACGGCAGCACTTAGGGATTCTCACCCTCTTACACGATACTTTCGAGCAATAAAGATGCGGTCGGCAGGTTCAACCGGGGCACGCAGATAGTCGTGATCCATTCATCGGTCGAGTATCAATAAATTA
Organism: Candidatus Poseidonia sp.; assembly: GCA_016778305.1. Taxonomy (GTDB): domain Archaea; phylum Thermoplasmatota; class Poseidoniia; order Poseidoniales; family Poseidoniaceae; genus Poseidonia. Next base: position 59,925 of record JADHPT010000004.1, on the reverse strand, counting down.
TGGCGCTCCGAGGGCTGAAAGCGATCTCATCAACTGGTCGGTGAACTTTCGGTAGAGCCTTGCTAATTCTGCTCGTACCTCGTGCTCTTCTTGCTGCGAGAGTTCCTCAAGCTTCTCGGCCGTATAGCCACCCCCCATCTCGTGGCCTAACCATTCCAACCAATTCACCTGCTTGCCGGATACAATGCTCAACCGTCGCCAAAGTCGTGGCCATTTGTGTGTTTTTGGTGCCATAATTTCCCTAGCGCCAATCAATGCGAGAGGGATGACAGACGCCTCTGGATAGGCGGCAGCAAGACGTGCAACGCCAGTTTTTCCGGGCAATAAGAAGGGGGCTTCAGTTCGTTTGGATCTTGTCCCTTCTGGGAAGATACCCAGGGCACGACCGCTTACAAGTACCGTTGCTGCGCTTGAGAGTGCATCATTTCCTCCCTGCTCCCTCATGGTTTCGATTTGGCCGGTTGATGTCATCACCAATCGCGTCACTGGATTTGAAAAATGGCCGTCCTTGGCAAGGTAGTGGGTGGTTCTGCGTGCAGCCGCAATGACTGCAATTGGATCAATGTGGGACAAGTGGTTTGTTGCAAGAATCGTAGGGCCAGAGCGAGGAATGTTATGCACTCCGTGAATCTTCCATCTCAAAAAAGGACGCAATAGGGGTGAGAGAAAGAGGCGGAGGGCACTGTAAATGGGGGTGCTTGGAATATGTTGTGAGGCTGGCGCTATGAACCAGTGCTCCTTCAACAGCATCCAAGCCTCGTCCAAGCCTTCTGTCGTCGCCACACCGGCAGGTCAACTGAATGAGACTTTGAGGTTTCGCCGGCACGTTGGCCTGCGAAGTCCATTTCCCCTTCAACCGTTCTTGGCGGCAGGACAAGCGTCAAAGTGTACTACCTTGACGATGATACATGGCTGATACAAGAAGCGGGGTCGTTGTACCTCTGTTTCTTTCCCTCACCTTTCTGTTGGTGTTGATTCATCCCGTAGTTCTGGCCCAAAGTGCCTGGGAGGAAGATGGTTGGCTGAGAACCTCTTACGCGAATGAACGGCTTGAGAATGGTGATGAATTCGGCTGCTACGGAATGCCTGGGCTCTCTTGGAATCATGATGCAGGTGCTGTTGCCCAATCATGTCGAAATTACATTGAAGAAAGAATCAATGCAAGCCAATGGGGAACTTCGCCGATTTCAACCTATACGCCTTCATCCTTGACCATGGTAGAACATGAACGAGTCGCAAGCCAAGGGTTTACCGTGCACGGAGATGATACAGACCTCTCGCTATCAGCCTGGCACAACGGGACCGATGAACCAGTTGATGTCTGGGATTGGTACAATCTCGGCCGACGAGGTGGTAGTTTGGAAAAAGGCATGGCGTCTCTCGAGGACTTGCAACATGAGATTTCCCAAGGTGGGCTGGTCAACCTGTACTGGATTGGTCGTGTGAACGACGCAACCGTTCGCCACGATCAAGAGATTCTTGATTTCCTCAGCGAAGAGCCCGGATTGTGGCTGACAACATGGGGCGAAGCATGGTCATCTTGGTCCGCCAAGCGATGCTATGAATTTACACATAATCTTGCTTCGACCGATAATGGCTCCGTTCTTTCATTCGAGGCCTTGGACACAGAACAATGCCGTTCAGCCACCAATAATCGTGCTTGGAACGTACCGGTTACATGGGTGATTGAACTTGGAAACTCCACCGTTGATTCCGTGACGAGCCAAGGTGCAGAACTTCCTTCTATAGAATTTGAAAAGAACATGCAACAGGGGTGGTGGGTCAATGGCGACGGGGCACTGATGCTCTCCGTGATCAACGGAAACCAAGTTGCCATCGAGTTAGCTGAGGATGATGTTGAATACGATATATTGGGCCAAACGGAATTTTGGAATAACCACACGGCAGCAGTGACGATCGCTGGTCACGAAACAAATGATTTGTTCAAATGGTCAAAACGCTTCCTCGACGAAGAAGACATTCGCTTCACTTGGCTTGTGACCCCGAGAGTTGCTGAAGAAGGCGATGCGTGGATTCCTTATGCCATTGTAGGTATTGGTTTTTCAACCATCATCGCTATGTTGTACTTGCTCAAGCGAGAGGGTCTCGGCCCAATCGCCCCCTCTCCGTCCGTGGCTGATGCCATGAGTGACGAAAAGAGGCCTCAAGCGGTATCAAGCGAGCGAAGCCTTGATGCCAAAGAAGATGACGACGAAGAATAGAGGTGTGCTGAATGGGTAATGACGATATCATCATCGACCCCTGGGGCAGTGCTCAATCCACCGATTACGATCGCATCATTCAACAATTTGGGCTGAGCTCACTTTCAGGAGAAACGCTCGCCTCGCCGTCCAAACTTCACCGACGTGGTATTGTCTTCGCACATCGGGACCTCGATGTGATTCAAGAAGCGCAACGCAAGGGCGACCCCTTTGGTGTTCTTACTGGATTAATGCCAAGCGGTCAAATGCACCTCGGACACTCCATGGTGGTTGAGCAGGTCAAATGGTTTCAGAAGCAGGGTGGTGACGTGACCATTGCCGTAGCCGATTTGGAAAGTCAAGCAACACGGGGTGTTTCGTTGGAAAAAGGCCGTGAAGTTGCTCTCAATGAATACATTGCTCACTATGCTGCACTTGGCCTTGACCCCGACCGTACGAACGTGTACTTTCAATCAACTCGTCCAGTAGTTCAGCGACTTGGTTTTCAACTTGGAAAGCGAACGAATCTCAATGAATTCGAATCCATCTATGGGTTCGGTGGGGAAACCAATCTCGCTCACGTACAAGCACCACTCGTACAAGTAGGTGATATCTTACATCCTCAAACTGACGAATATGGAGGTCTTCGGCCGATTGTGGTTCCAGTGGGTGTTGACCAAGATCCTCACTTGCGCCTGACCCGCGGCCTCGCCAGTAAAACCAATTGGTTCAATCTCAAAGATTCATCTTCGAAGGGCGTTTTGATCAACCTCAGCGTACACGATGAGAACGCAGCAATCTTTGGCCAGATGGCAAACGGCCGGCTCGACAAAGAGAAGGTCAAAGCCATGTGTGATCGTGTGGTTTCAGCAATTGCTTCTTTGGGCTTTTCAGACATCATGTCCAACCCCAAACAAGGCCACGTGCACGTTCCATCAGCGACTGCTCGCGACAAGCACGGCATTCGTATGTCGCTTCTCGCTCTTGAGCGTAGCCTCGGAGGCATGGGCCTCTTGGCTCCATCCTCGACCTACCATCACTTTGCAGTCGGTATGACCGGCAGCAAGATGAGCAGCAGTCAGCCGAAAACAACGCTCTTCCTGCGTGATGATTTGGCGTCGGTGGAGAAGAAAATCAAGCGTGCCTTCTCTGGAGGGCAAGCCACGGTTGAAGAGCACCGACGGTTGGGAGGAAATCCTGACGTGGATGTCGCGTATCAATACATGATGTATTTCTTTGAAGAAGACGATACCTTCCTCGCAGAAGTGAATTCAGGATTCCGTTCAGGCAACATCTTGGCGGGTGAGATGAAACAATTGTGCATCGAACGAGCTTCCGCATGGATGAGTCACCTGCATGAGATGCGGGACCAAACAGCACATTCAGTCAAGGATTTCCTTGCATCTGACTCACGCTGAATCGTTCATCTCATCGGTTGAAAATACTGCAGGGTCGGGCCCTACGGGTAATTTTGCAAGTTCTTTTTCGCTCAAAGGACGTTCAACTGCATCCTCGTGAAGAATCATTGAATGTCCGTGCGGGTCCAATAACTCAAGCGTAAGTGGGTTGGCTCCTTCTTCGCTCAAGGAGTGGAGCCGCAAGGACAAATTGACAAGCGTCTGAAATTGTTCTTCAAGCAGCCCCTCTTCTTCACTTCCTTCTTCAAGTTGGGCCATGACATCTCGTTGAACCATGGCAATGATTTCCTGGAAACGAATCATAACTCCCTCTACGTTTGAAACGTAGCCGGTTGAACTGCTTCCAGGATTGACTTGGAGGTCGAGTTCAGGAATTGATACCGTGCAGGATGAAGATCGTACCACTCGTGCTCGGAGTTTGCTCGGGTCGTCAATAATGAGTGTCCAACCCCCTGCTTTCTTCCCTTCAGCGGGAATGAAATCGGTTTGTGTCCACCCACAAGCATTACACATCAGGGTTAACTGTGTGTGCTCGCCGAAATATGGGATTTCATCGATATGAGTGATCATCTTCACCTGCCCTGTCGTTGAACAAATCGGGCAAGGAAAATCGAGGTCCTGTTCATTCACGGTCATACCTCCGAGAAATCGGTTTGAGAAGCCGTGAACCCTTCCATCTCGGTTCCTCTGAGACCGCGGCAACCTTGCGGGAGCAGCATGAGGCGAGTATCAGTGATTCGTATGATCTGACCTTGAGCATCGCCTTCAACAAATGCATGAAGTGTGCTCAGCGCCTGATTGAACTCAGTGGTCCGCTGCATCATTCGTTTCATCTCGACGATGCATGCATGTCCGTCTGCTATCCAGTTCATGAGCGTAGAACAGCCCGTGAGATCGTGGAGCGTGGAATTGTGAAGGACCATGCCACCCTCGAGGGAGGGGACGGGTGCGTTCGGATACAATACACCGAGGTCGTGGTATTGCAGGGTGCTCGATGCTGCCTTGGTTCGAATCTCGCGGCGGTTGCTCGGCATCTCAAACTGCCTCAGCGCCTCAGCATCATCTTGAACAGCCTTCACGACTTCGCTTGCTGGTGCATCCAATCTCGCCTCTGCAGCTTCCAGGAGGTCCAAGTCAGGCATGGAGGGAACCTGCTCTTCGCTTGGCGTTGGTGACGGTGCGGCGCCTGAGAAACGGTCGAGCGAGGACTGAGCCTCGTCAGGTTCCCGTCGTTTTCTTCGGCGCATGTGGGTGCAAGAAACCGAGGCTTCATCAAGCCTCCCCTTTTTCTCCACTACGCCAGCACTGTTGGTGACGCTCATCTGTTCAGCGGGGCTAGCATCTGGGCTTCTGAATCGTACGGTTGATGGTAAAGTGCCTCAAGGTTCAAGAAGTGTCGTGACAGAGAAGATACCATGTCAGAGCATCAGGGAGTCTTGAAAACTGGAACCAGCACCATCGGTATTACCTTCAAGGGTGGTGTCGTTGTTGGAGCGGATCATCGTGCAACAATGGGTCATTTCATTGCGAACAAAAGCGTCCAAAAGTTGTTCAAAATCGGCAACAATCTCGCGCTAACAACTGCAGGTCTCGTTGGCCACGCACAGTCTCTATCACGCACCCTCACTGCTGAAGTCGCACTCTTTGAGCTTCGTCGCCAACAATCCATGACGGTGAAAGGAGCGGCTACTTTGACCGCCAACATTCTCTCTGGTCGCCCTCATTGGGTCCAACTGCTTATCGTTGGCGTTGACGCTGATGGCGGTCACGTGTACTCCATCGACTCCGCCGGTGGTTCCATTCCAGACGTTTATTGTGCTACAGGATCAGGATCTCCGTACATGTACGGTGTCCTCGAAGATGGCTTCAAGGATAACATGACTCAGGCGGAGGCATTAAAATTGGCAGCGCGAGCGCTACATGCATCCGGCCAACGTGATGCGGCCTCCGGTAACGGCATGGATTTGGCAGTCATCACCCCAAGTTCGGGCTATGTACAACTCTCACAAGACGAGATTGCAAATCTCCTCAAGTGAATTCAATTCCCGCGGTTTATCGCCGCACTGCGCACCTCGCGCTATGTGGTCAACGTTGACTGCGGGTCACCTCAGGTGAACAAAAATGCAAATGACCTACAAGCAACTGAAGGATGAAATCGCAAAGATTATTCCACGAAATATCGAATATACCGTCGACCTCGAGGCGGGAAATATCGCCATCATTACCTCGCAAATGGGGCCCTTCACGGGCAGTGATGGTCTGATTGGAAAAATAGCGCGTCGTATCAAACGAAAAATCGTGCTCAGGACGCCTATTGACAAGATGATGCCGATGGATGATGCAAAGGAGTTCATTGAAGATCTTCTTCCCAAAGATGCAGAGGTTTCGGAGATGTACTTTGACGGTTGTTATCGAGAAGTGACAATTCAATGTCAGCATCCCGGGAAAGCAATCGGGATAAAAGGCGAGAATAACAAAAGAATCCGAGACGAAACAGGTTGGTCCGTCAAAGTGGAACGAACACCACCGTTGTTTTCTAAGACAGTTCACGACATACGAATGTACCGCCAGTCCTTCGCAGATGAGCGACGTAAACTCCTCAAGGATTTTGGTTTGAATATCCACAGACCGACTCGTCCAGGTTCATCATGGGCTCGTGTGACCGCATTAGGTTCGTACAGAGAAGTCGGTCGTGCGTGTCACTATGTCACCACGAATGAATCAAGAATCATGATCGATGTTGGTGTCAACATCGCTTCCGATACTGATCCAATGCCGTTTTTCAATGCTCCAGAAGCACTTCCTCTCGAGAAACTTGACGCCGTTGTGCTCACTCACTCTCACCTTGACCATGCTGGAATGCTGCCAGTTCTGTTCAAGTACGGATACCGAGGGCCCGTCTATTGTACTCCACCTACCCGTGATCTGATGCTGCTCTTGCAAACTGATTACCTCAAAGTTGGAGGTGCAGAAGGCAAGCGTTCTGCCTACGATATGGAAGATATCAGAATGTGCATGAAACACGTTGTTGACGTTGATTGGGACTCAACCACAGACATTGCTCCTGATGTGAAGTTGACCTTCTCGAACGCCGGCCATATTCTCGGTTCTTCTGCAGTCCACCTCAACATCGCCGATGGAAGGCATAACATCGTCTTCAGTGGTGACCAAAAGTATGAGAAATCGTGGCTCTTTGACGCGGCCAACACCCGTTTCCCACGAGTGGAGACACTTGTGATTGAATCCACCTACGGAGCTTCTGGAGACTACCAACCATCCCGTCAAGAAGCCAATCAAGAACTCCAAGATATCGTTTCTCGCACGCTGATGCGTGGTGGAAAAATGATCTGCCCTGTCTTTGCTGTTGGAAGAAGTCAAGAAGTGATGATCGCTATAGACGAATTGTTCCGTTCCGGAGCGGTCAAACCTGTGCCGGTCTGGCTTGACGGAATGATTCAGGAAGCAACAGCCATTCACGCATCCCACCCGAATTATCTGACGAAGAGCCTGAGCAAGTCGCTGCTCAAAAACGACGGTGAAAACCCCTTCACAAGTGAATGGTTCAGGCCAGTCAAAGGCCGCGAACTCCGGGAAAGCATCATCATGGATACTTCTCCGTGTATCGTTTTGGCCACCTCTGGAATGCTCAATGGAGGACCCGTTATGGAATACTTCAAGAATTGGGCCCATGAAGAGCGCAACTCACTTTGCTTTGTTGGCTATCAGGCAGAAGGAACACTCGGTCGCCGCCTTCAGAAAGGATTCGGAGAAGTCCCCATGCTCATCAATGGAAAAACCGAGATTGTCAAAATTGGCTGTGAAATGGTCACAATCGATGGATTTTCAGGACACTCTGATCGCCGACAGTTGCTTGACTTCGTTGATCGCATCAATCCAACACCTAAGAATATCATCTGCCATCACGGAGACTATCAGAAATGCAACGAACTCGGCCTTACGCTGCGTGAACGGTACGGTTGTATGACATTCGCCCCGAGTAATCTTGAGACAGTTCGTCTATTTTGATTACAGAGGGATATCAAGTTCGTAGTCGAGTGGGTCCGGTAGGTCCGGAGCTGATATGGCTAATCCTGAGCCCTCTCGTCCGCTAGCCGATTGGACTTTTGTTGTTCCGAGGTGTTGAGGCTCGTGCAGTCTTGATGAATTTAGTACGAGCAAAAAAATGCCCAGAGCGGTGATAAAAAGCGTCGCAATGACCAATGCAAGTGTAAACTCACTATCCTGAAAGAGGGTCAAAAGAACCAAAACGACCACACCACAAAGCGTCAACATGAGAATGCCCCGTGTTGCCTTGGCCATGAAGAGCCTATGACCATGTTATTCATGAACCCGTTGCGCTTGTGTAGAAGCATGCAAGCCGCAAGAGGCCCCGATTGCCCAGGATGGTTGATGACTGCGGTGGCGCCTTGGGGTGAAAATGCAGAAGATGCCTTTGACCAGGGTTTGGTCGAACTGGGCCTCGGAGATGTACGTTTGATTCAAGCTCAAGGGGCCATGTTGCCACTTGGATTTGGCGTGACGATTCCTCGCCCACTCCCGATGGGTTCGTTGGTTGAATGCCACCTTGCCACAGCATATGCTTGGAACGGGTCAACTGCTTCAGCCGGTGTGGCATGGGCGTCTTGTACTACGCCTGAAGGTGATGAGTGTGCGATTGTCGCCACGATCACAACCGATCTTGACTATGAAGAGACCGTGCTTCTCCTTCGTCGTAATCTCCAGCGAAGGTTAGCCAGTCGTGATCTTGAAGTTTTGCAGTTCGATGTTGCCGTTGATGAAGTCACTGCTGGACAAGACCACCACGGTGTTGCCGTTGCAGCATTGATACTTCCTGAATCACTCTCGCTTGGTGCTCGGACAAAGACCGGCCCCATTCGTGGAGCGCTTACCAGAAAGGCTGAAGAGCCAAAGAAACGAGTTGACATAAAGGCTCCAGCAGCGCCTGCGCGCCGTCCGGGGCAACCTCAAAATAAGCATGATTTCACACTCTGATCGGGGAACTCTATGTCTGAACAGAGATGGCTTGTCATTCGTTGCCCTCACTGTAAGCAGTGTTTTGGCCACCGTTCACTAAAGGGACGTTGTCCTCATTGCGGTCAAAACCTTCCACGTGATACGGAAGTCGTTTGTGAGGTGAACTCCGCACCCCAACTCCACATCGAGGTTGCTCTTGCGAATACTCCTGAAGAACTCAGAGGCTCGCTTCGTAAAAAATTAGAGAAACATCATCGTTCATTTGAAGCAACTCAAGAATTCTCGCCGAGGTCATTGATGGCCTATCTTCGAAAAAAGGCTGATGATAACGGCGTTATTGATAGGATGAGTGTCCTTCTCGCCCTCCAACAACATCAGTCAGATATTTCGGTAGACGCACTCATGGAGCGAGCAGAGAGTGAAGGTTTTGCGCTGCGACTGGACGATGGACACTGGCAATTCTTTGAGTGAAGTTCATAGGTAAGACCTCGTGGCAGAAGACAACGGGCGTATGGGTTAGTTTGGCCTATACTCGGGCGTTTGGGACGCTTGGACCCAAGTTCAAATCTTGGTACGCCCACCACTTACTCGAGCTGGCCTTTGCTGTGCACCCACAAAATGTGGAACCCGAATTGTGTTTTGATGAATGTTTCGGGTACTGTCTCGAGTTCCGATGCCCAAACAGCCTCTTCAAAATCTTGAATCATTTGACCTTCAATGAATTCACCAAGGTCACCTCCTTTGCTCCCGCTGGGACAGTTGGAATACTTCTTCGCCATTTTCCGGAAAACCTTGAGTGGTTTTTTCGCGGTTTGGATGGATTCCAGAATCATTTTAGCTTCGGGTTTCCCAGTTACGAGAATATGGCGAACATGAGCCTTACGCGGTTTTCTCCGCCTGTCAAGCCTTCTCATGAACGCAACTCCCGATGCATACGAACGGCCATACGGTCAAAAATGTGCGCCATGTACCAAAAGAAGACGCCAACGAGTATCATGGGGACACCTCTCGCCATCAATTCATCTTCAAGATCATTGCTCACCATCGGCAAAAAAGCCGACCATCCTAAGCCATAGGCCAGGAGGGCAAAGAGTGTGTGAGGTGTTAGATTTCGGGGTATTAGCCATGCTAGGTTCCTACGATGATGTTCAATTGCCATCATTGCACCGACTTTTGTAAAGAAGGGCAAGGTTTTGATGCCAGAGACCTCATCCCTGTAAATTGATTCAACAGGGACGTGAGCGATTCTCCATCCCTGCCGAGACAGGTTGATAATCCAATAATTTGGATATCCATAGCCTTTCCATGAGCGACTCCAATCCCATGACTCAAGAACTTCTGAACTCGTTGCAGTGAACCCACACTGTGGATCTTCAATTGGCTGGCCAGATGCAAGCGTCGTGAAAAACCCGAGGATGGATGAAGCCCTTTTGCGAGCAGCGGGCATGAGGTTGTACCCCTCCCTGTGGGCTCTTCTATTACCTTTGACATGGTCGGCGTCTCCCGTGAGAATCGGGTGAACGACGGGCATGAGGTCCTCTGGATTCATTTGTCCGTCGCCGGCCATGACCGCACTCACAAAGGGCTTTGTGAGATGTTCAAGCACGTACTGATGACCACGATCAATCGCTGATCCAACCCCTTTTCCTCCATGTTCTAGTATCACAAGTTTGCATGGGGATGAGGCCTCTTCTGCCCTTTTGTTCGTACGGTCTTTCGAACCATCATCAACGACTACCACCAAATCAACATAGTCTGGTAATGTTTCAATCACCTCGACTATGCGTTCTTCTTCATCACGAGCCGGGACGACCACTGCTATGTGATGGCCGTCCAACATGATAAGCCCAATCAACTGGCTTTCAAGAACCTACCCGAAAAGGACATGTTACCCCTTGATGCAAGAAGAGAATTGATAGGTTGGACAGGTCAGCCAACATCGTGAATGGCTCACTTGACCGATTGGTCTTGATTGGACGCGACATTGAGTTGCGAATCGTATCTCTTATCGTACGGGCACGTGAGGTAGCCCACCGAGTCATTTTCATCGACACTGGCTCCAATGATGAAACCGTTGAACTTGCTCAAGAGGTGGACTGTGAGGTCCATCACTACACGGGGGAACTTATTGCTCAGGAGGTCTGTAGTTACCTCCTCAAGCAATCAGAATCTGAAGGGAAAACACTCATTCTACCGGTGAATGCCTCCCTCAAAATTTCCGAACTCCCACTCAGTGTCAACAGGGCCCGTGAACCATGGGATATCCACTTTACATACAGGGATGTTGCGAAAGCAGAATCTGAAGAAGATTCAGTGGTCCTTTCTCGAACAGAGATTCAGCATCTCATCCTCAGTGAAGATGGTTGTGCAGCCATGGCATCATTGTCCCCTTTGGCAACACCAAAAGAAATCCCGGATGGATTAACGGCTCGTTTTGTCAAAGCCGATCGACCAATTCAACTGCCGCAACGTGAATCACTAGCAACAGCATCCCGATTCGCTCAGTTATTTTACTGGATGCTTGAATCCAAACATCCACTTTTGTTGTTTGGAATCCCAGGCATCGTCCTGTTCGTTCTCGGTTACCGTCTTTCAGGGGATCTCGCTACGATGTTTACTGAATTGAATTCAACTTCGATTGGCGTGACATTGGCCACGGTTGCGATGACGCTCATCGGCCTCTTTGCGATGATGGTCGCCGTGATCTTGTACATCATGGGTAAACAGGTGGAACGCATTCAATCCCAGTACAATTGGCCAAAACAAGGTTAAGGGTCATTGACGATGGTGAAATCATGACAGAGTATCTCGTATGTTTGGATATGGACCGTGTATTGGTTGACCATCTGTCCACGTGGCAATTCGTGTACGACCGACTTGGCATCTCCAATGATGAATCCTTTGAGCTGTACAACCAGGGCTTGTTGGACGAATGGGAGTGGATCAAGTTGGACCTTGCGCTCATCAAGTCTGCTCGCTCTGAACCTATCACAGATGAGCACCTTCGCTCCATAATGGAAGGAATGCCAATGATGCTTGGGTGGAAAGGTCTCATCGGTCACCTTCTCGAACAAGGCGTTCATGTGGCCATAGTAAGTGGTGGCTTACAAAAGACTGCACGAGATATTGCCGCTCAATTCCCTTCGGAGGAACCGTGGCGAAGACGTTGGGGAGGAATCGACCGTCACACCGCATCTGAGCAGTCAGGAGGCTTGGATACGCAACTTCATGTTTTCACCAACGGCTGGCTCAGAGATAGCCCTTTGAGTTCTGGAGAACACACGATTGGTGATTTCGGACGCTATCAGGTGCAAATGGACGGCAAAGGTTCCGTGGTCAAGATGCTCCAACGGCGATTGGGCGTATCCAAAGAGCATACTGCATCTGTCGGTGATTCAGCGGGTGATATTGGCATGTTCGATGAAAGTGGGTGTGCTATCTTGTTCAATCCTTGGGACGACCGTCCGAAAGATCATGCCCACCACATCATCGAAGAAAAAGATCTCAACATTGTTCTCAATCTTATTTGTGAGCGTTTTTCACTTCCCAAACCTTGATGATGGACCTCGCCACCATCATCCACATGGTTGATGACTTTCTGACCTCGATATGCCCTCATTGTGGATTTTTACTCGGGGCCTTTATTCCAGGCATGCCTTGCCCGTCATGCGGGGAACCTCTGCTTTGATCAGGGCGTGACACGACGTGAAGTACGTGGGAATGGAATGACTTCCCGAATATGACTGGCACCAGCTAACCAACTGACAACACGGTCCACTCCAAGTCCGAAACCTCCGTGTGGAACCCCGCCGTATGAACGGGTGTCAATGTAGAATTGGTAGGGTTCGTGCGGAGTCCCCTCCTCGTCAAGACGGCGTAGAATTTCTTCTTCAGACCATGTCCGCTCCCCACCACCAATAATTTCGCCATAGCCCTCGGGGGCGAGTAGGTCGTGACAGAGAACATATTTCTCATCATCAGGGTCGACCCGGTGATAGAATGGTTTTGCAATTTTCGGATAATGTGTCAGGAAATGTGGGAGGTCGAAATCCTGTGTAAGAATTTTCTCTTTGGAGTAATCCAAATCTTCGCCCCATTCAACTTCAACCCCTTTCCCCTGGAGGATTTCCACCGCCTCATCGTAGCGCATCTTTGGGTAGGGAGAGTCTGCATACCTTGCAATGGCATCAAGGTCACGATTGAGTGAGGTTAATTCTGATTCGCGTTCTTCCAGTAGCGTAGAGGCAATGTGGCGAACAACTCCTTCGCCGTGAGCCATAATTTCGTCGTTGGTCGCCCATGCAACTTCCATTTCAGCATGCCAAAACTCAGTCAGATGTCTTCGAGTACGGGATTCCTCTGCGCGGAATGATGGTGCAATGGTGTAGAGTCGTTCAAGTGCTGGCATGGCTGCCTCAGCATAGAGTTGCCAGGATTGAGTCAGATAGGCGACCTTGTCGAAATAAGGTACTTCGAATAATGTCGAACCGCCCTCTACGGCACCTGCGACGAAGTTAGGGGCTTGATATTCAATAAAATCACCGTCTCTGAAGTAGTTGTGAATCGCTCCGAAAGCTGAACTTCGGAGTTTTAACATCGTAGTCATTCGGCTCGTGCGAAGGTAGAGATGCCGATGATTGAGCAGGAATTCAGAACCGCCAGGCATGGGTTCTCCATCTTCATCGACCACGTCCAACGCCTCTTTGTTGATTGGGAAGGGGCGTTCAGGGTCGACTGCTCCAACAATTTCGACGGCATTGACGACCAACTCATGCCCTCCTTCTGAACGCTCGTCAACATTGACTGTTCCGTTCAATATGACACTTGATTCGATGAGTGCTTCTTTCAGAGCGAGGAAAGCTTCTTCGCCGATTGCGTCTTTTTTACCAACGCATTGAATCTCGCCTGTGGAATCACGCAAGACGATGAACCGCATTTTATTGGAACCACGGGTACGCTTGATCCATCCTTTCAATTCTACGGTTTTTCCGTCGTACAAACCATCTTGCACGTCTCCAATCCACACGGTCTTGGCCATACTCGCACCCGTCTGTCCATTCGTGGGGTCTAATTCAATGTCACCCCCAAGCACTCACACAAAAAGAGCACCTCCATGGTTGAAATCAGGCAAAGGGTCAAAACGGAACGGGGGTGAAGTAAGGATGTGAGAAAGGTCGCCGTTTATGCTTTGGGAGGCAATGCGCTCCAACCCCCTCATGACCAGTCCAATCAAACAGCCCATGTGTTGGCCAAAGTCATGAGTGACGTCGTAGATTTACTCGAGATGGACTGGAATGTGGTCTTAACACACGGCAACGGTCCGCAAGTGGGTCATCTTCTTGAAATGGATGAGGCCTCCATACACTCCCTCGACGCATGGGTGGCTGCCACCCAAGGGATGATTGGGCATGAACTTTCAATGAATCTGCAGGCGATCTTAGACCGTCGGCGACGACCAGAACGAAGCGCTGTTGTACTCACACGGGTAGAGGTAGACCCCGAAGATGTGGGATTCTCCTTACCTACGAAACCGATAGGGCCGATTTTGGATTCTGCAACCGTGATGTCAGCGGACTGGGATATCGCACAAACAATTCACGGACCTCGGCGCGTTGTAGCCAGTCCATTTCCAATCCGAATTCTTGAATTGGATGTAATACAGCATCTTGTCAAACTTCACGCTGTTGTGATTTGTGGCGGGGGAGGTGGTGTTCCCGTGGCACAACGGGGCCAACATCTCGTGGGGATGCCTGCCGTTATCGATAAGGACCATTTTTCTTCTCGCCTTGCCCTTGATTTACAAGCAGATGCTCTGATCATCAGTACCGATGCAGATGCAGTTTACTCGGATTTTGGAACACAAGAAGCAAAAGCACATCGTATCCTCACCGTCAGTGAAATACACGCTATGGATGAAGAAGGCCAATTCCCAAAAGGCTCCATGCGACCAAAATTGCAGGCACTCTGCTCCTTTGCTTCGGGTTCTGGAGATGGAAAATCGGTGCTTTGTTCTCCAGGAAACGTTCTCGAGTCGCTTCGAGGTGATGGCGGCACGACCATTGTTGCTTGACGCTTCTTGGTTGATGAATCACATTGATATGGTGCGGAGCCTTGGCGTGACTCATGAAGACCCCTATCATCGAAGCAGAAGCCCATTGTGATGGCCCATGTGGCGTATACGACCCTGCCAGTGCTCGTGTTGCAGCAGAAGCCGTTCAGTCCATGACCAAGAAAATGCTCGGCTTAACGTGCCCAGAGACCAGCGACGGACCAGCAATGGCCGCCTACCTCAACACGATGGGACGATATGCTGCAATCAAAGAAGAAGAAGCGCAAACCTGCAAGGATGAACTCCTCGTTCTTTGGACTGATTTCTTCAAGCCACAACATCTCGAGGCCAACCCAGACCTCCACGATACCTTCTGGCACGCTGCAAAGTTGTGCTCCGCCTGTAAAGTTGAAGTTTCAGCCGACCACGCACAAGAATTGATGGATGCATGCGAAGCCATCCACAACATGTTTTGGGCAGTAAAGGGTCGTGAAGTCCCTTGGATTCGTGCTTCATGAGTCTGCCTGAACAGGAAGATTTCCCCGTTCGCCTCGTAGGCGAAAGCATGTGGCCTACCTATCCTGAAGGAACGGTCTTGACGTTCCGACCTATTGGTGGTGATTCTGTTGGTCCAGGTGATGTGGTTCTTGTCCATCATCCCTTGAAGCCTGATGTCCTCATCGTCAAACGAATTTTGAGGGTTGAACCCAACAAAACCCTCTTTCTGACCGGAGATCAGCCTGATCCTCTGGCATCAGAGGATTCTCATAACTTTGGAGCCGTCTCAAGAGATGCAGTAATTGCTCGTTGTATCGAGGAGTGAAAGCGGGCCTGACGGGGTTCGAACCCGCGACCGATGGATTAAGAGTCCATCGCTCTACCTGACTAAGCTACAGGCCCACTTTGGCCTTCTGCCTCGCCTATTTAATGCTTCACGCAGAGTGTATTGCTTCAACAATGAACTCATGCTTTTTCAAGCACGACTACGCCGTCATCGGATGCAAGCACAACAACATCACACATGTTGATGAAGAGTCCAACTTGTACAACACCCGCTATGTTCAAGATCGTACGTTCCATTTCAAGGGGGTCGCTGAGGGTTGAGCCCGTATGCGCATCGACGATATAGTTGCCATTATCTGTGACCAGAGTTTCTTGATCATTTGTCCTCAGAGTGACCCTGCAATCAAGAAGTTTTTCCAGCGCTCGAACCGTTGTGAGGTGGGAAAATGGTGTTATCTCAATGGGGAGCGGAAAGGCCCCCAGAGTATCAACCTGTTTTCGCTGGTCTGCAACGACGATCATTCGAGCGGATGATTGGGCAACGATTTTTTCTCGCAAGAGCGCAGCCCCTCCTCCTTTGATCAGTTGGAATTGCGGATCGAATTCATCGGTTCCATCGATAACGATGTCGAGTCCATTTAACTCGTCAAGGGAGGCGAGTGGAATACCAACTTCCTTTGCGAGCGCCTGAGTTGCGATTGAGGTTGGTACCCCGATAATCTTCAGACCTTCTTCCTTGACGCGGCGACCAAGTTCGAGGATGGTATACCTCACCGTTGAGCCTGTTCCAAGACCAACATTCATTCCATCAGACACATATTTGCATGCTGCACGACCGGCTTCTGCTTTGAGGGCTTCCACATCCATGAGTGTTGCTGGAGAAAGGACTCTATTGAGTTTCGTCATGCAATTACCGGGCAAACCTCGCCGCCGAAGCCTTTAGACCATTGATTTGTCCTGCCAGTTGTATGAGTCCACAGGGCAACGGGCGAGGCCTTGCGGTCGGCCTGTGTCTCTTGTTTCTCATTTCCATGATTCCTGCCGATCTCGGATTGGTCAAATCATCACAAACATTGGCCCAAGATGACGGATTAATCGCTCCTACAACTCCCGTTGGTCAAGCTACTACATTGACGATTGGATCGTGGCCAGATGGCGCCAATGAACGTGTGAGCGTTGCAGTTAATGACGGCTATGCCATCAAATCGATGGACCTTGAAATACAACCGAACACCCTACAAAACTCATTAGCGTCAACGATGACCGATGCAGGTGATTTTGATGATAATTCGGTGTATGATGGGATGGATGTGAATAAATCTTCACTTCAAATCCTACCACAGGACTGGCAATATAACTTTGAATCAGGTTCGTTCGAGCCTGAATGGTCGCTTTCGGGAACTTCAAATTGGATCATTGAAGCAATACAACCACCTGCAACTGCGATTCAAGGTGCAAGTCAAGCCAAAGCAGGCACCATCTCGCACAATCAAGAATCGAGCATGACCCTTGATGTATCTCAACTGCCAGCTGCTTCTGGAACCTTCAAGTACAGAGTTTCCTCTGAAGGGAGTTTTGACTACCTCATCTTCTGTATCGATAATCCAAATTGCTCACGTTATTCTGGCTATACCAGCAGATGGTCAGGTACGGTTGGACCTTCTACAGCAAGCTTTTCCCTTCCAGCCACCGCACAATCTGTCACATGGAAGTATACCAAGGACGGCAGTGTCAACAGTGGATCTGACACCGCTTGGGTTGATGACATCGTCATCACACCAACGGGTGGTTCAGGGAACGGAGAGGGTAATTGGACATCGGATATCTTTGGACCCTCTCAACTTGGACGTGGAGAAGGCATGATGCACGGACTGCTTCACATGGATGCCTTCGTGTATCCCGGTTCAGTTTTTGAATGGCAAATCCTTGACGCTCAAACCTCACTTCCAGTTCCTGGATTTGAACACATGACTTCCACCTTTGCAGACCTTGGCATGATCGATGCTGAAGCACATCCTCTCTTGCGCTTGAAATTCCACATGAAGGAAGCACCAGGTGGAGGAACCTCCGAAGTCCGTAGTATCTCCATGAACGGTCATGTCGCAAAAACATTCGATACGGATCCTTCCTCGGAGGGCTGGCAAATCCAATCAGGTAACTGGGCAAACGGTGCCATTACGAGCAATGGAGTCGTACTCAGTAACGAATATCACGTTCGAAGTGGCTTCTCTTCAATCGTCGTGAATAATACTCAGTCCGGGCAAGGGCAGCTTGAGTTCTCAACCGATGGCGGTACTACTTGGAATGCAATGAATCCCCAGGGCCGTCAAGATTTGAATGCCCCCTCTTTCATGGTGCAATTCAGGATGCAAAGTACGGGTGGTTCTTTCACTTGGTTATCCTTTGATGCTGAACTCGTTCGTACTTCTGTTGCCGATGGATTACGCTTGGATGTGGGACTTGACGGAATACCGGAATGGTCGCTTGACCGAGACGGTATTGGTATTCTCGGGCTGCAGAACGAATTGATAACCGGAGTACAATGGGCAACAAAAGCAGCCACGCCTGCTACCCCTGCCTCTTTTGAAATGGCATTACCCACTCGTGGTGTTGATTCATTTTCATTCGCCGTAGCCTCGCCATCTGCCGAATTGAGTAGCCCTTACATGGTTGTATCCGTCAACGGACAAGATGTCCTAAACAGAGGCCTCTCAAATATTGGTGACTTAGCGGTTGTAACGCTTTCAGGAACTGAACTCACCGATCTCAACAGTGCTCTTATCCAAGCCAATGGAGTCTACGGGCTTGATGCCTTGCCTATGGCGAGTGTTGAAGTTCGAATCGGCTCGTCATTGACCACCTCGGACTTACTCTTCGGAGGCGTCTTTGCCCCCTATGATAGCAACATGACCCTGACCCTGAATGCAGCTCACCCCTTGGTGATGGGCTTGAACCATGAACTTTCAATGACCATTCCACAAGCGGGTCAGAGACAAGCAAATCTTCCGGTTCGAATGGACGGAACAGGATCAATTTACTTGACCATCACTTCAATAGAAACCCAAGCCTCCGTTCGCCCCGTTTCACTTGAAGTGAGCAACGTTACCAATACACTGGTGCCTGGTAATGATTGGATTGAGACCAAAGCGATCTTTGATTTCACGCCGCTTGGCATCACGGACGCATATACGCATGCTCAACAATCCAACTGGGAGGTCCAGTTCCAACTTGCTGGTCAATCACAACAATCCACCCTGCGATGCCCCATCACCTCTCTTCCCATCACGCCTCTTTCAATCTCAAGCTGTACGGCCTCTGGAACTTCATTGGTTTGGTTTGATGAAGGACTGTCAGGTTCCATTACCGCCGTAGGTTCCTCCAATTATCTCGAATTTGGACATCATTTCAAATTCCCAGATGGCTGGGACGACGAACCATCTCTCGTCATGACGGTTAACATGCTTGCACCGACCGGGTCCATGTTGCCGGTATCGCAAACCTTTGGCTTGGGCTACGATCAAGGCGTTGAGAATGATATTGCGCTTCGCTCATGGTCGGTTCTTTCCAGTGAGGGAATACGCTCTGATGCCGAATTCCCCTATCTGCGAGCAGGTGAAGTGGTGAACATCGAAGTCGTACTCGGCTTTGAGGGAACAGATGAAGGAACACCTCGCACAGGAGCCGCCTTGGTTCGCTTCCTTGTTGATGGAACAGAATATGCTACCACCTCATCCTATTCCAACGGAGTCGCACTCTTCCCCTACAACGTACCGAGCGGCAGACCTTCCATGGAACTTGGTGTGGAAGTCGTACCTCTTCGTGGCCAAGACATGGTTGAAGAAGTGGTAAACACGCACACCTTCCTGTTTGACAATGTTCCACCAACGCTTGTGTCAAGTGATGTTGAACGCTTCGACAATCGAGATGCTTCACCCCGAACTGAGCTTAAGTTTTCAATTGCAGACCGCCCACATTTGCCGACTCATGCAATGGCTATGATTTGGCGCTCATGGGTCGACGATGCAAACGGGGACCTCAATATGAGTTCAGATGAACTGCATAGGATGGACCTCACGCTACCTCAAAATCTCTCCACGCTCATCGGAGAGTACCCACTTCTTCTCGATACTTCAGATGCAGAAGTCGGTGATTACTTCGTCGGTTGGCTTGAGGTAGGTGATAGTGCGGGACATCTAATGGCGGATTCTGGAGACATGGATGCTCCACTGTTCCACGTCCAAATCAACGAAAATGGTGCACCTTCCTTAGGGGCTTCGAGTTTGGCGTGGTCCAGTGGGGAAGAGGAACCATGGATTCACCCTGATGAATGGAATACGATTCAGATTCCAATTTGGGAGCGTAACGGAATCTATGACCTTTCTGAAATTCACCTCGCCTTGGCGTTCAATACTCCTTACCCGTCAGTGATTACTTGGAATCAAAGTACCGGGCAATGCTCTTCATCTCACACCTATGTCGAATTGGAATCATGCGAACTGCTTCCCCTCGAAGAGAGTGATTTATTCTCCCGAAATGGAGTCTTTGAAGTTAATTTCAGCATCGAATGGGGATACGACCCCGATACTTCGCTACGCAGAATTCCTCACATCACGATGATCGATCAGTCAGGTCAATCCAATCGATTTTTACTTGAACCATTGAGTTGGAAGTTTTCGGGTGAAATGATGATTCATCCCGACTCCCTTGCAATTTCTTTGGGTGACGAACCAGTGGATTCACTGGGTTATTGGGTAAAACCTCGAACATCCTTTGACGTCACGGGTTCACTGGTTTGGTACCGAAGCCAACGTTCCGTTCACCAAGATCTCTACGTGGACCTTTCCTTAGGTGAGAATGGTGCCCAAATTCAAGCGATCAACGGAACCTTCACTGCTACACTGATGACCCCCCTCTTGGACGGTACTTACGGCTTGTTTGGTGACCTCTATGACGCTCCTAATGGTGCGGTCTATAGAGGTGATGACGCAGCATTTATCTGGTTCATTGTTGACAATGAAGCACCACGCATGGCAGCAGTTGACCGCCCACAGTTCAACACGGTTCTTTCTGAGGATGAATGGACAGATCTCAACTTTGAACTGAGGCTGAATGAAAATGCACGCTTGGATGAATCTACGTTGCGGCTTCACTGGTCGCTCAATGACGCTGGTCTTGGCCTGAATTCATATCTTTACGATAACGGCAGTGTCCCTCTTGAAGTGCTTGGTGAGCGCCTCAGTGGTGAATCCATTCCCGTACGATGTACGCTGAACTTGGATGAATTGATGCTCCCGTTGTTCAGAACAAAAGCCATTGAGTTGCGTGTTTGGGTGACGGGGATGGATGCTGCTGGTCACGAAGTGGATTCAGTCTTCAACGACATTGATGCACCTCTTCGAGTATGGGCTCTTGAACAACGTGTCCCTATCTTCAGTATTGCTGATATTGAAATGAAGCCAGATTCTGAGCTCCATCAAGGTGATCTCATCACGGTTGCTACCTCTATCAGCAATGGTGGTCTCGCTGATGGAGAGGCGAATGTTGTTCTTGAATTGGTTGAGTCAAATGGTGCACGAACACGATTGGATGCTCGTGTTATCAATGTGCAGTCTGGAGAACAGGTGCTGTACCAATATCTTTGGAAACCTGGACGCGATGGAACTCAATGGCTTGAATTAAGTATTATCAACGGCCCTATTGCTCAATCTGAAACAGTTCTCGTTGATGAGCCACGCTCTGAAGGTGTCTTCGCTACCATCACATCAGTCAACACTTCCTTACTCGTTGTGGTTGTTCTCCTTTCACTTGGATTGATTGGCCTGCTTGTTGTTGGCCTCCGTCGGGAAAACGTGCCCGGCGCACCGCTCAAGTCCTTACCTGCAGTAGCTCAATCCAAACCTCCAACACCCCCCTCTAGCAAGGAAGAACTAGGCCCATACGGAAGCCAAACAGCGACGGCATCTCCGGGTGAGAATCCCTATCAGTGAAGTTTCTTCTTTGAAGGGAGTTTTCAAATGCAAGGGGTGAACACCTTGTTTCGGAGGGAGTAGGAGGGCCGCTGACAGAGTTCGACTCTGAGGAAAGTCCCCTCTCCATAGTGCAAGCGGCTACCAGAAGGAAGCAAACAGAAATGGTTGGGTCAATGCTGCAGAAACGAACGATGCAAGGTGTGTACGATGACGTTGAAAGACCGAGATTGCCATGTTGTCGATGAGACGAGCAACCCCGCTGGAGCAAGTCCAAACAGTCCCGTTGACTCTGCACGACGAGGGACAGGTAGGATGCTAAGTTGAATGCGGTCACCGAAAGGTAACAGAAAGGGGCTTACTCCCTACTCCCTCCACTTCCAATTGTATTGGTCCAACTTCAATCAATCTTGGACATAGCGGATGTTAGTCCAAGTCTCCGATTACGATTGCATCAAGCGGTTTCATGACCTCGGATTGCCCGACAGCAACGCCATCTCCAAAGTCAATCCATGATGGGTGACGATTGATTTTTGCTCTTACGACGTGTTCTGCTGTAATAATCGCCGGCAGCAAGAAGGTGCTCGTGACGAAAGCAAAGATGATCAATAAGCACATCAGCATGAAGAAATTTTCTAATCCCGGGAAGGCAGCGAGGAAGCCCGCTGCAATTCCAGACACGGTCGTGATGGTGGTTTCGAAAATGGTTTGGCCTGTTTCCTCAATGGCAGATGCCATTCCATGGGGTGTCTCTCCCTCTTCTTTGATACGGTGCATAACGTGAATCGCATCGTCGACACCGATGCCGAATACAATGGTTCCAATCATGGCAGTGAAGATATTGACGTTCACATCACCGCTTCTCATGAGCAAGGGCTGCCAGAGGATGACTACCGCAACCGGTATCATGGTGTAGATACCCAAACGGGGCGAACGGAACACTACCATGAGCAGGAGTGTGAGAACGAGTAGGGTGAGAAGTGTGGTGGTTGTTTGCGTATATTGGATGCCTTCATTGATGTCAAGCGATACGGGAAGCCCCCCTGTTAAAAGGGAGGTACGGGTGTTAGAAAGCTTGGGGCCTTCTCCTAAAATGTCGTCGATTTCATCTCGTAATTCACCAGCGACATTGAGATTCATGTAGGGTTGACTCACGTATATAATCGCCTTTTCACCTCCCTCATTGAGGAGCATAGAACGAACTTCTGGTGATAATGTGTCAAAGGCGACGTTGACCATGTCCTTACGGAGGTCTTCTCGTTCACCAACAGGTATCAAGGTCCATGCGGGACAATTCGGGTTGAGCAATTCAGTACTGTCCCAGCAAGGGTCGTGCAGCAAATCCCACAGGGAACCGTCGCCGATAGTAATCCCGTCCGCTATTGTAATGGTTGCAGGTACTGCTTTGAGGAAGGTGATGATGCTCGTTGTTGAAGTTTCATCAACCTGGTCTACTTGTTGTTCCATCGCATCCATTGAGTCCAATACTGGCAGATCCCTGATGTTCTGCGTATCGTTATTATTAGGTCGCTGTGATGCATCGTAAATGAAGAGCGAGGTCTGCCCACTGCTAAATTGCCTCGAGTATTCTGCAAGTGAGTTGAGTGAATCAATTCCATCGGGTGCTTCTGATGAACCCGTGATTGGTTTGCTGAGCTCGTCAAGATTCGCGATTCCATACACCGTAACGCTGCTCGCTATGAGGATAATCAAAAAGAATCCTTTAATGGGAGCTTTTCCAATGTTTTTCCAAACACTTGGGTTCGTCCGTTTGTTGAATTTCAACATCCATGCTAAGGTGGGAACGAGCAATATACTCAGGACAAGCGTTGAGAAAATTCCGATGACCAGTGTAATTCCCACCGAACGTATTGGAGAAATGGGTACGATTGCGGGAGCGATGAGGACTGAAAATCCAACGATTGTCGTCATGGCTGAGAGGAAGACTGCTACACCCGTTGAGCGAGTCATCTCCATTACACAGGATTTGTAAAAATCAATGTCCCACAGGTCTGGAATAGGTTCATCCGGTTGACCCCTTTTACGCCTGCGTTCATTCTCATCGTGAGCCTTATCGATTTCTTTCCGCCGCACTTCTTCGATTCTGTTTACCATATGCAGTGCGTAGTCCACACCTAAACCAATCAAGATGGGGAAGGTCGCTACGATCATCGGTGTCAAGGTGATGTTGAGAATCACTGAGGATCCGAAGGTGATGGCGAGGGCCATCAAAATAGGTGTGCCTGTGATGACAACAACCTTTGCAGAGCGGTGAAGTGCGGTGATAACCAATACGGTGAACAATACCGACCAAGGAAGAATCATGAGTAAATCTTCGTAAATCGCATCTGAAATGTCTTCAAGAACTTTGGTTAATCCCGTTACCGTCATTTCTGTATTAGATGAATCGCTTGGTCGGGCATCAATGATATTTTGGAAATGATTCAGAAGTGCAGAGAAATCTTCCCAATCTCCCGTCACGGAAGGGTCGTGGTGCATACCAACGATGATGGCCGTAGTGTCCCATATTCCATCCCCATCCATGTCGTTCGTGTAAATTCCGTCTCCATCACTGTCGACGGTCGGGTCCATGTCGTTGGTGTCTTTGAACAAGGCGTCAAAGCCCCCATCCGATTCTTCGATGATCTGGTCAATGCGTTGTTGGTCGGGAATTGCATATTCTCCACCAGGTGGCAAAAGATCACAATCCAGTTCAATAGGTAAGCGATTGTTTACTCCGTGTACGCAAAGTGAATTATTGAATCGGCCATCCGCTGAATTGATCTCTTTTATGACCTGAGCGGGTGAGATAATCCACAATACACCGTCCTTTCTACCGTGGTCGGTCTTGTCAAAATCCATTCCTCTCCCCGTTGAGTCGCCCCCAATATTGCGGTCGTCACCTTCAACCCAGCTGATTTCATTGAGGAAACTTTCATCGGTGATATTCGTCGTGTCGGTCGGATTGAATGCATTCGGGGTTTGAATGTAAATGACCGCAAGGTCCGTTGACCATTCTTGACGAACTTCGAGTAGGAGTTCAGTTGAAGACGCCCCATCGGGCAGGAAAATTTCAACATCATCATCAATCTGTTCTTGAAAGGCCATGCCTTGTTGTGCGAACACAGCGCTGAGTACCACGAACAGAAGGACAATTGTTCCAGGTGATTTGAGTGCGTTGGAATAGAGGGCGTCGAGTCGTTCATGACTTCTTGATTTGATACCCGATGTGAATCGTTCGAATGTGTTGCTGACAGATTCCCAAGGCGAAGGGGTACTGTCCATGGTCATTGCAGGTGGGGGTGGGTCAAGAAGAGTTTGGCGCGGTGAGCCAATACTTCCATATCAGCAGGCGTCAAATGCCTCAATGAGATACTTTGTGAGAGGGCTCGTCCATGCGAGTTCCGAGATACCGTCTTCTCCTTCAACGGCGTATGTGCGAATAACGTCGCGTACGCGAACATTTCCATCCGATGAGCGGGCCAAAATCATAGCACCTTTGATTGGTTTACCCGTTCCATGAGGGTCATAGACAGTGTCAAGTGCCTCATCAAGGAACCACTCTGCTTTTCCTCCAGGCTCGCCTTCGTAGGTCCTTTTGGGCTTTTTTGCACCGAAGAGACCGCCGGATTTTGGCTTGCTTTTTGGCTTGGAGGTTGTTGATGCCGCTTTGCCAGTACTCTTGGAAGCTGCTGCCTTCTTTCCTTTTGAGTCAGTTTTTGGACTGTCGTTTTGTTCATCCTTGAGTTCCTTGCGAATTTCTTTTTCAAGCTTCTTTCGCAATTGCTCTTCATCAACAGGCAAGGCTTTTCCTCCGCTGTTTTTTGCATCATCGAGTTGGTCTTTGAGATCTTGAATCTTATCTCGGTAGGTTGCGGCGAGATGCATGAGTGAAGCCTTCATTGCAGCTTCCAGTTGAACCGTCAGTAGGGTGTGAGAGGTCGTTGTCCATTTTTTCCACTGGAGCAATGTATTCGCTTGAATGTCCGAGCCACATTTTGGACAGAAACTCTTGGTTGGTGGACGCATCACGGGGAGATCGCTAAGTGCAGCATTCGTGGATGTAGATGCGCCGAGTGAGACCTCAATCAAGTGGAGTGTAGCATCTCGGCCGACGTCCATTGCTTCGACGAAGGTTTCCTCGTCAGCATCAAAACTGCCTGCTTTCTTCAAGTCTGCCAGTTTCGTTTCGGCCAATGCTGCTACAATGGCAGCATCTGCTGCTTCATCGCCCCATTTCTTCTGTCGAAGTTCAGGCGCAACATCAACCTTCATTTCAGGCTGCTCAAACGCACCAGCGATACTTGTTTCGCCATCATCCGCAGCAGCAGCAATGCCCAAAGCAATCGGGTCGGCACCGTCTTCGATTTGAGCAATCATGTCAAATTTCTCTGCCATTGAGAGATCTTCTCGAACACGAATCACGTCTTTGAGTTGGTTCAAATCGTGTCCCGTGGCGGTGATCGGCCCTTGGACCGACATGTCGTGTCCGCACGAGAGACAAAATGTGGCAGTAACCTCCACACCTGCCTCACAGGTTGGACAATAGACGCCGCCCATGTTTCCTCATGGCGTGTAACTCTTTTTGAAGGGTGTGTCTCAAATTGATTGAGTTGTGCAGTTTGACAACGGTATTCAATACTCGGATGAATCACTAAGACATGGAGACACATCTGCTGATCAATTGGCAGATGACCTCCTGGTCACAATTGCAAAGAATCGGCGCCAGTCTGGGTCCACGTTCAGCTCCCATAAATACTGCATAACATGTTCGATAGACATCTTTCATGGGGGCTTCCGCCTGTTCAGCAACGGATTTGATAGCTGCCGTAATGCCCGAGACATCCCACGGTGCGTCTTCAAAGC
This sequence comes from Candidatus Poseidonia sp., assembly GCA_016778305.1. GTDB lineage: Archaea > Thermoplasmatota > Poseidoniia > Poseidoniales > Poseidoniaceae > Poseidonia. The sequence goes on along the minus strand of JADHPT010000004.1, from coordinate 33,647 downwards.
ACGCGAGGAGTACTGGGAGAAGGTCTCGTTGATGTTTCTCAAGACGTTCGATTGCATCTTGGTTCGGTTCGGTCATGATTTGAATGCGCATATCTTCAGGGAAATGCGATGATTTGATCCAAGCACGCATTCGCGCCAAACGGTCCCGTAGAAGGGATGTAGGTGATTCAATCGCTCCGGACCCCCGCAGACTCTCCCAAACGGCTTCGTCATCATCTTTGATTTGAGCGAGCAGAGCGAGGTGGCGGAAGCTAACAGCGGTTGCTTCGTTTGAATCCTCTTCTGAGATCATTGAGAGGCGAAGTGCAGCCTGTGCATCTTCAATTTGAACACGTTGTCGGCGACTCTTTGATTCATCATCTAGCTCAGTCTCAAAATCCCTTGAACACAACCGCTCATATTCGTCGGCTAAATTGACCAGCCCCATGCCAGTGTCAAATTCTATAGCCTTATTTGGCTTGGAATTTGCAATCAAAAAGCGCAAGATTTGTGGAGGTACTAATTCCAATGCCTCAATGGGTCCAACGGTATTTCCCGTTGAGGAAGACATCGCACCTTGACCTCGAAGACTGATCCATTCGTAGGTAAGTGGGAGCGGTGGAGCATGACCCATGAACACCGACAATTCCTTTCCAGTATCGTAGGAACCTCCGCTGGCGCCATGATCTTTGCCAAAGGGTTCGCAGGTCACACCATTATGGCCCCATTTTGCAGGCCAGTCGAGCCGCCAGGGCAATTTCCCCTCTCCTTTGATGATATTCGATGAGCCATGTTCGCCGTGTTCATCCTTCCAATGTACCAAGGGATAATCATAACCAGTAACCGTGACGCCGTCTAAGGATTTCTTCGAGTTCAATGGTTGCCAGGGAAACCATCCCTCAGGCAATTCCCGGCTTGACACGCGTTCAATGATTTCTTTGACGGTCTCAATGTCATCGCAACACCGCTTTGTTGCATCCGCAAACATCCCGCTCCTGTAGGCTTCTAAGTTCGGAATCAACCTCGGTTCAACGCCAATTTGCTTCAGGGCATCAAGGAACGGCGTAAGGAAATGGTCTCCGTATGTCCAACCTTCTTGTTCAAAGCGAATCCAATCGGGTTTGCCTTCAGAATCAGGTGCTGGAATGGCACCGAGTTGTTGCCCGATGAATTCCCGATAGGATTCGTCCAAAAAGGGGTATACTTTTCTCAACGGGTCTGCATTGTCAACGACAAAAACAAGTTCTGCCTTGAGGCCCGCTTTGTTGGCAGCACGAGTGATCATGTCTCCGGTTAAGATTTCGCGCAAATGTCCAATGTGAAATTCACCACTCGGCGTAATGCCGGTTGCAATGATGTGCTCTTGACCCTGTTGAGCAAGACGTTCTGCCATTACGTCTGTCCAATGCATGCATCCACCTCAAACGGCTACGGCACGAATTAATCCACGCAACGGTACATCCTCGATTTCATTTCGAGTTGTTTTGTTTACCAATACGATGGCGAGTACGACTTCTCCGCCAGCTTCGCGTATGGAATCAATGGTTTTCGACATGGTTACGCCCGATGAGAGAACATCGTCAATGATGATGACACGTTTTCCAGCCACTTGGCCGTATTTGTTGGAGAGTGAACCGCTTCCGTCGCCACCGTCTGTGGTTCGGAAGACCGTCATGTCAGATTCTAGACTTCGTGCGACCTCGTAGGCGAAGGCGATGCCGTTGATCGAGATTCCAACGACGGTGTCAACATTATCAAATCCAATTTCTTCATCAGCAACGTCTGCCATAATTGCACCAATCGAGGCAAGACGATTTGGGCGAACACCCAATGTCCTCCAGCCGATACGAACGTCAGTGGGGCGGTCTTGGTCACCAGTTCCCGTTAGGAGCCAAGTAATCGTGTCCTGTGAGAGTGACAATTCATCCGCAATTTGCTGCGTGTTCAACCCCTCCTTGCGGAGGTTTGCTGCAAGGACCTTCAGTTCTTCAATGCTCAAGACCATGGTGTTCATTCCCTCGTGCCGATGACCCCACATGAATGCTTTCCTGTTTGGGCTTGCTCATGCGAAAGTCTTGAAGGTGGGCATTGGGGGCGAGTATCATGGCCGACTTCGAGTATGAGTCACTTCTTGACCGAGCGAGGGACAATATCCCTGAAGAGATTTCTTCTCGCTCACGGTGGCGTTTGCCAACACCTCAGATTCTAATTGAGGGTTCAAACACGATTTTTCGTAATTTCAATGAAGTTGTTTCAATGATGGATCGTGATGAAAATCACGTTTATCAGTACATTCTCAACGAATTGGGAACGTCTGGTTCCCGTGATGGGCCACGAGCCAGGTTCAAAGGGCGAATCCCTCCAAAGCGTATCAAGGGGACCATTGCGAATTACGTGAACACCTACATCAAATGCAGTCAATGCTCGGCACCCGATACGCATTTCATCAAGCAGGACAGAACCACCCTGCTCAAGTGCCAGGCTTGCGGTGCTACCCGCCCGGTCAAGCTTTGATTCAGTCATCCATTTTGAGGGTCATCGTTTCGTCGACTTCACCTGTTTTCAAATGGTGGAGAAGCGCCTCTATATTATCAGCATCTGTTAATCCGTACCATGTTCCTTCGGGATATACAACGCAAGTAGGTCCGTACTCACAATGGTCAAGACATCCAGATTTCTGAACACGCACATGTTTGATGCCAGCCTCTCGAATGCTCATTTTCAACGATCTCATGAGATCGATGCTCCCCTTTGGTTCGCACGAAGGACGGGCTGCGCCCTCTGCACGGGTATGTCCGCAAATGAATGCGTGTCGCTCAAAACCGGGAGTAGTCCGCCCTTTTGGGTCCCGTGTCACGGAGCGACCACCTCGTTAATGGATGCTGCAAGAGTGTAATCGAGATCCGTGATGGCATTTTGGTCGTGTGTGAAGCATTCTACAATTGCGTATCCCCAACCAAAATGAAGTTCTGCGTGATGGTTTTGACGTTCGCAAATCTTTGATACTTCATCGATGAAGGATTTGGCTTGGGCAAAGTCTTCGAATTCGTAGGCTCTCATGAGCCGCTCCTCGACCACTGCCCATCCATCAGGGATGGTCAAAGTCTCAACCCCAAAGGTGAGAATCGTCGTTTCCAGTCGTTTCTTTTTCGACCTTCTCGTGAAGTTTTGAGCGTCGCTTCATATCTTCACGCTCAAATGCGAGCAATTCCTTATCGTCGATGTAGGCAGGACGAGTATGAGCAACAAGGACCATTCGAACGATGATCTCCCGTGCGATGAAGTGACATTTTCCATCATCTCCAAGAATCTCCAAACTACTTTTTCCACTCGATAGCAGTCGACCACGAATGAAGGCGTCTTCGGGATTTGAAAATGCTTGAACATTCATGTGAATTTCAATGAAGTCGTCACGACGCAGTCCTTGCCGGCGTTCAAGAAGGTCGCCATTGTAGACCGAATCGATGCCTTCGAGTTCGGGAGAGCCCATCTCTTCCCACATTGACTTGGCCCAACTGGGGAGTTCAACACCTTGCTTCTTCTTCGCCATGAACTTGCCTGTTGGCGAGGCTACTTGAACCTCGCCTTTGGTGTGGCAAGGCTGTTTTCTACGGGTGAGTTCATCAAGTGTGGGCAACGCCCCTCGGACAGGGGAAGCGCATGAAAGTCTCGTGGCGAACGTTGAGTACCGTTCTTTTGGAGGACGAAGTGCTCGACAAAGCCTTCTCCCGAGCAAAGAAGGCGGCAGACAGGGTCGACGATTCCGACCGTATCTTCCGCGTACGCAAGCAAATGACTCGAATGGTACAAACCGCGGCTGATATCATCGCCACTGAGTTCACCGAACTGGTGAATGCATGGCCGTCCCTCGATCAATCTCCTCTTTTTGACGTTGCCATGATCGACGCTTGTGTTGGCTGTGACGACTACAGAAAGCATCTGGCAACACTCCAGTGGGCTGCAAAACATGTTCAGCGGATCGCTTCGCAGAATGCCAAGAAAATCATTCGAACAGGCCGAACCGAATTAATGCATGATGCACGACGTGAAGCCTACGGTCGTATTTCTTCCATCATGCGACAGGTCGGACCTTCACTCACGTGGCTCAGTGAAACTCGTGAAATCCTCAAACGCCTTCCTAAAATCGACCAAGTGCTACCCTGCGTCGTCGTTTGTGGTGCTCCCAACGTAGGGAAATCCGCCTTTATCTCCGCATTAAGTACCGGTAATATGGAAGTCAATCACTATCCCTTTACGACCAAGCAAATCCACGTTGGCCATTTCACGCATCGCCGTCTTCAATACCAGCTGGTGGACACACCAGGTTTGCTCGACCGACCAATGGATAAGCGAAACGATATCGAAATGCAGGCAATCGCCGCTCTCGAACACGTTGGATCCTTGGTTCTCTTCCTCGTTGATGAAAGTGAATCTTGTGGCACTCCCTTTGAGGAACAGATGAATCTTCTCAAAGAAGTAGAAACGTTGCTTCCAGAAACTGAATTGATGATCGTCTCTTCCAAAGCAGATTTATTGGATCCGCTTCCAGAAATGTGGGATCCTGTTCGTGAGGCTGAGGCCGATTGGCGGGCCAATGGTTCGGAAGGAGAGCCTCATTTACCCCTCCTTCAGGATCACAAAGGGCGGACATGTCTTTCGGCTACGGAAGAAGTGGGCTTGGATGCCATGCGGCTCGAAATCGTCCGAAAAGTCAAGGCTGCTCGGCCAAATGACCCGATGGAATTGCCAGAGGGCTGGTATCGAAGCGACCAATGATCACATCGATTCAAGTGGAACGATGCCCAATCCTACCATGCCTTTCCGTAGGACGTTACGAGCCAGTTCAGAGATTTGGTAGAAGAATTGATTCACTTCTCCTTCATCGATGATGTAGCAGTCTCGGTAAAATGCATTGTAACCGTTGGCAAGGTGGAGTAATTGCTCCGCAAAGAGGTGAGGGCGATGCTCGTGAACGACCTTTCGCAAACAATCATTATGGCGTCCAAGTATTCGTAGCAGGTCCACGAGACCTTGAGGGAGTTCGTCTGGAATCATCAGGTCCTCACGCACGCTTGAAGACTGGAGGGCGGACACCCTTCGGTGGATGGAATAGGCTCTCGTGTGGCTGTACATGATGAATGGAGCAGAACCTGATTCAAAACTCAAGGCGTCTTCCCAGCGGAATGAGAATCCTTTCTCAGGGCTGACGTTAATGATGTTGAATCGGACTGCAGAGGTGCCAACGGCTTCAGCAATTTGGTGGATGATTTCTTGTTCATAGTCGGGGCGTAATTCTGAAACTACCTTGGCTGCTTGTGCCTTTGCCTCTTCAAGGAGGTCGTCCATAAATACCACATTTCCCTGTCGTGTGGACATCTTACCGTCTGGTAATTTAATGAATGAATAAAACACGACCTCGGGTCGTTCTTGGCCCAATTCCTCAAGTGTCAATCCGACTTGCTGTGCCTGCAATTTATGATCTTCGCCAAGCACGTTGATGAGTTCATTGCTCATGCTCCACTTCCAGCGATGGTAAGCAATATCTCGGGTAGCATAAAGGGAGGAACCGTCTCCTCGTCGGTAAAAGAACTCAGTTTTTCCTTTCAATCCCCTCGCACCGAGGTCAAGGTATTGTGCTCCGTTATCTGCCACACCGTTGATCTCCAATGCACCGAGTTCATCCATCAAGGCAGTGACGTCTCCATTGGTGACAAAGCGTGATTCTTTCGTAAACCTGTCAAATTGAATGCCCAATCGTCCAAGGGTTTCCAACATTCCATCCAATACAGGCTGATAGGCGTCTTCAAAGGCCTGAAGAACACCTTCATCACCGTTTTCACTCGCATGGACAAGTTCTCCAATGGCTTTCTCAATCGCCGGGGCTTCTTCCTCATCTTGACGGAGTTTTTGTGCAGCCTGATACCAGCGAACGCGTTGATGGTCGGCTTTCCCTTCCCAAGTTGGATTGGATGCTTCACGGCCACGAAGGAGTGACTCGACATCGGAGTGGCTCAGGTGCTCCAAGGCCCAGGCGAGAACTGCGACTTGTTTTCCCATGTCATCAACGTAGTATTCTGCCGTCACCTCGTGGCCCCACAAACGGTGCAAGCGGACCAAGGTGTCTCCCAAAATTGCATTCCGTGCACGACCGACGTGGAAGGGGCCGTTGGGATTGGCCGAAGTGTGTTCAATGAGTACGGAGCGTTGTGAAACTTCATGGGTGGTGTCCATGGCACCTCGAAGGAGTTGGGATGCAAGCCACTGAGGTGAAACACGAAAGTTGAGGTAGCCATTGATGGCCGTGACATCGCTAAGAGATACGTGCTCTGGGATGCTTGATGCCAATGATTCTGCAATCGCAACTGGAGACATTTTGAAAGCTTTCGCGAATGGAAAACACGGGAGTGTAAGGTCTCCCTGGTCGAGTTCACGCGCTGGTTGAAGCATGCTCGCAACTGGCAGATCCGTTGCTCCAAGGGCGTTTATTGCCTGTTCAACGAGTGGCAAGATTTGCTGCTTCAACAACTCCATGCTCATTCCTCACATCATTGGGTAGCGCAAAATGGCAGCAAGTCCACCAAAGCCTTCCATGAGTTGAGCACCTTCTTCGGTGTCAACTGAAATGTAAACCACGCCAGTATTACTTTCTTCGGCAGCAGATGTCAAGGAATCGATCATGGAATGACTGGCGAGTTCTTTGATGGCGTCTCCACTTGCGGAACACTCAGGGCATGACGGCAATTCATCATCACGCTGCAAGCGAACTATCCATTTGTTTTCAATACCGTTCGAGCATTTTTTACACTGTAGTTGTACGTTATTTCCCCTGAGGCCTTCGGAGATGAGGAGCGTGTCAACTGCGCCTTGTTCAAGGGCATTGTTAATCATCATCTCACCGTAGGTCGCTTTCGGATGGCTTTTGATCAGTTCTTGCAAAAACATGTTCATCATTTGACGTTCAGCATCGAGTTCAATTTCACCCATCAATGATCCTGCGTTGTCCACGAGTTCTCGGACTCCTGATTCATTTGAGTAGCCAACATCAAAATGGGTTTTTGCGATTTTCTTATGAACTTCATGATGGAAATAGTCATTCTTGACAACGAAATCTTTGGTCGCTCCAGGTCCACCAATGATGATGGCCTGAATGTTTTCAAGATGAGGAAGCCAGTAAGAACTCGCATGTTCGGTTGCACGCTTGAAAAAATTATGAGCAGCCTCTTCGATCAATCGTTCGAATCGTTGCGCTGATTGCCCACCTTGCCTGTGCTTGCCCATGATGTTGGAAACAAGATGCTCTTGAACATGGATTCGTTTTCCAGTTGCGATGCCGTAGGCTGCCTCAGAGCGGTCAATCACAAAAAGCCCGTATGATTTCTTGTCGATGAGCATCTCTTCCAGTTGAGTCAGTTCGAAGCGTGAATCGCATCGGTAACGGAAGGAGATGAGTGCTTGCGGTGGTTCTTCAATCACGATGCTTACCATTCGGTTTCTGTTGTTTCCGATGATGATTGAACCTACAAAAATAGCCAGCCCGTGTTCCCCAGGGGTCTTGAAGCGGTTGAGGGTGGATATGGCTGAATCGATCGCACCTTGAACGTTTTTCCGAGTTCCCTTTGACTTGATATTGGCCGCTTGCCCGTGTTCATTTTGAAGCATCGAACGGGCGTCAGAAATCTGGCGGTCAGGAGGTATGATGAGGCTGACCAATTCGGTTCCAAAGCCTTTCATTTCCCTTAATTCCTCAAGGGCTAATTTGAGTCGAACGCGACGTGCTGATAACTTTGCATCGTCTGACATACGACTCCCCGTTCCGTGTGTGCCCAAGCGAGGCATTTCAACCCTCTCCTTTTGGTCTACCTTGTCGATTGTCTTGATGACTTGAAGGGATAGGATGAAAGAATGGACGCGCTGCACATCAGCCATGAGCCTCATCCACATCGTTGCTCTCGGCGGTAGTCTCCTCCGGCCGGAGGAAGCGGATGATCGTGAAATGTGGCTTGGCAGGTTACGTCAACTGGTGGTCCATCTTGAGGGAAACGGGCGCAAGTTAGGCCTCGTTATCGGTGGGGGCCTCCCGGCACGGGAGGGCATTCAACTGGCTCAATCATCCATCAAGAATCCTCGTCGGTTGGACCAAATTGGGATCGCTGGAACGCGCCTTAATGCAACCGTGCTTCAACAACTTCTCCTTGAAATCGGATGCGATGTAGCACCTTTTATACCTCATTCTATAGAGGATGCACACTCCCTTTTTGGCGACCACCATGTGGTGGTCATGGGAGGTACTACACCCGGCCATACTACCGACACAGTTGCCGTTCAATTAGCGGTGAGCGTCAATGCACGCCACTGCATTATTGCCACAAATGTCGACCACGTATATTCCAAAGACCCGCGGCATCATGATGATGCTGAGGCCTTGATGGAGTTGACGTTGGACGAACTGGCGACCATCACGGGTGTTGGCACGCCCTTAGCGCCTGGCGCATCTGCAGTTATTGACCCCATGGCAGTTCAAGCGGCTATGGACGCCTCGCTTGATTTGGCTGTTCTTGACGGGCGAGATCTTTCACGACTGGATGACGCCCTTGAAGGGAAAGCATTCATTGGAACGGTCATACGAGCATAGGTGAGGACATGGTTGACGCAAAAAAGGTGAAGGAAATGGTGGCTAAAAAAACCAATAAATTCATGGGCGCCGTGAACGGGAGTTCCAGTAAAGTCCAGCCTCACAAGCATTGCCGTATCTGCCATGATACAATTCCACTGGCGGCAGAGCCACGTGTTTGCACGAGCCAAGAGTGCATCGATAAAAATGAACGAGATGAGAAAAACCAACGAACGGTAAGAATTCTTATGTTCGTTTTCTTCGGTCTATTCGCAGCACCATACTTGATTTCACTCGCCATACAAGTGATTTAATGAACGTTAGTCCAATCCAAATTCATGAACGAGCAACAGTTTGAGGAAACGTTGTGCGCTCTGAAGGACCAGCCCAGTCGCCATGAGCGAAAGCCCGAGGAGTCCAATCCACACTGCTGAAATTCCAGAACCAATGATGCTATCGACTTGCAAGGAGAAATCCTGAGCGGTTTGCATACCCATGGCGGCCCCTGTTGCTAAGAGCCCGAAACCGGGAATTCCAAGAACCAGCAAGGGCTTCTTTTGAGACAGTGATAGCAGCGCCCATGTCATGACGGTAAAACCGTGAGAAACCGCTGTGAAGTTGGATCCTTTGGGAACGTCGTAACGAATGATGGTTGGGATTTCAAGAACAGTGAGTTGCTTATCATGTGCGTCTTCCAGCATTTCAAGAGATAATTCCATGCCTTCTGCGTCAAAACGCAGTCGATCCAGTGCAGTTCTTGAAAATGCACGGAATCCTGATTGGGTGTCTTTGATATCCAGATCGCTTGTGAGGTTGGAAGCAGCGGTAATCACTTTGATGCCCAATCTTCGGTAAGCTGGCATGTCCGTGCCTCCGCCACCGTCAACGAAACGAGAGCCGATGGTGAAATCTGCTTCACCGCTGAGAATTGGAGCCAACATAGCAGGGATGTCATTGGTTTCATGCTGCCCGTCTGAATCAAACAAAACCAAGGCATCAACATCCATTTTGGAGGCGTGCATAAAGAGTGTTTTCAGGGCACCACCGTAGCCTCGATTCATGCGGTGTCGTATCACTTTTGCACCACAGGCTTCTGCGATTCGGGCACTTGAGTCAGATGAGCCATCATCAATGCAAATTACTTCGTCAACATGTCGAAGTGCTCGGGTGACCACCGTGCCAATGGTCTCTTCCTCGTTGTACATTGGCATACCTGCAACAATGTAGGGTTTCCCCCCGGGTGAGCGTGCTTCAGGAGGAATCACATTTTCAATGGAAATCAATCTTCTATATATGCGTATTTAAGAAAGGGAATCACTTTGTTTTAAAAAAGGGCTTGGAGAGAGGTCGTGACCCCTCTCCAAGCGTTGTACTTCTCAGAGAGAAGGATGGTTGATGGCGCATTGAGCGTTCTCAGTCTTGCAGTTGGCTCACCGTCGTAACGGCACGTTCGCCGTCAAGCACTTTATTCAATGCAGACAGGGATATGACCAACGGGACATAGGCCTGGCCGTCGCTGGTCATGTAGGTGCTGCAGTCAGCAAAAGCAGCGGTGTTGATCGACACTTTGAGAGCGCCACCAGCATTGCTGCGTCGCACATAGCCCACCAGGATGTTGTTGTCAATTGCCTCTTCGGTCACAGTTTTGGTTTTCTTCACGTATTCACCTCCTCCGAGGTCCTTCCTCAGGAACTTAAGGTTCAACTTCAATGGATTTCAATGTCATGGCGGCTTTCTGAGGAGGAACCATTTCCCTTATACGAGCGCCACGAGTGGTTCATTCATGCGAGCCTTGGTTACGGGTGGTGCAGGATTTATTGGTTCACACCTGATTGACCGATTGGTATCTCGTGGAGACCATGTCGTGGTATTGGATAATCTTTCAAGCGGACAACTCTCATTTCTTGAACATCATCAATCAACAGGTCAGGTTCAGATCATCAACGGCGATCTGTGCAATTTTGAAGATGTCCATGCAGCGATGAAGGAGGACATTGAGTGTGTATTCCACCTCGCTGCAAACCCCGATATACGCTTGGGGACACGTCTTACAGACACCGATCTCAAACAAGGGACCATTGCGACCTACAATGTCGTTGAGGCCATGCGTCGCTGCGATGTCAAAAAAATCGCATTTGCCTCCAGTTCAGTTGTTTACGGAGAAGGTGCTCCCCTTCCGACGCCAGAAGATTACGGTCCCTGCATGCCTATTTCCCTGTACGGTGCCAGCAAGCAAGCTGGTGAGGGTCTGATCAGCAGTTGGGTCGGCACCTTTGGCTTGCAGGCCTGGATTTTTAGGTTTGCAAATATCATCGGAGCCCGTGGAACCCACGGTGTGATTTTTGATTTTATTCACAAGTTACGAAAGGATTCTACTCGGCTCGAAGTCCTGGGCAACGGGCTCCAGGAAAAGTCGTACATGGAAGTCGGTGATTGTGCTGATGCTATCCTGCATATCATGTCCGTTGCCAATGAGCCCTTGAATCTCTACAATCTTGGAAGCCATGACACGGCATCAGTTCGAACCATTGCTGAAATTGTCGTCGACGTGACGGGGTGTGACAATGCTAGCATTGAGTATACGGGAGGCGACCGCGGCTGGGCTGGTGATATTCCAAAAGCTCGTCTTGCCATCAACAAAATGTTAGAAAGTGGATTTGATGTAGGCATGAATAGCGAGGAAGCCATTCGACACACCGCTGAAACATTGCTGGCAGAAATTGGATTGGAGGATTGAACATGAAACAAGATACTGAAGCAGACGTACGTACAGACACAGCGGTCAAGATATTGGCTCTCTTTTTTGTTGCTATCATTTTCCTTGCCTTTACCACGAGCCCAATCAAAACAGGAACAAAAGAGGGTGAACGTGCTCCTCCTCTTGAAGGGATGATGTACAACGGCAGCGGCTGGACTCAATTCGATATGAACGACTACATGACTACCAACTGGACTGTTGGCGACGCCAATGGTGAATGGCTGGTTGTAGAATTCATGGACACGGATTGTACATTTTGTCTCAGAGACGCTGATGAATTCGGCCAAGTGGCTGATTACTTCATGAAAATTTCCAAGGATGCCGACGGAACTCCTGCTTGGAATGGTCCAGTCGTGAACTTCGTGGCCAGTGCCACCGAGTTGGACATCCAAGGTCATGAAACGAGCCGAGAAGAAATTATTTCCTTCCGAGATAAAACAGGAGACTCCTCTTGTGCTGGTTCATCCTGCAGCAGCCGCAATGGTGAGCCTCACAACTTCATCTACGTTGATGATATTGACCAGGAGAACATGCAAGATTGGAAGATACCTGGGACTCCATCGTACTTCATTATCCAGCCTGATGGGATTGTGGCTTGGGTCCATTCAGAACATCCTCAAGAAAAGGTTTCAGACGGCCTGTTCAGGATTTTTAACGAACAGGGGTTGATGCCCGATGAATGAAAACATCATTCTCCTCTTTTACATCATTCCCCTCCTCGTTGGTACAGCCTTCATGACCAGGGCAGGGGATGCTATGGGGGTCTCGCTCGCAGGCCGCTATCCTACACTCGTGAATCGCCGTCGTCGGCATCTACTCGGTTTGAACATCGTCACCTTGGTTGGCTTTGCCATTTCAGTGCATACCTTGTGGATTACCAATAAAATTAGCGAAGGAGGTGAAGTATGCTCGAGCGCCACGGTCTTTTCTTGCGATGACGTACTTGGCAATGCGTCCTACAACGTTGATCCGATCTTTGGTATATCGTGGGGGCTCATCGGTATGTTTGCCTTTGGAACGTTTCTCTTTTTGGCCAACAGCGTTTCCAAAGACCCCGATGCCCGCTGGTCTGGCCAATACATGAAGTGGGGTTTCTACCTCACCGCAAGCGGACTTCTCGTTATTGCACTCCTGGTATCTTACGAGATTGAAATGGAAAAAATATGTCAATATTGCACAACCGCCCACGTTGCAAACGTAATTGCCATGTACGGGTTCTGGCGGGCCAGTAAAATGCATGAAGATGGCGAATGGAAGGATGAAGAGCCTTCATCCTCATGATGAGAGAGGTGACCAATATGAATTTAGAAACAATCTTTTGGATGATTATAACAATTAGCGCACTCGGTGCTATCGGCTTTTTATTGGGCGAAAGCGACGGGGAACCCCCGTTTTCAACAGCTGATGAGCGGCACGCACTTGCCAAGGAATGCATCGGCAGTCACGATGGAGGTTTAGCCGAGCACTACCATGCAACGGTACGTGTCTCTATTCACGGCGAATTTATTTCCATACCCGACGATGTTGGATTGAACGATGAGGGTTGTTCAATGCGTCCGCTTCATACACATTCTGCAGATGGTAAAATCCACATTGAAATGAAAGAAGAAGGCACTGAGGCACCACTCGAGGCCTTTTTCGACATCTGGGGGAAGCACATGGATTCAACTGGTTTTGACGATTACCTCGTCAACGAAACAACAGAATTTCTGATGTTCGTCACAGATGCTGGTGGAAATCAAGAGGAAGTGACCTCGTTCCAAAACCACATTCTGGCGGACGGTCAGACCATCGATCTTGTGTTCCGAGACAAGGCTTAGGGCGTGAACGTGTCGTTGAACATGAATGCATTTGGTTCGGTTTCGATCTCTTCCATTCTCAGCACAGTGACTTCGATTTCACTGGCTTCCATGTAGGTAGTTCTCAGTTCGTGCATCAGTTGCTTCTGAACATCTTCCATATCGAGTCCGTGAATCACGGTGAGATGGTGGGTTGAATCTTCGCTTACCTTAGCGATGTATTCTACAACCCATTCCTTGAGTGAATGCTCTTCCTCCCAAGTGACGTCTTCCCATGTGTTTGTCATGGTTATACATTAGCAGAGCAGTTTATCAAACCTTGCATAAGATGTGAGGTCTATTGTCGGATTAGGGTAACAAAATGTCACTTTCCGATGTTAAAGTTGTAAAATGGGAATAAAATATTACTTTTTACGAATGATTGCAACAGCACTTAGGAGCAAGCACATCCCGAGAAGCATGGGGATGGCGGAAGAGGCTTCTGCAGCCGTTGCCAGGGGTCGTTTCGCCAACTCTACGGCTCCGTAGGTTGATGTTGGGCCACCGGCCTCAATGGACTCCAGGTTGGCTTCGTGAACAAGAATCAAGCTCCAAGAGTCCATTTCTGCAAATTCAACGGTCAAGGATGAAGCACATCCTGTCGTTGATTCTACTCCCAAGAAACCGACGTGTGATGCAATTGTATTGTCGTCAATATTGCATTCAGCTAAGCCTACGAGTACTCTGTCTCGGAAATCTCCTCCGGGATTGATCGCTCCTTCGGGCATCACCTTTTCATGTTCGAGAAGCATGAAGGTAAGTTGACTCCCTTCGGCTTCAACGAGGTCTGCGGTTGTAATTGAGGCGCGATACCCTTCCTCGGTTTTAACCACTTCAAACTCGAGTTGGCTGGTTGACTGTCTCATCAACTCCGTGTTGAGAATGTCACGCTGGACATCTTGCCATGCATCGTATCCTTTTCGCGGGATACCTGCCTCGACAACAAAGGTTGGGGTCGAATCGGCAACATCGGGTTGAATCACTTTCAAACGTTCAATACGCTTCTGGCTGGCTTCAGGTTGAAAGGCATCTTCTCCATCACTCGGGTGCAAGGCAATGAGTGCGATGCGAGATCCATGGCTATCTGCGACTTCAAAAAGTTCGGGATCAATGCTTGCACACGTCGGGCACCAGGTAGCGGTCACTTCTTCCACCAGGAGGGTGCGACCTCCGAGGCCACTGCTGACTGGCTCCGCAAATGAGGTGTCAAGGCCGACGACACGAGCTTGGCTTGTGGGCGTCCATGGCAAACTGAGCATCATGAATACAAGGAGGAACAGTCTCGGGGGGAAGTTGCTTCCCGAACTCTGTCTACTGACCATGCCTCGCCGACTTCCTTCCTGTCCTTGATTGCTTGCTTTGAGGCGGTCAAAGAGAAAAGGGTTGATGAGGGCGAGGTTGTCCCTCAAGCAGGAGGGAACAACGCTGGCAGACCACTGGATTGAGAATCACAAGCGTGATTCGTGGCGTCGTCAAGCGAAGGCCAGTGGCTACCGTGCTCGTTCTGCATTCAAATTAAAGCAAATTCAAGAGCGGTTTGGCCTCGTTCGCGAAGGGGACCTCGTCCTCGATGTTGGCTGCCACCCCGGAGGATGGGCTCAAGTCGCTGTGGAACTCGTAGGGAGCGAAGGCCATGTGGTCGGTGTTGATCTGCTTCCGTGCCAGCCGGTGGAAGGAGCGGTATTGCTCACTGGTGATATTACCGAACCCATCACCCAAGAGCGAATCCTCGGTGAATTGGGAGGTGAACGTCTCAACGTGATCATCTCGGACATTTCTCCCGATATTACCGGAAAATGGGACATGGATCAATCTGTCGCCATGACATTGGTCGCAGATGTGTTCGATTTTTCTCTTCCTCTTCTCAAAAAAGGTGGTTGTTTTACGACAAAATTATTCCAAGGCATCGGTGTTGAGGAATTGATTGAGGCCGTCCGCCCTCATTTTTCCACGGTACGCAGATATTCACCCGATGCATCGAGGAACTCCTCCTCTGAAGTCTACCTCATCTGTCGCAACCACACGCCTTGGAAGGCTCCCAAAAAGTCGGTACGAGAGCGCTACGAAGATGGCGTGAATCATCAGGTGGGTGGGGATGAAATCGAGGAAGGTCCCGAGCCGATGGCTTCTACATTTTCCGTGCGACGTAAAAAATCAGACTGAATGTTTGAAGTGGGTTGAAGTGAAACCATCGCTTCATGTCATCACAACGACCCCATGATTGGCCATCCCCTGCTCGAACCATCGCTAATTTACGTCCCAATACGCCCGTGAAGGATTTGGAAATGGTGGTCCTGCGGATCTACCCGCAACGGCTGATTGTATCTCCTCGTTACACTGGACCAGTCGCAGCCGCTTGTGGCAGGGACGCCACGGGGCTGGTTGGATTGGTGCTGTGGGGCGATCAAATCGATGCGATCCGTGTTGGTGATGTGATTCGCCTTGAATCAGGGTGGTGTCGGTCACGGGACGGGGCTCTTATTGTCAGCACTGGCCGCCACGGTAGAATTTCAATCATACAGCGTTTTGAACTGGATTGAGCGGTGCGAGGCTCACGCAACCATAAAGAAGGGGAGGGCGTGGCAGAGTCGTTACGAGGCCTATCCATGAGTGAACGAGCAACCCACTGCACATCATCTGGCATCCCACTGGAAGAAGCCGGTTCAACCACTTTCCCATGTCCTGGGTGTTTCAAACCCATTGGACGCAGCTCCCGTGTACGCAACCAAGGCGTACCCTACAAGTGCCCAAACTGTGGCTTCGTTGGACCCTGAGGTGAGCATATGGGTATGGTAGTCATGACGTACAAAGTAAATCCGGATTCGGATCTCGAAGATGTGGACACAGATGCGATTGCGCAATCCATCGGTGGTCTACGCAACGACATCTATGATATCCAGCAAATTGAGACCAAGCCTCTTGCCTTCGGTCTTAAATTCGTTCAAGTCCACGTCAAGATGAACGATGGTGAAGGACTCGCAGATGCCTTTGAGGCTCAGATGGCAGCCATTCACGGCGTTGGAGAAATCGAAGTCCTATCAATGGGCTTGATTTGAATCCCTTTCACATCTGTGAAACGGGTGCTTGCATGAATTCTCTTAGCAGGACAGTTGCATAACTGCCTGAGCTTAACGTAAATCGAAACCGAATACAGGCACCCTCAGGATGCCATCTTGTGTTATGTGTTGGTCCTTCCTCCCAACGCTTGCCCATGGTTGAGCCATCGGCTCTTGCAACGGTGTCGACCGTGAATTCATTGAATTGTGATACCAAGCCTCGCCGTGTACCCTTGGTTGAGAGTCGGGGGATTTCTTCAACATGCCAGGTTACGCTATCCAATCCCTCTTCCTTGAGGATGTCCTGTTCGTGTTGACCTGGCTCACCGCTTGAGGTTGAAATCTCGCTACCGGGAAGAGGTCCCGTTGGAGTCAAACGCCCAATGTCACAATTGCGTGAGATTCGACTGAGGGTGCGAGGTTCGACGGTGACGCAAGACTTCACATCCAATTGTCCCTTTTCGTCGATACGGCCTACAATGTCACCAACAACAGGCGTTGAAAGTGGTAAACCTGCCTCGAGACGGCGATGCAGCGATTTGTTGAACACGATGGACTGAAGAGCGTGGACGGTCATAAGTTGGAGGTTGGCAGGCAGTTTTCTGAATGCTCCAGTATAGTCGTCAGGGTGCGCCAGGAGGTGTTCGATCATTCGTCGCTCAAATCCCATCCATCGAGGCAATTTTTCGAGCAATGATTCGTCAACTCCATTCTCTCGAATGTACTGGCGTACGTGTTGAGCTTCTTCTTCTTCTTCTTCTTCCGATGCTCCTTCCATGCCGAGGTAGGTCATGACGGCTTCCTTCCAGTCTTCATTAACTGCATGCCGACCAACAACTGGGGTCACCGGGCGGCCCGAACCAAAGCGCTGTGGTCCAATCCAGTTGGGGAATCGGTTGACGCCGAGAGAGGCTTCCATTTCACTCCGAATCCGATGTACTTCAGCCAGCGCATCTTCGTTGCTGAGTGGATTTCCATCTGCATCACAGCAGCCGCGTACGACGATGGTGAAGCGGTTACCGCGGTGGTTCCCAAAGCCAATTTTTTGGTGTGTTCTTCCCAATACCTCGATTTCAACATCAGGGAGTTCAACTGAGGCAACTTTGTTCATTGGTGCATCGATGACAAAGAGTTGTGAGGTGACAGCACGCTTGTCCTTTGTTCCTGCAAAGAAGATTCGATTACGCGGTATTTTCAGCTTCGCTGCAAGTTGATTGCAAAAGCGGTTGGTTTCCCAATTGGTTAAGGTGACCTTGGCTGCAGTAAACCGTCCACGGTTGTCAAAATGGACGGGCGTTGCAATCTCTTCAACTCGGAAATCAGTAACACGTGCTTTGATCAAGCCACCGATGCCATCTGTCTTCGTGGCATAGCCTAGAAGGCCAATCACTTTTGCAACGGCGTCAACCATGAGGGCCACCTCCTCAGAGGGTGGCGCCTTTGAATTCAGAGGAAACTCCGCCGATGATCTCATTCAGGACTTTGTCAACACCTGACTTCGAGGTCGTGCGAATGTAAAACTCGGGGTCATCAAGTTCTGGATGGCCGGGGAAGTAGTTGGCGTAATCAACGTCTTTGTGGGCGTTCAATCGCTCACGGAGGACTTGGAGAGCGGTGTGACTCTCGCCGATAATGCGAAGTCGGAGTTCGTTCTTCTCTTTCTTGAGCACTGTCACTGACATGTTAACCGTCCAGCCCACCAGCCAACTCGTTTTGAACCTTCTCCTCAAAGGGTCACATGGTTTGGTAATGAAGCATTGCAAAGAGTGGATGCTTGATAGCAGAAAACCCTGCTTCTTTTTATGCCATCTTTGCCGAGGAGGTTCATGGATACGGGGGGTCTTGAGGAACGCTTGGCCCACCGAGCCCCTCAATTCAAGCAGGCTGCACCGTATATCGTCGTTTTTTTCACCATTATTACCCTTCTTTTAGCAGGTCAACTCTACGTATCTCCACCCACCTTCCAAACGGATTTGAACGACTTTGCTCCAGAGTCTGATGCCTCGATCGCTCACGAGCGTATTCACGAGTTTTTCCCTGATGAAACACGCCCGTTATTCGTTCATGTAACCTCCGATGACGGGTCCAATGTAT
The DNA here is from genome assembly GCA_016778305.1 of Candidatus Poseidonia sp. Taxonomy (GTDB): domain Archaea; phylum Thermoplasmatota; class Poseidoniia; order Poseidoniales; family Poseidoniaceae; genus Poseidonia. The sequence continues at coordinate 15,311 of JADHPT010000004.1, read as the reverse complement.
TGGCCTTTGAGCACATGAAGTCGATGCAGGACGACCTTCTCTACTTCCAAAACGAATCCGTAGAACGCCAAGGTTTCGTTCAGGTTTGGACCACAGCACCAGGGATTGTCCAATTGAGCCTTGATGAAGAAGCGAACGCAGAAGAACTTGCATCCCTATCTGGATGGAGTGAAGTTGTCGATCTTCTATTTGACGAGAATGAAACATGCGGGCTCACTGCTGATGATCAACTCCTTTCAGCTGCGACCTATGCATCTTCAGCCCTGCTCAATAAAGATCTTGATTACGAAGAAGTATGTACTTACTTGAGCAATGGAACGGGGATGGCGACACCAAAAGCATCATCGACACTTTGGGTCCTGGAAGTTGATCCTGAACTTGAGGAACAGGTTCGTAGGGAACTTCAAGACGAGTTGAGGACGGTGTTTAACGAACGTTCCACGACATCAGAACTGAATTATGAAGTCATCTCCAACGATTTATTCGCTCACGATATTGATGAGGGTACCTTTGACAACTTAATCTTCCTCGTTGTGCTGGCATTCCTGGTCGTGGTCTTGATGCTCAGTATTGCATTTAGGTCTGTTAAAAGCGTGGCTTTTCCAATCATCGGACTTTCAAGCGCCTTGATTTGGACCTACGGGATTCTCAACATAGCTGGCGCACGATTCACAGCGCTTGAAGCCACAGTTGCGCCGCTCGTTCTCGGTTTGGGCATTGATTATGCCATCCATCTTCAACGCTCACAGCGCTCCTATACCGACGACTACCCTGAAGCTGCTGAGTCTTGGCTTCGTGCGGTTGGTCATTTGTCCATCCCGCTCAGCCTCGCTGTTGTGACCACCGTGGCGGCCTTCCTTGCGAACATCATCTCTCCATTGCCTCCACTCGCTACTCTCGGCTATGCACTGTCCCTCGGCGTCATATGCGCCTTCCTTTCATCCACAATCTTTGTCGGCGCATTGCACGTGATGTTTGATGGGAAGGAACGAAGGCCTGCTCCTGCATCTCTCACCCTTCCCATTCTCTCAGGTCAGATTTTGAAAGTTCAGCAAAAGCAACAAGTCAGTGTCCTGCTGGTCACCGTACTGATATCCGGTCTATCGATTTACGGGGCAGCCTCACTTGAAACTGATTTTGATCTTGCAGACTTTGTAGATCAAGACATGGAAATCATGACCGTACGTGAGGCACTTGACCAGAGTTACGAGAGTGCCGGTTGGAAAATCATTCATATTTTGATGGAACCTGCTGCTGGTGAATCAACCATACCAGGGGATGATGATTTATTGAGCGAATTACGAAATTTACATTCGGATCTTCAATCAAATAACGACGTAGTGGGGACGAATTTCAGAATCTCATCCCCCTCCTATGAGGGACCATATCCGCTCATTCGTGATGCAATCCTGCGAAATGCGAGTCTCGGAGAAGAGCACAATCTGGAGGTCTTTGCTGGAGAAGTCTACTCCATTGACCGAGAACAACCCGTTGATTTAGGACTCTTTTTCGCAACACTCGCAGGAAATACCAGCACTGCGGATCCGCTAACAGGTGAATCATGGGACGAGCGATTGGCCAATTCAGTGTATCTGGAGGGCAATGGAATCACGTACCTCCGCCATGAAGTGAGGGTTGAAGCATCGACCTCCGTCGAATCAGACCGAGTGGTTGAAAATTTCATAGAAATATTGGGTTCAACCGAAGATTCAGGCACGCTCACATACGAACTAAAAGATCACGCTGTGCTCCACGTCACCGGTGATTTGGTCATGCTTCAAACAGTGCTGGAGGGATTGAGTGTGACCCAAATTGAAAGTACGGCCATCTCACTCACTGTATCATTCCTCGTTCTCTTCATACTCACACGACGCATCATGCCTGCTGTCATTGTCCTTTTCCCAGTTGGAATCGCCTCCCTTTGGGTTGTCGGTTCGATGGCACTCATTGGCTTGAAATGGAACGTACTCACGGTGATGGTAACTGCGTTAACCCTGGGTATCGGAATTGATTACTCGATTCACATGTGGAGACGCTTTGAGGTGGAATTATCAAAGCGAGGCGACCGTTGGGAAGCCCTACGCGCTGCCCTCAATACGACGGGCGTAGCATTGATGCTCAGTGCGATTACAACAATGGCGGGCTTCGCAGTGTTGTTGTTTTCACCCATGCCCGTGATTCAGGACTTCGGACTCATCACGGCGATTACCGTTCTTTTCTCACTGATTCTCGCAGTGATGGTTCTGCCAGTACTCGTGGAATTATCTGCCCGTGGTAAAGAATCCTCCGTCGATGCCGATGAAGATTGAACTTAGACGACGGCTAATGCTTCAACGATGTCCTGCATCGCTAACCCTTGCTCTCTTGCAACCAAGGCGTAAGCCAGCCAAGGTGTGATATTGTGGAAGGCTGAAATTTTCCGTTCGGCTCTTCGTTGCAATTCATTGGCTTCTAATCCACTTTTGCGAGCGATGAATTTCACGAGGCGTTGCGTAAGTCGGTCGCGAGGGTCGGTAGAATTCCCTGTGAGGGACTTGACTTGAGGAGATGGCGATAGGCGTTTCGTTGATGCTGGTTGGTCAGGGGCCCGCGGAACTTCGGCATCTCCATCAACAGCACCCACGGGGGTGAGCAATCGCGAAGGGCGTGGAAACCATCCCAACGGAACGGAGATATCTCCAAGATCCACCGAAATACTCAGTACTCCGTCGCTAAGGTTCAACCATCCAGCCTTGATCAGTGATTGAACCGCCTGCTCCGCTTCTTGAGGGGCTACCCATTCCATGTCGAAGGAGAGGAAACGTTCGAGGTCCATTTGCCCGATTGATTCACGCCCTCGGAAGGCGATGGTGAGAACGCGACGTACATCATTGGCCTCCTCGCTCATGACCTGCACAAACAGTTAGCCTTCATCAAGATAGGCTTCATGCTTCATCGGGAAGACGTGTGAAGGATTTGTCTTCATTGAGGATCCACCGACCACATGTTGGGCCAACGTAATACGTTGCATCTGGTGTATATTCATACTCGCCACCCCCTGGAAGTTGTGAATAGTCGGAAGCATGATTCTCTTCACCAACCTCTTCGACGGATTTCTCAACGACCGCTGGTCCAAGTGCGTCCATGTAAAGCGCAGCAGTGGCTTGGGGAGATTGCTCTGGCTCAGTGGACGATTTCGTTGGCGGCCCTCTTGGAGGTCCCTTCGACGGTTTTTTTCCAGATGATGCGGAAATCTTCCCACCTGGTGGACCACGTCGCTTCACGGGTGCTTCTGGGGCAGGTGGCGCCCCTTCAGGTCCAGCAGTAGGGCCCAAAGCAGCAACCATCTTCATCTCATCAACGTTCGTTGAATTGCGTCGTCGGAGCATGACAAAGCCACCGGCAAGAAGAATGATTGAGATTCCACCACCCGCTATGATGACTGCACCGAGGCCCCCTGATTCGCTGGTTTGTGTCAGAGTCCACAGGTTATTGGTTTCATCAATTTCCCATATCAAACCCTCTTGGTCAAGAGTGATCTCAATCACCCACGTACCCTCGGGTGCATCGAAGGAGCGCTTGACAGATTTGGCGGTATTTTCGTCCATCGAAGAAAATATAGAACGGCCAATAAGGGTCCGTTCATCACCTTGAACAAGTTCAATACTCACGTTGAATGCTGTATCGATGGTTTCGCCTTCATTAACGACGAAGAAGGAGAGGCGAACGCTCTCACCGACTGCAGCATTTTGGGTGATCTCAATGTTTTCAAGTGCTAAATCAGGTCCAATATTATTCAGGGGTGCTTCCAACCAGGGGTCCAATTCACTGTTTCCAACATCGGAGGTAAGTTCCCATCCTGCATCGTCCATGCCTTCAGCCCAGCACATCAAATTGGCTTGTTGAGAGAGGGTTGACGGGTCACCGAGCTGACTGAAGTCAAAGGAGAAACTGAACATGGTTTTTCCGTCAAATATCGTCGTTGCATTTCGGGTCATCGTGGTCACATTCCAAGTAGAATCAAGCGAACGAATTTGGCAGTTCAGCGTCACAGAAGAGGACCAACCTTGTTCTTCAAGGATGTTGACGCCGATGTCCACATCATCGAGATGGTAGCGAGAAATATCTGCTGAAATGGTGGTAGGCAACAATTGAGGCGCTCTTCCGTCGAGTTTGAAAGATGCCACATCATAGGTCGAGAGTTGTTCAAGTTCCAGAGGATCCCATAACGAGAGAACGATGTCGTGCATCAGACCGGAACCCTCCGGGGTGGGAATCCCATGACTGACCGCTCCATCGACGACAGAAATGGCCGCACTTCCCCGCCAGTTGTCACTTTGCTGCAATCCGTTCCATCCCAGTCGTAGGTCACCAGTGTAAGGCGTGCCACTGAATCGGTGAGTGATGGTTGCTGTAAGGTTCAATGCATCTCCACTCATGACCGAAACGCCTTCCTCAATGGATTGCCTCACCGTACCCGTATCATCACGCAATGATTCAACTTCGATGTTGAGTTCTCGCTGAAGTACCCAAGCACCCGAATAATCGTAATGCTGGATGCCATCATAATCACGTAGATAGAGGTCGACTTCTCCTTGAATGACGCCTGCTAAGGTAAAACTCCAGGCCACTGAAGCGCTGAAGTCGATCTGCAGTTCTTGTCCAACTTGGCGAACAACACAATCTCCGGGAAGCATGATCAAACGCTCATCAAGTGGGGCACAGATGTCGTCAACGGTCGTGTAGATGAATCCCAGTCGTTCGTCGTTGCCCAATTCAATCCGAACTTCGTTGATGTCATCAAACCCATTGGTATCACGAACAGTGAGCGACCAGCCGACTTTTTGTTGCGGTTCAAGGCGCAAGACATCAGGTTGTGCAAGTTGACCAACTGCTTCAATACTGACTAATTCAGACTTAAGGGGGGTGCGTGATTCCCACCGTGCGTGTCCGTCTGCTGCGGTTGCTGCGGGAACACCAAAGCCGGCGAGATCATCTCCCTCCAACAGGATTCGATTCCATTGATGGTCTTCGTTGATGGTATCGTTCACGGTGATATTTACGAACCATCGGTTTTCATTTTGATGAAGATAGAAGATGTTGGGTTGGTATTCATCTCGTTGCGGAATTCCATCGGCTGGGTTTCCATTGCTTCCGTCATCTCTTGCCTCAATCCAAGAATAAGCCTGAAGGCTTTGGTTGTCAAAGCCACCGACATCATGGAACTCAAAACTCACCGTCTGGTATGTTTCTTCGTTGAGATAGGTGTCGAGAGCGGGGTCAACGCTTAGCAAAGTCGGGCCTTCTCCATTGACGACAAATTGGTGGGGTTCTGTTGAATAATCAAGGATCCAATCTTCACTCGTACGAGCCTCGAACCACAACGAGACATCTCCTGACACACCCTCAGGGAGGTTGAGCAAGGCGTGGTAGAGTTGGCCTGCCGGTAAATCAAACCATTCCGAACTTTCATTGAACCAAATTCGTTTCTGGTCAATGTCTCTGTCAAAGGTGAGTATGTCAACATGGATACGTGCTTGGAAAGCACCCCCCATAAGTCGTAGTCCGCTGTTTTTGAATGCGTGGTCAATGCTGATATTCAGTCCAGCATTGCCCGGGAGAACTTCGTCATCGAATACTTCTGCTCCTCCTTGACTCGAAGCATCTGCTGTGATGTTGGTGATCATGAGGCCGACTTCTCGGTCAATGGAAACGACATCGGGGTGAATGTAGCTGGAGTTACGAAGCGCATGGGTGCTGGCTTTGAATCGGAGGTAATCTGTTGGAAGCACGCCGCTGAGAGAAAAGGACCAGTTCATGACGTGCCCGTCTGTACTCATCGGTCCTTGAACAGCCTCTACTTGCTGATTGAAGATGAGTCCAGCTGGATCCTCAATCGTGAGGGTGGCGGTGCTTGAATTCCATGTGAGGTGCGTCCATTGGGAGGATTGCTCGAGGGTGCCGATTTCATTTGTAGCATGGACTGCGAGGACATAATCTCCTTCTTCTGTAGCACCGTGATGTTGTGTTTGAATAATGATGGGTGTTGAAGTGGGTTGCATTGTTTCTGGAAGTTGTGAAATGAAAGCGACATCGTCGTATCCCAAACTCATCGTTTGCAACGAAGGAGTAATCCACTCCATGACCTTCGTGGTAGTGTACTTCGCTCTGTACTGGATGAAGGGACTGTTCTCTGGTACTTCCATCAGCGAATGATTCGCCTCAGAAAGATAGGTGAAGACTGGAATCGTCGTTGGTTTCCACGATGCAGTAGCTATTCCTTGCGCCGTCTCTGCTGTTCTGTACTGGAGACCTAACTCCGTCCCCTGCGGCGTAGAAGCGTCAAAGTTGAACCAAAGAGGGCTTGCTGAACCGTGTGTGTCGGGCCTTAGGTCTTGGGTTGGTGAGGTCAGCCAACCCTCTCGGTGCGCAGGGTTGACGAAGCACTCATTATCTGCAAGATATTGTACGCTCCACGTTGAGAAGCGTGACGACGACATATCGCCCGTGGCGTAGACCAACGTTGAATTGGCCCGTGCGAGGGTTGAGTCATAGAATCCAATTTGGAGGGTTGCATAGGTGTCCCATCGGTTCACGAAGGGATCATAGCCGTAGGTTTTGTCGTTCATAGAAGCCTGCCATCCCGAGAGAGAATATCCTCCGACAATAACGATCTCGTCGTTGTAGACTGCAGCCGCATAAGCAGACATTGCATGTGTTGCATTGGGCAGTTGGGTCCATGAGTCTGTCACGGGGTCGTAGGCTTCGGTAAGATTCGTTTCTTTCTCCACGGTTGTGTTCGCAACGGGATCAAAGAATTCGGCTACTCCACCATATGCAATGAGTTTGCCGCGTAAGGAAACCAATTCAAAGGAGTGCCTCGTGTGGTTCATATTGGCCATTTCAGTCCACGAATCGTTCACGGGGTCGTACCTCATGAGTCGGTCGGTGGCATCGCTTCTGTCTTTGAGGGATACACCACCCGCAACATAGATCATGCCGTTTTGGGATGCGACACCTGCAAGGCCGACAGATTTCGTTGCGGGCATGGATGTTCCATAGGACCAATTTCCATTGCTGGGATCGTAGACTTGAACCACGCCTGTAGATTCGACGCTCGGCGTTTCAAAGGGGTGATGGTCACCAATGGCGTAGATTTTATTGTCGACAACTGCACATTTGTGGTATTGCTGTTCTTCTTTTAGCTCCTCAACAGCAGGCGTCCATTCTTGGTTGTTCACATCAAATATTTCAACGGTTTTTGTGGCTGATTCGTCCCCTGTTTGGGTCGGGTCTCCGTCGATACGGCCACCGATGAGGAACACCTCATCAGTAGCGGGTAGATAGGCAGAACACGCACCCGTTCGTAGGTTGGTCAGGCCAAAGCCTGTGGTTGCAGACCAGGAAATTGAAGGTCGTTCGAGCGTTGTAACACCAGTGACTGGCGATTGTGATAAGTTGGTATATGTGAATCCGTCAGCCACTGGGAATTGTTGCGTCAGCTGATTTACCTGCTGCAGTTCATCTCTTGAATCAAGGATGATGGTATCATGATGAGCGGAGGGCATGGCTGCCCAAGGTGCTGCCATCATGATGCTCACGAGGACAAATGCAAGAAGCCGTTGCTTTGCCGTGACATAGTAGCCCATACTCGAGCCATCACCTACCAGTTTGTATATCCTTCTCGGTTTCGTTATGGATGCTTCCATGCAGCATGGCGTGTTGCTTGAAAATGATATTTTTAGACGCTCTGCAAATTACCACCACGATTATAAGACAACGGGAGGCAAAAATAACCATGCGACAACAGCGACGCTTTGTTCTACTTGCGGTTTTGATGCAGGCACTCATGCTCGGGGCCACTGCGGCACCTGTTGCAGACGGCATGAATCCATACGGAGATACCACCAAAATGAATACGGATCTGCTCGATAAACTCGTCGACAGCGATGGTTCGACGCTTGTTGAAGTCATTTTCCAACTCAATTCTCCTATGACCGAAGAGGACCGTGAAGTCATTGAAGCATACAGAATGACGCTGCTTGGCGAAGCCCCCTTGGTCGACGGTGGTTTGGTTGAAGGTACACTCACAGACCTAAGGAGTCTATCAATGTGGGAACGTGTAGAGTATCTGGAACTCAACAAGGAATTGGATTTCTTCTATCTGCCATCAGAATACGGTGGCATGGATCCGTCAAGTCTTGATGAAGGCGAAGTTGGCATTATGATGCATGAAACAACGCACATCGTGAAGGCTACGACTTCATGGGACCGAATTATCATCTCTCCACAGGGCGATGTGGAGTACGAAACCGACCTTTCATTCACCGAATGGGACGGCGACGGTACGGCCATTGTTGACCTCGATACCGGCGTTGACGCTGGACACCCGGATTTTGACTACCTCGAACCTTGGGTGGGAGAGAAGGTCATTTATTCGGCGAAATTTGATGGAATTCAATGGACTGAGACTCGAAACTCAGATACATCCTCTGGTCACGGAACCCACGTAGGTGGGACCATTGCTGGCAACGGTGACGCTTCCGGTGGCCGTCGTGCTGGTGTCGCAAAAGGCGGTCAAATGGTCGCTCTGGGAACGGGCGACGGTGCCTCCATCTTCGCTGCTGAACAAGGCCTTGAATGGACCTTTGCGCACTCCACACCGGGGCAAAACAACCACCACGTTCGAGTCGTCTCCAATTCGTGGGGAACGGATGGTGACTACGACCCCAACGGCGTCATTGCACAACTCACAGACCGTCTCACCTACGAAAACGGTGTAGCCGTCATCTTTGCTGCCTCAAACTCAGGTGGCTCAGGAGGTGAATGTGCTGGCGGGTTGAAGACCAACGTCTACGCAAATACGCCCTCTGCGATTTCGGTGGCTGCCTTGACCCACGACGGCACTGCTGTCACATCTTTTTCTTCACGAGGTTGCATGAACCAACAGCATACATGGCCAGATGTAGGAGCCCCGGGGCGCGATATTTGGGCGACTGCTCCTCGAGGCACTGCCATTGATGCATCTACTCGAACCCAAGGCGACCTCTATTACATGGCCATCTCGGGTACTTCCATGGCAACACCTCACGTTGGTGGAATGGCCGGCTTGCTCATCAATGTCGCACCGTCTTTGGGTGTGGCAGATTACCACCGTGAGGATCACGACTTTGGCGACAGTATCGTCGGCGGAGAAGGGACTGCAGCGTATGGACAATTCGAAGATTGGGAGACTGCCAATTACAGTCGAATTCACGAAGTTGAACTTATCTTGGAATTGACGGCCACTTACGAGGGCATGGAGAATTCCTGTGAGGATGGAAATTCCGACGATGCATGCAGCGATATACCAACAGAGTGCTACATCAGCGCTACGGGTGAGTGCCACGACTGGCGAGTCGGACACGGTTTGACCGACACCGACGCTGCAGTCGCCCTCGCACGCACCTTGCAGTTGATGCGTGACCAGGACGGGGACGGAATGATTGACCACCCAGAATACACCGTGTGGGATGCCTGGGAGATTTACGAAGCCATGATGACTGAAACCACCGTGTCGCTTAGCACCGATCGCTTGGGTCACTCCTGGAAAGGTGACTGGAACCATTTCAACAACGGACAAACAGGTGCAGTCTACTATACTGAAGATTCTCACTATGTGTGGATTCCTAACGGAACAGAGCGACTTGAGGCAACCTTTAGTGCGACTGAATTCGAACTTGATAGCGGGCAAGCGGGCTCTGTGCAACTTGAAATCGATCTCGGTGACGACGGCAGTAACGATGCACAGGGACAGGGTTCACGTGTTGCAGACACGTGGTATTACGACCTTGACGTTGATTCATCCGCATGGGGCCAATGGGCTCATTTCGATGTTACGGGTCAAGCCGTGACGCTTTTCGGCTTCATTGATGACCCAGAATTCTTTGAGTCACGAATCCCTTACACCGTTGACGTCGTGCTTACGTTAGCCTTGAGTGAACCCGTGAACGTACAATTTGACCAGCGTCCAGACTTCTACTCGGACTTGAATCCAATCGCACCATCAGAAGTGTATGATGATTCAATGGAAGGCATGTTGACCTATACCCGCGGGGCATACGACCAATACGCTGTTGTCCAACTGATCCAACCCAAGAGCATGAATGGTGGTGAAGATGACGGTGGTTTCTTTGCTTCGATGGCCGATGCGATTCAGGACAATGCTTTGATCATCGTTTTCCTTCTGCTCATTGCTCTTGGAGTCGCTACGACCGTGATTGTCAGAAACGGCCAAGAGGACGAGGAAATCCTCGAAGGCGAACAAATTGAATGAAGAGCTTGCCTTCAAGGTCAAGTTCTGCATTGATTGCATTTATTGACCCGCCTCTTAAGTGCCCTATATGCCGATGATGTTCATCCTCAATCAACAGCCCTACGACGGAACTGATGTTACATGGAATGCCCTGCGCCTTGCACGACAACTACACGGAGACGGGCATGAAGTACGTATCTTCCTCATGAACGATTCAGTTGACCTTGCCAGGGATGGCATCTTGCCCCCAGAAGGCCATGAGGACATGGTTGAAATGCTTCGTAACCTGATTGGAAAAGGGGTGGCTGTGAAAGTTTGCGGCACGTGTCAGAGTCGTTGTGGAATACGGAAGGGTCAACCCTACTATGATGAAGGTTTGAAGTCAACCATGGCGGAATGCGCATCTTGGGTTGCCTCTTCTGAAAAAGTCATGACCTTTTGAATATAGTGCCATATTCTATGGCATTAAGCAACCAACCTTACGAGTCAGTATATTCACTTATTTTGTGTACATGAGGCTGGATTGAGTCACGCTCATTGCGCCCATTCCATCCATTCACCTGTTGAACGGTTGCGGTAATACCATGCTCCACTTCCAGCAGGATACTGAAGGTATTCGTGCCCGTCACTTTCACTGATTTGACCGTTGAGTTCCTTGATGGGGTGGTTGGATTGGACCACGTTACTATTGTCTCAAAGATGCTCACGTTCACCATCCTGCATCAAAGCGTCTTCTGACAGGTATACAGAGCGCTCATCGATGTTGATTGAACCTCCTAAACCAAAGTAGTCATCGTTATGAGCGATACGGCTGACCTCATTTTCATCCATGCTCAATACGTCCGTGATGAGGGTGGTTAACTTTTCAAGCGTGACTTTAGTGATCTCACTATTTGTGTAACGTGCCGTCAATTCAGCTTTGAGTTGGTACAGTTCATCCCGCAAAACCTCTCCATCTTCGTAATAGGTTTGTACGAGTGATTTGAGATATTCCAATTCACGTATCTCCTCTTTGTTCAGTTTGGAATCCGATCGGAAGACGCGAATCCATCGAATCGAATCTGGAAGCAAAGCAGCGACCATGTTGGTTTGAAGGAATCCAAATATTGCAACAAGGATAGCTCCAACTCCAACCGTTTGAACCACTGCGCCTTGCTCACCAGAACTCAATGCTTGGAGAAAACTTCTTGAAACTTCATTTTCAACAATACACCCATTGGCATTGACGGTAGCACCGGATTCAGTGCCCGGGCATGCATCTTTGGAATCATCAATCCCGTCACCATCTTCGTCAATGAGGCAACCGTCAAGGTCGACGTACCCATTCTCAACTGTGGTTGGGCAGAGGTCGGTATCGTTCGGGACGCCATCCCCGTCAAAATCACTGAATTCAGTCTCATTGGTTGAATTCGTGGTCGGTTCTGTTTCGTTCGTCATCTCATCCTCGTACATGTCCGCAACACCGTTAGCGTCAATATCAAGACAGCCAAAATAACCATCCACGGTTGAATTGCCAAATTCAGTTGGACAATGATCACCCATAACTACGCCCTCTACAAAGACCCCAGGCCAAACAAATAATCGAGTTGCATTCCACGATGTATTGCCCCAGTTATCTCCATAGCCATCACCATCGGCATCAAACCATTGTGTAGAGAGATTGACAAAGAGATCGGCATCAGTTCCATTTGGATTGTCGCCGTAGCCGTCCCCGTCGGTATCATTCCACTGGGTTTGATCACCAGGGAATGCATCAACTGAATTGTCGTACCCGTCGCCGTCTGAATCCAAGTCGTTGTTGATGAAGGGATAGGCATCGCTGTTATCGCCAATTCCATCTCCGTCTGAATCGAGTGTCTCATTGGCGTCATTTGGGAATGCATCAGTATTATCTCCTACTCCATCTCCGTCTGAATCGAGTGTCTCAATGGCGTTATTGGGGAATGCATCGGTGTTATCTCCTACTCCATCTCCGTCTGAATCGAGTGTTTCATTGGCATCATTTGGGAATGCATCAGTGTTATCTCCGACTCCATCTCCGTCAGAATCGAGTGTCTCATTGGCGTCATTTGGGAATGCATCGGTGTTATCTCCTACTCCATCGCCATCGGAGTCCAAGGCTTCACTTGCATCGCTAGGAAAAGCGTCTCCTGCGTTGCTATAACCATCTTCATCATCATCTGGGCAACCGGTCAAATCTTCCGTCGAAGTGCCTGCATCATTTGGACAATCATCATTCTCATTCAGCACACCATCGTTGTCAAGGTCATCTTGAGAAATAAACTCAAAAGAGGAGGAAAGAATATGTGAATTGTCATCTTTATCCCAAAGAGTAATGTCAATTGTCGCTGGCGTCAAACCAGACACTGGTGTCATTACAGTAATTGTTGTATCATCAACAACCGTTCCAGTCACATATCCGTATTGACCGAATTGAACGGTGATTTCCATCGTTTCGCTGAGGCCAGTGGATTTTGTTGCGTAATTCAAGACGTCACTCGTTCCGTCGCTAAAAGGAACGTGCATATCCCCGCTTTCATCGATGAAAATAGAGTTCCCCTCACCTACATCGCCACTATTAGCAAGTGTACTGACGGTCCAATTGCTCGTAACCGGGTCGATTGTTGCGTATTTTAGATTCTGTCCAGTCCAGGTGTGGTAGACAATATGAGGTTGATCTGCAGCATCAACTGCGATTGAGGGGTCCCGACCTGTATGCCCAGTTGCATCCACTATGGTGGTCGTCCATTGGCTATTCGGGGCGCCTGTCGAGTATCGTAAATCATACTCTTTGTTATCTTGGTGAGCGATATGCAATTGTCCTTGTTGGTCCATAGCCATCGATGTCATGTACCCTGGATACAAATTGCTCGGGGATGTTCCTGTATCCACCAGATAGGAGTCCCAAGAACCACTTTTATCCGTTGCGATTTTCAATTTAGAGGAACTACGATCTTGATAGGCGATGTATATATTATCACTTTCATCAATTACAATGGCAGACTCACAACCACGGTTATTTCCCACCTCAACAGTATCGTGTGACCAAGCGGTTCCGGTGTAAGAGGCAATGCGAAGTCCGTTACCGCATTGATCTGCTCCGTTTATAGCATAGGAGATGTGTGGATGGTTGCTCGAGTCAACTGCGATACCGATTGGGCCAAAATGAGCGGAGGATGAAACCGTGGTACTGTTCCAGGTAGTTCCATCGTAGTTCATGTAGACCAGCGTTTCAGCCCATTGAGTGTATGTTGTGTAGGCCAAGTGCAGGTGGTCATTATCATCGATGACCATGTGAATGTCCCAACAATATGTGCTACCACAATCGCTGATTTTTCCTGAATTCCAACCGGTTCCGTCATTGACACTGTGCCGGATTTCGTAATTTCCATCCTTAATTTGCACAACATGGATATGGCCATTTGAATCAACCGCAACGGCATTCCACCGGCCGGCTTGGAAAGAATAGTCCATGGTCGTCTCCACCCATTGGTGGTTGATTCCATCGTCTGTTGTGTTTGAGAAGGCGAGATCTGTAAAACCACTTCCAGTAATTGTAATTTCTTCACCGCCACTGGTCCAACCAGAAGGAGGTGAAATGGTTGTTTGAATTGGACTTGAATGACGCGAACTACGGTCTGAATCTTCGAGAATGGAACTCTGCATTAGTATTGGTGAAACGGTGATGCCTAGCAATATTGCTGCCAATAGTACGGGACCAAAAAAAGCCTTCGGCACCTTCTGCATGTGTTCCCCATGAGTTCTAATGGATTAACCATATGGTAACAGCTGCGTAACTAAGCATTGAAATCAGTCATATTTGAGCAATATATCGTAGAGTCGGTTAGATATGGAAATTGAATGCGATCCAATATACGCCAAAGTTGACGAACTTCTCGATGTGCTGACAAAATCTAAGTCCTTACACATTCTTTTGATACTGCATGAAGCAGGTCATCCACTGAGTTTCACGAAACTCAAATTGAGCGTAGATACATCGGGTACAACTGTTTCAAGACGGTTGAATGAACTTGAAAAATACGGTTTAGTGAGCCGAGAGATAAGTGAGGCAACGTCAATTTCGTATAGATTAACAGAGAAGTCTGAATCATTAGCACCGATTATTCAATCAATGTATGAATGGTGTGACATGTGGAGCCAATCGTGAGGCCCTTTACCACTTAACAGGGGTTTGTTTGTTAAGGCAACAAATGCCGCCGGCTTCAACACAATAGCGCCGTTGACGTACCTAAGTGGGGCACGAACTCTTCAGGGTTTACCGCAGCCAAATAATCTCCATCCGATGGATTCTCTAACTCGTCGGCGGTAAGTGTTCTTCCGTCAAGGGTGAAGACCGAGTAGCCGTTTTCGGTCAGCGGAGTGAAAATGTCCTTGCTGTGTTTGTCAACGGAAGCAAGAATCGAATGTCGAAGTTCAAACAGGACAAATCCGATGCTGTGGTTCTTCAACATTGATGTTGATCCTTGGAGGACTGCGTCTTCGAAACCCTCAACGTCAATTTTGAGGAAATCAATTCGTTCAATGCCGTGTGTTAAGCAATAACGGTCCACCGTGTCAACCTCAACATCGATTTTCTCCACCGTGGGGCTGGCGGCTGTGTCCCCGAGGGAATGGTGGCCGTGGAAACTTTTGACGTGAAGCTGAAGTATACCAGGTTCACTTCCAAGGGCGAGTTGGGAAAGTGTGATGTTTTTTGCTTTTCGAATCTCAATTTGGTCCCTCGTCATTTCGATATTGGCTGGGTGTGGCTCAAACCCATGAACATGTTGGGTGCGGTTGGCCAACCAGTTGGCGATGGTTCCAATGTTTGTCCCAACGTCAAATACGATGTCCTGCTTGGTGAGCAGCGGTTCAATCACGTCCAGCCAGTGGGTTGCATCAACGGAGAGGTTTTCCTTCAGGGTCCACCTGAGGCGCTCACCTTCGAGAACAGGCCTTAGCAGGCCGCGCTTCGGGTCGTGAACGTACACCATCAACTCGGATTGCTTAATCCACCGCTTGATGATCGGCTCCGTGA
>JADHPT010000001.1 GCA_016778305.1 Candidatus Poseidonia sp. | reverse complement strand
GGAGGTACGCTTGAATCTCATCAAAAGAACATCACTCGTGATCTTTTCAAAGACGGTGAAGCCATCAACCGATGAGTTCAACCGTTTCGTTCGGGCTTAGAATCTGCTTTGTATTACGCCATGCGCTCGCAATAAGGCTAGATGATACAAGTACTGCTACAGCAATGGCGGTGCCCCATGTCCAAACACCCGACATCGTCGAGATGGTGTCATCAGTCAACAATAGAGCCATCATGGTGGTGATTGATACTGCTAACCCGGTTTGAATGAGCATTGGAGTTGAAACGCGAAGAAATGGTGCAGCATTGCCCAACTTGTGAATTACAAACATCAACCAGGTACCTGCTCCAATCCCCCAAACAGG
Source organism: Candidatus Poseidonia sp. (assembly GCA_016778305.1). Classification (GTDB taxonomy): domain Archaea; phylum Thermoplasmatota; class Poseidoniia; order Poseidoniales; family Poseidoniaceae; genus Poseidonia. The sequence continues at coordinate 285,311 of JADHPT010000001.1, read as the reverse complement.
AATCTCTGCGGGATAGCTCGTGAAAATCATCAGCCCTTCAGAAGAAATGTAGCGGTCCATCCCCGTGAGAAGAACGACCCAAACCAATGACGCTCCCAGCAGGCTGAGTGCGGAGGTCATGCCTTGTCCTGTAACAGGAGGGTCGTTGGTTGAAGCCACCTCAGCATCTTTGACTTGCAGGCCTTTGGTTTCCTCAATTGCCAGAGCACGGTAAGTGTGTTCTAACTGGTCCACGCGTTGTGAGAGTGCGTGCATGTGGTCAACAAGATCGACCAAGATGGCATGTTCTTCACCCATCAATGCCATGCGCTCTTCTTCGAATTCGGGCAATGTAATCATGGCCGGAGCGATGTCAATGAAACCATCATCTTTGAGTCCCGCTTTTGTCTCCTCAATCTTTTGAGTGAGTTTTTCCTCTTTCTTCTCGCGCTTTGCTTCAGCACGTTGACTCACGGCTTCGTTGGTTTTTGCAACCGCATCCTTGCTGGCATCAGCAACTTTTCCAACTGCTTGTTTGGTTGCAGCGGCGGCTTTTTTTGATAAGTCGGAAATCTTGGCACCCGTTTGACTCAGTCGTTCAGCGAAATTTGCCGGGGGCTGACGAGGGGACAAAGGGTCTTCTGACACAAATCGGGGAGACATGTCCCTCCATGTCAAACCTTCGTTCGTGATTAATACTCAACGGGCACTGGGTCAAGAATCCGCCAGAGGTACCATGCAGCAGCAGTTCTGTAGGGCATCCAACGTTCGGCTATGGCGCCCACATCTTCTTTGGTTTCTGCATCTGGTACCAAGCGTTGTGTGCCACGAATTAAACCAATGTCTCCCAAACTGAAGATGTCAGGACGAAGGAAATGGAACATCAGCATCATCTCGGCAGTCCACGGTCCTATGCCGCGAAATCCGATGAGATGCTTCATGATGGCAGCATCATCCATCTCATCCCAAGGTTGGTTCATCAATTGTTCGCAATCCCTTGCCAGGCCCATGATGTAACTCGCTTTTGGCCGGGTGATCCCGCATGCTGCGATGCTTGCTTCGTCGGTTGCACGTACGGCTTCGGGTGTCGGTGAACCGAGATGATCGATGAGACGACCCCAAATGGCATCGGCTGCTGTGACTGAAATTTGTTGGCCTACGATGGAACGAATCAGTGTTTGAAAGAGGTCGTCACGACTGGTAATGCCCTCAGGTCCGTATTTCTCAACAATTGGTCCGAGGAGTTCATCCTCGAGTAGAAAGGCATGCGCTTTATCCCACCACGATGGAATACGTCCGCCCATGCTTGTTAGAAGGCAGATGAGGTTTTGAACTCCTGCATCAAGCCACCATCATGCGAGAGGAACTGAGGCAACTTCTGCAACTAAAAGATGTCAAACGCCAAGGGTGGCTGGACGCCGGTGTGAACGACCCCGAATCTGTAGCAGCACATTCGTGGGGCATGGCGGTACTTGCATTGCGCTTATGCCCACCGGAATTGGATTTGGTTAAGGTGCTGAAACTCTGTTTACTCCACGATTTACCCGAAATAATTGTTGGTGACTTGACGCCTCACGATGACCGAAGTACGAAGGCTGAGGATGAGCATGGGGCAATGAAATCACTTGCTCCGCAGTGGCTGGACATCTTTGAAGAATACGAAGCGAATCGAAGCCCTGAATCGCGCTTTGTTCATCAAATGGATAAATTGGATATGGCGCTTCAGGCTGGAATTTATGAAGAATCGAGTGGAATTGACCTCGGTGATTTTGTTGAAAGTGCTCGGAAAACTCTCGGAGACCATCCTTTGTTGGGCGACTGAACGAGCCGACAAGAACAAAAAGCGGGACCGCTCCGTCCGACTCACACAGCCCGATAGTGTAGGGGTCCATCATGGTGGGTTTTGGTCCCGCCGACCTCGGTTCGAATCCGAGTCGGGCTACCTCTCAATTGTCTTGAGGAACAAAATACAGCCCTGCATGGACGATTGGCGCAAGGATGCTCATGACCAGCCCGAACCAAAAGGCACCTGCGTAACCAAACATGCCGACGTCGAATTGACCCATACCTATTGGACCCGAAGCTTCCGGTGCGAGAATCATGTGAAGGATGATGGCTAAGAACCACATGAAGCATCCGAAATAATAGGCGCCTCTGCCTGAAAAATGGACCACAACAGCCGCTTTCACTGGCATATCGATCACATTCCTCTCATAGAGCATAAACATCAAACTCAAGATGGGCATTAACATCACCGAAATTAACGCAATCAACGTGAAAAATTGGTAGGTGTTGCCAGCAGAATCCCATCCCTCCATGGCTTCGATCATCCCGTCAATTCCGTCGCATTTTTTTCTCCTAGGTAGGTGACGCATTCTTCGTTTTGTTTGGTTAGATGATCGATATATGTACTGTAGTCCTCCGTTCCACTCATACCATAGATCTCTAGATCAGGTTGGACCGTCATCGTGTCTGCAGAATACAACCACTCATCATCCTCGATTGAAAGTGTGTACAACGGGTCCGCCGTAAAGCACATCAACACGACGATGAATGAGATGCCCACGATGACACCTTGGACAACGGCAATCGGTTTGATGCTTGATGCATCAAAAGTAACACCGTTGAGGTCCCCGCTGGAATCCTCCTCGTCAACGTTCCATTCGAAATCTCCATCGCAATGAGGGCATGAAAATTCTCCCGATGCATCGTCATCCAGTGCAATTTCTTCCTCACAGTGGGGGCAAAGGATTTCGACCATGCAAGAGACTCGCCGACGAACTTTTACTTCTTCTTCCGTCACCATAATTTCTCACACGCATCTTCATGAACGTATTGCTGTTGGTGGTAAATAAGTGAGCATATGATTCAGAAGATTGGTGTCATCGGAGCGGGGCAAATGGGTAACGGCATCGCGCAGGTTGCAGCCTGTGCGGGCTATGACGTGGTGATGGTTGACATCAAAGACGAATATGTTGACAAAGGCCTCGGAACGATTCAATTTTCACTCGGTAAACTCGTCAGTAAGGAACGCATGACCCAGGAGGAAGCAGATTCAGCTCTTGCACGGATCGTGACTGGAACCGATCGTTCGGCGTGCGCAGACTGCGACCTCGTGGTCGAAGCAGTCCCTGAAATCCTCGAGTTGAAAACCAGTATTTTCTCGGAGTTAGATGGCCTCTGCAAACCAGAAACCATTCTCGCATCCAATACCTCCTCAATTTCCATTTCGACGATTGCTCAGGCGACTCAACGCCCTGACAAGGTCATCGGCATGCACTTCATGAATCCAGTCCCCATCATGAAACTCGTTGAAATCATTAACGGAGACGACACAAGTGAAGCAACGAATCAAGCCGTTGTGAAAGCGGCAGAAACGATGGGCAAGACTGCTCTTTCATGCAACGATGCTCCGGGCTTTGTCTCCAACCGAATTCTGTGCCCAATGATCAACGAAGCCATCTTGACCCTTCAGGAAGGTGTGGCCGAGCCTGAAGCCATCGACGGCATCATGAAACTCGGAATGAACCACCCCATTGGCCCTCTGGCCCTCTCTGACCTCATTGGAAACGATACCGTGCTTCACATCATGAACGTCCTTCACGAAGGTTTTGGCACAGAGAAGTACGCGCCTGCTCCCCTCCTGATCCAGATGGTGGATGAAGGAAAACTTGGTAGAAAATCCGGTCAAGGCTTCTACGTGTACGGACAGTGAATACATGGAATCTCAAACCTATCTCGTGACCGGAGCATCTCGTGGCATTGGCCAAGCACTCGCTCTCCAACTTGCAAAGAAGGGATGCCGTGTGATCCTCCTGGCTCGCCCAAGCGAGAACTTGAACTCGGCAACCAATGAGGTGCAATCGCATTCCTCCGCATCGTTTCAAACCCCTTGTGATTTGGCTGATCCAACCAGCGTTGCTGATGCTGTACGTCACTTACTCGAGAACGTTGACCGTCTCGACGGGTTGATTCACAATGCAGGGACCATTTCTCCCATCAAACCGATGCTGCGTGCGACGGGAGATGATTGGGCTCGTTCAATCCAAGTCAATCTCATTGGCGTTCAGCAATTGACTGCCGGACTTGCACCCCTCATTGAAGGCGAGCATCGTGTTCGTGTATCGACCATCTCGAGTGGTGCATCCTTGCGTCCCCTTGGTTCATGGTCAGCATATTGCACCGCCAAAGCCGGACTCGATATGTGGGCTCGGTGTCTTGCTCACGAAGGAGCAGATGACAACATCAGCGCCATTGCAGTCGCTCCGGGAATCGTTGATACCGGTATGCAATCGGACATACGCTCGGCAGTGGAAGACGATTTTCCGCTAAAGTCAACGTTTGTCGGCTACCATGCCAATGGTGATTTGACCAACCCTGCTGATGTCGCTGAACAATTGCTACCTCTCCTCACTGAGCATTCCATGGAACAATCAGGATTGCGTTTTGACGTGCGCGATTTGTGACTTTCCAACGCTCTCCGCCCCAATAGTCATAAGCCCAAACCTTGACAGATGGATGAGGGAACCTCATGCCGGGCACCGACAGAGTTGAAATTCGCACCTTGAAAGTTGGAAGATTTTGCGTCGTAGACGATGAAGCCTACAAGATTTTGAGCATCTCAAAATCAAAGCCAGGTAAGCACGGTTCAGCAAAGGCTCGTCTTTCACTCGAGAGCATTTTCACCAAGAAGAAGATTTCACACGTTGGTACGGTTACCGATTCAATTAACGTTCCAATGATTGAGAAAGGAACGGCAACGGTCACTCACATCGATGGCGCTGAAGTTCACGCCATGAATGACCGAGATTATTCCATGATGATTCTCCCGCTTCCAGATGCTGATGAGGGGATGAACATCGTATCCGGTGGCAAGATTATGTGGCAAGAAGCCCTTGGTCGTTTCATCATTATCCGAGACCATTGATGGCTGTAATCCAGCCGTTGTGAAACGGTGTTTTGAATTGCTTTGTCGGCTATTAGTTCATAAGTGATTCTTGTTTTGCACAATCCATGGAAGTGACTGCTGCTTTGAAAGATAACAAAGAACGTGTTAGAGGCTATTGTGCCTATGATTGGGGAAAAAGTGCTTTCGAAACGTCGGTTACAACAGCTATATTCCCTGCTTGGTTCGCTTATCTCTTTGCAGAAGCCAATGGTATTTCGATGAAACTTCTTGGTTCAGAGTGGACCGCTGACGCTATGTTTTCAGCCGCCGTGATGATCGGAGCGCTTTTTGTTGCCATTTGCGCACCATCGCTCGGGGTCATTGCAGATCGAAGAATGATCAAGATGTGGTGGCTACGGGTCCTCACGATTTTAGGTTCAGTATCTTGTATCCTCCTCGCTCTCTCTCCTTACTTGGGCGTGTCCATAGGTTGGATATGGGCCATGATCATGTTCATGGTTGCGAACGTTGGGTTGAATGGCGCAGGTGTGTTTTACAATGCTCTGCTCCCCCACATGGGCGATGAATCTGAAATGGATGGCATCTCCAACAAAGCCTTCGCTGCAGGGTACCTCGGAGGGGGTCTTCTGCTTCTGGTCCACCTTCTCATGGTGACCTTCATCGTCGACGAGAGTGGTTCTGTTCAGTCCTGGGTCATTCCTTTCGCTATGGCTAGCTCAGGTATCTGGTGGCTTGGTTTCGCTCAAATGACCTTCAAGATGGTGCCCGAACCACATATTGAAAACGAAATGGAGCCGATGGGATTGTTTGCTTCAACCAAGATGGCCTTGGGAGAAGTCAAGAAAACACTGATGGGAATCAAGGAATTTCGAACGCTCTTCATTTACATGATCGCTTACTTTTGCTTTATCGATGGAATCAATTCGGTAACGGCTCTTTCCGGTGTCTTTGGAATTGTCGTACTTGGATTGACTACTGCAGGGCTAATCGCTACCATCCTTATCATTCAATTCGTCGCAGCACCTGCCGCCATTGGTTTTACTAAACTCGCAGAAAAATGGGGCACGAAGAAAGCCCTCCAGTTTTCATTGGTCTGCTGGTGCTTTGTGATCGTAGGCGCTCTTTCATTCGCCCCTCTTGAATTGGAAAACCATGACGAATACGATATCCAATATACATGGGATGCTGACGAAAATACCTACATTGCAACTGCACGTGAAGGCGTCAACAATATCGCTGCTCTGCCTGATGATGACGAACAACAATGGGCGCTTGAACACGAGGCTATTCTCCCCGTAACTCAGAACCTTGACTATAATGGCGGATATGCTGTCGAATGGGCTTACGAATCAAATGGTTCTGCAACGCTGAAACCTGTGAGTCTTGATGCTGAAAATTTGGCAGCCCTTGAAGCAACAATGGAAGATTCTCGCTTTTCCTACAGTATCGAAGGTGGTGATTTCGCTAACACCACCGGACTAGGTGTTGCGCACCCAACCAGTCTTGGTGATGGGAAATTGGACTTTATCCCCGCAACCGCCCGCTCCCTTGTTTGGGGTCCGCTCGGTATATCGGTGTTCTTCCAATTCCTCCTCCTCGGCGTCTTTGGTGGTGCTCTTCTCGGTGGGTCTCAGGGATTGGCCCGCTCCATGTTTGGGCAGATGGTACCTGAAACACGGTCTGCAGAATTCTTCGGATTCTTCGGCTTCTTCGGCAAAGTTGCTGCTTTGCTCGGCCCGCTGATCTACTCCGTCATGACGGTGATGTTCGATTCACGCGTAGGAATTTTCGCTATCTCACTTCTCATCGTTGCAGGCGCTATTATCCTGCGTCGTGTCGATGTTGAGGACGGTATTGCCGTTGCTCGAGCAGAAGATGAACGGAACCGACAACGCACTGAGTCCACTGCTTAACCATCGCAACCGTGATGAAGTGCCTCTGCGTCGTGGAGCATAAGCGCTACGGCGTTCGTTGGTGAATTGCATGGCTAAAACTGAAGGTACTGCAGAAAAAACAGTAACCAAATCAGCGTACAGGCAGCCCGTCACTCCCGAGGGACTCAAAGCCATTGAAGCGGGTACGCTGACGTGGCTTGATGACGAGATGTACAACAATCTCAACACGGGTGTTCTTGAACAATATCTCGAAGAGAAGAATATCCGTGAATCCTTTGAGGTATCACATTGGAACACTCCCAAGGTCTTGATCGGTATCGGGATTGGTGCCATATTCTCTGGTGTGACTGCCTATATTGGCCTCAAACTAGGTTTGGCAATCTCCGCTGCCTGGTACATTGCTTACCTGCTCGGAATGGCTCTCAAATGGTCCCCGTCCGAAGTGAACATTGCAACCTCTGCTACCACCGGGGCAACACATGCATCAACGGGCTTCATCTTTACCTTCCCGGCTATTTTTCTACTTGCGAGTCAACCGAGTTATGCCTTAGCTGACGGCCCTCTCGTGACCTTAGAGGACGGAGAAGCCTTCACGCTGGCATTTATCGGAATTGTAGCATCGATGTTTGCTGGTTTCCTCGGTGTGATGTACTTCATCATCTTCCGAAGAGTTTGGTTGGTTGAAGATCCTCTGCCTCTCCCTGGTTTTGAAGCAACGCTCAAAATGCTCGATATTTCTTCGGACGTGAGTACGGGTGCGGTGGAGCACGCACGAGACTCGCTCAAAACCATCGGGGTTTGGACCGTGCTAACGATGGTCGGTCTTTTTCTTGTCGAATATCCTCTGATCTGGCTGAACGATCGGAAGATAGCCCTACTGGATTACATCGCAGAGTCTCTACACTACGGCGACATAGGTCTTGCTAGTTTTTACTCACATGGTAAAATTCACCAACCGTCTGGAACGGTAGATGGTATCTCGCTCAAGCAAACACATTGGTCCGAAGAGACTGCTTGGAACCCCTTTGCCTACACCTACATTGGCGTGGCACTTACGCCTTCGATGTTCGCCATTGGTTGGTTTATGAAAACCCGTGTTGCCTTCCTCGTCAACCTCGGAACCATCGTGGGTTGGTTCTTCTTAGTCCCGCTTGCGGTGTACCTGAACATGCCCATTTACGACGCAACACAGCAGGCAAACATCCCTATCCAGGACTATGCAAGCGGAGGATCCGCATCCCTTCAGATGATTGCCTTTGCGAAAACGGTTCGAACGATTGCCATCGGTGCGATCGTGGGTGGTGGTATGTTTGGTCTCGCCAAGATGTGGCGCACCTTCGCAAATATCTTCTCTGACATTGGCTCAGCCTTCAAGGGTGACGGAAGCCAAGAATACATGGAAGGAAAGGGCTGGTATGAATGGCCACTCAAGCATATTCCCATCTTTATGGGCGTCACATTCTTTGCCATGATTCTCATCTTTTCCATCGGTGGTTTTTCGCCACTTTCCGCCCTCGTCTTCGCGTTTGTGTTAATTCTCACGACCTTCATGCTCGGTGCCATCGCCGTTCGTGTCATGGGTGAAACAGGAATCGAACCAGTTTCTGGGACCTCTTTTATCGTCTTGCTCATGCTTCTGGGAGTCTTCTTGAATGCTCAGGACCTTCTTCAACTATCGACTCAAGATGCGGTATTGCTAGGCTTGGTTGGTACTACGGTCTTTGGTTCAGCCATCTCTATGTCTGGAACGGTCATTGGCGATTACAAAAACAGCCTCTACATTGGAAACCGCCCTTACCACATCTCCAAGGGGAATATCATGGGTGTTGTGCCCGGCGCCATCATCGGTGCAGGTGTCGCTATCTTCCTTTCCATCCAACTGGCTGAAGGCCGCATTCAATTGATTGCACCACAAGCCAATGCTTTCGCAACCTTCTCCGTCATTTTCGCAGAAGGTCAAGGTGATCTGACACTGCTTGCGCTCGGATTCCTCCTCGGGATGTTTGTCGAATGGGCTACGGGCATGGGTACCTCCTTCGGATTGGGTATGTATCTTGACGTCCCTCACACCCTCCCCATGCTCATCGGTGGAGTTGCCCGTGACCGATGGGAAGACAAGAAACTCCAACCCCGTATTGATGCTCTCAAGGAAACTGAAGGAACGACGGTGGCTGAAAAGCAACGAGCTTTGATCTTGCTTGGAACCTTCATGGTCGCAGCAGGATTGCTCACTGGTGAGGCCTTCTTTGGTACCGAATCAAGTATCCTTTCCTTTATTGATTCATTATGGTACAATGATGACGGAACGCCTGCGACGGTCATGGGTGTCAGTGACTTCCCGAATTCAGGTGCATGGTACGCAATTCGCATGGCCGGTCTTGTGCTCATCAACGTCGTCGTAGGTGCTCTCATCTACATCCTCTTCAAGCGAGCAGGCGTCATTGGTGGCGAAGCGTCCACCAACGAGGCATGAGTGTGCATCCATGACGATTCAGCCTTCTACACCTGCATGGGTTTGGGCCTTGTTGGTTGGAGCAGTTATTGGTGTCTCAAGTGCAGGGGCACTTTTCCAACACGTCGATGCTGTGCCGCCTCTTTTGAGAGCATCATGGCGTTTGCAACTCACCTCCATCGTCCTCGCCCCCCTCGCTATGTGGCAGTGGCGCAGTACAGATGAACAGATCAAGGCCCAATACTGGTCGAGGTCTGCTTGGTTGCTCATGGGTGCGAGCGGTCTTGCACTAGCAGCCCATTTTGGCGCATGGGTTGCGAGTCTGGACGAAACGACGTTGACCCATTCGCTTCTCTTTGTCACCGCCCATCCTCTGGTCATTGTGTTGGGAATGCTCTTGCTTTCCAGTCGTATCAAAGGTGTTCGTGCCCCTCATCGCTTCGAAAGCATTGGTGCTCTGATTTGTTTTCTAGGTGCAGGGCTGACGCTCATGGATCATGGTTCAAACCAAGGCGACCAGACGGTCACGGTATTTGGTGATGCTCTTGCCTTTGGTGGGGCAGTATTTGTTGTAGGCTACATTGTAGTGGGGCGCATCTTGCGGGCGTGGATGCCAATTTTCCTTTACGCCTTCCCAGTGACACTCATTGGAGCACTGCTTCTCCTGCCGGCTTCCATGATCCTCGAAGATGGAATTTCAACCTTTGGAGTCATGGGATGGACAGATGGCGAATTTTTCATCTGGTTCCTGCTCCTCGCTCTTGCTGCTGGTCTCTTGGGGCATACTGGATTGAATACTTGCTTACGCTATATTTCACCACTCATCGTTTCTGTTGCGGTCACACTTGAACCAGTTCTTGGCTCAATAATCGGATGGGTGTTCTTCGATACAGGGATTCCTGGAACATGGACGTGGATTGGTGGTGGAATCTTGATGACCGGTCTCTTATTGGTCGTATATACGTCTGAACGTGTAGCGCTTGACCAAGCGAACAATGAAAGCCGAGAGGCCCTGACACAGAACTGAGGTGTTCCCAGTGAACCAGACCGGATGGCTCTTGTTGACCAACGATGACGGAATTGAAGCCGATGGTTTTCGACTATTGGTTCAGGGCTTGCACGAGGAAGGTTATTCCTTGGCCATTATCGCTCCAAGTTCGAACCACTCGGCAACCGGGATGCGCATCAATTTGATGGCGCCTATGGCCTTGCGCTCACGTTCTGATCTCGTTGAACAATGGGGCCTTCAGCCCGAAAAGAGTCCCGTTCATTTGTTTGAATTGGATGGTACGCCGTGTGATACAATGATCGTCGCTCTCGACGGTGGGCTTGAACATCTCCTTCCTGGTGTGCGCCCGCAGCTGGTTGTATCGGGCGTGAATCTTGGGCCAAATCTATCCCAAGACTCCTACCACAGCGGCACGATGGGTGCTGCGAGAGAAGCCGGTCTCTACGGTGTTCCAGCAATTGCTACCTCCTTCACCTCCTTTGACCCTGATGGCATGGAAACTTCAATTCGAGCCACACTCCAAGCTGTTAAGCGGGCATGTTCCATTTTGCCACTGGTTGCCCAGAACATGGGTCGCCCTCATGGACGCATGGATACCGGTTATTTTTCGGCCTGGCCTCAACCCTTGAACGATGAACGTTGGTTGGATGATGCAGAAGGTGCTCTCCGATCAGCCTTCACTAACGGGGATTTGATGTTGAACCTCAACATTCCACCGACATGGAATGGTGAGTGGGAAACGACTCGTTTGGGGGTGCGTTGGTACAGAAACGCTGTGCGCTTTGATACGGCAGAAGGAGAAGATACGGCAACCTTCACCATTGGAGCAGCCTCCGTTGACCACACACCCATCATGCTCGGTGATTGCGATGCCGTGGAAGAGGACAAAGCCAGTTTGTCATGCCTTTCGGTTTGGCCTCAAAGCCACCCCTTTGCTCTTGATGAAGACCTTCTCGCACACGGGCTTGAACAAATAACCGACGGATGGCCTAATTGGCTTCATCAAGGTTGACGGGCACTCCTTCATCGAGAAGGAAATGAACGATGCCAATGGCCAAGTGTCCTTGCAACCACGTATCTCCTAAGGAACGAAGTCTTGCTTCCGGTAGTTCGCTCACGTCGAGTGCTTGGTCGTCACTAAGAACGAAATCAATTGATTCTAGCGTCGTTGAAGTTGCTGCAGATAAGCGAGCCTCCTCCTGCCAAAGCCTCGGAGCTTGTGCGTCAAGAGCAACGAGAGGTGTCCCCTTCCATTCATCGAGTGTGGTATTCAGCGCCCCCCCGCTATGACTTAATCCTCGACTCACTTCTTGCCAATGTCCTATCGGGGGCAGAGGTGTCGCAATTATTTTTTTGATAACTCCCGCTATAGAACGCTCCTCAGCATGGATGCCGGTGATGATTGAGCCATCGAACTTGATTCGACGAGGAGGTCCGGGCCCTCCCATTAAATGCAAGACGACCACGACATCATTTCGAAGGCCATGACTGGTCAGAAGGGCAGCCATGGTAGCACGGATGAGAACGTCCACGCGACCTGCTCCGCTGGCCAGGTCGTTAAGTGGCAGGTTCCCTTTTGACATCGCGCGGTGACCTACAATCGCAAAACGGCGCAGGACTATCCCTCCATTCCTCGCTCAACAAGGGTGAGGATTGCATCGTTGAGGTCAAGGGATGTTTTGAGCACAAAGTGTGCACCGTGAGAGTCAACGAGATAACCACGGTTCTTCCCCTCCACACCGAGATCTTCGAGTCGGTTGGCGATGACAGCGGTCATTCCTGCTTTCTCTATTTGGGCTACAGCTCGATATATCAGGTCGGTTTGTTTAACGCCAGATTCCAATTTGAATCCAATTCGGACCGCATCTTTACATGCATCCTTTAGCTCGATGATGTGTTTTTGACTTTCAACCAACGGTAGGTTCAGAGTTCCTTGTTGACTTGCTAACTTGCCTTCAGCGGGTGATTCTACCACGTAGTCGAGCACTGCTGCAGAATGAATCCAGGCATCAATTTCATCGTTGCTCAAGGCTTTGCATTCCGCAAGCATCAATTCGGGAGTGGGGGCTTTGATGCACAGTGGAAGCCATTCGGGTGCTGGGCTACTTGTCACGCCTTGAACACAGGTGACATTGTGGCCGTGGCGGTAGAGATGGTCTGCAAGATTCCAACCGGTCTTTCCAGAGGATGTATTCTGAACGTTACGGATGTCGTCAATAGCGGATTGAGTAGCACCAAGAGTGATGACGACCTGACGTCGATTCGGTTTTCTTGCATTGATGAGGTTTGACATCTGAGCAACGATCATTGAAGCAGACGGTGTTTTGCGTTTCCCTTCCTCATGAGGGCCCCAATGAACGCTTACATCCTGCGCTCGTAAAGCGTCAACCAATTCCTGTGTGACTGGGTCACTTGCGAGGTCTTCATGCATGCTTGGAATCATCATGATGGGTGTCTTGCGGGAACGTGCAACTGAAAGAGCCATCATCAGTGGTCCGTGCTGCAATCCGTGAAGATGGCTGGCAATGACGTCTCGAGTAGCAGGGGCTACCAGGACAGCATCGGCTTGATTGAGGGCAGATAAATCGCCGTCCCAGTCGGTAATCACCTCGGCTTGAGATGCCCAACGTACGGCGAGCGGAGTGATGATTCGTTGCGCAGAAGCCGTCATGATGACCGTAAGCTCTGCTCCGTAGCGACGCAGTTCACGTGCCAGTTTCACGGTTTCAACAGCAGCAATTCCACCGGTGACGCCGAGGACGATGTGGCGGCCCTTGAGCGAGTCGCCCGCCGATTCAACATCGGTATCACGGGTCACCATGGTCAGCCGAGTTTGCCAACCATGATGACTTCTTCGCTTCCCACTCTGCTGTTCAGCAAATGGTTCAAATGCCCCTCGGTGCACGAAAGGTTGTGACCACGAACCGGGCGGACGACATGGTGCTGGCGGGTTCTGCCCCCACTCCTGCACGCGGAGCGGATCCGATTGCACATATTCACCGTGGGACCAGCTTCATCATTCTCGTTGACGCAGCAATCGTGATCTATCTTCTCTACACGGCCGTGCTCGCCCTTGGCTGGGCCTCTGGTTACGCTGGTTCGATATTCTTCGCAACCTCAGTTGTTACAGGGTTGCTCATCTACACTGGATACCGTCAAAGGCGACAGTGGGCCTATTGGCCTGCGGTAATGATTCTTATCCTCGCAAGTCTCACGTTTGGCTTCCTTGCCTTTTTGAATCTCCTTCAAACCCTCACCACAGGTATTCTTTCCCCTCTTTTATTTGTGTTTTTACTGGGATGGGCAGGACTCGGTTCAGGACGACGTGCCATCTTTCACTGGCATCCTGCTTACCGGGCAGGGTACGCTCATCTCACATCTGAACAAGCCTTTGAACTCCAGGACGGCGAGATGTTAGCAGCATGTCCAAATTGTCTAGCAGTCCTTGCAATCCAACCGACGATGTTGGGGAAGTCCGACCGGTGCCCGCACTGCAGCGCGTCGCTCGTGAACGAACATCTCTTTAATCGCTATACTAGTGAAGAAGAATGACTTTTTTTCAAGAAATCCAACTTAAGGAGGCTTCTTGAAGGAAAGCCTTCACGCATAGTTGAGTGAGACGACCATGTCAAACATTCAAGAGCGACTCCAACAACTCTTGGATGGTGAACTCGATCCTGCTGATATCGCAGACGACCCAACCTTGGTCAGTCTTGCAGACAGGATTTACGGCATCAAAATTGCATCCGTGCAACCCGTGAAAGCCAGAGATTTAGCTCCTCGGAGCCCAACTGGTACGGTAACTGAAATCGCTCCTCCTACCGATATGATGGTTGAGGTTATCGCCCCTGAAGCGCCAGCACTTGAGATGCCCTTGCCTACCAATCCGCTTCCAGAACTCGATATGCCAGCGACCGCAACCCGTCAACCTAACACGATGCGTTGGATTTTCACCGCTGGACTTCTCGTCAGTATTCTCAATCTCCTTGGGGTCTTTGGTTACCTCTTTGGAGGTCTCTGTGATCCCAGCGATATCTGTCCAGGCGACGGATCGTCGAGAATCAATTGGGCATCAATTCATCAAATCACAACAGGAAATGGTTGGAGCCCAAGTGTGCTTGATGGCAGCTTTGGAATTCCAGACATCGTCGCAGTCGTTTCAACTTCCACGCTCATGGTATTCTTCACTCGTAGGAAGTGAAGGCGTGAACGAAACGCTCAGTGAAGCCATGGCTTACTTGGGCATGATGAGCATTCTTCTCGCATTTTTGCTCGAAACTCGCAACGTACTTCACAGCAAACAACCGCTCTACCTCTTCTTAATGGCCTTCGGCTCGGGCCTTCTGGGAATACGTGCCTACCTCATCTCAGAATGGGCTTTTTTGGTTCTTGAACTCGTATGGTGCCTTGCCGCCGTCGCCGCTTTGATGTCCCTACGCAAGTCGGGTTCCACAGATGGCGTTCAAGCGTCATCTTGATGAAACGGAAGGCCGCCCATCAACCATGGGCCACGGGAAAGCGAAGCGAGGTATTCCTTCGAAAAGTGAAAATTTCAACGAGTGGTACCCCTTCATTGTAGAGGCTGCAGAACTCGTTGACAAACGCTATCCCATCAAAGGGATGGACGTATGGCGCCCCTATGGCTGGAAGACCATGAAACTCATTGATGCATTGACGCACGCTGAGATGGAACGAACCAATCACGAGGAAGTAAATTTCCCCTTACTTATCCCTGAGCACCTGTTGGAGAAAGAGAATGCATTGGTCGCTCGACTCAAGCGTGCTCGTGAGGAAGGCGTTGACCCCGATGAACTTCGTGATGAGGATGAAGAAGGTGGATTCAAGAAAGAGGTTTACTGGGTCAAACACGCTGGAGAAAACGAACTTGACGTGCCTATGTTTCTTCGCCCGACATCGGAAACTGCCATGTATACCATGTTTCCACTTTGGATTCGTTCACACAAAGATCTGCCGTTGAAAATCTATCAAATGGTCAACACCTTTCGATATGAGACAAAGCAGACTCGTTCCTTTATTCGGGTCCGAGAGATTCATTTCTTTGAGGCACACACCGCCCATGCAGATGAAGCGGAGGCGAGTCGGCAAATTACGGAAGATTTGGAGATTGTTGACAGGTTGATGCACGACCTATGCCTCCCTATCATCAAGGCAAAACGCCCAGTCTGGGATACATTCCCCGGTGCCTGGTATACCATCGGTATCGATGCAGTGATGCCCAATGGACGTACCCTTCAGGTCGCTTCTTGCCATCATTACCAGGACCAATGGGCCAAAGCTTTCGACGTCACCTATGAGAACTTGGAGGCTCAGCAAACACATTGTCACCAAACGACCTACGGCATGTCTGAACGTCTTCTCGGTGCAGTCGTTGGTATGCATGGCGATGAAAACGGATTGATCATGCCTCCGAAGATCGCTCCGTTCCAAGTCGTCATCTGTCCGATGATCCGAAAAAACGCTGAGGTCGATACCGTTGCTGTAGCACACGAACTCTGTGAACAACTCAAATCCCGCGGATTGCGTGTCAAGGTCGATGACAGAGACCTTCATCCCGGTCAGAAATATTATGATTGGGAGATCAAGGGTGTACCGCTTCGCTTGGACATTGGTCCACGAGACATAGTACAAGGTACTGCTTTTGCCGCTCGACGAACCGGTGGCAAAGAACCGCTTGCAATGGACAACATCGTTGATGAATGCTATCGAGTTCTTGATGAAATCAGTGATGAATTGCGTTCAAGAGCATCCCAACACATGGGCGATGTGGTTCAGCCACTCCCCAGTTTCAATGAAAAGGACGGAGCATGGACGATGGATGGGGAAGTCAAAGACGGACATATCTATGAACTTGCCTTTGATGGTTCAGACGCACATGCTGAAATTATAGAACGCACAACTGGCTTCGCATTCCTCGGTGATGCTACCGAACCCTACGACGAACCTCGCCCCTGTCACATGACAGGAGAGCTGACGAACCGTCGTGTCCTGTTGGCGAAAACATACTGAATTGTTCGATCGTTGACGCTTTGTCTGAGGCACTGCCAACAAATGGAATTTAGAAGGTGAACCTCAGCGGATTCGGGCTCTCTTGGTAGATGCATCTACATTCCGAAGGAAGACGGATCCATGTCCATGTCACCGTCTTTCATCATCTTGCGCATCTGCTTGTTCAACTTGCGGTTGCCGCCCATGCCTTTCATCATCTTGCGCGAGCGGTTCCATTGACCAATGAGTTCACGCACGTCTTTTTCCCGAACTCCAGCCCCTCTCGCAACACGTTTGATACGGTCTGATTTGATTTTAGCAGGTTCGTTCTTTTCCCAAGCAGTCATGGAATCCATGATGGTCCTGTAGCGGTCAAGATTGCCCTGCATGGCTTCTTTTTGTCCCTTAGACATGGCTCCCATTCCTCCCAACATGCTGCCTGGAAGGAAGGACATCAACTTGTCAATGGTGCCCACTTTAGACATCATCTCCATTTGCTTATACATGTCATTGAGGGTGAACCGTCCGCTCATGAGGCGTTGTGTTAATCGCATGGCTTCCTCTTGGTCCATGTCCTCAGGCGCCAAATCAATGAGGCCCTGAATGTCACCCATGCCCAATAGGCGTGAAATGAAACGGTCGGATTCGAACTTCTCCAGGTCTTGAATGCGCTCACCTACACCGATGTGGACGATGGGGGCACCGGTAGCAGCTACGGCTGAAAGGGCACCGCCTCCTCGAGCGGTACCGTCAAGTTTGGTAATGACGATTCCAGTGACACCTGCGAGGGAGTGGAACGATGCGGCAACAGGACCTGCCGCTTGGCCGACTTGGGCATCGATCACCAACCATCGGTCCGTTGCCCTTGTTAGACCTGCAATATTTTCGAGTTCCTCAACCAATTCGTTGTCAAGTTGGTGACGTCCTGCAGTGTCAACGATGACGAGATCCGCCGAAGCACAGGCCGCCAGACCGTTTCGTACGATCGTAACTGCATCCTTTGTTTCCGGTTCACCATAGACTTGCACGGTCGAATCTTCCAGCAGTTGCGAGAGTTGCGCATAGGCTCCGGGACGATGGACGTCAGCCTCGATTACAGCCACTCTTAATCCGTGTTTGCGACGGTACCATTCTGCTAACTTGGCCGTCGTTGTGGTTTTACCCTGACCGTAAAGCCCGACGAGAAGGAGCGTTGCACCTCTGGGTTGAAATTCTGTAGAGGGGCCGAGGATACGGACAAGTTCGGTGTAAAGGATGTTCATGGCGTGAGTTTGCATGGTCAAGCCAGGACGTGGCTCCTCCTCTCGCATGCGGTTTTCAAGGCGGTCAACAATCTCCTTGGTCTGTCTGATGTTGAAATCCGCTTCTTGCAGAGCACGACGCAGGCTACGGGTCATCTCTCGCAATTCATCTTCATCGAGTTTCCTCTTGTTCTTGAGCAAGCCCAAGGACCGGAAGATTCCCCTCGACAAGCCTTCAAGAGCCATGAAGAGGCGTCATGGTTGACCCATTTCAAACCATGCCTTGCCAAGGACGATGCTACCTTGGAATGGTGAGCGTGAGGACATCACTATTCAGGGAGGCTTTGACGAGGCTTGATTTCACATGGGTCTTTGTTGGAATCTCCTGTTCACGCCCGTTAACACCAACAAAGAGAACACCCTCTTCACTTCTCAGAGATAAGTCACTTCGTTCAAGGCCTGGGAAATGGAGGTGAATCAACTCGACATCTTGTTCCAATTCGGCGATCATACCTCGATGCACTTCGTGATGAAGCAAGTCTCCGATCTGATGCGGGCCGATTTCATCGGGAATCGTTTGTACTTCTCCGTAAAGAAGATGTCCGATTGTCCGTAATGATTCAACTCCAACTATTTCACCGTCCGCTAGTTCAAGTTGTGCAATCTCAAGACCATTGAGTCGCTCACTCAATTCTGTGATTCGCTCCAATTCCTGTTCCCTGCGAGTCTGAAGAAAAGGATGGTCAAATTCTGGAGTAATTCTGTTGACGACACACCCACCGATTGGCAAATTGAATTCAAGCAGCGATTCATGGGCCCTTAATGTCTCATTCACGCCCATGCGCTCGGGGATGGTGACAAGGGTAAATGATGAGGTGGCAGGGTCACTGAGCACTCTTCGAACATGAAGTACACGGCGTCTGAAACGCTCGAGCTCTTCCTTCATGGCGTCGCTTTCCTTTCTCCCAAAGAGCATGGAACGTATTCCGCCAGATACACGCATGAGTCTTAGCAGACGCCCCGACCAAGATTCGATGAGTTCCGGAAGCGAGAGGAAGCGCAGCGTATGCCCGGTGGGGGCCGTGTCAAAGACGACAACGTCCCAAGTGGGGTTTTCCATATGTCTCAACAATTCATCAAATGCGAGTGCCTCGTCCAAACCCGGAAGAATCATGTCAGCAGTTTTGACTTCAGATTTGAGGTCATCAAGTTCATCTTTTGCACTCGGGTCAAGCATCATGCCCAGACCTCCAAGACCACCCATCCCAGAACCTCCCATGTTGTTCATCGCTTCACCAAACTTCGGAAGGAGGGTTGACAATTTTGCCTCGGGGTCCATCTCAAGGCCATACAGATTTGGTACACCTTCGACTTGCGTTGGAACAGGGCCGAGGGATACATCGAGTGAATCTGAGGTTGAATGCGCAGGGTCGCTTGATACCAAGAGCACACGAAGGCCAGCATCTGCGAGCCAAACTGCTGTCGCTGCTGATGTCGTTGTTTTACCAACGCCGCCTTTTCCACCGAAGAGTAACAACCTTGACATGGTTACGGCGAAGTCGTCGGGGTGTTTGAATCCCTCCCTCGCTGATGAATGGAGCAAGGGTTTGATGAAGGTGGAGTTGACCCCTACAGCATGGTTTCCGAACTCGTCCTCTTTCAGTTGTCGAGTTTTTGCGCCCTTGTCGGTATGACATTGGGATGGCGCGGCGTCATGACTCGCTTTTCTGGTTTCTATGATTTACCGACTGCATGGAACCAAGTGTTTTGGGGAATTGTCCTCGGAGGAGTATATGCCGTATTGGCAGATGGCATGCTGTTCCAGCCGTATTTTACTACCGTTGTCAGCGAGGACGGTATTTACACCGGATTGAATATTATATCCCTGATCATGGTCACACTTTTTGCTTCGATCATGTCACATTTTCTCCTTCGCAGAAAGCGTGTTCGGCGTGGTGGTTCTCAACCATCGTCTGGTTGGGCCCTCGGCTTGGCTATCGGGGGCATGGTCGCCATGGTGATGATGTTCCGAATGTTTGATTTTGACAATATCTTCTCCCCTGCAGGAATTGTCAACATAGCACTGGTCTCAATCGTGACCCCCCGTGCTGAAGCATTGATTACCTCTCGACATGGCTATTTGATGCTACAGGATTCGCGTTGGGGTGCAATTTTGCGGTCCACATTCTGGCGAGCAGCACTCCTTGTTTCAATTTACTCCGTCGTGTTTAATCCCATTTTATGGGTTTTCATTCTGCCCTTTGTCCTTCTTTCCGCACCTGCTTCCGAAAAGTGGATTTGGGAATCGGTTCCGAAGGAAGGCAGGCGGCGTCTTCGACGTATTTGGGCTGAACAAGCTCGTGAACGTCAATCAGGAGCCATCCGGTCGGGTGCCATCCTAAGTTCGGAAGCAGATGCCGAAGAGTAATTAAGCACTTACTTAATTTGCGTAGGCGTATTTAGGTGTCATAATAAAACAAAGACATGGCTTATGTCGTTTCGGGCCTACCAGAGCAATCGTTATACGACGCCAGCCAAGCCAAGAAACATGGGTGCATGCCCCTATTGCCGCAGTACCGCTTTGCCGGGCGATACCATTTGTTATTCATGTGGGCGAGTTTTACCCAAAGGTGACCGCTCGAGTTATCGGATGGAGCAGCAATTCAGTCGTGGTTCCAAGGACAAGACCTACAAAATGTCCAAAAAACCCACGCAAAAAGGAATCGTCCAAACCCATACCGGACGAAAGCGGAACATCATGAAGCGGCGTAAGAACAGGTTCCGTAGTGTCATCATGCTCTCTCTGGTGGCTTTTATTATGCTATCACCTCAAGCCCGTGAACATGTTCTTGGCGAATTTGGAGGCATTGATGAATTCCTCCAATCGGCCATGGCAGAATACCATGTTTATCCTGTTGAAGCAAGCTATACGCTTTCCAAGATTTCAGATGTTCAGAACAAAGGCGGTCAAGGATACATCGTTGAAACCATCATGATTCCCCCAGTCGTTAAATCCACGTTGAGTGGGACTCCTCAATTCCTCTACGAAAACGGCGAAGAATCAGATAATCCGGTCACCCTTCAAGAAACAGAATTGATCACATTAAATGTTGCAGGTCAATCCGTTAACGTACCTGTTGATGGATTGCCTTCACGTTCCTTTGAAAATCGGATCGTCACCTCCGCAGGGCACGAAATCTGGTGGCCCGATATAGGGTCCGACAACAATGAATGTCCCGTCAACAAATGTGTGAAGGTCAAAGTCAATCTAGAACCTAATGAGGCTTCACGTTACTCCTTTGACGTACAAATTCGTTCTACATCGTATTCGTGGTGGGACGATGCTCGAGTGAAATCCGTTATACCTGGGAAGTCAACGGGAGTCAATGTTGAAAATTCTGGAACCTTTGAAGACCTAGCATCCAGAGGGAATGGCGTGCGTCAAGCAGAATTTGGAGGCTCAGAATGGTACAACCGTGGTTCACAATCAAATCCCTATTGGGCCATTAACGGCCAGGATGGAATTGTTATGAGTACTGCCGACCTCATCGCTACAAGCCTTCCTGAAGGCAAGTCGAACAACGTCTATGCATTCTCTCGCGCTGCCTTTGACTATCTCCACCTCAATGTCGTATACGACCGTGATGCACCCGTTACTTCTCGATCTGGCCCCGAGTGCCTGGCAGGCCAACTCGGAGATTGTGACGATCAAACGAATGCTTTCTTTAGCCTCTTGCGAACTCGAGGAATTCCTGGCTGGTACACCTTTGGAATTCTAGGTGACCCCTACTTCTCCAATGACGGTTGGGAGGCACACGCTTGGGGATATTTCCAACTTCCAATGAAGGATTCATGGTGTGAAGCGCGAAACATTATCCTGCAAACGTGTTTCGTTGAAGCCCAAGTTGACGTTGTCAATAACAAGTGGCTCCTTTCTACCCCTACCGCTTATGTCGATTGGATTGAAAATGCTGATGCATCAGGCAACCTCCTTTACGATTATTACCATCCAGTTTCAACTCTTGGCCAAATCGAACGTGTTCGTAGCTTTGAGACCGTCGGGGATTTGGACCTCTCAGGCGGCTCCTACCAAGTCAAGAAATATGTGGAGTCACTCGATTAGGTGGGATTATGAGAATTATCATTGGTGGAGCAGGACGGGTTGGATATGCCCTTGCACGAGCCCTCTCTCGCGAAAAGTATGACGTCGTCATCATTGACCAAGATTCACGTGCCGTGTCCAACGCACAGGCTCTTGATGGTCTGGTGTTGCACGGAAACATTACGTCTCGTGAAACGCTTCTTGAGGCAGGGATCGAAAGCGCTAGTGTCTTTGTTGCAGCCACACCTTCTGACGAATCAAACCTGATCGCCTGCTCCATCGCCGAGCACGCTCATGGTACAGAGGATGAACAAAATCCTCTCATCAGTGTTTGTCGCCTTGGCAATGCGTCCTTCGTGAATGAATACCGCCAAGGTCATCTCAAAGAATGGGCCAACGTCGACCACATCGTCAATCCTCTGAGAGGCGCCATTACACGCTTGAACGCAGGACTTCGCTCGACTGACATCGAGGAAGTGATTCCCTTTGATGATGAAGCCTATGTGATTGAGTTGAACGTTGGTGATTCAGCCCACAACATCACGTCTCGTAAACTCGGTGATTTGAAAGAAGATTTTGTTCATGGGTTTCCAAATATTGTCGCTGTCAAGCGAACAGGTCAGCGTAGCTTTGTACCAAATGACGAGACCAAACTTGAGAAAGGTGATAGAATTGCCGTTGCTGTTGTAGGACTGGATAACTTTAATCCAGCATTGCTCACCTTTGGTCACGAGGTGACTTACTTCCCCGAAGAACCTCGTGTTGCGATCATCGGGGCAACTCCTATCGGGACGAAGATGGCTGAAGATTGGCTTAATCATGACGCAAAAGTGACGGTTATTGAAGGAGAATTGCACCTCGCAAACCAACTTGCGGGATCGAAACTTGGAGGTCACCCCAATCTCGAAGTGATTCACGGTGACCACTTAGACAAGTCAGTTCTTGAAGAAATTTCCATTGAGCAATTTGATGTCGCTCTGAGTTCCCTTGAAAACGATCACGCCAACATTGCTGCGGTTCTTTTGGCGAGTGACCTCGGCGTCACGCACACTGGTTTACTCTTGTACGATGCAGACTTGGTAAAAGTAACACAAAGAATGGGGATCTCATTCGCTGTCGACCGTCGCAGGGTTGCAGTCGATAACATGTTGACGTATATTCATGAGAAAGTTTCGGGACACTATGCGCTGCTTTCTGCGATACCAGATGTTGTCGGACTAACTTTGGAAGTGACCGAAAAGGCAAAATTCGCTGGTAAATCCATTGCGGAAGCTCAGTTCCCCGATTGGATGACCCTTGCCTTTGTGAAGCGTATCAATCTTGCTGGAGAATGGGAATCAATGCAGCCCAAAGCGAGCGAACTCCTCCTCGAAAAGGATCATGTTGTGATGTTTTGCCACAGAGACCGTGTCCTGGACATTCAGAAGCGTTTCAAGGTGTAATCATGCGCTACGATGTGCTGAACCTCATACTGGGCTGGACCCTCATCGCCTTGATGGTGCCGCTCATCGTGTGCGGTTTGCTGACCCTCGTCTTGGACGGATGGGAATTGGCTGCGACGGCTTTTTTGCCAGCCGTTTTGATCAGCGGAGGCCTTGGTTCTGCTTTACTAGGATTTTTCACACGGACCGACTCTTCCGAGCGACTGCGAGACCTCGAAGCCTTCGTGGGTGTCGGTCTTGTCTGGCCCATCACCGTTCTTATTGGCTCCATTCCATACTGGCTCGGTGGTGTCTTTGTTGGACCCATGACCGATGGGGCAGGGCTTGCAGACATCGCGAGAGGTTTTGCTAACTCCTGGTTTGAGTCGATGTCGGGATTTACGACCTCGGGGGCCACAGTGATTGCTCATAATATGAGTCCGAACTGTATTCCCGGTACAACCGCAGATTGCATCAATGCACAACCACGAGGACTGCTCTTGTGGCGCTCATTGACCCAGTGGCTGGGTGGTATGGGTGTGGTTATGCTTGGGATGCTGGTCCTCTCTCGAATCATGGGAGGTGGAATGGCCCTCGCTCGAGCAGAATTAACCGGTCCGTCCCTCTCAAGGCTTCGTCCGAAGCTACGTGAAACTGCGATTGTCTTGTGGAGTCTCTATTTTTTGCTCACCGTAATTGAATTGTTGTGTTTGAAATTCATTGGCGGCATGTCCTTTTTTGACTCAGTGAACCACGCTCTTACAACGATGCCATCAGGCGGGTTCTCTACACGTGATGGGAGTATTGGATTCTATAATTCGGCCACCATTGACATGATCATCATCGTCTTCATGTTCCTTGCTGGAGTGAATTTCACACTGATTTGGCTTGCTGGGTCTGGCAATATCAAACAAGCCTTCAGAGATGAAGAATTCCGAACGTACCTCTGGTATATTGGTATCGCTGTAGCCATCATCACAACCACCCTTCTCATCACCAATTATGCTGCAGGAGCGTCCTTACGACATACACTGTTTACCGTGCTCTCCATTGGAACCAGCACCGGATATTCGTCAACAGATTATGGTTCATGGCCAGTCCTTGCGCGCCTCGTTCTCTTGATTTTGATGATTGTAGGTGCATGTGCTGGCTCAACAAGTGGTGGATTGAAGCTCATGCGAATTCGACTCGCACTGAAGATAGCCTTCCGCGAATTATCCCGCATAGCTCAACCCAGAAAGGTGCAGATGATTCGTATGAACGGTGAAGTCGTTGAACAGAAGCAAGTCGGTCTCATTGTTGGCATGCTCTTCATCTGGGTTGCACTTTTTGCGGTTTCAGTAATATTGCTCGCTCTTTTCATGCCAGATGAGTCCTTTGAAACGATCATTTCTGTGGTGGCTGCAAGTCTTGGAAATACAGGTCCAGCGCTGGATTCCTATGGGCCAAGTCAAACATGGGCCAGCATGGATTCAGGTGCTTTAATTATCACTTCGATATTGATGTGGTTCGGCCGTCTTGAATTACTGACAGCTATCATTGTACTTCACCCACACAGTTGGCGCAAAGAGGAAAAACCCGATGGAGAACTCCAAGCAATGGCCATGGTGAAACGAATCCTCGCTGACCGTGAAGAAGACAAATCTCAGAATAAGGTAGCCTGACCTGGAGCAGGTCCGTCGTCTTGTTCATCATGTGTCCTGATCTCGTCTTGCATTGGAACTTCCTCTATCTTAGTCAAGGGAGTTGCAGGAATTGGTTGTGATGCAATGGCGAAAGCCACCCTTTCCTCTTCTTCTTTAACCCGATCATTGTAGGCTTTGATTAGATCTTTTGTGGAACGTCGGCTCATGGCCAAACCTGCCAGAGATGCATGTTCCTCAGCAGTCAAACCGAGCATCAACGATAGATCAAAATTCGTCGGGTCTCCGAGCGTTGAATCCTCCTGAGTTAACAGCATGAGAGGGAGAAGAAAATCCTCCCGTGTCACAGCTTTATTGGTTCCAGAAAATGCAGCGAGTTTCTCCACGATACTGGGTCTGCCTTTTGGGGCAGAGCGCCTGAGGAAATGTGGATATGAGGGGTAGATTCTTCCCTGCAAAGGTACGCGATTTGCAACCGATGCAGAGAGGCTGGTAAGGTGTTGGGTCCAATAGGTCGAACGATGAGCAGTATTGAGGTAGCGTCCCATGAGCATCTTATCTGCTTGGACCATTGTCGTCGATCCTTTACGAATGCTTTGAGTATCCGTAAACAAAGATGCATTATTCCAATGAACCCAATTCAAAAAATCAGAAGGATCTTTGTCAATGGTCCTCGTCAGTTTGACGGCTTCCTCCGAACCTCTGGTTCTATAGAGGTTATCGAGTCCAGGAAAAATCTCGACGGAAACGTCGCGTTGACTTGCCTCAGCGTATTGATGAACCAATTGGCTCGTCAACATGTTATCGCTGAGCCCGGTTGTCATGACTTGCAAATCACGAACAAGCGCTCGTAAATCGCCGTGGTTAGTTTTAGAAAGGGCATCAATGGCGCTGTCTTCAAACTCAATTCCTTCCTCCCGAAGAACCCGTCGTGCGATACGCCGAAGTGCCTCCGAATTGGCCCTTACAAAATTGATTTTGATAATGTACTTCCCAAATCGGTCACGTGTTGAACGCCATGAAGAATTTCTACCCCACAGGCCCATTTCTTCGTTGCAGGCGAGAATGACTGGTTGTTTGGTTTGGGATAAGAGGTTCAGCAACTCAGCCTTTCCACCTGAATCGCCCCTTAGAGCAACGTTTCCATCCTGTTGTTCGGTGGTCGACATGGCTTTTTCAATACGGGCTTGGCTCACTTCTCGCAATCCTCCAGAAAGATGGTCAACTTCATCGAGGAGGATGAGCGTACGGGATGGAGGTGCGTTCGGATCGTGAAAGAGAGAACGATGGGTTGCTCCACTTGTTGCTGCTTTGCGTATAGCTGCAGCATTTCTTTCATCGCTTGCATTGAGTTCGATGACGTTCCACCCCATGTCCTCGGCGACAGCTCGGGCAACGGTTGTCTTTCCAACACCCGGTGGGCCGATCAACAACAATCCTCTCTTCTTTGGTGCACCGTTTTGCCATTCATCGAGCCATGCGCGAATTTTCCGTCGCTGCACCTCGTTGCCTTCCAGCATTTGCTCACTGCGAGGACGATGACGTTCGGTCCAATCGCTCGCTTGACGCATGAGGAATAGGTATTGAGGAGGGTTCTTCAACCTTCACAAAGCATTGGCCTTCTCCCTAAGCGAATCCAAAGGCCACGTTTAGTGTGCATTCGATTGAATCTGCATCAGAAATCAAGATATTTGCAGAATTGAATCGATGCTCACTCGGGTCTGCTCGGTAGTATCTCTGTCTCGCAATGTGACGGTTCCATCTTCAAGGGTCTGATGGTCAATCGTAATGCATTTTGGAACGCCTATTTCGTCAGCCCTTGCGTAACGTCGCCCAATAGAACCGCTTCCATCGTACATTGATACGATTCCGCGTGTTTGACATAATTGTTGGTGCAAGTCCCATGCCTGTTGTTCCATGCCGTCTTTTTCAAAGAGCGGGAACACGGCGAAATCAACGGGTGCAATCGTTGGAGAAAGCTCCATGCGGGTATAGGTCTCATCGTTCTTGTTTACTTCTTGATAGGCGTGGTCGAGTACGTGCCAAATGATTCGGTCAATTCCGAATGCAGGTTCAATGACGTGGGGAATGTACCATTCTCCAGTTTCCTTGATCGTCTTTTGATTGGGCTTGACGTGTTCGTCGCTCACTTCTACAGATGTACCATCTTCAAGAGCGACCACACATGGAAATGAGGTCTCTTTTGGTAGTGCTTCGACAGCTTGTTTTACCAAACCTGCTTGTGCCTTGAAGGCGGGTCCGGCTGTTGCCCCGTTGATCGTCCATGCGTCAACCGTCGTGATTCGGGGTTCGTCGAATTCACGGCGGGCTCTCAGAGTTTTTCCGGTCGCATTCTCGTGGCTTTCGAGGTCGTAGCAGCCACGATGAGCGATACCAACACATTCAATCCATCCGTAACTTCCTTCGATTTCTGCATCCCAACAATCCATGGCGTAATGTGCCATTTCATCACTTTCGTGTTGACGGAAACGAATCCGTGCGGTGTCAATACCGATGTGGGAGAGGAAATCGTGCGTGATGCCGATGAATTGTGCGATGGTTGGATGGCGTATGATGCCCTGTTTTGTGGCATCGCCTAAGGTCAATGACGCCGGTGAAGAATTGTCTGGGATAAGCATCATAGGTTGATGATCCCAAGATGTCAAGTCCGCTTGAGGTGGCGTGTGTGGGTTGATGAAATATTCCAGTTCAGCCATATTGAATTCACGGAGACGTATCATGCCTTGGCGTGGTGCAATTTCATTTCGATAACCCTTGCCGAGTTGGACGGCACCAAAAGGAAGTCGTTCTCTGAAGTGCCGATAAAGAGCGTTGAAGGAAGTAAACATGCCTTGTGCAGTTTCGGGTCTGAGGAAACCAGGTCGGCCAGAATCTCCTGCTCCAATCGTGGTATTGAACATTAAATTCTGAGCAGTGACCTTGCTCCATTCATGTGCTTCACAGGCAGGGCAGGATGGGTTGACCTCAACGAGTAAATCTTGCAGTTGAGATTGTTTCAGTGCGTCAGGGTTGGGGTGATGGTCCTCAAGGAGCGTATCGGCACGACTGGCTTCTCCGCAAGCGAGGCATTGGGTCATAAAATCGGAAAATTCACCAACATGGCCGCTTGCTTCGAGAACTGCATAGGGAGTTACCGTAGGCGATGAAATTTCAACAATGTTTCCGAGTTTGAGCCAGTGGTCAAGCCAGACTTGATTGATTCGAGATCGCATACGACCTCCGACAGGTCCAAAATCATACAAGCCTTTAGCACCACCATGAATCTCAAATGCGGGAAGAAGGAATCCACGGCGCTTGAGCATACCACTCAAACGCTCAAGACGGCCTTCCTTATCTTGACTCATGCTTTGTCCCGTCTGCTCGGTATTGAGGCCTCCCTATGAACTTCTCCTCCGACCTTGGCATAATCTGCGAATCTTGCATACACATGGTTATATCCAGACCCCCCTTGGTTTTACCATGGGTCAGTCAATGGTCGCAATCATTGAAGAAGATTGCACTGGATGTGACCTCTGTATCTACCACTGCCCCTTTGAGGCCCTTCTCCCACTCGCTGTCAACCCTTCAGGGCGCACGCATCCGAAACGACCGGTTATCGTTGTGGAACAAAATTGTGTAGGTTGCCTATCGTGCATTGGATCGTGTCCAACAGATGCGCTTCATGAGGTTGGAGTCCCACCCATTTCACTGGAATCCCCACTTCTCAATCCATCTGCCCAAGAGGAAACAGAGGTTGTAAAACGTTGGAGAAAACGAGCAACTCGCTGGGCTTAAAGCTAGACCAATACATCACAACATTTTATTACTCCAAGGCCACGCTCCACACCCATAAGGTGGGAAGAACAAATGCCCGAGATTGTGTATTTGGATAATCCTCTCGATTCAGAGGCCTTGTATGAACGGCTCTGCCCTCCAGTAAGGGCATGGTTTCGAGACAAATTCCCTGATTTCACACGACCCCAGAAATTAGCGATACCTGCCATTATGGATCAACGACATTTACTCTTATGTTCACCAACTGGTTCAGGAAAAACTCTCACCGCATTTCTTACGGTCATCGATAATCTTGTTCGACTTTCTCTCGACAATAAATTGGAGAAAAAAGTTCATGCAATTTACATTTCGCCCATCAAAGCCCTCGCCAATGACATCCAACGAAATTTGATCGGGCCTCTCAATGAAATAAAGGAGAATTATCTTCCAGACAGGGCACAAGAAATCCGAGTAGGCCTGCGAACAGGTGATACCTCCCAATCGGACCGTCAAAAGATGCTGGGGAAGCCTCCGCACATTCTCATAACAACGCCCGAAAGTTTGGCCATCGCCATCACTTCACCTCGATTCCAACCCATCGTGAGCGAAGTTGAATTCATGATCCTTGACGAATTGCATTCAATGGTCTCTACAAAGCGTGGCGTACATCTTTCCCTGACACTCTCACTTTTGGATTCCTTGCTCAAAATCCCGGTTCAACGAATTGGGATTTCCGCCACAATGGAACCGCTTGAAACCGTTGCTGAATATTTGGTGAGCAGTGACGATCGAGAAGCAAGGGGTCAGGCAACAGAAGTTTGCATCGCCAAGGTCTCAGGTTCAAGAGAATTGGATCTGGATATCTTGATCACCCATCCTAAATTTAGCGACTTACCCGTACTCAAGGTGTTGGAATACAACATCGAAGCTATTGCAGACCTTATCAGCGCTCACACGACCACTTTGGTCTTTGCTAATACGAGGAAAATGACAGAAACCATCGTTCAAAAATTACGGCCCTTCCTTGGCGACCTCGTTGCGGGCCATCATGGTTCAATGGACAAGAACATACGACTGGACGTTGAAAAGAAATTGAAGTACGGTCACCTTCGCGCAGTGGTCACATCATCTTCCCTTGAAATGGGTATTGACATCGGTTCAGTCGATTTGGTTCTGCAAGTAGGTAGCCCAGGTGATATCGCTACTGCTCTCCAACGTATCGGACGTGCAGGTCACCATGTTGGAGGGATACCACGTGCGCGTTTCTTGCCCACCAGCGTCGATGATTTGATTGAGCTCGCCGCTCTTCAGGCTGCCATCCAAACCGGTGATATGGATCGTCTTGATTTCCCTCAAAATTGTCTTGACGTCGTCGCTCAATTTATGATCGGACTGGTGATCATCAATCAGTTAGATATTGATGAGGCCTATGAGATCATTGTCAATTCATGGTCGTACAGAAATTTCGCATACGATGATTTCATCGAGGTCCTTGACATGCTTGAAGACGAGCGTCGCGTATGGATTGACTGGGAAGAAAACATCTACGGAAAGCGTGGCTATTCAAGGATGATCTATTACACCAACATTGGAACCATCGCTCCTGATAATTCCTATCTTGTCTTTAATGCAGAAGGCTCCATCCTCGGTAAGTTATCGGGTTCATTCGTCTCAAATTTACGAACAGGCGATGTGATTATGTTGGGTGGATCGACCTACCGTGTAACCAATATCCAAGGAACACGAGTGAACGTGACGGCGGTCACTGGCCACCGACCAACCATTCCTTCATGGTCGGGTGAAGCCCGCTCCCGAAGTCGTGAACTCTCAGAAGCTCTCTTGGATCTCATCGGACACTGCATCGTTGCACTTCGGAAGGAACAGGATCCACGAATATTGTTGAGTGAAGCTTACGGTCTTTCAAAGGAGGTGGCAAATGCCATCGCCAGGCACCTTGAAGAACACTCAATTGACTCCTTCCAAGTCCCTGACCGTCACCGGATTCTTGTTGAACAGGTCATTACGGGTGCCTATCCCACCTACATGATCACAACATGCCGTGGGCGTGGCTTCAACACTGCTTTGGGATATTTCATGGCGGGACTCGCTGAAGCCAATGGCATAGCCGTTATTGAAATGTCATATGACGAAAACGGTTTGCTTCTCAAAACTTCACAAGAAGTTGACCCTGGTGAAATGTATCGGGCGTTTCGTGATAATAATCATCTTGAAGTCATTGAACGCTACATCATCAATACTCAGATTTTTTCAAAACGATTCCGAGAAGTTGCAGGGCGCTCACTGATCATTCCAAAACGAATGGGAGCAGAAGAAATCAGCCCTCAACAATTTCAACAGCGTGCTGAAGCATTGTTACAAAAGCACCGCACGACTGATGACAGTTTGTTGATGAGAGAAGCCAAGAATGAAATTATGTTCGGTGACATAGACCTCATTGGGCTCGAACATTTCCTATCGGCATGTGCCTCAGGCGATGCCCGCATCGTTCATACGAAAGTGGTCGTTCCATCAAGGCTCGGCATGTCCTTGTTTATGTCGGCATTTGAAGATCTGATGTCCATGAAGACGCGGGCATTTTTGGTCAAGGATATCGATCCAGCCATTTTACAACGTCTCCTTGGAACTCGTTCTCTTGCAACCGAACTCTCACAGGAGCAACTCAATGCTTTCTATCTCGACAAAGCACCGGTTCCCACCAATGCCAAAGGCCTCTATCGACTCATGAGCCATGGTGGAGGCTTGGATCGTGAATTCAACAATCCTCTCTACAAAGAAAAACTCAACAATGTCCCACTTGAAACGATTCGTTCTTGGGTTGAGGAATTGGCTCAATCCGGTGAAATAACCAAGGTAGAAGGAACAGGTCAGGAAGAATTGGACGGAAAATGGTTTACGCCTTACATGGCAGAGATACACGGAACGCTCGGTTGTTTAGCAGTCAACGGTGGTAAGGATGTTGAAAATTTGCTTGAACTTCATACTCGAGGGTTGAGTTTCAAGGTCGCCGTTAGCTTCGATGGCACCAAGCCCACTGAATGGAAGGAACACGAATTGGGCGATCCGCAAGAAGCACTTCGAGTAAAGATCATTGAAATGCTTGGTTCCGAAGGTCCCAAAACGGCCGATGAAATGGTTGAACGCTTGCCTTTCCCGCAATTATTGATTGAGCGTGCGCTGCTGAATCTTGAATCCCGTAACGTTGTTTCTGTTGGATTTTATTTACAGACTGATGAGGCCGAATACATTCTCAAAATAGATGAACACCAATTAACAGGTGGAGAAGAAGAAGTTGTAGAATACCGTTGGATACAGAATATGGTGCTTGAAAAATCCTTCAAGCATTATGATGATAGTTTTACGGCATTCAACGAGCACGTATTGTTCCAAAAGCAGCAGGAATTGCTGTACAGGGTTCATGAATTCAAATTCAGTGACTGGAAAGACGTTCAACTCGATTCAGATGTGATCATGGGTCGCTTGTTGCACAACCGTATCGGCTACACGACACGGCGCAATATTTCCATGCTTCTCGGATTGAAACCTGAAGCTTGGATCGGTCCAATGGAAGAGGAAATCCTCACGAAAATACCACCCGGTGAAAACGTCACACGCCAAGAGATTATGGCGAGTTATCCTAAGGGCGATGAACACAAAGCACTGCAGCGCGATCTCAAAAATGCCTTGAGTAATCTTGAGCGTCAAATGCTGGTCGTGAAACAATTTGAGGAGGTAGCAGGCCGCCGTCGGCGACTTTCACTTTTCCATCGGGTTCACGATGTATATCCTCCAATGTCCTTTGAAGACGCTCTAGAAGAAGTCATACGCCGTATGGGTCCAGTCCGTGCTAGTACCTTGAGATTCTATGTCTCTCGTAGTTTTGAAGAATTGACGATTGCCCTCATGAACCTTGAACGAGACAAGCGTATTGCTCGTGTGATGGCTCTGGTTCCAGAACCCGAGGCCTTCTTCTGTGCTCCAGATGAAGTTGAGTTGTTACAACGCCCTCGCAGAGAGGATCGCAGTGTACGAATCCTAACACAGTCAGATCCCTATGTATCTCGCTTTATTTGGGAAGTTCGCAGTGTCCTTGATCGTGGTTGGTATCTCCCGATCTTCAAGGGTGTTGATCCCATTGGAAAGGTTTTGATGTTCAAAGTTAATGATTATCTTGAAATCAAAGATTTACACGTTCCAACCGCCTATTTAGATGAGTTCTGTAAGGCCTTTGATGTCCTCCTGAATAACCACGCTGCGCAACTGGTTGACGTGGCAGTGCTTTCGAATTTCAACAGTGAGCCAATAAGTGACATTGATGATGCTACGAGAAGTGCTCTGGGGGGTATTGGATTCAAAGTGACTGGAGAGCGAATGATTCGTGGGGCAGTCGTCGACCCACAACCCCGGGAAATAGCCGAACGTGCTCTGTTCCACCGCCATCATTTGCATCAGTCAACACGGCATGAAAACGAACTCCAAGCCCTGAAGAAAGTCACAGAAATTCGTGATGACTTTGCTTTGCGAGGGCGCTGTGAACTCTATCGTGTAGACCTCAAAAGTATGGCGAGTGCCAATCGTCTTCACCAAGGTGTCAATTTACGAGGGCACCAAGTTTGGGCTTCTTACGAACACTTCCAAGAAATACTGGCGATACGAAATCAAGCAGCGGACGAAGAATTGTGGGACATTGTCGAATTTTTCAGCGGTCACTCCGATCCGAATCTTTTCAAAGAACGACACGCACTTTCCCAGTCTGAGTTTAGAAAATTGATTCAACCTTTGATACGATCGGGCCACATCGTCCAAGATTACCGTGGTGGATTCCGAAGTGTCTTCGTCCCTGAAAACGTGGACAGGGCAGAATTACGAAAGGAATTTATTCGCAAACTCGTAGAGCAATATCCCGTGATCACTCTTCGACAATTGACTCAATTATCGGGGCCCTCATTCAAACCTGAAGAATTGAAAGTCGTCCTCAACTCATTTGAAGAAGATGAAACACTGGTCAAGGGTTTCTTAATCGAGGATTTCCACCAGGTTTGCTGGGGGAGAAAAGAATTGCTTGAGGAAGCCCGTAACATCCCTTCGATACGAGATTTCGTCCTTCCACCATCGGATCCAATCGCTCCTTATTTTGCTGATATTATGAAGGAACGATTTGGTTTTGGTTCGGCGTACCTTGTCTTCCGCAATGCAGAGCCAGTTGCAGCTTTCAAAGCCAACACTCGAAATAAGATCATCGATGTCAAGGATTATGAAGGATCTGAGAAAGCATGGCGTATTGTGAAAGAATTTGCCTGGGAACACCAAATGCCACTTCAGACGGATCTTCGCATTGGTGGGAAAAAGTTACAATAAGCGGTGAATCCTCGCTTTTTGTTCAATCGTTGAACCAATTTTTTGATAAGGGACCGTAGATGTGTCACCACCATGAAGAAGTCACTTTGCATCGTTTTCATTTTCCTTTTGAGCCTCGCAACACCCATGCTTGGGTCTGCTCAATCTCAAGCAACCGATAGCATCGAGGTGCTTCACACCGCCGTTAATCCTGAAAATAACAACACGTATCATCTGCTCTCTGCAGCATCGTGGGAAGATTCTGCTTCCTACGCTCGATCGCTTGATGGATTTTTGACCACTGTTGATGATGAAACAGAAAACACGTGGCTCTTTGACACCTTTGCATCATGGGACAACCAATCCCGTCACCTTTGGACCGGTTTGTCAGACCTTGCTGGAGAAGGCGATTACCGCTGGCATGACGGGACACCCTTCCTCTATCGTAACTGGGGCGAAGCACAACCTTCTGCTGGTGGGGATGAAGATTATGTTCACATCGCGAGTACCAATATGGGTAACATCATGCCCGGGACATGGAATGATTTGGAGAATGACCCTCAATATTTCCCAGTTTATGGAATCGTAGAAATCGGGCCTGGCGCCGACTATTCTCTCCGCTTCAATGGGGATGGTGACCATGTTGTGAGCGGCCATGATGAACACCTGAATGTGACAAATGCCACTCATCTTTCACTTGAGGCCTGGGTTTTTCCATATCACGATGAAAACATTCAATTCATCATGATGAAAGGTGATTACGGTTGGGGCATGTACCTCAACGAGGGTACTCTTGCCTATGCATCAGAATACAGTCTTTCCAAACACCCGAATGCCAACATGTCCGTTGATGTTGAAACTTGGTCTCACGTTGAAGTTCGCCTTGAGCGTGGTGTTGGTGGGGAATTTTTCATCAACGGAGAATCTGCTGGTACCTTTGGTGCTGACAAAGCAACGATTCCGGTCGGTGATTTCGGTTCAAACGACTGCTTTACATCGGGAGAAGATTGTGATGAACTCTATCTCGCACGCATGGGGGCGGGTTGTGAATGCAATTATTTTGAAGGCTTGATGGACAATATCTCAATTTCGATTAAATCCGATTCTACGCCTGTTGATACTTGGGACTTAATTTCACACTGGAGCTTTTCGGAAGGCGAAGGAGACCTCACTACCGATGAATTCGATAGCGGCACCCGAGAAGGTTTCATTGAAGGCGCAGATTGGGTTATGCCCGACGGGAGTATTGTCGCTCAAGCCGTTGAGTTATTCATTGGTGATTCCTATGACCTCGACGAGGCATCTGCTGGCGATACGCTGCTCTTTTTCACTGAAATCGAAGAATATACACGTACGCTATCATGGTCTTCTTATTCGATCAAGTTTGATGATTTTGAATCAATGACTGCTTACACACTCTACAGCCAATCCCAAGAAATTCCTGACGAGTGGAATCACGACTCCGTTGTGGAAGCCCAATTTGGTTTTATTTTCAATCAATGGTCATGGCCCGATGAAGGCACCATGTGGTTCACGATGGTTCTGGACACGGATGTCACTGACTTGATTATCGAATTAGATGCGGATATTGCCGACCCTCCACCGACCCTTGACGACATGACCGAACTCATGGAGAGTATCCCTGTCACCAATCAAGAGGTCTTTAGCGGCAATGGAGATATTGGTGCGAATTATTACTATGTCAACGTTACAGAACCTCTTGCAGATTTGCGTGTCAGAACCTATGGAGGCATGGGCAATATTGACATCGGGATTTCCTACTACAGTCCACCTACTCCAACAGGATGGTGGGGAAATGAAGAACCGGTAGAGTTTGATGAAGATGGCAAAGAGCAAACTCCCATCCTTGAAGCCTGGTCAACCAATCAAGGAAATAACGAAGAAGTTCACCTCTTTGATGTCGAACCCGGCCTCTATTATATCACCGCATATTCATTCCGCAACGCTCGTGAGTTTACCATCGTCGCAGACTTTGTTTACCCTCCAGATAACGTCGAGCCTGATGATGCAATTACGCTTACTCCAGGTGTTGAATATGGCTTGATCAGCGGCTACAAGGGTCTTTCACAATACTTCAAAGTGAATGTCCCTCAAGATACCGAACGCCTCATTATTGACCTCTCTGATGGAGCAGGTGAAGCTGCACTTTTCATGAGGTTGGATCAAGCACCTACCAAATCTACCTACGAACACCATTCGACATCAGAGGGTGCTGAAGATCGAATTGCGTTCAATGACCCTACGCCTGGCTGGTGGTACATCTTACTCACCACCGATTCCGCATTCACTGGCGTCAACATCGTCGCTGAATTTGCTGACCGCTATGTTTGGGATTACGATGGAATCCCCATTGAACTCTTCAACGATGAACCACTTGATGGCATCAGCGTTGGAAAAGACGGTTCCATTGAGTTTTATTCCATGCTTGCTGAACCAGGAGAGTACTTCCAAGTGGAAACCTATGGGGGTTCAGGAGATATTCAGATCCTTATTGATGGTGTTCAATATGAGGTTATTTTCACGGGTGGAGGCCGGCCTGGCCCAGGTGCAGGAGTTGATACCGATACCTCTGACGTCACCATTAAGGGAGGAATGTCAGGGACCAATCACGTGGTCACCCTTGAACTTCCAATGAACGGCCGAATGGATATCACGATACGTGGTGTTAGCGACGCTGAAGAGTTCGGTTTGGTAGCGCGATGGGTTGAAACAGATTTCCCAATCGAGCCAGTTGAACCGGTTGAACCAACTGAAGTCGTCGGTTGTTCCGAAGATGCGAAAAATATGTTCACCAAACTCGACCTTGATGCCACGGGTCTGTTAGAAGGTTCTGAAATCAACAATATTGATGCATCATCTGACGACCGAAACAAAATGGATCTGAACGGTGATGAAGTCATTGAGTACCGTGAATATCTACAACACCGATGTTCTTGCCAACCCGAATTAGTGCATGTTTTTGATGCCTTTTCTCAAGGAAGAGAACGTGTGACAATCCAATCCCTTGAGGGGCATCAATGGGCTAATTCCTATGATTTTGAAGCCATCAATGCAAACGGCGACGAAGATATTGATGAGGAAGAACTTGAATTGCTTCTGGTCCTTTGTGAGACGACATTTGACGCATTTGACGGTGATGGAGACGGTGTACCAGATGAAAAAGACGCCTTCCCGGACAATCCAGACGAATCCAAGGATACTGATGGTGACGGTGTAGGGGATAACGCTGACATCGTTGCGAGTGTTTCAAATGATATTCTCTATGCCTCTGCAGGTTTGGTCTTTATCCTCCTTGCCGGCCTCTTATTCGCCTTCATGCGTTCAAACCAACCCGAAGCAGTGGATATGAAGGAATGGGATGATGAAGCACGATTTGAACAAGCAAACACGATGTTTGATGAAAGCAAGCCTATGATTTCAGAGCAAGCACCTTCTTCTCAAAGCAATCCCCAGCAATTATCCTACGAGTTGCCTGAACCAGCACCAACAAACATTGCCCTTCAACCGATCATGGACGCACCCGATACAGACCTCATGGGCATGATCCTTGATGGTGTAGAAACAATCGAACATCCCTCGGGTAGTGGCAATCTATGGACCCGTGACGACCCAATGGACCCCTGGTCCCCGAAAATCTGAGCAAAAACTCCATACTCTCTACACCGTGGCAAGACTGCCCTTGTAGTGTAGTGGATATCACCCCGGCCTCCGGAGCCAGGAACCCGCGTTCGAATCGCGGCAAGGGCGTTGTTACTCAGTTACGAAACCGTCCCAAGCTCGCATGTATTTGATGAATGTTGGACTCAATCCTGCGCGAGTGAGATGATCCGGTGAAAACGGAGGTCTTACCGGTTCAATTGAACCACGCTCGAGATAATCCGGCCAATTGGGATGGGCAATTCCAACACGGCCGACACCGACAAAATCAGTTCCCTGATCAATTGCTTTTTGAGCGTCATCAGCATTCCATATCATGCCGGTGCTAACCAGAGGCATTCGCCCGTCAAGAACATGCTCAAACCATTCAGTGTAGGTCCTTACATGGCCCTCATGTTCAACACTTTCATCAATATCCCAACAGGAGACATGGATGAAATCAAGTTCCGTTTTGGTACACATCTCAACGGTTTCTAAAGCATCATGAATTTCAAAACCTGCCGAAGTAAGGACGGGTGAAAGGCGTAGACCCACAAGGAAATCATCACTCGTGTGTTCACGCACCGTGCGAATGATGGATTGAAGAAAGCGCCATCGATTGCTGAGACTTCCACCCCACTTGTCAGTTCTGCGATTGGTTTTCGCACCGAGAAATTGGGCGATAAGGTAGCCGTGTGCTCCATGCAACTCAACTCCTTGGAAGCCAGCACGTTCACACCGAGCAGCTGCCATCCCGAAATCAAGGATGATGGCTTCAATTTCTTTACCGCGCAAGGCACGACTTACAGTACCATTCATCCCCCGTCCCCCGTTTTCACTCGCAGAAACAGGCTGAACCCCCGTAATGGACTCAGGCGCTCTCATCCCACCATGGAATAATTGCACCAAACCAATGCTCTCGTACTTCGTGATTTGAGCAGCCAATTGAGTGAGGCCGGGGAGGTGATGGTCGGACCAAACTCCAAACTCACCATCCCATCCTTTCCCCTGTTCGCTTACGTTTGCCGCCGCCGTCGTGACAATACCAAAGCCACCTTCTGCTCGCATGGTGAGCCACCGAATTTCTTCATCCGATAGGCGTCCATCGTCGTGACTCTGTTTATTGGTCATCGCAGCAAGAACACATCTATTTTTGACCGTTCGGGAACCGCGAGGAAAGGTAAACGGTGCCAGGGCGGGGTGCATGGTAGAGCCACGAAGAACGCTGGCATCATTCTTTCCAAGCCGAGAACTCACAAGCCATTGCAGTCGTTGAGTCTGAATATGTGGGCTAGCATCGAGCGAAGACCTTCATGTTCCTGACATGATTTTGAGACTCAGGAGGTTCATGCTATCATGGCGCACCTCCACAATGATTGAATAGGAACCTCTGCTGGGAAGTACGAGGAAGAATCATGACATCAAAACCCTATCAACTCTATTATTGGCCCATACCGGGCCTTGCAGAAGCCTCACGAGTTGCACTTACGCTCGCCAATCTTGACTGGGAAGACATAGCCATTGACGGAACGATGTTTGCTGAGATGAAAAACGACGGAACCTTGCCTTGGGGCATGGTGCCTCTTCTCCAGACACCTGATGGCCCTCTCGCTGAATCCATTGCCATTTTGCGGTACCTGGGCAATATGTGTGATTTGATTCCAGCCAATCCTTATCATGCGGCTAAGGTCAATGAGTTCCTTGACGGCATCGGGCCACATTCAGGTATTCTTGACGGGACATTTTCAATTGATGATAAAGAGGAGCGAACACGCGTGCGTGAAGCCTTGTTCGAGGCTGACGCAAAAGGCACAAAGAGTCTAACACTGCTTCAGGAAAAAATTTCTGAATCCTCAACAGGATGGATTGCAAGCACACCGACCATGAATATCGCAGATCTCAAAGTCTTCACGCATGTCTTTGGGCTGTTCTCTGGAAATTTTGATGGTATCCACAAATCGATCTTAGCAGATTATCCTCAATTGGTTGAGTATCACAATCGTGTCGCCAATGAACCTAGAATTAAGGCTCATTATGCAGTTCTTCCCGAGGGTTCGTTGCGTTGGACATACCAACCTAATGCTTTCTCATCGCTTTGAATAACTCAATTCTTCATGCATTGAGGGTTGAAAGATCCTCTGGACTGAATGGCTTGGAATTGAGAGTCCTATGCCCGCTGTTTCTTCCCAAAGACAGGTTCACTCAGACTCATAATATTACGATGCATGCTCGGAAGAATTTCAAACATGATGAGTGCTATGAGGAACATGGCGAATAAACTCACAAAGCGAGCGATGTAGGTGTGGCCGAACTCAAAAACGCTCAATCCCCACAAATCCCATCGTGTATACGTCATGTGCATCCAAATGAGGCCAGCATTTCTGAACACATTGAGAGCATGAATAAGTGGTAGCACAAGAAGCAATGCTCGAAGACGTTTTTTCCACGGCAAGTCCAAGACTGAAATTGCCCCGATGAAAAGGACCATTGATTGAAGTGCCGTGCAGGCTAAGACGAAATTAATTCCAATCATCGTCCCGTCGGCGAGCATGAGTTCGGATTGGAAGGCATATTCCCCTGTAAAATCAGTTGAAAACCATCGATTACCGTCCCAGTTCTCCCATGAAACCCGTCCCGAGTTGGCATTGACCCAAGTCGTGCCGACCTCAATTTCTTGTCCCGTTGAAAATCCAAGGAACCACGCCGATTGGGTTGCTACAAACCAAATCGCAAAAACGCTGAGATAAGGGACGTATGCGATCAGAAGATAGGGTCCACCTGCGAATGCAACCGTCCCTCTCGCCCACAGTATAGCGCTTTTTTGTTGTTCAGTCGCCTTGTCTTCCCACCACGCCATCGCCACCGAGAGCGGTAGCGTGAGTGCACACATGACGGTTAAAATGATATCATCATGACCCAAATATACCCATGATTGATTGAAAAAGTAAAGACCTACACAGACCCATCCGATTTGGGCAACTCGAAGGGTTGGTCGCTTTCTTGCCAACCAGGATAAAGCAAGGAGACCCATGCCGATCGCGCCGATCAGCGTCCCGGTCGTCGACTCCATCAGCACATGCCACTCCAGCCCCTGCTTTCCTATGAATGTCTCCAAACATTGGCAAAGGCCATGTGTGGCCGTGGTCTCCCAAGACCATGCGGGGTGCCTACGTTCAGTGGTCTACCCATGCATTGCCTCAAGATGTGGATGCTCACCCTTTGGTTTTCCTTGATAGAGATGGTGTCCTTAACCTTGGTCGGCAAGGATACGTTAACAGTCCTGAGGAGCTTGAATTGCTTCCAGGTGCAGCTGTAGGTGTCGGCGCACTACGCCGAGCTGGTTACCTGATTTGTGTGGTGACCAACCAGTCAGCAATCTCACGAGGCAAATGGGACCATCATCGTCTTACAGAGATTCATACAACTCTTCTCGACGCCCTGAAATTCAACGATCCAGACGCAAGTATCGACCTTATCATTACGTGTCCGCACAAATATGAGGATGGCTGTCAGTGTCGAAAACCCATGCCGGGCATGTTGCTTCTTGGTCGAAGTCTCTTGCGCGATACCGCTACTCCTTCTTTGGAGCACGGTAGCCACATTCATGAAATTCCACATTTCGACGTTGATTGGTGGGGGGAAAAACCAGTGGCTGCCCATCCACTTGACGCCATGGTTGGCGATCGACGTTCAGACATGGGAGCGGGATGGTCACAAGGTCTTCGTTTATTTCGTGTCAATCAATACCGAGGACTTACTGATGCCGTTGAACGAATCTTAGATGAATCAGATATCGGTGATCGATTCCAACCCTGAGGGAGATCTATGGGCTGGCTGGGACTTGACGATACCGACTATTTGGGTGGGGGTTGCACGACGCAAGTCTTTGATTCACTCCTTCAGTCACTTCCATCTTGGGTTGAAGTGGGTCAGCCTCGTTTGGTTCGATTGTGGCCTTTTGCAGAGAACAGGACGCGTGGTAATGCAGCGCTCGCTGTTGAACTCAGGTGCGAGGATGAATCTACGTTGATTCCTATTCTTGATGCCTACTGGTCCTCGGTGATTGAACCACTTGGTGGTTTTGTCTCGCCTTCTACGATGTCCTCGCGTGTCCAAGTGACTTCTTCGCCTGGCATGGTTTGGTTTTCCACCAAACCTGATGAAGGATATTATCGGAAGGCGGTTCGTGAAGAAGTCACGCTTGAAGAAGCGCCCGTTGCAACAAGGTCATGGGGTGGGCGTGGTCAAATTGGGGCTATTGCCGCCATTTCTTGGCCCTCTGATAGAATAACATATGAGGCCATTGCGTGGCGGAAACCTCAGAATTATTTGCTTCCGAGAATGATTGATGAAGGTATGATTCATGAAATTGATGCATGGCCAGAAATCATATTTTCACGTGATCCTCGGAAGGGCACGAGTCTGATTGCACCGCGGGGACAGTCACCGGTTCTCTTTGGTGTACGTGCAAGGACATCTGACGGTGCTCGAAAAGCTGCGAGTCTCCTCGTTGGCAGTGACGGTACTGAAGAGATTCAATCCCTTCGTGTATTTCTCACCAATCAAGCATCTGGTGACCATCTTGGAACGCCCGTTGAGGCGGAACTTCTCGCTCTTGAGGTGCACCCACAACGAAAGCATGCCCGGCTTGATACCGATATAGGGCCGATGGTTGCATTTTACGAGGGTGGCCCGTTGAATAAGTTGGCTCGTTGGTTGATTCCAGGTGACAGATTCCAAGTACGCGGTTTGATCGACCAACACGGCGTTCTCCACATTGAACAAATGAAGGTCACTTCATACGGACCACGTCAAAAGCAACGACCACTTTGTGAGGATTGTGGGCAACGATTGAAATCGATGGGCACCAACCAAGGTCTTCGCTGCCCTTCATGCCGACGCCGTTTTGAAGATGGTTGGATTGATATCGTCGCTCTTCCTCCCTTTGAAGGATGGGTTGAACCATCAACTGATGCGCGTCGCCACCTTGCACGACCGTTAGATTGGGTTGGCGAAAAGTGAGGTTTGTGCCATTCGTTGGTGAAAACTATCAAAAGCAAAATTGAACATACCAGATTTATGGAGCCGGAAACGACCAAAAACATCTCTTATCTTCTCGCAGCGCTCACACTGGCCTTGATGGTCTGGTTTATCTCTCAACGAGCCATGAAAAACCGGACGACGATGCTCAATGATTCCGCTCCAAAAATCGCAGGTGAAGATACTCTGGAGGGTGGTGCAAGAAATCCACAACAATTTGATGAACCCGATGATGATGCACTTGATGAAATGGCAAAACTTCTCGGTGAAGATGAAGATTCAGACCTTGATGCCTGAATCATCAAGTTTGAGATGATGAATCTTTCCTGCGCAATCAAGCGTTCGATGTGGGCCCTCTTTCGCCCTCCACAAGCGCCAAATTTCGTATCCGTTTTTGTCCATTTGTTCTGATGCCCTTGCTATGATGGGTTCGTCAGTGTTGCCGCTTGCATCAATGCTTCCTTTTGAGATTAAAAGGATGCAAATATGTGACGGAGCCTCCTTTCCGAATCGTGAAATTTGATCAAGGCTGTTTTTGGGAATACGTCCCGATGCCTCACACCAATCGTCAAGAACAACCAAACCAACGCTCGGCAAGGATGTCGCAGCTTCGAGAAGCGCATCGATGGCTCTGTCAAATCTTCCACCAAAATTCATGGCATGAAAGCGCGAAGACTCAACGAGTGAAAGGTGTTCAAATAATTGTGAAAACCTCGAAGGGTTTGGCATTTCCGTGGACGCCCACAAGACACGTTGGCCGCTTGCAATCGTATCAGCGGCAAAGTGGAGGCCGATCGTGGTGCCACCCGTACTGCCTTCTACCGCCAGGTGGATATGGCGGCCTTTGAGGTCCATTTCCAGTCTTCCCATAATTGGTGAACATCGGCAGAGGTGAATGAGTGTTTTGTTTGAACAGTGACTTCAAAAATGCTATGACCTCTGTCCCCCTGCCATCCTCATGGCCGGTGAACTTCGAGACGGAGAAAGAATTCCTCGTCGCCCCCTCCCAGAGTTTGAGGAAGCAGGCAGTTTCGCAGAGGCAATCACGCGTGACGGCTTCTTCGGTACTGCGCTTGAAGACAAAAACCAGTACGGTCCTGTTGCCATGATGGTTTTGTTGCTCATCGTGGCTGCTATCACGGGAACGGTCATTCGACTGTTCGGTAATTGATGCATAACGCAGAATCCAGTTTCCTTCTGAATTCGTATTCTTCGCTCGTTCGCTACGGCAAGTATCAAACCCCTTCTTTCTTAGCAAGATTCCATGAGCGAAGAATCTGTGAATGTCGAAAGTCGCACATCTTCACAGGATAAGCGCTGGACCATCATGGCGGCCCTGCTCGGTACAAATACGGCGATTATGTTGTTTCAGGGGATTGAGCAGGATAAAAA
Organism: Candidatus Poseidonia sp.; assembly: GCA_016778305.1. GTDB lineage: Archaea > Thermoplasmatota > Poseidoniia > Poseidoniales > Poseidoniaceae > Poseidonia. Next base: position 241,436 of record JADHPT010000001.1, on the reverse strand, counting down.
TCCGAAGTTGATTCGAGAACTTGCTCTTTCAATTATTGCAGTTGCTCTTCCTTTCCAAGCCATTTATTTTCTGATTTACACGTTCCTTTTGGAGCATGAGAAATCACTTCCTCAAGAGCGCATCCGTAAATTGGATTTAGCCTCTGGGCTTTGTCAACTGGTTGCCTATGCGTCCCTTGTCGGTGTTGCTTTGATGTGGTATGACCTGTCTTCTTGGGTCGGATTCTCATTTATTGTATCCTCAGTATTGGCGTTCGTTCTCATTCGTACGGTCATGAGCAAGGTGGAAACTGAGGACGGTAAGGGTCCTCCTGCGGCTTAAATTTCAAAGGAATGGAAGGTAAGGTTGATGAAGCGAGGCTTCTGCCTTGATCTATGGCATTCTGTCCGTTGGATTACCGATATGGTTCTCAAGATTTCAAACACATTTGGTCCGAATTGGGACGGCATGAACGCCAACTCGAGGTTGAACGTGCCCTCATATGGGCTCATTGGCAATTAGGTCGTGTAACTGAAGAAGATTATAATGCAGTAAAGGCCATATCAAATCCCACATCTGTCACAAAGGAACGTGTCTCAGAAATTGAAGCAGAAACCCGGCACGATATCATGGCTCTAACCAAAGCAATGGCAGAAGCAGCGGGAGAGGCCGGATGGTGCATTCACCTCGGGGCAACTTCAAATGACATTGTTGACACTGCAGTTGCCCTCCAATTGCGGGACAGCATGGTTCTCCTGCGGGAACAATTGTGCGGCTTGATCGAGATATGTGCCGTAGTGGCAGAGCGTGAGCGTGACACGGTTATGTTGGGTCGTACGCATGGTCAAGCCGCAGTCCCCATCACCTTTGGCTTGAAGGCTGCCGTGTGGTTGGATGAACTCCGTCGTCAATTGGTCCGTCTCGATGAGGCATCTCCTCGAATCGCTGTCGGTAAGTTCCTTGGCGCAGTTGGTACAGGTGCAGCACAAGGCGAGCATGCAAGGGAGTTGCAGCGATTAATTTTGACCCATCTCGAATTGGGAGTTCCCCTTGCAACAACACAAGTTGTCGGTCGTGACCGATATGTTGAGTACGTGTCCTGGCTGGCGAATGTTGCTACATCTTGTGAGAAAATCCTTCAAGAAATCCGAAACCTACAGCGTTCAGAACTTGCTGAAGCGGGTGAAGGATTCGATATTGAGAAACAAGTGGGCTCGTCCACCATGGCTCACAAGAAGAACCCAATCAAATCGGAAAATGCATCCGGTCTCGCACGAATTGTTCGGGCCTTCATTATTCCAACGTACGAAAATGCTCTTCTTTGGCATGAGCGTGACCTTGCGAACTCGAGCAGTGAACGCTTCACGCTTTCCCACGCATCTGCTCTGTGTGAAGACGTCATGGCGAAGACGCGAGATGTTCTCAAGAATATGTGGGTTGATGCCGATCGATGTCTTGAGAACATCGCTTCTCAACGAGGTTTGGTCATGGCCGAGAAGGTAATGATTGAACTTGTTGACCATGGTATGCCACGCGACGAAGCTCATGAAGTGCTCAGGGCAGCATCTTTTGAGGCTGTTGACAAGAAGGAGGAACTCATTGATGTCTGCAGTCGCACACCTGAAATCGCAGCAGCCTTTACCGCTGATGAATTGGAAGCGATGTTCAATCCTTTGAATCACGTCGGTGTGGCCGGAGAATTGGTCGATGAAGCCGTTGCACTCGCACGTGCAGCGATTCAATGAATGGTTAACATTCCACGCACACCGTCCCAGTGAGAAGTTGCCTCGACGACGATCTCCCCATCATGGTGAGGCCCCGATAGAACAAGCGTTTCGTATTCTCCACCTTCACCTTCTACGTTAAACCTGTACCGCTGAGCGAGCCGATTGAGTTCTTCTACGGAGTCAACCGTGAGTGTGTGGCCGAGCCACTTCTCATCCAAACCTTCTGCGCTGATTCCAGTGAGCATGATTTTGAATCCATGTTGCACCATGTCTCGCAGGTGCGAGTAGCCGTTTTGATGCCATAGAGGGGTCCAACTGATGAGGTTCAAGGATTCAGCCATTCGTTCTAACCTTGATTTTTGATAATCGGAACGCAAGGCGCCTGAAACGAAACCATCGACGTCTAAAGAGGCGAGTGCTTTTGCTAAATCGTCAACGTCCTGGGGCGTTTCTCCTGATGTTGAAACAGAAATCCAAGGAATCTCTGCGAGTTCGGCTTGTTGTTCAACGACATGCGTACTTGGTATCTGGAACATTGGTGAATCGTCACCTTCTATCCGGACGGTAACAAGTGCGACTACAGTCCAGCCTCGGCATTGGGCCCACCACCATGCTGCAGCTGAATCTTTTCCCCCTGAGGAGAGTACTGCAACTCGCATGTTCACCCCTGGTCATTCCTCCTTCAAGACCGTGTTGTCAAGAAAGGGTTCATACGAGACGGGGAGTTTCGTGTGTTGGGGAGGGCATCATCCCGATTGACCCTCATGCTCATAAAGTGTCACCCGAACGAAGGAAATGAGGTTATACAATGCAACCAAGCGGAAGAGGATACGACCACGGAATTACAACATTTAGCCCAGATGGACGATTGTTCCAGGTGGAATATGCACGCGAATCAGTCAAGCGGGGCACCACTACAGCCGGTTTGAAATTCAAGGATGGAGTTGTTCTTGTTTGTGACAAGCGCATCATCAGTCGTTTGATCATCCCGGAATCCATTGAAAAAATGTTCAAGGTTGACGATCATGTAGGAATTGCCACATCTGGCCTTGTTGCTGATGCGCGTCAACTTGTCGCCCGTGCTCGTGTCGAAGCACAGGTAAACCGTATTACCTACGGTGCTACGGTTCCTGTCGATGTCCTGGTCAAGAAAATGTGCGATTTCAAGCAATCCTTCACCCAGTACGGTGGTTCACGACCCTTCGGAACAGCCTTGCTTATTGGTGGCGTTGATGACAACGGTATTCACCTCTACGAAACCGACCCGTCAGGCGCATACCAATCCTACCATGCCGGTGCTATCGGCAGTGGACGCAATACAGTTATCGAATTCTTTGAAGATAACTGGAAGGAAAACATGACGCTCAATGCAGCCATGAAACTTGGCCTCGAGGCGCTTCGTTCAGCCAACGATGCTGAATTGAACCGTGACGCAGTTGAAGTCACTGTTGTTGATTCAAACGGATACCGTGTTCTCGACCGGGGCGAAGTCAACAAGCAAATTGACCGCCTCAAGCCCCTTGAAGACTGAGGGTTAGGTTCATACACGCTACCTCTCATGTCACAGTGAGGGGTTCCATGGTTAGTTTAGACGATTCAGTTCTTGCACGACTTGAGAAAGGTGGCAAACGCTACGAAGTCCTCGTCGATCCAGCCCTCGTTGAGGCGTTCAAGGAAGATTCTACATCGGTAGAAATTGATGATTTTCTCGCTATTGACGAAGTATTTCACGATGCACGGGACGGTGAACGCCCCACTGAGGATGCCATTGAGCGTGTCTTTGGTACACAAGACATCACCGTCATCACTCAAACCATCCTCGCAAAGGGGTCCATACAACTTACAACGGCTCAACGCAAGCATATGGTGGAGCAAATGCGTCAGAAAATCATCCACCACATTCACTCCCAAGCAGTTGACCCGAAAACCAAATCGCCGCACCCGAAGACTCGGTTGGAATTAGCATTGGATGAATCACGTTATTCGGTAGATCCATTCAAACGGCTCGAGGAGCAGGTGAAGGATGCGATTGCTAAATTGAAGCCCTTGATTCCGCTCTCTTTCGAAACCGTTCGTCTTGCCTTCAAAGTGCCCGGCTCTGCATACGGTAGCGTTCACCGAGAGCTCCTCGCCTATCAACAAAAAGAAGGCTGGCTTGAAGACGGGTCCTGGGCTTGTGTCATCGAATGCCCTGCTGGGATGAAGGCTGAATTGATTGGTCAAGTGATGCGTCGTAGTTCAGATGCTGAAGTCAAAGAACTCAACAGTTGAACGTGTGCCCCTTAGGGTGGCCTTTATCATGGGTCGGCGGCTCGGCGGGTTTGGAGAGAAAAGAATGTCCCAAGGTCAGACCGGCGCCGAGCAGCGCCTCGTGACCCCGGGTATGGTCATCGGACCATCCGCCGGGAAGCGAGCAGGAAGCGGAATTGTTACCGCTGAAGAATCAATGATTGCAACCCAACTAGGTTGGTTGCGAGAACAAAACAATACCGTATCCATTGACCCAATCAATGCCGCATACATGCCACGCTCGGGAGACCTTGTTGTCGCTACTGTGGCTGAAGTTCGTAACAACCTATGGTTCATGAATATCAACGGTGCCTTCCAAGGCCTCCTCCCTATGTCCCTCGCTCCGTGGAAAGTTGAGTTTGGAGCAGCACGCCAACACATGGATGTTGGCAATGTTGTTTTGGCTCGTGTCCAAGAAGTGGACGAATGCCACAACGTCGTGTTGACGATGAAAGGTGTCGGTCTACGACGCTTGAACCAAGGAACGGTCGAGAGCATCCCCGTACAACACATCGATCGGGTACGCGGGGACAATAACGCACTCTTACAACGCATGCGAGAGGCATGTGATTGCCGAATTATGGTCGGAGAAAACGGCCGTGTTTGGATCGATGGTGATGCAGACGGCATCGCTTGGGCTCGAATGGCCCTGCAAATGGTCGCTGAATATGGCCACAGCAAAGCATTCGAAACAATTCTTTCAGAAATGGAACAGACAACAAAAGGTGATGCTTGATGGGTGGATATGGAGATGTACAATTACTAAACGACGACGGAAGTCGACTTGACGGTCGCAAATTGGATGAAATACGTCCAGTGACAATTGAGGCAGGTATTTTGCCTGCTGCAGAAGGATCAGCCATGGTAACTCACGGGCTGAACGTTGCAGTCGCTGCCGTGTACGGTCCGATGGAAGCACACCCACGTAAGATTCAACGCCAAGACCGAGCGGTTATCGACGTTCGATACAACATGGCACCTTTCTCAACCTCCGACAGAATCCGTCCTGGATTCAACCGTCGCTCTCGTGAAATTTCAAAGGTGACTGCCGAGGCATTGGAATCAGTTGTTCTCGTAGAACGCTACCCCCGCTCCAAGATTCGTGTGGAAATTGAAATCCTTGCTGCCGAAGCCGGTACTCGTTGTGTCGGAATTACTGCTGCATCGGTTGCTCTTGCGGACGCTGGCATCCCCATGCGTGACATGATCGTTGGTGTAGCCTCTGGAAAAATCGAGGACACAGTCGTTCTCGACCTTGACAAGGCTGAAGACAACTACGGGCAGGCCGACCTACCCGTTGGTATTCTGCCCAACACTGGCGAAATCGCGTTCCTACAGATGGATGGCGACCTTTCTCTTGAGGAATACAACCTCGCAATGGAATACAATTTCAAAGCGGCTAAGGAAATCCATGAAATCATGGTCGATGCTCTTCGCCGACGCTATGACGGAGGTGAGGCTTGATGGTCGAACTCGTCCCTACGCTTTTGCGCCAAGAACTCGCTCGTCTTGCTGAAGACGATGCACGCCTTGATGGACGTGGTCGTTGGGAAGGTCGTGAATTCACGCTTGAAACCAACTGTCTCTACAATGCCGAAGGATCTGCAAAGGTCGTCATGGGCGGAACTGTTGTCTACGCTGGTGTCAAATTTGAATTGCGCACACCGTGGCCAGACCGCCCAACTCAAGGCTCTCTCATGTGCGGAGCTGAACTTCGTCCTGTTGCAGGTCGGAAGTATGAACCGGGCCCTCCTTCTCCTCAATCCATTGAACTGGGCCGTGTTGTCGACCGTGGAATCCGTGAATCAGGCTGCATTGACATGGAAAGCCTCTGCATTGTTCCTGGCGAGAAGGTTTGGGGTGTCATGATTGACATTCACGTTCTTTCAGACCGTGGCAACATCTTCGATGCATGCGGGCTCGCCGCTATTGCTGCTTTGCGTACTGCAATCGTTCCCGCTGAGCGTTTTGATGTCGGTGACGATCACAAACTCCAGATCAAGGGAACGCCAATCATGGCATCTTTTACCAGGGTTGGAGGCCGCTTTGTTCTCGATGCTTCAGAGCAGGAAGAACTCGGTGGTGACGAGCGCATTCACATTACACTTGGTGATGAAGGACATCTCCACTCTCTACAGAAGGGACTAAGAGGAGTGTTCACCCCCGCCGAGTTTGCCGAGATATTCGAAGTGGCACAAACGCGCTGTGTTGAACTACGAAAGATCGTTGCAAAAGAGGAGGAGAACTGATTGGCAAAGCGAACCCAGAAAGCAGGTGCAACAGCACGATTCGGTGCACGCTACGGTGTGTCAGTACGACGCAATGCAGGCTCGGCTATGGCCAAGCGCTCCCGCAAGTACACATGCCCCGTGTGTCAATATCAAAAGGTCGAACGCCAATCCGTTGGCATTTGGACCTGTAAGAAATGTGATCACACATTCGCTGGCGGCGCTTGGGAACCCTTCACCCGTGCCTCAGACGCAAACAATCGAATTCTACGTCGTTCAGTTGATGGAGCAACCACCGCTGACATGGCATTCATTGCACAGCAAGCTGCCATGAATTACGAACGGGAATTGGCTGATGCACGAACTTCTAGCGAAGAAGAGTGAATCGACACCAGTGTGACGCACATGTGGCGCCTTTCCTTGGAGATTTCCTCGGAGATCGAAACCGATACCAAGGCGCTCGCAGCATGCTTAGCCACCGATTGTGAAACGCATTGGACCGGAGATAATCAGTTTCAAATTAACCTTGAAGAAATACATGCCAAAGACATGAGAGCCATGTGGAATACACGCATGCGCGGTTTGATCGCCACAGATTCCGTCCTGAAAGTATTCGGCAAGCATTCTTGAACCACAACCTCACCGCTTCAATTGAGTGAGCAAATGGAACATCTCGAACAACTCCAAATGGTCGTTGCTGAAGTGCAGGCCGCGCGCCAACAAGTGAGCAGCGTTCGTGCTCAAGTCCAAGAACTTGAGGGGACGGTTGAGGCTGTAAAAAATCAGCCAGCTGACCTCTCACTTCATCGTCAACTTGGCGGTGTACTGATCGAGGTAAGTGACCGTGATGCACTCGTTGTTGAACTGACCGAAACACTTGCAGCACTGCGTGTTCATCTCGAGCGTTTCGCTGAACGTGAAAAGCAATTGGTCCAAACCTATGACGAGCTCAAATCTTCACTTCAGGGTGCACAGGAATGAAACAACTGCATAACGACGATTTAGAATCGTTGCATCATTGGCTATGTGAGGCAACCGCCCGTGGACCCGTTGCGGTCATTACTGGGAAAAATGGTGATATGGATACCGTTGGTTCAGCAATCGCACTTTCATCCATCCATCCCAACTTCATGGCATGTGGCGTCCATCTCGGTCGCGTTGCGCGACGTCTTGTTGAGTCTCACCACGCTCCTTTTCGCCTGTTGAAGTCGGGCAGAGAACAATGGCCATCCAGCATCAGTGCACTAGTTATCGTTGATGCAGCAGCAGCCGACCAAACAGGTCTTGACTTGCCCAACGTACCCAAATGTATCCTCGACCACCATGCAACCGATGATTGGAAGTTACAGGAAGGCGATTTCTCATTGAAGTGGGATGTACGTTCAACAACCGAAATGGTTGCCAGGTACATGCTCAACCACGCAAATAAGCAAATGACAGGTCCAGTATGTGAGTTCCTCCTCGCAGGATTAGTCACAGATACCGGGCGATTCCGACATGCCAATGCAGGTTCGTTTGAAATCGCAGCATCGCTTCTTGAAAACGGGGGCATTGACTACCAGTCCTTCATTGAATCAATGGAAGATGAACGACCATCCCCCAGTGACCAAGGTGCTATGTTGAGAGGGTTGCAACGTACTGAACTTACTGAAGCTGGCCCATGGCGTGTATTGCGTTCGACCGCAGGTACGCTCGAAGGGAGAGTCGCCTCATTGCTGTCGGGTATTGGGGCTGATGCCGTTGTCGTTACCCGTCATCGACACGGAGAAACTCGTCTCACCGTTCGTGCATCGAGGTCCAGTGTTCTCGCTGGCTTGCATCTTGGAAGTATCATGGAAGGTCTTTCTGAATCGCTCGGCGGCAAGGGTGGGGGGCATGATGGAGCCGCAGGATGGTCTGGTCAAGCCGATCCGGTAGCAGCTGAATCCGCATTCATAGATGCTGTTGCTCGAATTGAACGAGGGAAGTGAACCGATGACTGTAATTGAAACACCCGAAGGACCCGGCCGATTGATTTCAAAATGGCGAGAAGAGGGGCCCGTGTCTGCAGATGTTCTCAGTGACTGGAAGGAAGAATCGGGATGGCCGTCTTGGCTCACGTTGGCAGAGGCAGCTCTTTTTCTCGATGCGCCTGAACTTTTGGAAGTCATTGAAGGATTTCTAACACCTGGTGAGATGGCAGTCATGTCACTTGTTCGTCGTCGTTGGTTGGGTGATACCCATCTTTCTGAAGCAATTGAAACCGCTCTTGAAGTGGTAACCCATCCCGAAACTCGCGACCTCGCTCTCGAAGGACGATTGCGCATGGAGCGAGGTTTAGTTCGCTATGAAGCGGGGGATTCTGAAGGCGCCGAGCAGGATTTGACATGGGCTGAAACACGCTTGAAATCTGTGGCGAAAGCAAGCCGGGACCACGATCTATCGTTGCTTAACAAGGCCGCCTACCATCTCGCCCAAGGTGAGGCGTTGATGGCTTTGCAAGTCTATGGGGACATCTCTCGCAAGGCTGGCCATGCGCATGAAACAGTGGCGATTTCAAGGCTCGGCGCAAGTCGTATACGCCATGCTATTGGACATGATTTTGATGCTGGACGTCACGCTTGGAATGCGCATAAACACGCCATCATGGCTGGGCAGTCTCAAATGGCCATTGAAGCAGGGTCCCTCTTTTTGGACCTGAGTTATGAGCATCAGGATATGAATGCCACATTCATGCACGTTCAGGTTGAGGAGGCTTCCCCAGTTGGTGTCGACGAAGACCGTCCATCCCTTTCGGTCCATCCAGATGACCTGTCCGGCGTTTTCAATTGGTGTATCGAACATCTTGAGCCTGGATATTCGGGTCCCGATCGCCCAGCGGTTCGAGCCATGCTTACGCTTGCTCACCGTATGGGGCGAATGGAAGTGTTCGCTGACCTGATGGCTTCTCCCGATGAGGTTGACGATCCCATGTTGGCTGCTGTAGCTCAAGCATGTGCTGATGATGAAGCGACTACAACGCTGTGGGGAAAGCGGTTGGCAACGTTAACAGTACTCGATTCAAATCGGCTTTGAGAACCAGTCGGACAAGTCTTCAAATTCCTCTTTGGTCCATTGAATGACAGGAGGCGTTGTTGACCACCATCGCACCTGCGAGACCTTGTCATCATCCGCCTGCCAGAATTCTTGTTCCGTGGAATCTACAATGACGTGGCCAACCCATCCTTTGGGATAATATTCAGTATTCCAGCGCTGAAGCCTTCCTTTGAGTCCAGTCTCTTCAAATAACTCTCGTGCCAGAGCATTTTCAGGAGTTTCGCCTTCTTCGAGGTGACCTCCAGGGATTTCCCAACCACGTTGGGGATGACGAACAAAGAGGACTCTGCCACCTTCTCCCATCAGGGTTGGCGCTTCTCCTGCAACCGTTATCCAGCCCAAGACAAAAACAGGTAGATTTGCGGACAAAGGATCAACTCATTTTTTGTTTGATTTGGTCCAACCACGGGTGCGCCCATTCTTCTCCATTTGCCAATAAGCGGCGAGCAAGGAAGAAAGCCTCTTGATAATCGTCTTGCTCTATCAGTGATTTGAGGCGAACTTCATCCGGATGAACGTGTTCTGCGTCATGATCCTCTGTGACAGCAGAAGTGTCGATATCTTGCTGGGTTGAAATGCGCTCTGTGAGTGATTCCATATTTTTCAAAAAAGCATCACGATGCTCGATACTTGGACCTGACCAAGGCAGTTGTTCTTCTCCATCCATTCCTCGTTTCAAACGGTCGAGAAATTGGTCCCGAACTGTAAGATGAGGTCGCAACTGTTGAACGTGGTCGTAACACGACCATGCATCATCAATTTCATTGCGTCGTTCATGGAGTCTCCCCATTTCCATCCACAATTCATGATTCAAAGGTCTGTGAGCTAGCAATTGTCGTGCTAGATCGATAAAAAGGTCTTCATCCCCTGAAACTCGGATGCGCTCAATACGGCGACCAAATACGATGTTTGCACGTTGGTCTGAAAAATTGAGGCGGCGACATCGGGCCGCAAAAGATGCGAGGGTGAACGTGTTGCTCGAATCATCTTCAGTTTCTGCCGAGGTCATCAAGGCCCACCAATTATCAGGGTCAAGTGGATCTTTGGCGAAGGCAGCCTCAAGCAATTCTTGACCCACTGCTAGAAAATCAATTCCTCTCAATTGGTCAAGATGTTCAGGATCTCTACCGAGGATAGAAAATACATCTTCAAGCACAGCATGGAGGCCATCTCCGTCCCGATTCAAAACTTTGAGATCGGCTAAACATCGCCAGTTGCGTTCGTCGGTAAAATCATGTAAAATAGCCTGTCGTGCATTCTGTTCTGCCCACGCGAGGTTTTCGTTTGCCCTCGCAGGGTCTTTTTTGGCGAGGTTGGCGAATTTTTGAGCAGTTGAACGATATCGATTGCCTAAATTTCTCCTCGGGTGTTGCAAAAGGTCTTGACTTTCGACCATGATTGCACCCCTATTGTACGGACATGAATCCTTCGCGCTCAACGCCAAAGTCAATGGTTGCATCAAAACCGATCTTGGAGGTCTTGCCGTCCTCATAACGTGAAGGGTCCAATGAACTTCCTCGTTGATTGCTTAGAATAATCGTGTCTTTGTCTGGTTGCCAGCGGGTCATCATGGCCCATTCAACACGTACAGGGTCGGTGATGTCAATGTCTTCATCAACGACGGTGACGATTTTCATGCTTTTATGGCCTGCAAATGCAGCTTCAATGGCTTTCATTCCATCATCGTGATTTTCCTTTTTAATTTTCAAAACTGCTCCAAGCCAACCACATCCGCCTTCGGTCATGTGGACGTCGATACAGTTGACAACCTCATTAACAGCTGCCTTGATGGTTGGTGCTCGGGGAAGGCCCATGAGGGTCTTGTGCTCAGCCTCACCGGGAATGAGCGCGTGGAAAATGGGGTTGTCTCTGTGCGTGAGCCCGTCAATCTCGATAACTGGTTCTTGTCGGACATCATCAACAGTCCCCGTGATGTCAACATATGGTCCCTCGTCATCGTCTTCAAGGGTGATACGGCCCCACCAGGCGTATTCTGCATCTGCAGGGATTTGAACGCCGTTTGGAAGTTCAACCAAATGAAGGGGGGTTCCGTAGAGTTTTTCATGAAGGGCAGCAGCAATCGTGAGTTCGTCGATGTTCTCGCTGAAGGACATTGCAGCAGCCAACAATACAACTGGGTCAGGGGCGTTTACAACCGCTACTGAAACTTCTCTTCCTTCGCTGCGAGCGTTCATGACCATGGTGCGAAGATGCCGGGGGACGAGGCGGACAACAAGGTGATTCTTATCTCGTAAGAATTGTCGATGGAAGGATACATTTCGAATACCATTGTCCTGCGCGATGATGATGCTCGCTGAAGAATAGCGACCTCGATCGGCCGGCCAGTGATGAGGTATCGGGATCAAATTCAAATCGACATCTGCGGCAATATTTTCCATGCATGGGGCATCTTTCGTATCTACGAGGATGGGGGTGCTTGGGTTTGTCATCGCCCATCCAAGCGTGTCAATATATGCTTCTGGCTCTATACCGATTGCTGCACAAAGACGGTCGCGTGTAAGCATGTTCACGGCTGATCTGTGGCCCGGACATTCCGTGATGTTTTCAAAAACTGTCATGGCATGGTTGGAGGATTGAGAATGCTCAAGCATCTCATGAATAAGGCTAATTTCGCTCTTTTCTACGGTGGCAGCGGCAAGGTGGTCACGAAAGGCCATGACGCTTCCACGAGGAGGCGTTGCTTGAATGTTGTTCACTTCGTGTGCGGGGATTATAGGCGGTTGAAAACCAATACACAGAGGCATGGATGAGAGCGCCGAGAGGGATTTGATTAAATAGGGGCGGCAAGTCGGCAAAATGCTTCAATAGGTGATGATGATGGGTAGAGGACTCTTCGCAGGTGCAAAGATGGCAAAGGACCGCCAAAAATTCCGATGGTCTGACCGTCGATACAAGAAGCGCATGCTCAAGAGCCGCGCCAAGCATGATCCATTGGCTGGATCAACCCAAGCAAAGGGTATCGTTATCGAAAAAGTCGGTATCGAAGCCAAGCAACCTAACTCAGGAATTCGCAAGGCTGTGAAGATTTCCTTGATTAAGAATGGAAATAAATTGACGGCTTTCGCCCCTGGTGATGGTGCTATCAACTTTATCGACGAACACGACGAAGTCATGGTCGAAGGTATCGGTGGACGCATGGGTCGTTCATACGGTGACATCCCCGGAGTCCGTTACAAAGTAATTCAAGTCAACGGCGTGTCCCTTGACGAAATGGTCCGAGGACGCAAGGAGAAGCCAGTCCGCTGAGGTGATGATGATGAGTGATGCAGAAACCGATGCTCCTGAAGTCAAACCTATTGCAGGTATAGGAACCAATGTCTTTGGTAAGTGGGATGCTTCCGAAGTGACCTGCAAAGACCCAGGTCTTGCACCTTACATCAATCTCACAACCGTTGGCGTTCCCCACACTGGAGGACGTCACGCCAATGCCTGGTTTGGTAAAGCCAAACTATCTGTTGTAGAACGCTACATCAACAAACTCATGCGAACCGGGTCATATACCGGTAAGAAAATGGGCGCCATGAAAGCCTTCGAAGGAGCATTGGACGAAATTGCCGAGCGATCTGGCGAAAACCCGCTTCAAATTTTCGTGAATGCACTTTGCAATGCAGCGCCTATGGAGGAAATCACTCGTATCAAATTTGGTGCAGTGTCACAACCTAAGGCAGTTGACTCCTCCCCTTCACGTAGGCTGGACGTCGCTCTTGCTAACCTTGCCAAAGGAGCGCAGCAAGGAACACACAAATCCAAGCGAACACTCAAGAATTGTATCATCAACGAATTAACCAAAGCCAGCGATGGCGACGTTACTTCATACGCCGTTGGTAAAAAGGAAGAACTTGAGCGAATCGCAGCATCTGCTCGTTGATTTTCTCGGGCCTTAGCGGCCACAGTAGATGTTCGATATTTCTTGGGTGCCTTGTTACCCATATTCCAAACGTTCATTATCCTCCAACCTCGGTTGGAAACCATGCCCAAGCATGTTTTTGTGAACTTTGTTTCCGATCCCTCTATCGACCACATGAAATCAATTGTTGGATTGGCCTGTGCAGCGCGTGCTGTTTCTGAGGGGCATGATGTCAGCGTATTCTTTGCAGCCGCAGGTGTGCGCTTGCTTGAATCGGATTTCATTGACATCCTCGATAAGGAGATGGCATCAGACGTACCAATGGTCCGATCTTTTATGGAATCTCTTTTAGATGGAGCTAAACTCTACTGCTCCTTTGGATCTGTCAAAGCTGTTCTTGGATATGAAGAGGGGGATAATGCACTCATTGTTCCCGACGACAACATTGTGTGGAGTGGGCCCCCCGGAGTCATTGAATTGACGGTCACTTCTGACTCCCAACTCGTGTACTGAATGTTCGTTATCCTGCGAGTCACTTAAGAACCCCTTTTCGGTGGCTTAAAGCAACGAGAACACGGTGGTATCCATGGGACGTAAAGAAGAGAATATCAAGAAAGCTACAGAAGTTATGCACGTGCTCCCACAAATCCGCAATTTGTGTATCGCTGCTCACATTGACCACGGTAAGACAACGCTCTCCGACAATCTCATTGCGGGTGCGGGAATGATGTCCAATGAGTTGGCTGGATCTGCTCGCGTGCTGGATTTCGACGAACAAGAATCAGCACGTGGAATCACCATCAACGCAGCCTCTGCTTCGATGGTTCACGGTGTCGGAGGTACAGATTATCTCATCAATCTCATTGACACTCCCGGTCACGTTGACTTTGGCGGCGACGTTACGCGTGCAATGCGTGCAGTTGACGGATGTTTCATCCTCGCTTGTGCGGTTGAAGGACCGATGCCACAAACAGAAACTGTGGTTCGTCAAGCCCTCAAAGAGAAGGTCAAGCCCGTTCTTTTCATCAACAAAGTGGATCGCCTCATCAATGAACTTCAAGTTACTCCTGATGATATGATGGCACGGTTTACTGAAACCATCAAGAAAGTCAACAAATTGATCCGAGAATTCGCACCTGAAGAATTCAAGAAGGCTTGGCAAGTATCTGTCAATGATGGTACAGTGGCCTTTGGTTCAGCTTATCACAACTGGGGAATTACCGTCCCTTACATGGCAAAATCAAAGATTTCATTCAAGGAAATTTTTGAATACTGCAATAATGAAGACCAAAAGACATTAGCAAGCAAAGCACCTGTTCATGAAGTTCTTCTTGACATGGCGGTTACCAAACTTCCAGGTCCAGTTGAAGCTCAACCATACCGTATCCCCAATATTTGGACCGGAGATCTCGAATCTGAAATTGGACAAGCCATGGTGTCCTGTGACCCTGACTCAGAACTCGCTATGATGATTACCAAAATCTGGATGGACCCACACGCTGGTGAGGTTGCTGTGGGCCGTATTTATTCTGGCTCCATCAACCAAGGTGAATCAGTATATGCAATCGGGGGAGCGAAGCCCGAGCGTGTACAGCAAGTTTCCATGATGGTCGGAGGTGACAGGATCCCCGTACCAAAGGTCGTCGCTGGAAACATCGCAGCAGTCACCGGAATTCGCTCCGCAGCTGCTGGTGTGACGCTTTCTCGAAACAAAGATTTCACACCCTTTGAGGCTATTCGCCACTATTCTGACCCGGTCGTCACTGTTGCAGTTGAGCCTAAGAGCATGAAAGATCTACCAAAGTTCATCGATGCTCTCCGCTCTCTTGCAAAAGCAGATGCATCCCTTCAGGTGACCACCAACCAAGAGACTGGAGAAGCTCTCTTGGCAGGTATGGGAGAACTTCACCTTGAGATCACTGTTTACCGTATCGAGGAAGAACAGAATATCAAGGTCAAGGTAAGTCCGCCTATTGTCGTCTACCGCGAAGGTATCGAAGGAAGCAATCGCGGGAACTCCTTTGAAGGAAAGTCACCCAACCGCCACAACCGATTCATGTTTGAAATCGAAGCATTGCCGGAAGAAGTTGTTGCTGCTCTCCGTTCTGGAGACCTCGGAGATGGACCTGTTCGCTCCAACGATGCCAAGGAAGTCGGCAACAAGTTCGGTGAACTTGGTATGGATCGTGACACCATGAGGAAAATTTACGCAATCAAAGGATCCAACGTCCTGGTAAACGATACCAAGGGTATCCAAAACCTTCACGAGACTCGTGAATTGATCATTGAAGCCTTCAACGAAGTCTGTGTGAAAGGACCGATCGCAGATGAACCAGTTCAAGGCATGTATGTCCGTTTGGTTGATGCAAAACTGCACGAAGACGCCATTCACCGTGGACCTGCTCAAACCATCCCAGCCGTTCGAAACGGTATCAAAGGGGCCATGATGCGTGCACGAACTGTTCTGCTAGAACCTATGCAAAAGGCATTCATCTCGGTGCCTAATGATTGGCTCGGTCAAGTAACTCGTGAAGTTACCACCCGCCGTGGAATTATCGAAGACATGCCGTCTGAAGGAAATGTAACGACCGTTGTTGGTGTCATTCCAATCGCAGAAACGTTTGGATTCTCCAACGATATCCGTGCCGCCTCCCAAGGCCGAGCAGTCTGGAATACAGAGAACCTTGGTTTCGAGATTTTGCCCCCACAATTGTTCAACAAAGTGGTCGGAGAAATCCGTCAAAGGAAGGGATTGAAGCCTGAGCCCAACCCCGAATCCTACTACTCAGATTGAGGTTTGTTGATGGCGCAAGTCATCGGTTTACACGTCAATCCTGACGGTGGTGTTCCGAAACATCCTGTTGATTCATTGCAGGTTTCATCCGTTGACGGTTGCATTGGCGACCGACAAAATGATTTGAAACATCATGGTGGTCCGCAGCGAGCTATATGCCTCATGCAATGGGAAGTCATGCAGGAATTGCAAGATGCTGGCCACCCGATCTACCCGGGTTCTACTGGTGAAAACATTCTCATCAAAGGGTTGGATGTTGAACAACTCAATGTTGGTTCAATTCTATCCTTCGGACAGCGTGTCATTCTCGAAATAACGAGCGATGCACCTCCCTGTAAAACAATACGGGATTCATTCTTACAAGGCCGATACAAAGCACTGAGCCATGTTATCGCGCCGCAGAAAACGCGGTGGTATGCTCGCATCAACACAGGGGGAGAAATATTCCTCGGTGACAAGGTTTGGATGCTCAATGAATCCGAGCAAGTTGGAAATCAGTAAGTTCTCTTAAAGCGACGAGGGCTGGGCCTTCTCCTAACATGTCAAGGCATTCATGGGCCTTTGCATGATAGGATTCAGCTCTGGAGCGAGCATATTGAATCGAACCTAATTCTTCAAGGGCTGCTAAACCGTCTTTGAGGCCCTCAGGGGTTACGGATTCCCCTTTGCCGAGAACATTCAACAAGCGCTCCTTTACTGGTCCATCGGGCTGATCAAGTGCGTGAATTACCATCAACGTGCGTTTGCCTTGAGCGATGTCGGAACCAGCGGGTTTTCCCAATGTTTCTGAATCTGATAAGATGTCAATGAGGTCATCCATCAGTTGGAAACACAATCCCAATGCAAGGCCCCACTGCGCCATGAGGTCAATCGTTTCTTGGCCTCCACCAGATAGCCGTGCACCTATTTCAGAGCAGATTTGAAACATCACCGCTGTTTTACCTTCAATCATTTCGATGTAATTTTCTTCTGAAACATCAAGGCGTTCTTCAAACTCAATATCCATTTGTTGGCCTTCGCTCACACGTCGAACCATCCAAGCGATTCTATTGACAAGAGGTGCAACATCTTCTGGTTCAAGATTTTCAGCCATGACCAATCGTTCAAAGGCAATTGCGAGCATTGCATCACCTGCATTGATGGCTGTAGGCATTCCATATTCAACATGGACCGCATTCCGTCCTCGACGAATCTCATCATCGTCCATGATATCGTCATGCACGAGTGTAAAACTGTGAACGGTTTCAATTGCAGCACCAATGTCGAGGAGCCCAGAATGGGAATCGCCGACTGCTTTTGCAACAAGCCAGGGGAGTGTTGCCCGCATACGCTTTCCACCACCTTCAATGAGGTGCATCATGGCATTGCCTAATCGTTCATGACGAGATGCACGCAAACTGTTTTCAATTCGTTGTTCGATCAAGGGTTTGACCTCCATGATCGATGTCAAAAGGTCGGCTCCTTCCGCATTTGGTAGCATGTGTGTTACATCTCCCATGTCATGAATGTCTTCATCACGCATCTTCACAAGTGTGTCGCGATCGTGGTGGTGAGTCCACCATTCTTCGGTCATGATGCGAGCAGCAATGCATCGAAACCACGGGGCAATTGCCTCATCAGGTTCACGTTCTTCGAGTAGCATGGCTTCCATCTCATCAAAATCAACCCAGCGCACCGCTGCGATTTCGTTTGGATTTGGCTTCAATTCTACATCAGCAGTTAGCATCAGGATGTGGTCGAGTTCTCTCTCTATCCATTCCGGATTCATTCGTGCGGAGTAACGCATTTTTGTCATGAATACAAAATCATCAATATCAATTGATGAAGGATTAATTCCCAATTCCTGCTCAAGCTTACGAATTGCAGCCCGCTTTGTTCCAATGTAGTCTACATCGTTCAATTCCTCATCGGAATGAAGTGGGTGTGAGCAGCAGGAATTCGCCCAAACATTTGGAAATGTAACTTTGTCACTTGAACGTTGTTGGAGGAGCAGTTTTCCCTCTGAATTGAATAAGAGTACACTGAATGCTCGATGGTAGACACCCGCTCCTTGGTGTGCGTCAATTTTAGAGACGGGTCCGATGACATTGTCCTGTTCATCAACATGAATGAGAGCCTCAGCCATGAGCGCTGCTTGATGTTCATCATGTTCAGAGAGGATTTCAACCTGTCCAGCATCAAGGTTAATGCTTGGAACATCCTCAATCCTATAACCCGACATAATGCTCCCACACTTGGGTGAGCGCGTAGGCTACATGAAGAGTTCTCCGATGAATCATGATTCCAGAAGTTGTGTACCAACAACGGGAAGGCCCATGCATGCTTCTTGAACTCTGATGCCGACTTCACCGCTTACCAGCCAAACTTCAACACCTGCTTCGAGTGTTTCAAAACCCCGTCTAACCTTCAACCCGATTCCCCCAGTCACGTCCATATTACTTTGATGCTCACCCACAAAGACATCATCCTTTGTGAGCCTCGAAAGCAACTCAGGCGTTGGATTATCCTCGCTGGGAGGTGATGCAAGAACACCTTCAACACCACCCATGGCGAATACAAGTCGCTTGATACCTTTGATTTCAGCAGCCAAGCGTTTGACAATGTCATCTCCGGAGAGAATTCCAAATTCTTTGTCCCCGTCACAGTCCACGACGTCTCCGAAGGTAACCATGACAATGCCCTTAGGGGCTTGTTCAAAGAAGCTCAAATCTCCTTGAAACTGTGGGCCAGTACCTCGTGCCCATTGGTGCGGAGGAAGTGCTACGGCGGAAATATCTCGACGAGTCAGTGACTCCATAACATGCTGATTGAGTTCCAGCATGTCATTGCGAACATCCGTAACTGCCTCATGTTGTGTAAGTGGTTCAAATTCAACCCCAGATAGAAATCCCTCTGCCAATTGGTATTTCTTTGCTTTAAGATGGCCATATGAGCCTGCCCCATGGACCAGAATCACATCAACGCCTTCTTTGAGACAGGAATGCAATTGTTCTGCAAGTTGATCCAAAACATCGGTTCGGACTGTTTTCAACCGGTCTTTCTCGGTGATGAGGCCACCTCCCCATTTGAGAACAACACGATCACGCATGTCACGGCCAGTGGTCTCAAATTGAAGAGCATACCGACGCTTGGTTGCTGCGAGCAAGGATTGATGAGGCAAGGCACACGAGCGTGGGGCATGGCCGAGTCACCCAATATGGATGAATTCATGCGTCACTTGCAAGTTTGTGTCGAAGAAGCACGCACCATCGCCGATTCACAAGAACGAGAGCAACGGTTGTGGCAACTTGAGTCAGCGCTTCAAGAAGCGATTATCTACAAAAATCGATATGAGGAATTACAGCGACACGGAATTGACCCTGTCCGTCTTGTAGAATCCGAGTTAGGGCAGTCGTCTGCTCCAGCACCGAAAAAGGTTGAAGCATTGATGACCGGTCAAGTTCATTGCGCTACGTGCAAAGCAGTATTGGAGGCAGATCTAGATTTCTGCCCAGCCTGTGGCTCACAAAAATCCTAAGATTCACTCTTCTTCTTCGAGCCGAGTCCATTCTTCAACGGTCTCAACGATCATTGGATCAGTCTCTTCGACTTGGTAGAGATATTCGCCGGGGACTTCGTCTGCGAGGAATACAGTTGTACCTGCCCTGTAAATTGTCTGGCCATCGGCGATAGCACGTGCGGTATCCACCTCAAGAATGGCGGGGCGGTGAATACGAACATGTCCAGCATCCATAGCGTTGCGAATGGAGCGTGACAGGTGAACGTTCTTTCGGTCACCTGCAGTAATTCCAAATTCGAGAAGCGTTTCAACTTGGTCAGTTTCGCAGGGGTAATAGAGTGCTTCAGGAATATCATCGGTTGGGAGGTCCAAATCCAATTCGATTGAATGGCCATAGGTGGCCCTCATCATTTCATTTTCCACTTGGTAACGTCCCTTCTCATCTGCGTTTGCAATGGCCTCAAAATGCCATGCTCGTAGCCAATGGTAGTGACGACGCTGCTTAGCGATCGCTTCTGATAGTTCACGAGAGTTTACCCATCCGTTGATATCCATATCAACACCAAATTTTTCGGGTGCGTGTCGCAAAACGAGGGCCAGTATACGCCCCAATGAATTTGCTTCTCGATCGCTCATGATGAATTTCCCCTCGTCGTTACAGACTGGGCAATTCGTTCCGGAAAAATGTCCGTGGCTTCTGCATTGGCGTAGCATAATCCGACGGGAGCGCAACCTATTCAAGAACCCTGCGGGTTAAAACAACAAAGAAATCACATACGGTTGCACTTGAAACAAGCGAGTGTATGAAATGCCTCCACCCCATCGCATGTTCATGGTTGATGTTGCCGTCATTGGTGCTGGTCAAACCAAGTACGGGAATCACGCACTCGGATTGAAAGGGATGTGGGCTGAGGCGGCAGAGCGTGCTTTCAGCAGCATTGACGGAGATTTCAGCCCTTCTCAAGTTGATGAAGCCTTCATTGGAAGCATTGCATTCGGCGGCGCTCAACTTGGCAATACTGCGGCATTACTCACAGAGCACTCTGCGATGGATGGCGTGCCAGTACGTCGCGTCGAAAACGCGTGTGCTTCGTCCGGCTTTGCCTTCCGAGATGCTTGGATGGCCATCAAGAGCGGAGAGGCTGACATCGTGGTTGCAGGTGGCATCGAGAAGATGAACGATTTAACCCCTGAACGAAAACGTTACTGGCTTGGTGTATCGGGGGATACTGAATGGGAACGGCTTGCCGGTCTGACATTTCCCGGCACATATGCTCTCATGGCGAGACGCCATTTTCACGAATACGGATCTACGCATGATGATTTAGTGAATATCAGTGTTAAGAACCATCTTCACGGTTCCATGAATAAATTAGCTCACATCCAAAAAGAAGTTTCATTCGAAAAGGCCTCAAACGGCTTCATGGTAGCCGACCCTCTAACGCTTTACGATTGTTGCCCAACATCAGATGGTGCCTCGTGCGTCATCCTAGCAGCTGATCACGTCGTTCGTGAATTTACAGATTCTCCCGTGTGGGTTCGTGGTTCTGGAGCTGCCTCTGATCATCTTGCACTCCACGACAGGCCTTCAATAACTCAATTACGAGCAACTGCAGCATCTTCAAAACGTGCATACCATCAAGCAGGAATTACTTCGAACGACGTTGACTTTGCAGAGGTTCATGATTGTTTTACAATAGCAGAGCTCATGGCAACAGAAGATTTAGGATTCGCGGAACGCGGTGCAGGAGGTCAATTCGCACGCAACGAAGAGGGACTTCTCAACCAAGGTTCAGTAACCATCAACCCCAGTGGTGGCCTCAAGTCCAAAGGACATCCTCTTGGCTCGACAGGAACCGGACAAGTTGTTGAGGTCTTCAAACAACTTCGTTCTGAAGTTGAATCAAATCGTCAAGTACGTGATGCTTCCATTGGCCTCACTCACAATGTTGGAGGTTCTGGCGCTACTTGTGCAGTTCATGTATTCGGGAGGGACCGCAATTGAGTTCGCTTATATGGAAGGGTTACCTTCTTCACGCAGAACCATCATTTACACTGGTACAATCACCTTTCACCCATCGTGGTGAGCGAGTTTTTGGAGCAGACAGCGACGCTACTACACTCGCAGTGGCGGCAGTTCAGCACCGTATCAGTGAACAATCGATCACCATGGTGACCGTGCCGGAAGGGATAGATACGCAAACACTCATTTCATCTACCAGTATCACGGTTGCGGACGAATCAACCTTCGATAATTGTGAATGGGATTTGTTGCTCAGTGATGAAGCTACAGTTGTCTTGATGCAGCGTGGTACAGAGGTAGCGTTGCCCCAGTTTGATGTCGACATTCCCGTCAATTCTAAATTTTACGCCGCAATCGAAGGTGCTTGGGTTGAAGAGATGCAAATCACAAATGTGAGCCAAGGAGCATATGTTTCCGTGGCACAATATGAAGAAGCAGCAGCATCACGTCTTGGCTTGGTAGGGCAAAAGGTTCCCGGAGGCATGACCTGGCCTCCGCGTCAAATGGACGGTGAGGAACGTGCCAACGCAGAAGATACTCCCCTGGTACATATCGGAAGTGTTCAATCCTGGACGCGCCTTTCTGCAGCGGGGGCACCTTCAGAATTCTCCATACGTGCACCGTTACTTGGTGGTATATCGACTGTGTTGCTTCGCTTGAAGGATGGGCCATCGGGAGTATTCTTGGTTGTGGACGACGAAGAACCAGTGCTCTCCATGGAATTGGAAATGGAACTCGTCGTCCGTAGGATCTATGCACAAGAAGGCATCATCCGCTACGGCTTGAAGGCGAGAGCCATCTAAGTAGAGCAAAGGATTCATAGAAAGTCAAGGCTACGTAATCAACATGGCGGGTTTTGGTGGCCTACGAAAGGGCAAGGATGCGGCCAAAGAGAATCTCAGCTATACTGAGGGAGGAGATTGTCCTCGGTGTGGCGGAAATGCACAAGATTCGACCATGGCTGGTTACCTCCAATGTGGTTCATGCAACCATGAATGGGCGGACCCAAATTATGTTGAACAACGCCGTCGTCCAGAACCACCCACGCATCGAAGAGATGCTGAATTGATTGAGCAATTCAAAGAAGAAATGGCATCCGGGGAACTCGCCAATGTTCTCGGTGGGAAAAAGAACCTCACTAGTGAGCAAGAGCAATCTCTGCAACGCCTTGAAGATAAATGGATGACCGGTATGCAAGGGCATTACAACGCTGCTGCCGAAGAGCGAAAACCCCTGATGATCAGTTTTGACGATGAAGACAACATCGTCTCAACGGAAGTTGCAGCAATAACAATTGTTTCAAACGGCTTTGATGGTGGAGAAGAAATTCGACTTGAGTATCCGGGCATTGGGACTGAATTCTATGCTTATAATGAACGCAGTCCAACCGGGTGGAAACGAGGCCCTAATGCTGAGATGACGGCACGTTCAATCACAAATGTCATCAATCGATCTTCGAAACTCGTCTACGCAAATCTGGAAGGTGC
Organism: Candidatus Poseidonia sp.; assembly: GCA_016778305.1. GTDB lineage: Archaea > Thermoplasmatota > Poseidoniia > Poseidoniales > Poseidoniaceae > Poseidonia. The sequence continues at coordinate 218,466 of JADHPT010000001.1, read as the reverse complement.
TCGAATTTCATTTGAACTGCGTGATGATACGCTCAAACCTGCTTCATTTGTCATTTTTGTTGATGACCCTGGTGGCACGGATATCGTAGCCGAAAAAGGCGGCGTAGTACTGGATTCAAGGGATTTTTCTACCCTTCAAGATTATCGAAACGTCGTTGAAATGGTTCTGGAAGATGGGATTATTTCACCCAGCGAAGATCAACTCCTATGGGCGATGCGCCAACAATTGAACATCGATGATGCATATCACGTGCAAATGGTGATAGATATTTGCGGTACGGATACTCTCAAGGAATGTACATCCTGTTCATCAATGGCAGAATTGTACACAGAATATGCAGCATGGTATTGTCACCAGTGTGAAGAATGGTGCTGATCTGTAAATTATCTTTTAGTAGCCTGTTCTATATACTGAGAAATGAGTCAATCGTCTCGTATTGGATTTCGTACAATGATGCTTGGGCTGGGTACTCTTCATAAACTCCAGCGATATGGGAAGAGCAGTGAGCCTATGGCAAAAGATGTATTGTATATTGGAATAGACTTGGGAACATTCCGTTCGGTAATGGTTTCCTCAGATAGCCACGAAGTTGAGGAATTGACTGTCATTGGTACACCCAAAGATGCCATCGCCAAAAATTTCCTCAAGCGTGATGTCTTGTTCGGTAATGAAGCACTCAAAAACCGGTTGGCACTCAATCTATACCGACCTCTCGAACTTGGTGTCATCAAAGATACGCCCGAAGACCGTGAGTACATCGCGCACTTCATCACACACCTCATCGGACTCTCTGACCCAGAGGAGTATGACCGTGTCGTTGCTGTTATTGGAGCACCCGCTGAAGCAAGCCACGTCGACAAGACAGCTATCTTTGATGCTGCTGCAGGTTCAGTCAATTCAGCCATGATTATCTCTGAGCCATTTGCTGTTGCATATGCACTTGATATGATCAATCACACGCTCGTCATCGACATCGGTGCCGGTACAACTGACCTATGCCGTGTTTACGGGACCATCCCAGGACCCGGTGACCAAATGCACACAGGATACGCTGGAGATTATGTTGACAACCAATTCATTCAAGAAATCCAGAGCAAGTACAACGGAGCCCAAATCACCAAAGACATGGCTCGACGATGGAAGGAACAGTATTCCTTTGTCTCAACTTCTGCACCTGATGAACCCGTTCTGGTTGACTTTTCAATTGAAGGTAAGGCCATGACATTGGATATCACCGACTGTATTCAGCGTGCATGTGAATCAATCGTTGACCCAATTGTTGAGAATGTCAAGAAACTCATTGCCGGATCCAACCCGGAATTCCACGATCAGTTCCGCAAGAATATTGTGTTGGCTGGTGGCGGTTCCTCAATCAAGGGACTTGGTGCACTCATCGAGCGCCGCCTCAGTGATATGGGGGACGTGAACGTTCACGTCGTGGACGACCCAGTTCGCCTCGGTGCTATGGGTGGCCTTCGTTTGGCCATGGAAGTACCAGAAGAGATGTGGAAGAACCTCACGCTCGCTTCACGTTGATTGCGAACACCGGTGTTCAAGTCGAGAAAACCGGTATGACGTGCTCGAAGGTAGTCGCTCGATAAGTTCCACTGGGAACGATTTCTTCTACATCGTGGTTCAAGCTTTTCCAGCAGCTTCAACTTCAGCCCAGTCATTCATGAATCCTTCAAGACCTTTATCGGTTAAAGGATGAGTCATGAGTTGACGGAAGGTCTTCGCTGGCATGGTAGCTGTATGAGCACCGAGTTGTATGCATTGAAGAACGTGAGTTGGATGGCGAATTGAGGCTGCAAGGACTTTCGTATCAAGATGATAATTATCCCATGTATTCATAATTTCAGCAATCAATTCCATTCCATCATGCCCTGTGTCATCAATTCGACCAATGAAGGGTGAAACATAGGTGGCGCCTGCTTTGGCTGCCATCAGTGCTTGCGAAGCCGAAAATATCAGTGTGACGTTGGTGTCAATTCCCTTTTCGGTCAGGATTTTGGTGGCCGCTAATCCTTCAGGTGTGCATGGAATCTTGATGATAACATTCTCTGGGAGTTCGGCCTTTAGGGCAAGCCCTTGCTCTACCATGCCAGCAGTATCCATGGCAGTGACTTCGGCAGAAATAGGTCCTCCGCAAATTTCAGCAATTTCTCGAACAACCTGTTTGAAATCCCGTCCAGATTTTTTGATTAGTGATGGATTGGTTGTAACACCATCCAAAATGCCCCAGGCGGCAATTTCACGAATTTCATCTACGTCGGCTGTGTCAAGGAAGAACTCCATGTTGCCTTGACTTGCGAGGGATTCTATGAACTCTCCCATCTCACAATGGTTAGGATTCTCTAGGGTTTACGCGCTATGGCGCGTTTGGCTGCAGCCACGATGTAGGGGGTTGAAATCCGCATCACATCAAGCATCTCGTCTGCCTGGCCCGACTCTCCGAATCGGTCATGAACCCCAATTCGTTCCAAAGGAGCGAACGTATTGGAAACGACATGCTCTGCGACGGCACCACCAAGTCCACCAATGATGTTGTGATCTTCAGCTGTGACCAATGCACCACAGGTTGAAACAAGTTCGTTAATCAAGTCAGCATCCAGTGGTTTGAGCGTGTGCATGTCTACAACCGTCGCACGGATGCCCTCTGCTTCGAGAGCTTCGGCGGCTTTGAGTGATTGAGAAACCATTACGCCGCAGGCTATGATGGCAACATCGCTACCTTCACGTAGTTTGATGCCTTTTCCAATTTTGATCTCTTCCTCCCGCCCTTCATACAGAACAGGTGTTTTATTGCGCGCGGTTCTCGTGTACGATGGTGATGATGAAGCTGCAAGTTGTATGGTCAACTCTCGTGTTGAAACGGTATCACTGGGGTGCATCACAATGACATTTGGAAGTGTTCTGTAAATTGCTAAATCTTCAATGGACTGGGCAGATGAACCATCGGTCCCAGTATGAGTTCCTCCGTGGCTGCCACAGACGTGAACGGGTAGATTTGGACGTGCGACTCCGTTTCTCATTTGTTCAAAGGCACGTTCCGTGAAAATAGCAAAGGTGCTTGCGAAGGGTATGAAGCCTGAAGCGGCTAAACCTGCACCGACCAAGAGCATGTTTTGTTCCCCAATGCCGCACGATACAGTGCGTTCTGGATGTGCCTTTCTAAAGTGAAGCGATTTGGTAGATTTACCCAAATCTGCTTCAAGAACGACGACTTTGGGGTTCGAAGCCAGTTGGAGCAATGCTTCGCCGTATCCATCTCGTGTCGCACCCATCTTACTCATGCGTTCACCTCACCAAGTTCGATCATAGCCTGACGGTATTGTTCATCATTCGGTGCTGCTCCGTGGAAGGCTGGATTGTCTGCCATGTAAGAAATACCGTTACCTTTGACGGTGTGGGCAATCAAAATCGATGGTCCTTCGTTACTCGTGGATAGGAAGTTCAAACCATCGAGAATTTCATTCATATCATGACCGTCAATTTCCTTCACATTCCATCCAAAAGAACGCCACTTAGCAGGGATGTCAAACATGCGCATCTGAGTCTCGCAGAAGTCATCGTTTTGAATGCGGTTTCGGTCAAGAATCACATTCAAGTTCCCCAATTCATGGTGTGCTGCAGCCATGGCAGCTTCCCACACACTCCCTTCTTGGATCTCACCATCACCAAGCATGACATACACTTGGCGGTCGCTGTTTTCCAAACGACCAGCGATAGCAGATCCCATTCCAAAGGACAGTCCCATGCCGAGGGAACCAGCAGAAAAATCAACGCCAGGACACCACTTCATATCGACGTGCCCTTGGCAAATACCACCCAATACTCTGTAAGACTTCAGATCCTCTACCGTGATGAAACCCATTTCAGCAAGAATGGCATACATGCCTGGTGAAGCATGACCTTTTGATAGAATGAAACGGTCCCGATCATCCCACTTGGGTTCATCAGGCCGAATACGCAATTGTGTTTTGTAGAGGGCAGCGAGTAGATCAATTTCAGAAAGCGAACCCCCTGGGTGGCCTGCCTGTGCCCTGTGGACCATGTTGACGATGTGTACGCGGCATCGTCGTGCTACTTCTTCGAGTTCTTCCACACTTGCCATGGTATCACCTGCAATTTTATGCCTGCGTTGATGGCCTTTCATCCTTGTGCCACACAATCATGATTGAAAGTGGCGCAGTTAGCGTTTTTTAGGTTGTAACGCAGTGAGAAGTTTTCCAACCGAATCAGCTGCAATGACAACGGCATCGCCGAATAGACTTCCACCTTTTGGTAAGGCCCGTGTGGCTAACCAGATGAACACGCCCATGAACCACCCAAAGAAGGCAAGAGACAGGAAATTGTTGAGTGTAACAACGTTAAAGATCTCGGGGAGGTCGATTTTAGCGACGATGAGGATTGCAATTAGGACACCCATGATCGACTCTCCTGCAATGAATCCTGCTCCTATCAAAACCCCTCGGTTTTCAACTTCTTTAGCCGCTTTCTCTGCTCGTACAGACGGTACTTCTCGAAGGGTTCCATCAACTCGAAGATGGGCGCTGCGTAGGAGTACGTGTGAGATAACTCCTCCAGTCATGATTGGAACCGATAAACCCAATGGGAGATAGATTCCAATGGCCACACTCATGACTGGCATATTGAGTCGTATGAGTGCAACGGCGATAGCAGCACCTAGGACGACCATTTGGATGTTCAGATCTCCACCAAATGCGCCTTGAACAATGGCGCCAATCAATTCTGCTTGAGGTGCGAACAGTGCTTTGGAACACGTGGGGTCGCCAGGTAATGGATTCAATTGACAGGCAGTTTGTGAGATTCTGAAAGCATCATGCAACAGTGAAAGTACGGGCCCGATGACAACCGCACCCGTTAGCACTCCGATAATCTCAGCGACTTGTTGTCGTTTGGGCGTTGCCCCTAGCATGTGACCAGTCTTCAAATCCTGCATGACGTCTCCGGCGATGGCTGCACTCGTGGCAACAATCGCTGCAATGAGCAGTGTAGCCATCATGAGATCTTGTTTCGCCATACCTAGGAAGAGGTCACCAACAATGTAAACCAAGCCAACCGTAAACAGAAGCGTTGCGATTGTCATTCCTGAGACCGGAGAATTTGATGAACCAACGACACCTGCAATATACCCTGCCACAGCAGCAAAGAAGAATGCGACAAAGGCCAAAAAGAGGGCACCAGCGAGGGCTAGAATAAATGATTCAGTAGCCCACCAATAAAAGAAAAAGGTTAGGACGACGAGGACGCCACATACCGCAAAGACATGATTCATCGGAATGTCCTGTTCTGTACGCAACAATTCTTCTGCTCCATCTTCGTTCTTGACGAATGCCTTCGAAAGTCCAGTAAGAATCGTCTTTCGCATTGACCAGAGCGTATAGACTCCACCAACGACCATTGCTCCCACACCCACATATCGGATTTGAGATGACCAAATGATGTAGAATCCATCAACGAGGGAATTGGTAGCAGGCCACCCATAAATGAGTCCATACATCGGAACGAGTATTCCAAATCCGAGAACACCTCCAAAGAAAATAAATGAAGCGATTCGTATTCCAACAATGAAACCGACGGAAAGAAGAGCAATTGACAAATCCATGCCGGCATAAATGCGCGTGGATACAAAAGTTGCAGCTCCTTCAACGGTGTGATGTGTTATCTCGAATCCCTTGACCATCAAACCGTAGATACCCCCAATGGCCAAAGCATACAAGATTGCTAATGCTCCGTCCCCACCTTCCTCTCCTGCCACTAAGACTTCTCTACAAGCAACACCTTCAGGATACGGGAGCGCTTCTTCAACGATAAACAGTCTTCGTAGGGCAATGGTAAACATGGTCCCGAGCAGACCTCCAAGCGTAGCGATGATGAGTGTATCAAGCCATTGTATACTCGTCCAAAGATTCATCACGAGCAGCGCAGGCACAGTAAAAATGACTCCTGCCGCCAGGGATTCACCTGCTGATGCCATGGTTTGAACAGCATTGTTCTCGAGGATTGAAACATCTTTGAACAATGATCTAAGGATAATCATTGACATTACAGCCGCAGGTATACTGGCTGAAACAGTCATGCCAGCATACAAACCGAGGTACGCATTTGCGGCCGTCATGAGAATGCCGAGGACGATGCCAACGAGAATCACTCGTAGTGTCAATTCCGGAGGCGATTCGTGAGCTGGAATATATGGCTCACCGTGCTCGCTCATGTTCTTTCCACTTGATTGAAGTAATTCTATTCTACGATTGGAATACATCAAATTCCCATATTCTATTTCGACATTTTTTTTCTCCTTCGTTGAACAATGAACTTTTTGTTGTTGGGATATTGGGCATCAATATAATATGTAGTTAATTCTTGGAACCAATTGCCATTTTGGAGCATGCCTCCGAAATGTCGCATGGGTGAATAAGATGGTTGGACAGTCTTGGCATGATTTAACCGTAGATGATTGTTTCTTGGCTTTAGATAGTGGCATGGAAGGAATCTCATCCGATGAAGTCCTCATTCGACGAGAACGATTTGGCTTCAACAAACTCGCAGAAGCAGAAAAAACATCAGCCTTTATGCGATTTATCTCTCAGTATAACGATCCTCTCAATTACCTCCTTATTGCGGCAGCACTGGTGGCGCTCGCCATTCACCCTGACCAGCCTGGCGATGCCATCTTCATCTTCATCGTATTAACGGCCAACGCCTTCTTTGGATTTTGGCAAGAAGGTCAAGCAGAACAAGCGATGGACTCGCTCAAAGAGATGTCAATCTCAAATTGTGTCGTCCTTCGAGGCGAATATGAAAATGAAATTCCTACATCCGAACTTGTTCCCGGTGATGTGGTTCGGCTTGAGCGAGGATTGAATGTTCCTGCAGACGTTCGAATTCTTTGGTCCCAGCAATGCAAAATCGATGAATCCGCTCTCACAGGTGAATCACTTACAGTTGGAAAAAATATTGAAAAATTAGGCATCGATACATTGCTTGCTGACCGCACGAACATGGCTTATATGGGTACAACCGTCTCCTCTGGTAGAGGTCTCGGCCTCGTTGTCAGTACCGGTATGGGAACTGAACTTGGTAACATTGCTCGCAACATTGCAGACGCTCAAACACCTAAAACCCCTCTTGAATTGAAATTAGAAAGTCTTGGACGCTTCCTCGGTTTTATTGCTTTGATTGTTGCAGTCCTCTTAGTTTCGTTGAAAATGGTCGTTGCTTACGGTACGCCAGGAGTCGATTTGCGTGAGGTTGCAGTCGACCAATTTATTGTAGCCATAGCAATTTTTGTTGCCATCGTACCCGAGGGATTACCAATTATCCTCGTCATTACACTCTCCCTAGGTATGCGAAACATGGCTCGCCATAAGGCCATTATCCGTCGTATGAAAGCGGTCGAAACATTGGGCTCAACCACAGTTATATGTTCTGACAAGACGGGAACGCTCACCAAAAACCAAATGACTGTGAGGCAACTTAACACACTAACAGAATCTTTTGGTTTTTCTGGAGAAGGTTTCAATCCAAACGGTGCATTAATCCGCAATGATCAACAAATGAACGATGAAGAATTAGGTTTGCTCCAAAGCGATTTAAATTTCCGATTAATAGGAGCCTGTTTGTCCTTATGCCACAATTCTAACATCGACAAGGCTGAAGGCCAATGGCAAGCGATTGGGGACCCAACCGATTCTGCGTCTGCTGTTGCTGGATGGAAAATTAATGGCGACGTCAAAAAATTCTCACATCGCCATCCACGCTTAAACGAATTTTTCTTTGATGCAATCCGCAAGAGAATGAGTGTAGTGCACGAATACGAAGGGGAACAGTGGGTCTTTTCAAAAGGCAGTACGGGCGGATTCAATCGGTTAGCAAACTTGAAAATCGTCGATAATAACATCGTTAAATTAACAGATGCCGACAAAAAGTTGATCAAGAAAATGAACAATGAAATGGGTTCACAGGCTATGCGTGTGATCGCGCTCTGTGCTCGAAAAATAAGAAGTGGTGAAGATTTGACAGATATAAGCACCGTTGAAAATGATCTTATTTTCCTTGGCTTGGTGGGTATTATGGATCCGCCTCGTCCCGAGGTAAAGGCTGCTATTGAAACCTGCCAGCGAGCGGGTATCAAGGTGAAAATGATAACAGGTGACCAGCACATGACCGCAGCTGCCATTGGTCGTGAATTAGGAATAACCACAGGCTCGGTGAAGCCCATTGACGGTAAAAAATTGAATGAAATGGATGATGAGGCCTTACTTGAAGCGAGTAAGAGTGCCTCAATTTTCTCCCGCGTAACACCCGACCAGAAGATGCGCATCGTTTCATCTCTCCAAGAACAAGGGGAAATTGTTGCAATGACCGGAGACGGCGTCAATGACGCACCTGCCTTATCCGGAGCTAATATCGGGATTGCAATGGGCATCGCCGGTACTGACGTGGCCAAAGATGCTGCAGACATGGTCTTGCAAGACGATAATTTTGCCAACATCGTTCATGCAGTAGAAGAGGGTCGGAAAATCTACCAAAATATTCGTAATTTCGTTCGCTACCAAGTGTCAACCAACGTTGCAGCCGTAGCATTAATTATCATCTCGACCTTTCTCTTTGGTTGGAATTTACCACTTACTGCAACACAAATACTGGTCATCAACATTCTCATGGATGGACCACCTGCCGTTGCACTGGGTGTGGAAAAAGAACACGGGAACGTCATGGAACGTCCCCCAAGGCCAGTTGACGAAAGTCTGCCCAATCGAGGTGACATTTCCCTAATATTCTATCTCGGTGCGGTCATGGTTACCGGAACGCTGGCTATCTTCTACCTCGCAGGAGGAGGTATCGCAGAATGTGGCCTTTTGCCTACCGAAACAGTAACCACGGCCTTTGACCAAGCCGCCTGTGTCGCTGGAGATCAAAATGCAATCGATGACTGGCAGCAGTATGCAGACGGTCATTTTGAACATGCACAAACCATGACATTTGCTGTATTCATTGTCTTCCAATTGTTTAATGTCCTGAATTGCCGTTCAAATGAACAAAGCGTGTTTGAATTAGGGCTTTTCTCCAATCGCGCCATCAATTTGGCTCTTGTCATCTCAGGCGCGCTGCTTCTCTTCTTTGTCCAGCTAGCAGACATTTCGATACCTATCATCGGGATTGAGGTAGGGAATCTTCTGTCCACAACAACACTTCAGGCATACGATTGGGCTATCATTGTTCTTGTTGCATCTGGTGTCTTTGCGATTGAGGAATTCAGAAAAATGATTGTCAAATCAAAGTTCTTCGCCGTGAAAACAAGGTGATGATGAAAAGCACATCTTCATGAATGCCAATACACAGGACTGCATATGGAGAGATGGTCGTCTCAAGCAGTTCTCGCTGGACAGCGACCCGATTGGCCAGAAGTCCTTCAGTCCCTCATACACCCTCTGGAGCAATGGTCTGAGGCTATACGGCCCATTGCCTCAAAATTAGCCAACAGGCAGTCACTTGATCTCGCTGATGGTCTTCATCTTTATGAGCACCGTGACATGCATGAATTAGGTCAGTTAGCCCACGCAGTAAGAACCTCACGTTTCGACAACTTGGCTTTTTTCAACTCCAACGTACACGTGAATCAGACCAATATTTGCGTTCTCGCCTGTCGGTTTTGTGCATTTCGCCGGGGTCCAAAGGCAAAGGATGCATATGCACTATCCATACAAGAATATGTTGATGATCTTGGTAAATACGCAGATTTTGTCGACGAAGTCCACTCAGTAGGCGGATTGCACCCCGATTGGACCATTGAGCACTACGAGGCCATGTTCCAAGAAACACGGATACGCTACCCCCATGTATCGATTAAAGCCCTCACTGCTGTGGAAATTAAGCACCTTGCCCAACAATCCTCTCTATCTACGAAAGATGTTCTTCAGAGGCTCAAAGATGCAGGACTCACATCCCTTCCCGGTGGTGGCGCAGAAATCCTCGATGACGATGTTCGCGCCATTATTTGTAACGGCAAGGAGAGTTCAGACGAGTATTTGCAAATACATCAAGAAGCTCACGAAGTAGGGCTCCCATCAAATTGCACGATGCTATTTGGAACCATCGAGTCGAACAAACAACGGATTCAACATATGATCTCGTTGCGTGAACTCCAATCGATGACGGGCGGCTTCCAATGCTTTGTCCCCTATCCTTTCTTACCGGACTCAACTCGACTTCCGGAAGCACAATTATCAACCGGTGCAGAAATTTTGAGAACCATCGCAATATCTCGTCTCATGCTCGACAACATCCCCCACATCAAGGCTTACAGAATGAATATCGGCGATCACGTGGCAGAACTAGCGCTCCAATTTGGAGCCGATGATATCGATGGTACTGTTCAAAAAGAGTCCATCATGCACCTTGCAGGGTCGACTGCACCCCTGGATCACGATCGCAATAAATTAGCACGCCTGATTGAAGACGCAGGCTGCAGTCCTGTCTTACGTAATACAACTTATACATCATTCGAAACCTTCGAAATGATTGCACTGCCGGCACGAAAGTCACTGCCAATGGCCCTGTGAGGTGAATCGATGGAACAACCAACGTGGACAAAGACAATTGGGAGAGTTGCCTTCATTAATTGTGATCCTCTATTTCACAATATCTCAAAAGAATGGAACATTTTGTCTGCACCACCTTCGTGGCTTACTGGACATGTTTTGAGGAAAGACTGTATCCTCGCACCCATACCTGCAGCTGATTATGCAAAACATTCCGATGAACTATATCTCCTGCCAGAAATTGGGATTGGGTCCCAAGGTGAGGTAGGAAGCGTGTTGCTCTTTGGTGCAGTTCCTTTGTCATCGATGAAGACCATCGCACTACCGTCCGATTCTGCGACCTCCGTTGCTTTACTAAAACACTTGATCTCGGAAAAAGGTCTATCGATGAATTACATACCTACTGGACCGGATTACGATTCAATGATGGCCCTTGCTGACGGTGCCTTGTTAATTGGAGATAGAGCCCTTGAAGCAGCCAAAGAATTCCCTGAAATGGTCCAAATGGACCTCGGCCTTGCTTGGATGAATCAAGAATCTCTTCCAATGATCTTTGGCGTATTTGTAGCAAGAAAAGACACGCCAGTAGAATTATTGAAGCGAGCACATCAAGCATTGCTTGACAACTTGGAAATGTTTGAACATACTCCACAAAAGAGGGATGATGTTATCCAATGGTCAATGAGAAAATCAGACCTATCGCATGAACGTCTCGACCAGTACTACGGTGAAGTATTCAACCGACTCAATCAACACCATCTTGATGGTTTGTTCGCATTTCTTTCCAAAGCCTGTAAATTACCGCACGAACCTCTTTTTGCATGGTGATTTCTCTTGGTATGTTTAAATTTTCGAACGGTGTATTCTTGAAGGTCGTGACGGTGGGGGAAATATGGACAACAAATTACCACGTGATGAAGAAGGCAACATGATTGTCCGCATCGGCCACAGCCCCGACCCTGATGACGCATTTATGTTCCACGCTATGACCACGGGTGCTTTCCCAACTCCCGGCTACAATTTTGTACATGAATTGCAAGATATCGAAACTCTTAACCATCGAGCAATGAACCAAGATCTCGAAGTTTCAGCAGTCTCCATTCATGCGTATCCAGAAATCGCCGAACACTATGCGCTGATGAATTGCGGCGCCTCAATGGGTGAAGGATACGGTCCTATGGTCGTCTGTCATGCTGGCGTAACAGAAGAGGAAGCACGTTCGAACATCATCGCCGTACCGGGTATGAAAACCAGCGCATACCTCGGGCTACGACTGGCTTGGGGAGACGTAGAAGTTGCCGTCGTACCATTTGACGAAATCATCCCCCGCATCCTGGACGGAACCTATGTCAGCGGTTTGATCATTCACGAAGGGCAACTCACTTACGTGGACCACGATCTAGATGTCCTCATCGACCTCGGAAAGTGGTGGAATGGTCGTACCGATAATTGGCCCATGCCGCTTGGAGGCAATGTTGTTCGACGTGATCTCGGTCAGAAAATTATGGAAGACATTACCATGTACACCAAAATGAGTATTGAATTCGCCATCAAATCTCCTGATGAAGCCCTTGAATTTGCCAAAGCATGGGGAAGGGGTATTGACGACGACACGAATCGTGAATTTGTTGGTATGTATGTGAATGACCGTACCATAGATTACAAGGATGAAGGAAGAGCATCTATCCGCCAATTCATCAAAGAAGGACAGGATTTAGGTTTGATTTCGAAGGAGTTCAACACCCACGCCATGCAATTCATTGGCGCTCCCAATTCGTGATTGAGATGAAACATGAGCGCATCCCTCAAGTGAGCCAGTACGGTTCAGTTGACCCAGCACCTCCTGAACAGGAGGGTGAGATGACTGAATGGACCAAAACCTTGTTCGATGAAACCGCTCCTATGTTTCAGCGTATGAGGTCAGTCTTCGCTTTACGCAACCATCGATCCGACGAGGCCTGCTTGGCCTTGTGCGAGGCTTTCACCAGTTCCAGTGCCCTCTTACGTCACGAGCTTGCGTATGTGCTCGGACAGATGCAAAATAACGTCGCCCTCCCCACGCTTATCGCACGACTCGAAGACGAAGATGAACACGTCATGGTTCGTCACGAAGCTGCCGAGGCCATGGGTGCAATTGGCGACCGCAGCGTCATACCAATTCTCCAAAAGCACACAGAAAACCCAGCACCAGAAGTTGCAGAATCCTGCATCGTTGCACTGGACCTCCTTGAGTGGGTGGCGCGTTCTGACTTTCAAACAACAGAATGATAAATGCCTCTCCCCTCAAGTTCAAAGACTAGGTTGATTTGGAAGGAAATGGAGCGACTCCAATGCCACACGAACATGTTCAACTAGCTCAAGCTCCAAATGGAGAACTTGGACCGCGTTGCCACACTTGTGGAATTCGTTTGACCTTCGGGAATGCTATGGTCGTCAACAAGCACTACATGTGCTGGGAACACTATGTTGAAGCCACAGGAGCTGACACCGTCACCCAAGTTTCAAATGCCGACGAGCGTTTCTGGATGAAGCAGGATTGAAACGGCTTTGTTCAAGAACCCTCATCCTTTCGATAGGATTGGGGGACGCATATGGCGGATGGCTGGGCGAAGTTTGCACACCGTTTTGGCCAATATTACCGGTCATCTTCACTTTGGTCACCCCCACGAATTAAATCACGAGAATGGATGTTCATTCCCTTTGGCGGCGCACCCCCCCTTCGGCACAAATCATTTGCTGATGTCAACCAGGTACAGCAATTTTTATCTCAGCGTGCCATGCACTCGTGTTTCTATTCGACAGCGTATTGGAAACGGCCCTACGAACTCAAAATGAATGATAAATTATGGCAAGGAGCTGACCTTATTTTTGATTTGGACGGGGATCACCTTCCGGGAGTTACGGACCGTGATTTTCCTGGAATGCTTGAAGTGATACACGAACAAGCATGGTCTCTTTGGAATGATTTCCTCGAGCCTGAATTCGGATTCAAAGAAGATTATCTGCAAATTACGTTCTCTGGTCACCGCGGTTTTCACCTTCATTACCGTGATCCTAAATATTTCCACTTAGATTCTGAAGCCAGGAGAGAATTGGTTTCACATATCCGTGGCGAGGGTGTCGATGTCAAAGGGGGCCTTGCACGCTATCATGATGCCGATGCAAAGGGTTGGACTGAAAGGATTCGCAATGGAATGGATGACATGATTCGTTCTCTTCAGGAAATTCACCGCGGATATGAGTCGAGCACGGGTGAACTTCGCAGGCTCACTGAGGCGCTCCAATCTTTACAAGATCGAGAGGGTGCAACATCCCAAAGGTCCGCAGCTTCTATTCGCAAGTTGGCAGAGGTTGTTGATCATGAGCGAAGGGCTAATGCTTTGAAAGAAGGCAAGTTCAAAGTATTGGGGAACTACCAAAGTTTGTTCCTGAATTTGTTGAAGGCAGATGCATCTGTTGTCCTTGGATCCGCTGGTGAAACAGACGAGGTCGTAACCATCGATGTCCGACGTCAAATCCGTTGGCCCACTTCACTGCATGGTAAATCCGGCATGCGAGTTTCTGAATTTCCACTCTCGCGCCTTGATCCAGAGGGGTCCAATCCTTATGACCCACTGATGGAGGCATATGTTCTAGGAATGGACGAAGCCTATGAACTGGAATGGACGGTCGATGACGCGGTTGCCCAATTTGGGAAAAGGCGTTACGAGAGCACAAGTGGAGAAAAAGTTCGGCTTCATGAATCGGGCGCGGTATTCCTCGTTTTGAAGGGATGGGCGAAAATTATTTGAGTATCTATTTGGAGTGAATGAATGTCAGATATTTGGTTCCGATATGCGGTAAGGTTCAAGGCTGGTTTCTGCTCCCTTAGCATGAGGTGAGTCCATTGGGTCTGCGCAAGGGGAAAAAATCCAAAGGCAAAGAGCCAACATTGCCGATGCCTAATTTGCCGATGCCTCCTGGGGCACCAGCCCCGTTACCAATGCCACCAGGCGCTGCACCTCTGCCACCCCTCCCAGCGGGCCAACTTCCTCCTGCACCACTTCCTGTGCCCGAACCACTCCCAGTACAGCCAGCGAGCGCACCATTACCAATCCCGGAACCAGTGAATGATTCTGCAACAACATTGTCATCCATCGCCGAGGAAAAAGGATACAATGATTTGTGGGCCAAGCGATCGGAAAAACCCTTGCAACAAATTTACGGCCATATTGACCGAATCAGTAACAAAGAAGCTGGTTCCCTCCTCGATCGTTATGCTGACCGTTTTGGCCATGCTCTTGACCGTGAAATAATCGTGATGCGTAAGGCAGCCATGGAGGAAAAAATCGCAGATATCCGCGATGCACCGATGGTTGAATTGCTTGACGAGGATGTCGTTGATGACACGATGAGCGAACTTGAACAAGTGGAACATGAACTTCGTTCTTTGAAACCTCTTTATCAAGAGGCGAAATCACTTGGTGATAAGGAAGCCATTGCTGAACTCAAGCCGACGTTACAGGCCCTCATGGCTCGTCGAAAGGCGTTGAAACAAGGGGCGGATTCATCCGAAGCGCCCACAGCTCCAATTACCGCCGAATCCTCCGATAACGACGATGATATGTTTATCTCATTTGTTTCAATTGTGGACGACCTTTTGGGTGAGCACCTCCCCGAATCCATTGTCAATGCATTTGTCGCAAGTGACGACTTCGAAATTTATCGGCAGGTCATTGAATCTCCAGGCACTACCGATAATGATACGAGGAGTTTCTTTTACAACATGGTTGACGATCAACTGGGCAATATGTCCGAAGATTCAATCAACGCCTTTGTTTCCTCTTCTAACTTTGATATTTATCGTCAAATCGGTGAACAATACAAGGATGCGTGAATGAAATGGGACTACTCGATAAAGCAGGTGCAGCCTCTGGTGGGGAAAAGAAAGAACTGAAAAAAGCTGTTGCAAAGACAGTACCCAAAGCTGTTGCTAAGGCGGTTGTGACTAAGCAAGCAGCCAAACCGAAAAAGGACAAGCCTGCCAAAGCAGCAAAAGCCCGCCCAATAAGCCTCTCTGATGATTACGAACTCGCTTCACCTATGAATCGAAGAATCTCATGGTTGGTTAACTTCATTGTCAATTTCGGTGTTCTCTTTGCAGCCATCTTCATTACCGCAAGTGATACCGGGATTATCACAACGATTCTCTTTGCGATAAGTGGTGCAATCATCATCATCAACATCGTCTTCATACCCATGAAATTCAGTCGAAACATGGGGCAATTCGTATCCCGGACAAAATTCGTTCGTGGAGACGGATCAAATCCCTTCTTCCTTCATGGCATCCTGGTGAATTCGACGGGCCTTGCCGCACTCATCGGCATCATATTTATCGCCATACAATTCTCGGATCTAAATAAAGAAGACAACATGAACGCCATCATTCTGTTTTCCTTGGGTACGATATTTGTCATCATCTGGTTCATCGACCGCTTCCTACGAAACGGTAGTGAAATGGGGCAGGGTCTCTTTGACCTCATGTTCAAAGCTTATCTCGTCAAGTACGTCCCGTCGGAAGATGAGAAAGCAACCGGTGTCTGGGCACGCCTCGAGAACATGGGGAACTTTGGAGATCAACTCATGAAGCGAACTGAAGAACGAAAGGCAAAGAAAGAAGCTCAAAAGGTTACCAAGGATTCTGAAGAAACAGCAGATGCTAAACCAGAAAAATCTGACTAATCTTCAGCTACCTTGAGGCAGCATACATGCTTGATAGCCTACGCCGCCGCAATCATATTTTACCCTTGATTGTCCTAATTATTGGACTCGCATCAACTTGGTTCGCCTTCACGATCTATGCTGGATTATCAATCGTTATTCTCTGCTGTACAATGTTTCTGTTTTATGTTGAAACCATTGCCCAAATGAGCTTCCGAGCTCCGAGGAAGCGGAAACCACCGCTTGATGACCCTGACTGGGTGAAGGTCAAACATCAAGTTAGCAATCATGTTATGGTGACCCATCATTTTATGCAAGATACTTCTTCTCCAACGGTGTTCATTTGCCATGGTTGGACATCGGGTTCCCAACGCATGATTGGAAGAGCTCAGTTATTCATCGAACATGGCTACCACGTCATCTTGATCGATTTACCAGGTCACGGAGAATCACAATCGATTACAAAGTGGACTGCTGAACAAAGTTCTACAATGGTCATTGATACACTCAACCAGTTACACTCTTCACACCCCAACCTCTTCGGTACACGCATGCTTGTCTATGGACACAGCATGGGTGCTTTTATTTCACTGCGCTTGAGCAAGCGACGTCATGAATTGACCATGCACTCGCTTTTGAGCGGATGGATCGCAGAATCACCCATGACCGGATATACTGGGATTTTTGATGAAACGTGCGACCTTTTGCGCATCCCGTCAATTCTACGCCCTCTTGTCCTACGGAAAACAATGAGGCAATTCAATGCCCTCAATATCGGTACAACCAACTTGAATTCCCTGTCCGACGTCGATTGCCCTGATTGGGGGAAATATACTGAACCGACCCTCCTTATCCAAGCGGACCCAGACGAGCGTCTAGGTTCCGCACATTACCTGCGTTTACAACGCGTCATGAATGCTACTTCCCCGTCAATGCTCACCTCGAAACTGATGGATGATCTTGCCCACTCGGGAGAGGCAGTACACCCTGGTAGAGACGCAGTCATACAGCAATGGATTGAGAAGGAATTTTGATTATTCCTCTCCCTGAGATGCCTGTACACGGGCAAGTTCACGCATGTCTTCAACTTCATCGAGTTCGTCGACAATTTCCTTTCCGAGCAACGTTTCCATCACGTCTTCCATCGTGATGATGCCAGAGGTGCCGCCAAATTCATCTTGTACAAGGGCGAATTGCTGCTTATTTGACAAGAAGAGGTCGAGTGCATCCTCGATTGTTTTGCCCATCTGAATGGTGATAATCGGCTTCATCATTTCGTTCAGTGTTTTGTCCCATTCATCTCGGCTTGCAGCCATGAGAATCTCTGAGCGCAGTACAAGGCCGTGCACGTTGTCAATGTTTTCCTCAAAAACTGGTATTCTTGAAAACCGAAGAATGTTGTGTTCATCAAGCACCTCTTTGATCGTAGAATTTACATCGTAGGAAGAAACAACCACACGAGGAGTCATTTCATTCTCAACCAGAATTTCTCTTAGTTTCAAAAGATTGTGAATGACGGTTTCTTCAGATGTTTCAAGGGCGCCGTCGAGTTCTCCAAGGTCTGCCATAGCAGCCAAGTCGTCTCGTGTGACGGTCGAATGGCTCCCTTCAGGAAGAATCGATTTCAGCATTTGAATCGGCACTGTAAGAAATACCAAGGATTTGGTCATGAGGGTCAGCACGTAAGCTGTTGGAGTACTCAGTCGCTTCCAGTATGCTGAACCGAGTGTCTTGGGTATGATTTCAGAGAGGAAGAGGACTGCCAAGGTGAGGATAAATGATGCAAGGGTGAGGACCTCATCTCCCCAGATACGTTGTACTTGCGAACCTACCCCCGCCGCACCCATGGTGTGGGCGACCGTATTGAGCGTGAGAATTGCCGTCAAGGGCCGAACTGAATCATCATCTTTGAGATGCTCCCACATTGCACCGGTCTTTTTCCCGTCTTTCAGCAATAAACTTACGTGAGTTTGCGGTGTAGAAAGAACGACTGCTTCGAGAATCGAACAAATGAATGATACTCCAAGTGCTAGCGAAATGTAGAATACGAGGAGACCTACATCGCCTCCACCCGTTGTGTCTGATGCGGTTACGACCGCTGCCATTGTTGAATAATTCATGGATCTCGAGGGGCCCCTGACCTTGCGGGTGTAATACCATCCACGCGAGAAGGGTTCTTCAAAATGACGCACGATTTAAAATCCCTTATTCACCTCTTTCAGAGGGTGAACCTCAAGAAGCGGAGGTGGCTGGGGGAAGCGAGGGGACCGTATTGTCTGATGAACACGTCCTCATTTGCGTCGCATGGCCCTATGCTAACGGTCCACTGCATCTCGGCCATGTTGCGGGATGTTATCTGCCACCCGACATACAATTCCGATTTGAGCGAGCGCTAGGGAATCGCGTGTTAATGGTGTCTGGGTCTGATGAACACGGTACGCCAATCACCGTTACAGCGGAACAACATGGAATCTCACCTCAAGCAGTTGTTGATGAGTACCACGAAATGAACCTGGCAGCTCTTCTCAAACTAGGATGTGCATGGGCGACGAATGTAGACAAGAGGGGTCCTGAATATGGAGGAGCACTCTTCAATCGTACGTCAGATCCAGCGCACAAAGACATGGTTCAAGCTAATTTTACTGCCCTTGAGGAGGCTGACTTCTTCCTTCGCAAAACCATGGAACAATATTACGAAATCAATCCAGACGGTTCAGGGAGATTCCTCCCTGACCGTTATGTCGAGGGAACATGCCCCGCATGCAGTGAAGACGGAGCACGCGGAGATCAGTGTGATGCTTGCGGTGCAACCTATGAATCAGTAGAACTCAAGAGTCCAATTTCCAAAATGAACCCTACATTCAAGGTAGAAATTCGCGAAACAGAACACCTCTTCTATCGACTGGACCTCTTCCAAGAAGCTTTAGAGGAACATGCCAAACATAGACACCCTGTTTGGAAAGCAAATGTGCGTGCCATGACAAAACAATGGCTTGACATGGGACTCCGCCCACGTGCGGTGACCCGCGACCTGAGCTGGGGAATACCCGTCCCCATGGCCGGCGAGAGTTGGAGTGGAAAATGCATCTACGTTTGGTTTGAAGCAGTACAGGGATATTCAACGTGTTCACAAATCTGGTCTCAATTGCATGCAGGAGGCCATCCAAAGGGGTCAATGGCATGGCAAGATTGGTGGACCATATCTCAAGACGGGAAAGAACCTCGACACCTCTACTTCCTCGGCAAGGATAACATCCCGTTTCACACAGTGATTTGGCCAGCGATTCTCATGGGGCTTAATCATGTCAACAATGGAAAGACAGCCCAAGACCCAATATCATTACCTGGCCCCGGAGATTATGCACTCGAAGCCAACGTGCCCGCAATGGAATACTTGATGCTATCAGGAGGTCAGTTTTCAAAATCAAGGAAGCATGCAGTGTGGCTACCATCATTCCTTGAACGCTACGACCCCGATACACTTCGATATTATCTCAGCATCAACATGCCTGAAAATCATGACACAGATTTTAATTGGCCTGATTTTGTAGAGAAAGTAAACTCCGAGTTAATTGCGGCATACGGCAATTTTGTCCATCGAGTCTTAACACTGGGTGCTAAATTACCTGAGCCCACGAACGGCGAATCGCCATTTGAATCACACAAGGATCATCCATCACTTGAGCAGCATCGCCTTCGTATTGAAACAATTATGGACGAGATTACATCCTCACTACAACGTCACAGGTACAAAGAAGCACTTCGATCGGTGATGAATGTTGCACAATATGGAAATCAAATTCTTCAAACAGCTGCACCATGGAAACACCTCAAAACACCTCAAGAAGGTCATGAGGAAAGTCTTGCAACATTGGCATTTTGCTGGAGAATTTCCCGATTTTTAGCCGTTACTACTCAGCCATTCCTCCCCACAAGCTCCCAACGTCTGTGGGATATGCTCGGTTGCGACGGCTTGGTAGAAGATTGCCTATGGAGCGATGCCGTTGATTGGAATGCGCCTCTAACTTGGATTCCTGGTGCGGCAAAACCACTGTTCGCACGACTCGATCTGGCAGAAATATTAGCAATTGAAGAAGAACTTGTTGAGCACACTACCGGCGAATCATCGCAAGTCCACGGCGTTAAAGGTGGAAAAAAGAAAGAAGTGAAAAAGATGAAAGAAGAGATAGAGGGAATAACGTATCTTGAATTTGAAACCTTCACGAAGGTTGAATTAAGAACGGGCCATATCAGAGAAGTTGCAGACCATCCGAATGCTGACAAATTATACGTCGTGACGCTCGATGACGGCACTGATAAGCCTCGCACCATCTGTGCAGGACTCAAGCAATATTATTCACCCGAAGAGATGGTTGGGAAATCCGTTGTATTTGTAGCCAATTTGAAGCCCAGAGCCCTCCGTGGTGTTCTCTCAGAGGGGATGATGCTTGCAGCGGATGACGGCAAAGGAAATGTCAAACTCATTACAGTTGATGGAGACATTGAAACGGGTTCCGAAGTTCGTTAATCTTCCATTCGAAGTCGGACTTCATCCATTACTTCTCTGGCAGAGGTCCGTATCCTCTCTTTCATAGCGGGTAATTGTTGGCGTAGTTCCATACCCATGTTCTCTGGTAACGATTGAAGATTAATTTCTACATTGAACAGGGCACCTTTGGCAGCTGCACTAGCAAGGAGGCTAGCAACACCTACATCCGTGACCGCATTTGCATTACCATATTTAGCAAGAGAAGGTAATTTCACTAACAGATTCATGGCATGTTGGGCGGTTTCAAAGGGCACTTCTGCAGCGCGAAGGGTCGTATCTCGGATCGCGTTCTTGCGAGCGTTCTTTTCATCATCTGATTCTTTTGGCAAACGAAAACTTGCCACCACATCGTCAAAGGCATCGCTATCTGCCTGTGCTAGTTCGCCACTTCGATTCAACATCGGTATTGCAAGGAGTTGTGTACTTTCTGCATGACTCCAACCTTCTTTCCATTTCTCCCGTCCTAATGTGAGGTCACACACCATGATTGACAAGGCTGAGGCTTGGCCTAGGGCAATGGCAGCAGCAGTCCCACCACCGGGTGTTGGGGATGATGATGCAAGTGCGGCTTGATACTCACGCAAGGTCATGTCCATCCAATTCATTGAACCACCTCAGCAGCGAGGGCCCATTCTATGATTCCTGTTTTAGGATCAAAGTCATGATGCTCATTCAGGCCAAGTCCTTGCACCGCTGCCTGAACCAGTTTTTCCTCATCTGTTTCCTGTGGTGAAAAGAATGCTCCCGTTTGTAGTACTGCACTCAGTGGTACGAGGCCTACGATTTCACTACCTACTACCTCTACACCATGATCGCTTGCGATACTCTTGCATGCCATAAATGCCAAATGCAACGGGCACTGCTCTACATCCCTAAGATTCATGGAAACTTGACTGATACCTAATTCCTCTAAGGGGACTCCCATTCCTTGTACCATCGGAAGCATTCCACTTGTCCGAATCCGAACACCTGCCTCTGATTTGAGAAGCCGCCCACTGCTACGAACAATGGAGGCTATTTTTTTGGCAACGCTCGCATCTGATTCACCGATATTAACATTGTAGGCTACCAGTATAGATCGAGCACCAATGGTGATGCCACCTGATTTGGAAACAACTTCCGTCCATTCACTTGTACCGGCATCCGGCATACGTGTTGTTTTTTGATGGGTGCTTTCATTTCCCGTCAACCGTGCTTCAAGGCCTTCATATTCCCCCTTTCTCAATGTGGAGAGCAGGTAACGATCCTTGTGGGATGCTGCCGCCCCGTAGAGAAATAATGGGACGTGTGCGACGTTAGCGACTTTATCGACTGCAGCCCTTGCGAGGTCAGCAGCCTCATCCATGGTCATATCGTTTAAGGGGATGAAGGGACATACATCAACAACTCCCAAACGTGGATGCTCGCCCTTATGTTCGCGCATGTCAAGAAGCTCGATGCTTTTGAGGATCAGTGCTACTGCCCCTTCTAATACAGGTCCTGGAGCACCTGCGAAGGTGATGACGGTTCGGTTGTAATCGTGGTCTGGTTCAACTCCGAGCACCGTGCATCCGTCAATTTGGCGAACTGAATTGACAATTTTGTCTATTTTCTCTAAATCGCGACCTTCGGAAATGTTTGGCACGCACTCAACTAAAGGACTCATCATAGTTCCGTTGCATCGGAAGCAGCCTTTGAATGTTCTTTATACGCAGTCAAGAATAGAGAGCTTCGGGGGACCGCAAACTCGTACCTTGGCTTCGCTTCTTATCGAGGCGTGTCACTGCTTCCAATACATCATTTTGAGTCACTGTATATCTACCGGCGCGGATGGCAATCATACCTGATTCAACGCATGTTGCTTTGAGTTCTGCACCAGAGTATCCCTTTGTACGTTCGACAATGCGTTGAACGTTGATTTTTTTCGTATTCATTGATTTGAGATGAACGTTGAGTATTGATTTACGGGATTCATCATCAGGAATGGGGATTTCAATGATACGGTCAAACCTACCCGGTCGCAGCAATGCATCATCAAGTATATCGGGTCTGTTGGTTGCAGCGATAATCTTCACATCCTGCAGTGCATCAAATCCGTCGAGTTCTGCCAAAAGTTGCATGAGTGTTCGTTGTACTTCTCGATCTCCACTTGTGGAGCCATCCAGTCGCTTTGCACCTATGGCATCGATTTCGTCAAGGAAGATAACGCTGGGAGATTTTTCTTTTGCCAATGAAAAGAGTTCTCGTACCATCCTACCACCTTCGCCGATGTATTTCTGAGCAAGTTCACTACCTACCATTCGGATGAATGTTGCATCGGTATGATTCGCGACCGCTTTCGCCAAGAGTGTTTTGCCGCAGCCGGGTGGGCCAACCAGGAGTACACCTTTTGGAGGTACAATCCCGACTTTTTCGAAGAGTTCTGGTTTCAACAGAGGTAATTCAATGGCTTCACGAACGGATTCTACTTGTTCGTCCAACCCAGCTACATCTTCGTATGAGATGGTTGGTTTATCCGTCATCTCAGCACCACTGACCATTGGATCCCACGCTTCATGGAGGATTTCAATAACCGATAAGCTGTCCTGGTTGAGTGCGACACGCGTGCCAGGCTTCAAGCGGTCAGGGTCAAGTCGTTGATTTAAGGAAACTTGGAAAACAGTTCCGTTTGAAGAACGAACAATCGCTCGCTCATGGTCGAGAACATCTTGTAGATGCCCAATAATCAACGGGGGCATTTTGAGGAGGTTGACATTTTCATCAAGGCGCTCAACCTTTTTCCTCAAGGTCCTAATTTCCGCCTCAAGTGTTGTTCGTTCATTGATGAGTTGTTGAGAATCGTCTCGTAACTTTGCATATGCTTCTTCCAACTCTTTGAGGTCATCATCTGATGAATTAGGCATGCCAGTATCGTTACGTCCGACCTCAGTCCCCATAGCAATCAAGATTACCAAACGTCTACCATCTATGAACTCATTGCTTCATTGTTATTGTGAGTGAACAATCAAAGGGTTCAAAGACAGTCCCCAGTCATTGAGTGTTATGGGTGAATGTGAGTTGTGTGGTGCAGTGAAAGTTGGTGTTCGCAACGTCCGTACTGGGAAAACAGAAGTCTCCGCCTGCACCAAATGCATTGACCGTATGAACCTCATGCCCAAATCAGAGGCTCCTGGGTTGGTTCAAGCGAGACAGAGCACGAATCGCCCGATGTCTCGACCAAGAAAGAATAACATCATGACGCGTTCTGAAAAAGATCTCGCAGAAGATTTTTCACAACGCATTGTGACTGCACGTAAAGAGCGAAATTGGTCTCAACAGCAATTAGCAAAACGAATGGCAGAAACTGCGAACATCATCAAAGCTGCTGAAAACGGGAAACGTCCAACCGACTCGGTCATTCGCAAATTTGAGCGAACCCTGTCAATCAAATTAATGCTGGAACATAGTCCAAATGAAACCCGGCAAGTGAGGTCTGGACCATCTCGAGGGATGACATTTGGCGATTATCTCAACGATACGAGGTGATGGATTGGATCCCATTTCGGTTCACGCTATTTGGCTTGCGCAGGACGATCCAAAAAAGAATACGGCTGTCCTTTCCAGTAAACGCGGTGATGTGAAACTTCACAAAAATTTGCGGACACTGCCTCGCAAAGGCATCATCCTTGAACCCCTTTGTGGCAAGGTCTTAGGCCCTGAAGATCACCACCTATTGACTGTTGAACACGGATCGTTGGTGGGGTTGGATTGCAGTTGGGCGCAAATCGAAAACAGCGTTCAAACGGTCATGAAAAGAACCCGCCTTCAACCACGTATGCTGCCGCTCTTATTGGCAGCAAATCCAGTTAATTGGGGGAAACCTGGGCGTCTAACAACTGCTGAGGCTCTTGCTGCTGCTCTCTACATGATTGGCAGGGAGGAGCAAGCCAGAGAAACCCTGGGTGCCTTTAGATGGGGGTCTAGATTCTTTGAACTCAATCAAGAGCCACTTGATGCCTATGCCACAGCAACGTCCAGTGAAGAATTGGTGAACATTCAATTTGAATTTTTTGACATCGATCGTGATGCCATCGGGGCTGATGATTCTTGAGTGGATACGGAACGGTTCCATCACATCGCTGGACATCAGGTAAATGGACATCAGAACTCGAGCTAGTTGCTAATGAATCGCTCATCTCAATCCATGTGAATGAACAAAAAATAACCTCCCTCTTAGCCTCCGATCAGGATCTAGAGAACCTCTACCGCGGCCACCTCGCCACGGAATACGATTGCATCCTCACAGGACGTATCCATGAATATGTGGAGAAGAGAACGGATGGAGCAATCGAGCTTCACGCTACGATCCCCTCATTCAAGCCTAAAATACTTCGAGAAGGGTTTGTTACAACATCTTGCAGTGCATGTGACCATGAACAACTTTCATCACTTATCGCTGACATTCCTCGTGTGGATGATCCGCAACGAAAGGTCACAATGGAATTGGTGCTTGAATCGCTCTTCGGTATGCGCGATGGCCAGCATGGATTTACAGCGACAGGTGGTATGCACGCAGCCGCAATTTCATACAAGGTTGGAAGGATGATGACGCTTGACGAAATTTGCGAAGATATTGGGAGGCACAATGCTGTTGACAAAGTACTTGGAAAGGTGCTTGCCTTGGATGACGCTCCCCGGCCTTCTTTGCTGTTCCTTTCGGGTCGTTGTGGCTGGGATATCGTAGCCAAGGCAGCGAGAATGAATATTCCGTTCATAGCATCGATTGGGGCTGCATCTGATTTAGCAATCAAAACAGCTCGATTGACAAACATGACGTTAATCACCTTTGCCCGCGATGAAAAAGCAGTCGTATATGGCCGTCAAGAAGGTCGATTCAAACCAAAGGATTGAGAAGGTCCACCCTTCCCACCAAAATTGGAAGTTGTTACTATGAGAAAATCTCCGAGGGCAACTACACCACCAGATAGAGCCAAATTAAGATTGAAGAAACCAAAGAAGAAGGCGGCAGGTATCCCTGCCGCCCTCTCTTCAGCCTATCACGGCATGACGAAAATGGGCGTTACGAAGACTGTCAAAACCTTGGTTACCGTCAATCAACAAGAGGGTTTTGATTGCCCTGGGTGTGCATGGCCCGACCCAGAACACAGAACAACGTTTGAATTTTGTGAAAACGGTGCAAAAGCCGTCGCTGACGAGGCTATGAAAGCCCATGTGAACGCCTCCTTCTTTTCACATCACAGCATCCAAGCCCTCGCAGAATTGAGTGATTATGAACTCAATCGGAAAGGTCGTTTAGCCCAACCTATGCACCTCGCCCCGGGTGAATCACATTACAAACCGATTTCTTGGGAGGGTGCATTTGAGAAAATATCTGGTGCTTTGAAATCGTTGCCCTCGGCTAACAGAGCAGTCTTTTACACCTCAGGACGGACCAGTAATGAGGCCGCTTTCCTCTACCAAGCCTTCATACGCGCCTATGGGACCAACAATCTTCCTGATTGTTCAAACATGTGTCACGAGAGCAGCGGGAAGGGTTTAGGTCAAACCATTGGAATCGGAAAAGGAACGGTGACATTGGAAGATTTTAATCATGCAAATGTCATCATGGTCATAGGTCAAAATCCAGGAACGAATCACCCCCGAATGTTAACTGCTCTAAGGGATGCAAAGAAAAAGGGCGCACGAATCATTCACATAAACCCGTTACCAGAAGCCGGGCTTTCCCGATTCAAACACCCTCAAGATTACATGAAAATGGATCTAACCTCTACACAACTCGCCGATATCCACCTGCCAGTTCGCATAGGAGGTGATGCTGCCCTCCTCAAAGGTCTCATCAAATTGCAATTAGAACTCAGTGCTGTCGACCACGCGTTCGTCAATGAATACACGTCCGGATTCCAATCGATGAAAGATGCAGCGCTCAACACGACATGGGATCAAATCGTAAACGATTCTGGGATTCCCCGGCAGTCCATTCAGGATGCAGCAGAGATGTTAGCTTCATCCAACGCCACTATAGCCTGTTGGGCCATGGGGTTGACACAACACAAAAATGGTGTATCGGTCATACAAGAAGTTGTAAATTTACTCTTATTAGGCGGGCATGTTGGACGGGAGGGTGCTGGTTTTTGTCCAGTTCGAGGCCATTCAAATGTACAGGGCGATCGTACAGTCGGTATTTGGGAAGCGCCATCGGAGTCCTTCATTGACCGGATGGAAAAGGGACTTGGTTTCGACATTCCAAAGGAACACGGATATGACGTTGTGCAATCTATTGAGGCCATGGCAGACGGACAGGTTGATGTTTTCTTTTGCATGGGTGGCAATTTCTTGTCTGCCACACCAGACACTGATTTTACTGCCAAAGCCATTGCGAATATTGACCTGACGATTCAAGTTTCGACAAAGTTAAATCGTTCCCATTTAGTAACGGGGAAGGAAGCATTGATATTGCCATGTTTAGGTAGAACTGAACTTGATGTGCAGGACGGAGAGGCTCAATTTGTAACTGTCGAGAATTCCATGGGAATTGTCCACCGCTCCAAAGGGACACTTCAACCTGCCTCACCAATGTTGCGAAGTGAACCATGGATTGTGTCAACCTTGGCAGAGCAAACGTTGGGCTTGCAACACCTTCCATGGAATGATCTTTGTTCAAATTATGATTCAATTAGAGATTTAATGGAGGCGTCGCTTCATGGATTTACAGATTATAACCGTCGTGTACGAAATGAAAATGGTTTCTCCTTACCAAACCCGCCTCGTGACGATCGCACGTTCAACACACATGATGGTTTTGCAAATTTTACAACACATCAATTACCAGACGTATCCGTAGGCGAGGATCAATTCGTCCTTATGACACTACGCAGCCATGATCAATACAATACAACAATCTATGGATTGCATGACCGTTACCGTGGGGTACACGGTCACAGACGAGTTCTGTTCATGAATGCAGATGACATGGTGGCTCGAGGTTGGAAATCGAGAACGAAGGTAGACATCACCAGCCATTTTAACGGAGAAACAAGAGAATCAGCATCATGGCTTTTGGTGCCATATGAAATTCCAAAAGGTAATTTAGCAGCATATTTCCCAGAGGCGAATAGTTTAGTACCGCTCAAGTCCACTGCAGATGTGTCAAACACGCCCACTTCGAAGTGGATTGTATGCACACTCAGATCCTCTCCTGTCCATAACGGCGTGGAGGAAGAGTGATGGAAGGACGTTCCTACAGAGCCCTAGTTCGCGATAACAAAGAGTTCCGCCAACTTTGGATTGCTGCTGTTATCTCGATGATGGGCGAGTGGTTCAATACCATCGCATTGTTCTTCCTTATTCTCGAATATACGGATAGTGAGTTCCTCTTAGGCGTTTTGTTTACAGTTCGCATGGCAGGTTTTGCAGTCCTACAACCCTTCATTGGGTTAATGGCTGATCGATACAATCGGAAGTCCTTGATGATCGTTTCAAACCTTGCACAAATGGTACTCGCTCTGTGTTTCCTCATGGTCAATGATGCCAACGACATCGTATGGATGATTGGCCTCTCTGGCCTCATGATGGTCCTCCATGGCGTGTATATGACTGCAGAACGTGCCGCATTACCTAATCTAGTTACCAAAGAGGACTTGGCTACCGCCAATGCACTTGATGCTGCTTCCTGGTCTACTGCTTTGTGCATAGGTGCTATGCTCGGTGGCGTTGTGGTTTCCCTTTGGGGCACTGATGCAGCCTTCATCATAGATTCATTCACCTTTCTCATCGGGACGCTCTTCTTGATAACGCTCAAAATCCCTCAAAAAATAGATCCTTCAATGAAAGGTCCATGGTTTTCCACCGCAATAAGCAATATGAAGCGAGGATGGAGTAGAATTCGAGGAGAACCACGCCTCTTCCGTATTGTGTTCGCTAAAGCATCGTGGAATATTGCCGGCGGTGGACTTGCGGGGGTATATCTCGTACTGATGGGTGCAGACGTACAAGGATTTGGCGCCGCATTTGGATTCGGGCTTTTCTTTTTCGCTCGTGGCCTGGGGACGGGTCTAGGACCGATTATCGCCCGCAATGTTTTCACGAATGAAGCAAAATGGCCAGTACTTATTGGCCAACTCATTGCACTATCTGGTTTATTTTACGGCCTTGTAGGATTGACATTGGATGGTTCATTATGGTTGACCGTTGTTTTGATCGTCTTGGCACACAGTGCGAGTGGTGCGAATTGGGTTCTCTCGACCATCATGGTCCAACGATGGGTGGAGGACGAAGTTCGCGGGCGAGTCTTTTCAACAGATATGCTGATTTTATCCGTAGCATTCTCGTGTTCTACGAGTTTAGCGGGATACCTCATGGAAAATACAGAATTAGGTATTGGTGGAGGAATACTCTTGTTCTCATCTGTGATGATTTTGTCAGGCCTTGTATTTTCATTGTGGGATGCTGGTGATGAACCCTATCATCATGCACCAGCTTGAATGCACCGCTCGTGCTGACAAGATGGTGGTTCAAAGTACCGTCGCTCGGTGGGGTCAAAGGTGTCGAGTTGTAATGTAGAGGTGGCACCTTCTTGAATGAAAACGACGGATGAGGTACTGGCTGGGAGATAGTCTTCACCAGTAGATAGAAGACTCACTTGCAGGAAATTCCCCGATTCGATCTCTGCATCAAGAGGGAAGAACTCCATTTTAGCATTGATGGTTTCAACGACTGGAGCCCATGTTTGGACCTCGTCTCCTCCGGCGTGATATCTTAAATCCATAATCGCATGTCCAACGTGTATGCATTCGTTATCAATGCTGCATTCTTCGAGCAGAGCATACAGTTGCCCACCGAGTGTAGCCGTTGTTACATCAACGTGGAGTCTTGGTGTTCCTGCGATATAGATCGTTTCATTCAACGGTTCACTTTGCCATACGGGGCCTGTTGATGCATCTGGTAGCACGGTTGTGCCGCCAGATGTTGTAAGTTCGGTGCCCAGCGCCATGCTAAGGACGCTAACGTCCTCAGGCGGGTAGCGGTCTTCGAGTCTCCATGACCCTTGGTTTGATTGAATCTCAATCCATTGACCAGGTTGTTCTCCAACGTCACGTAGGTAATAATCAAACCACTCGAGTAAGTCTTGCATCCAATCATAACGAACCATCTGTGGGAAGGCTTCACCACCGCGGCCACCCAATTCGGAGCGATCGTCAAGTTGAACTGGTCGGTCAGGATAATCGTGATCCCACTGGCCGAACAAACCTTTAGCCTCAATACCGGCATCGATGAGCATGTTCATGGTTGGAACCGCCATATGGGGGTCTACATTCCAATCATGCATTCCCTGGATGAGATAAACGCTCCCTTGGTAGTTATCCAAAACGCGGTCTAGGAAATAGCGTTCGGACCAGTATGAACCTGCAGCTTCTCCTCCCCAAGCCCATGCACCAACGCCGGTTGCTGGACCTACGATATAATCTGGACATAAATTTTGATAGTCTTCTTCATCTCCATCCAAACCATATGAGCCGTATACGCCGTTGTGCATGATGGGTGCTCTCGCCTCTGAAGACCCGTTTCGCCACATCAATTCCTTGACGCCAATGAGTCCAGAAATTGGGACGATTGTTTTCAGATAGTCGTGTTCTGAACCGAACATAGCCGCTTGCCAAGGGGTACTGCCGTCATATGATTTTCCAATCAGTGCTACGGCGCCATTAGACCATGATTGCTCACCCAACCATCGAACGGCGGCATCATTTCCCAATTGCTCTGCATTACCCATGAGGTCCATGCAGTGATTCGACCGTCCAGTACCGGAGACCGAGATTTGTGCAAATGCAAATCCATGGGGTAGAATTTGGTCAATGATCATCTGCCCCAGCCATGCTCCTGGAACTTCTATGGTAGGTGTTTGAACGCTAGGTTCTTGGAAATAGGGGCCAATTTCAGCAATGACAGGAACAAGAACGCCTTCTTCTACGATTGGACGCCAAACAGCCAAGGAAATAAGCCCGTCTGGGGCAGCGCCGCCCTCACTAAGAGGCAATTCATATTCTACGAAATAATGTGTCGAATTCCACTCATTGTCGGTCGGCATGATTTCATAGGGTCCAGTTTCCAATGCAATTCCAAAATCACCATCTACCTCATAGGGCATGTTGTACCGTTCCCACACGGGGACGCGAACACCAACACCTTCATCCTCAGTGTTCATGAATTCAATAAAGGCGTCACCGAATACCGCAGATAGGAATAGGAACACAAGCGACAGGGCTACGGTTGCACCTAGGACGAGATTGAATTCTCTCGTAGCGACAGATGATGGTGCTTCGACGAGGTCCGCTTCGAGTATTGCCTCTTCCCCCATCGCTATCAGTTAGTCGTAAGCACCCGCCTTTTTTGACATTGTGTAGGGGTGATTTGTGCGGTAGCGGGAACAAGGCTCAAGGACATCCTTCATTCTCGCTCAACCATGGTGGACTCAATTGAGGTATTTCGCCAGTACATTGCGGAGGGAATCCCTGATGAATTGCCACCCCGCAAAGCAATCGATACCGATGTAGACCATGCACCCAATCGACGTCAAATTTTATCTGCTGATGAAAAGGTATTGGCTTTGCAAAATGCTCTTCGATACTTTGTGCCGGCGCATCACGAAACACTCATGCCTGAATTTCTTGATGAACTCAACACCTATGGTCGCATTATTATGCGTAGGTTCAAGCCAGATCAATATCCTATGAAAGCCCACCCTCTCGACCACTATCCCGCTACGACACCACAGGCAGCCGCAATTATGCTGATGATTCAAAACAATCTTGACCCCGCTGTCGCCCAATTTCCTGACGAACTCATTACCTATGGCGGCAACGGCTCAGTATTCCAAAATTGGGCGCAGTACCGATTGGTGATGCAATATCTCTCTAAGATGACTGACCAACAAACCTTGGTCATGTACTCTGGTCACCCCCTTGGATTGTTTCCTTCATCTGCCAGTGCACCAAGAGTCGTCGTGACCAACGGGATGGTAATCCCCAATTATTCTCGTCAAGATGATTATGAACGCATGAATGCTCTTGGAGTGTCACAATACGGTCAAATGACTGCTGGATCCTACATGTACATTGGCCCGCAGGGAATCGTTCACGGCACAACCATCACATTGCTCAATGCCGCACGT
Organism: Candidatus Poseidonia sp.; assembly: GCA_016778305.1. Taxonomy (GTDB): domain Archaea; phylum Thermoplasmatota; class Poseidoniia; order Poseidoniales; family Poseidoniaceae; genus Poseidonia. The sequence continues at coordinate 186,502 of JADHPT010000001.1, read as the reverse complement.
ATGCACCTCGGATTGAACGATGATTCTTCATTGAATGGCGTGACGTTTGTAACGAGTGGTTTGGGAGGCATGTCGGGCGCCCAAGCAAAAGCTGCCACGATTGCTGGTGCCGCTTGTATCATTGCCGAAACCAACCGCCATGCTGCCGAAAAACGTCACCAGCAAGGTTGGCTTACAACCGTCACCGACTCCATGGACGATGCGATTGACCAAATGGTCGCCGCTGCCGAGGAAATGAGACCCATTTCAATCGGCTATGTTGGAAACATCGTCGAATTATGGGAACGATGTGTTGAGAGAGAGGTTCGCGTAGATTTGGGAAGTGATCAGACGAGCCTGCACAATCCCTACCAAGGCGGATACTATCCCGCAGATTTCACCTATGAAGAAAGTACGAATATGATGGTGAACGAACCAGAACGATTCGTAACTGAAGTTCAAGCCACGCTACGCAGGCATGCAGATGCAATCAACATGATGTCACACAGAGGCATGTATTTTTGGGATTACGGCAATGCATTTTTGCTCGAGGCATCACGAGCAGGTGCCGATGTGATTGAAGAAGATGGTAGTTTCCGATATCCTTCCTATGTCGAGGACATCATGGGTCCGCTTTGCTTTGACTATGGATTTGGACCGTATCGATGGGTATGTGCGAGCGGGAAGGAATCAGATTTGAAAAAGACAGATGAAATTGCAGCGAGAGTCCTCCACTCAATGCTCGCCAAAGCACCCATAGATGTCCGACAACAAATTCTTGACAACATACGCTGGATTGAGCAGGCAGGTGAAAATAACCTGGTTGTCGGGAGTCAAGCCCGTATCCTGTATGCAGACGACATTGGTCGTCGGGAAATTGCACTAGCTATGAACCGAGCAATTGCATCTGGCGAAATTGAGGGCCCAGTTGTACTCGGCAGAGATCATCACGATGTTTCAGGAACGGATAGCCCATATCGTGAAACTGCAAACATTCGTGACGGGTCGATGTTCACCGCAGATATGGCCATACACAACGTGATTGGTGACGCCTTCAGAGGTGCCACATGGGTCAGCATTCACAATGGTGGGGGGGTCGGATGGGGCGAAGTCATTAACGGTGGATTTGGCCTTCTATTGGATGGCTCTCCAGAGGCTGAACGAAGGTTGCAGTCCATGTTGCATTGGGATGTGAACAATGGCGTTGCTCGTAGGGCATGGGCTCGCAATGAAGGTGCCGAGGCCGCTATTCAACGTGCAATGGAACACGAACCTCTCCTGACGGTCACAACCCCTCACCGTGTGGATGCCGGCTTGCTTATGAGAATGCGAGAGGTGATAGAATGAACGATCCCCTCACAATACACCTCGATGGTGAAACACTGACACCCGCTGAAATTATGATGGTTGCACGGTTTCACGCTACCGTTCAAGTATCACAAGATGCTTGGCCAAAAATTCATGCAGCACGCGCCGTAGTAGACCGGATTTTGGATGAAAATGAAACCGTCTATGGCATTAATACTGGTTTTGGCGCTCTGGTACACGAACGTATTTCCCAAGACGATCTTGCTCTCTTGCAATTGAATCTTATCCGATCTCACGCCACTGCAATAGGTCCAGCGATGAGTGTTGAAGCCGTTCGATGCATGATGGTAATCAGATTGAATTCCTTGTGCAAAGGGCACTCAGGCATCCATCCCGATTGTATCAACCAACTCGTCACCTACCTCAACATCGGAATTCACCCCTTTGTCCCGCGTATTGGGAGTCTGGGGGCCAGTGGTGATCTTGCTCCGCTGTCACACCTCGCATTAACACTCATTGGGGAAGGAGAAGTTCTCTTGAATGGTGAGAGGCTACCAACAAATGATGTACTTGAGCAACATGAAATACTCCCCGTTTCGCTCACGGCTAAGGACGGACTGTCCCTCATCAATGGTACAAGTCAAATGTGTTCATTTGCAATTCTTGCACACCAAGCATTAGGTGAACTTCTTGTCTTGGCAGATGTAATCCTAGCAACGTCGATGGAGGCTAGGAAATGCAGTTTAACACCGGCAAACCCGCTCGTGCATAATGCCAGGCCGCACCCCGGTCAACGAACGATAGCCCAACGACTCAATACGCTTCTCGCCAACTCACCCATCATGGCCAGTCATACGGATTGTGATAAAGTGCAGGACCCCTATTCATTTCGCTGCGCTCCTCAAGTTCACGGTGCTGTTTGGGAGGCCTACCGTCGTCTAGACGAAATGATTCGAATTGAAATCAACAGTGCTACGGACAATCCCCTCATATTCCCTAACCCTTCACAACCTGGTTCACATGAAGTGCTTTCACAGGGCAATTTCCACGGTGAAATTGTAGCCATGGTTTGCGATTCAATGACGCTTGGACTGTTTGAACTCGGATCTATTTCTGAGCGAAGGATGGACCAAATGCTGGATCCTGCACGTAGTGATTTGCCCGCCTTTTTAACTCATAATTCAGGTTTGGAGTCGGGACTCATGATTGTACAGTATGTGGCGGGAGCATCATTATCTGAATTACATGGAAGAGCTGGCCCACGGACAGCGTTCTCTACCTCAACCTCTGCTGGCCAGGAAGATCACGTCAGCATGGGTGCTACATCAGCATGGAATTTATTGGAATCAACTCAGCATCTTGCTGAAATCCTCGCCTGTGAGGCTTTGATTTCTTGCGAAGCCCTCGAGCACGAAGAATTGAACCCTGCACCACACGTCCATGGCTTCAAAGGACTCGTTCGAACCATCGTGGAACCCCTAAGGGGAGACCGCTCAACTTCCAATGACCTCATTGAGCTCAGCAGTCAATTGCAAGATGGAGGATGGCTTGCACGCTTGGAAGCAGAACATGGCCTACTATCTCGTGGCGAGGATTTCTTCTAGTCGCTGTTTTACCTCACTGACGGAAGAAAGTTGCATGATTTTGAATGTCATGATCTCTCGCTCTGTAACGGTTAATTTATCTCGGCTCGCGTCAACGAGGCGACATAAATCGACTGCAACCTTAACCAATGATTCAACCTCGGAATAAATCCCATGGGCTTTGTCCATGTCTTCAGTCGCCATTGCAGGCTCCAAATCAGAAATATCAATGCCCATCCTTTTCCATTGAAGCATACGTTTTGAAAGAATGGTTTTGTTAAATCCGCGTCGCGGCAACTCGACCAATTGTACCAACGTTCGTTCCTGCTCTTTTGGTTGAGTGGTGTCTGGCAAGTCGGGCTCATAGTTGGATGTCACAGACGGGATATTGTCCGTTTCGTCGTATCCATGATGCCCTTGCAACATGGGCGCTATTGAATGAAGTCGAGACCAAAAGCGTGATGAAAAGACCAAAGGATCAACGGGAAAAACGACGACATGGTTGCCGCTACGGCACCGTTGATCAAGACGTTGTAGGAATTGCAGCACCGTTTCCTCACCATCGTTATTCAAGATCCAGTCCAAACCCTCAAGGAGAACAAAGGAGGGTATTGCATCGAATTCTTTGTTCAATCGGGATTCCACTTCGTCGCAAGTAGGTGGAATGGATGCTGGCCCCTGATGGTCACTGAGCCAAAAACAACGGGTGCCAGAAGGTGATACATGGCGCAAGAGCGCTCGTAGTGGCAGCCTACTGATGCATATTCGGTTGACATCAACAGTCTCTGTTGCTGCTTCAAACCAAGAATAGGTGGCATCATGTGACACATGTTCAAGCGTATACAAACCCAGCATGATGAGGACCCCCTTGTCAAACCCAAGAGGAACTGTTCTAAGGAATTAATCCAAGAAAATGATAAAAATCCCATCAAGCATTATAATTGGAGACGCCCTCCATGGAATCGGTGGAAAGATGAGTGACGAGGGAAAAAATAGTATTCCCATGGCGGAATGTGGTTCGTGTCGAGCATTGATACCCCTGGATTCTACAGAATGTCCGGAGTGTAACACTCAATTTTCAGGCGTATCAGAAGAAGCTCTTGGGGAATGTGGAGCTTGCAATGCGTTAGTCCCTCTTGATTCCACCCGATGTCCTGAGTGTGATGTCGTATTCGTTGCAGACGATGTGGTTGATATCCTGCGAAAATGGGTGCATGATACCGGCGTTCAAATTCGAAAATTATTTCAGAAATTCGATACGAATTCTGATGGCATGATCGATGCATCGGAGTTAAAGGCAGGTTTGTTGAGCCTCAACCTCGCTGATTTACCACCTTCTCAAGTTGACAGACTTGTCAAGGAGATTGATGCTGATGATAACGGGGTAATCGACCTCGATGAGTTTGAAACAATTCTTCACGGAGACACAGATCATCATGATGCTCATTCTGATGAGCATATTGTAGCGGACATGGACGAAGAGGAGGCTGAATCCGATGAAGAACTTGAGGAAGTGGCGGAAGACTCCGAAGAGGAAGTTGTACTCAAACACGAAGCCCCTGAGTCGCAAGAGGATCACACTTCCGAATCAGATGAAGTACATCATTCTTCAGAAGACCTGGACGACTCCGATGAAGGTGCAACACAGGCCGAAATGGATGAGGAAGATTTTGATCTTGATGAAGACAGCGACGAAAATATCGATGTTGAAAGTCCACTGCATGCCCTTGTCGCCCTCATGGAAGAGCATGATATTTCGGCCCAACGTATGTTCAACGATCTCGACAAAGACGGTAACCGCCAGGTTTCAATGGAAGAACTGCGCTCCTCCCTAACAAATGACTACGAAGGTGAATTTGATGGGGAAGATATTGAAGCCTTGATCGAACAAATCGATTCCGATAATGATGGAATGATTGACATTACCGAATTCATTGGCGCTATCGAAGAAATGGATGATGAAGTTGAATCAATAATTGAGGAGCCATTTCCTACCCCGATGCAAAAGCGAATGATGTCCAAACAATGGAACGATATTGTTTGGCCAATTCTGCACACCGCCTTCGGGATTGCGATCGCCATTCTTCTTGTCAATGGACTCATAGGGCCAGTTGATGGAAGTGGTGGTACAGTCTTCTATGAACCGAACAATGTTGTCCCACCATTTGACATTGCAGAAGGCGATCCGTACCCTTGTGATGTGAAATATCAAGAAGGTGGATGCGACAATTCCCTCACTCCATTCGCAGGCGATTCATCATCAATGCCCAAGGGATTTTATTGGGATGGTATTTTGTTCATCCTCCTCTCTGTAATGGGAATGATTTCCTCGCTGTTCTTGCACCTCATCAAAGCACCATCATGGCGAGCGCGTGCCAAAGCTATGAAGGAAGTTGAGGATGACAGAGCCGATGCAACCCAATCAGGGGTTGAGGAAGAAGAAAGCGACGATCCCGATGATGGCGAAGAACACGAAGAGGATCATGAAGATTACGAGGAAGAGGATGTAGAAGAATCCGAGGATGATCAAGAGGATTCAGAAGATGATGATGAAGACGATGAGATTGACATCGGATCCCATGTCGGACTACTCTTTGATGATGAGGAAGTCTTTGGTACGATTATCGAATTTGATGACGACGAGGGTACTGTGACCATTGAAGAAGATGGTACTGGAGACCTGGTCACCGGATATCAAGATGACATGTTCATAGAGTGAGCGCATGGATTCAGACCCGATTGATGCCTACGCTGGATTGACAACATGCCCTGTATGTGGCTGTTTGGATCGTAAAGGAACCTACAGGTGTCACGAATGTGGCACCTTCCATGCAGGATCGATTATGGAGGAACGTGAAGCTCCTGCGAGCCCACTTGTGGAAGAAAAAGAACCCCTCGACCCGAGCATTTACTCTCTTGGTCCAGGGGCAGTATTGCCAGAGGAATCGTTTGAAGAATCAGATGATGTGAAATCGTGGGAAGGCGGTTCTACTGACTTTTCGTTTGAAGATGATGATGAACCTGTGGCGCTCATCGAACCATCTGATTCATTGGAAGTTGAAATCATCCATGATGAAGATTAATTAATTAATATTTCAAAGAGAATTAATTTACCAATCCTACCCTGAACGACTAGATACTATTCACTGGTGGGCTCGGAGAGAATCGAACTCTCGATCTTTGCCATGTCAAGGCAACGTCATAAACCCCTAGACCACGAGCCCTAGGTGTTCTTGCCACCGAAGGATTGTATTAAACCAATTCGGTGCAGACGGTGTTGGAATTAGCTGATGATTTTTGAGATCTTACCCGAACATCCCTTCTGTGAGCAAAATCCTGCCATTCTCGTCCGACCGTTCTTCATCACGATTTTTTTTCCGTCGCGGATGGGGCCGTATGTTTTACACTTGAGGCAATAGCCTTCGATTGCAGTCATGATACTCAATTTCGCCTGAATGATTTGTGATTTGAATACTTCCCTCCCTTTGTTGAAAAAATACACACTTTCCTACGAAAAGTAGGGGGTTGGAGGGTGAAAATTAGGATTTGTTGCATGGCGAGTGATGTCATCTGGGAATAAAAGGCATACTGCGAGCCATTTTACTAAATTCCAGATCTATTGGAAATAATCGATGAGCGGTCAATGACGCATAACTCACATTATGCGACATTATGTGCCATGGAATGTTGGCCGATTGTGATTAATCGAGAATGGAAAAGTCTGTCTCATCGATTTCAAAGATCCCAACCAGTGGCGGCCCCAAGAGCAAAGTCTCAATTCCACCATCTTGGGCGTCTAGAGTTTCTTTGATCTCTGAAGAGATTCTCTTCCAAGCCTGGGCCGATGTGAAAGCAGATTGAACGAGGAGCAACGTACCGTCTTCAGCTCCACGTCCAATCCATGCACCAATACAACCATCTTGACGACGTTTGTATTCGAGTCTTGCTTTGATCATTCTGCGTAACCGAGCATCGCTTCCTTTTTTCCCCGAACAAACAATCGTTTCCATCCAAACCATGAGAATCACTTAATTAATTTCTGCAAGCCAATTACTGTACCTAAATCTAAAAGAATAGTTGAGAGATATTCAATGTGTCATGAACTTCCCATTCAATATGGTAGCTCTAAAGGGCGTATGGCTGGGTTTGAGTGAGAATGACTCCCAGTTCGGACTGTCAAGAATATTGATGTTTGCAATTGCACCTTCTTGAATAATTCCATGATCTCCATTCGTGTGTGGCGAACTCTTCGCTGCATTGACCGTCATAGCAGCGAGCACGTCAAGGGGCTGAACTCTGCACCTCTGGACCATGAGTGATGCCATGAAGGGGAGACTGAGTGTTTGGCAATTCGGGTTGAAATCTGTAGCGAGTGTGTAAGGTATGCCGTATTCATGTACTTCTGACATATTAGGCCAGGGGTCACCCATCGCATACGGAGTCCCGGGTAAGAAACCGGTCATGACTCCAGCCTCTTTCATGTTCAATCGCGTATCGAGAGATGTGTGATATGCATGATCTGCTGTTTGAACCTTGAGTTCTGCTGCCAACTGGCCGCCGCCAGATTCTTCGAATTCATCAATGTGCATGCGAAGATTGAGACCAGCTGTACGAGATGCTTTCAGAATGTCCTCGCTTTCTTCAACGCTGAACCAACCTGGCTCACAAAATACATCAGCAGAACGTGCAATCCCTTGGTCTACAATCGCCGGCAATTGCTCATGAATCAAGGAATCAATGTAGGCTTCATGAGTCATTTCCTTTGGCGTGTCATGAGCTCCCATCCACGTTGGATCCAGAGTTGGTAAGTTTTCATCTGAACTAAGTATTGATGATACTTCAAGGAGGTCCAACTCGGTTTTTGTATCAAGTCCGTATCCGCTCTTGACTTCCATGTGAGTCGTTCCTGAACGTAAAGCCGCTCTGAGACGGACATATCCTTCTTTGTGAAGTTCACCTTTCGAAGAAGACCGAGTTGCATCCACCGTTGATTGGATGCCCCCGCCCATAGTGCTGATGTCACGGTACGTTTTGCCTTCCAACCTCCATCGTACTTCTTGAGAACGGTCGCCAGACCACAAGAGGTGACTGTGGCAATCAATGAGCCCGGGAATAATTGCTCCCCCTTCTGCATCAATGACGAGATGATCGGAGTCGTTTCCATATTCGAATTCCAGGTCTTCTGAATCACCAATAGTGATTATTTTATCACCTTCTATTATAATTCCCTTTCCAACTGGATAAACTGAATTCTCAATGGAGGGGCGTGAAGTTGTTCCGGAGGTTGAGAAATGAACCATGGGTCCGCAATTCAATAAGAGGGTCCGCACAGACCTTGCTTACCGAAGAGGGTTGAAGAACAATGGCTTTTTGGGAATACCATGGGAACTTGGACCCTCGGTATCGAAACAACTGCGCATACCCTTTCCTTTGGCCTCGTAGATGGTGAAGGCATACCGTATCCTGCAGCGTCAGATACGCTACGGCCTGACAAAGGTGGTATCCATCCACGGGAAGCCGCAGATCATCACAAAGATGTGGCCTCAATGCTCTTTACAAAGGCCATGGAAATGCATTCGATATCACCGTCCGACATTGGAGCGGTAGCGTATTCGCAAGGTCCAGGCTTGGGCCCTTGCCTGCGTGTGGGTGCAGCGATTGCGCGGGGTCTTGCTACCAAAATGGACGTACCGCTTATCGGCGTTAATCACTGTGTTGCACACATAGAAATCGGCCGACAACAATGCGGTTGTGATGACCCAGTCCTTCTCTATGTGTCGGGTGGGAATACACAAGTCATAGCGCGGTTGAACGGGAGATACAGGGTTCTTGGAGAGACACTTGATATCGGGATTGGAAATATGTTGGATAAATTCGCTCGAAACCAGGGCATACCATTCCCAGGAGGACCTAAGATTGAGCAATTGGCCGCAGAATATCTATCGGAAAACCCCACACCAACGATGGAAGGTCTGCAACTCCCTTATGCCGTTCGTGGCATGGACCTCGCATTTTCAGGATTGCTTACTGCGGCACAACGACTCATTGACAACGGTGCTCCACTCAATGCAGTTTGTTGGTCACTTCAAGAACATGCCTTCGCATCTTGTGTCGAGGTGGCAGAACGAGCCATGGCTCATACTGGCAAATCTGAGTTATTGCTTGGAGGCGGTGTTGCCTGCAACAACCGTATGCGAGAGATGTGCAATCTCATGGCAAGCGATCGTGAGGGGACTTCACATGCACCTCCACGGATGTACTGCATCGACAACGGAACCATGATCGGACTTTTGGGATGGTTGGAATTACAAAAGAGGACCACGGCACTTGATGAAAGTGCCATTGACCAATATTTGCGAACTGACCAAACACCTATTGTATGGTCTTGAGTCAAATCAATCCCATACGGTTTTAATGGGTGGGCCGACACAGTCAATTGGGGGAATAGCCAATCGAAAGACGTCGGGGCCGCAAAGAGGAATTCAATCCCTTCGCTAAAGATGCGTCTCAGCAAGCACGACGACGTCGTGACGAACGAGAACGTCAAACCACCCGACGACCTGCCCCTGTCCCTGAAGTAGTAGAAGAAAAGCCGAACATCAAGGCTGATCTTGAACGAAAACAGCGAGAAGCCATTGAGAAACTTGTCCAGAAAGGGGATGTTGTAGCACCAGAAATTCAACCCGCTGCACTGCCCAAGCAACCAACACGAACTGATAATCCGACCAAGCCCGCTAACCAAAGTCGTGAAGACCGATTAGCCGAATTACGTAGAAAATCAGAAGCACTCAAGAAAGCTGCACCTTCAGCGCAGCCTACTGGAATTACACCTGTAGAAGTTGTAGAACAAGCAGTTGAAGCGATTGAAACAGACGAAACTGAGTTGGAGACTTTACAGATGGATGACGATGCCGTCACCATCGCCACTCACGCGCCAAACAAGGTCAAGAATATCTTCAAACAAATCGAAACGGTGGTTGTCAAACCAGACAATAGGCGACATGGTCGTCGACGCTTCGATAAGAAAGGAGGCGGGCGACAGAAGCAAGAAAAACGTCTGAACCGTCAAAAATACCTGGAGTACAAATATGCAGCACGGGATATTTTAGACAACCCCGAGGTACCAGAGGAACACCGATCAAACGTACTCGGCCAAATCTGGGCGAAGGGTGAACGTGTCAGCATCGAAGAATCCCTGACATTTATTGAACAAAAAGAAGCGGAACTGGTTCTGCCCTCAGAGGTTGCAGATTCCCTTCGAGTCCTCGTCAAAAAAATGACAACAAGGAGATGAACATAATGACAGACAATACAATATCAGAAAATTCAGTAGCAAGCGTCCACTATACGGGTACATTGCCCGACTCGGGAGAGGTATTTGATTCAAGTGAAGGTCGAGATCCGTTGACTTTCTTGGTTGGTCACAAGCAAATGATTCCTGGTTTTGAAGAGGAGATGATGGGTGCAAAGGTTGGAGAACGCCGTGAGTTTACCCTTACCGCTGAACGTGCATATGGTGAACGCGATGATGAAGCAGTATTGCAGATTCCTCGTGATAATTTTGCACAACTTGAAGAACAATCTCCTTTGGAAGTCGGCATGCAACTCGTCGCCCAAATGCCACACGGACCTTCGCCATTCACTGTGACCGAGTTAACCGATGAAACGGTTACAGCTGATTTCAACCACGCACTTTCCGGAAAATCGCTCACCTTTTCTGTTGAAGTCGTTGAGCTACGTGCTGCATCAGAAGAAGAACTCTCCCACGGTCATGCACATGGCCCAGGTGGTCACCACCACTGAGTTCAAAGCGAGTCTTGATGAAGTGCCTTTACCTGTGATGAATCATGGGCGACTTGCGCAAGGATACATGGGATTCCTTGAGTGGCTTACCACTTCCACTAACCGGTAAAGCAGCAGAGAATACCTCTCGGCTTTCGGATGCAGGGTCTCCACCATATACGAGAGGTATTCACGAAACGATGTATCGATCTCGTCTATGGACCATGCGCCAATACGCTGGTTTTTCGAGCGCAAAAGAAACAAATGAACGATTCAAGTTGCTCCTTGAACGGGGTCAAATGGGTCTCTCGGTAGCCTTTGATCTGCCGACACAACTTGGCATGGATGCTGACGACGAACTCTCATTCGGAGAGGTTGGTAAAGTAGGCGTGTCAATATCTTCGGTAGAGGATATGAAAGAACTCTATGATGGGATACCATTGGATAAAGTCAGTAGTTCAATGACCATCAATTCGCCTGCCATGATCTTGTTGGCCATGTACATCGTTGCTGCGGAAGAACAAGGAGCGTCAATGGATCAACTCAAAGGAACCATTCAAAACGACATCCTCAAAGAGTACATCGCCCGAGGAACCTACGTTTTTCCACCTAAGCCAAGTATGAGACTCATTACTGACATTTTCGAGTATTGCGCGGAGAACGTCCCGAAGTGGAATACAATTTCAATATCGGGATACCACATTCGTGAAGCAGGATCTACAGCTGTTCAAGAACTAGCATTCACCCTTTCAAATGCACTGGCTTATGTTGATGCAGCCATCGAATCCGGCCTTCACATCGATGATTTTGCACCTCGTTTGTCCTTCTTTTTTAATTGCCATAACGACTTCTTTGAGGAAATTGCGAAATTCAGAGCAGCCCGAACACTTTGGTACGACCTCATACAAGAGCGGTACAATCCAAGGAATCCGAAATCATCCATGCTGAGGTTCCACACGCAAGTTGCAGGAGTGAGTCTTACTGCGCAACAACCGCTCAACAACATCGCTAGAGTAACGATTCAAGCGCTCGCCGCTGTCATTGGAGGTACTCAGAGTCTTCATACAAATTCATACGATGAAGCATTGGGTTTGCCAACCGAAGCATCAGCCACCGTTGCATTGAGAACGCAACAGATTATTGCTGAAGAGTCAGGTGCTGCTGACGTTGTTGACCCCATAGGTGGATCCTGGCATGTTGAACACCTGACCAAAGAAATTTATCAACAAGCAAAGGAATTGATAGAAACAGTCGAAATGAAAGGTGGAGCGATGGCTGCCATTGAACAAGGCTGGCAGCAACACGAGATTCACCAGACAGCATATCGCTACATGAATGAAATCGAGCAAAATAAGAGGAATATTGTCGGTGTAAATCATGGTGTTATGGATGAGTTGCAAACCATACCCGTAACACAAATTAATCCGAAAATTGGAGAGGAACAGGCAGCAAAACTCTCCCAGCTGCGATTAACTCGTGACCAACATACTGCTGATTTATGCTTAATCAATCTAAAAAATGGAATTGCTAATGATGAGAATCTCTTTCCACACGTTATTGACGCGGTTCGAGCGCGATGCACGTTGGGTGAAATCATGAATGTGATGAAGGATGATTTTGGCACCTACATGGCACCAAGTGGGTTTTAGGTGATGTTGATGGATTTTGGACCGATTTATATTGATCACATTGGTATAGCAACGCGAGATTTAGATGAAGGCAGTCGTTTTTGGACCTTATTAGGTCTGAAACAAGGTGAAGCCGATGAACGTGTAGATGATCAGGGTGTTGTGACACGTTTTTTTGCTACAAATCAATCTCAATCCGATAGTCATCCTCCCAACATTGAGTTGCTTGAACCAACTGGTGAAGATACTCCGATTGGGAAATTTCTGGACAAAAGGGGCCCTGGTATCCAGCAACTCTGTCTGAGTGTTTCAAATCTGCCAGGATTATTGGATTATTTGAAGCAACACGGTATCAAACTCATTGACGAAGAACCGCGTAAAGGCGCAGGTGGCCACATGATTGCCTTTGTCCATCCTCGTTCCACGGGTGGAGTTTTGGTGGAATTGTCCCAGCGTTCATCAAGGACATAGAACATAATGCCTATAATCGGCCTCGGCGAGTTGGATGACCATGAGGACCTGTGTTGACCAACTTCTTGCACTCCCGCATATCGATGCCCCTCGCCTCAAAAGGGAAGTGAATTTTTTGTCAGGTCGATTGGAACAGTTACGATTGCAACGGTCCATCTCCAACGAGGCCTATCTTGACGCTGGTGCTATTCAAGGTGCGATTGAGATGGTTGCGAACATGATTGATATGGGCGTCTCACAATCCGAAATTCAAGAGCATCTTCGTTCAACACTCCAGCGTGCACAGCGTATAGAACACAAGCACCCTGGGCTCAATCGGGCTGTTGAATCAGGACGAGCGAGTTGATTTCCCGATGGGGGAATCCTTGCTCAGCGTGCGAAATGTAACGAAGTCTTTCGGTGAAATCGAGGCATTATCAAGTGTGTCTCTCGATATTTATGAAGGTGAAATCATCGGATTGGTCGGTTCAAATGGTGCTGGGAAAACAACGCTTTTGCGACTTTTATCTGGCGTTTACAGGCCATCCTCAGGTTCGATTACACTCGGTAATGGCTCACCGGTATCTGAGAGCAGGCAATATCTCGGAGTAGTTCCCGAAAGCACAGGCTTGTATTCGCGCTTAACGGCATGGGAAAATATCCGATACCATAGTCGCCTGTATGGCGTAAGTGATGAGGAGGCTTGGAAGCGGACGTCATTTTTTGCAACCCACCTGGGAATGTCAGATTCATTAGGGCGCCATACCAAAGGATTTTCTCGTGGAATGCGCCAAAAAACCGCACTGTTACGAGCATTGGCACATGCTCCTCGGGTACTCCTCCTCGATGAACCAACGGCTGGCCTCGATGTAACGAGTGCAAGAACGGTTCGTCAACTCGTACAAGATTTAGGGAACCAAGGTGGGACGGTTGTTTATTCCACACATCAACTCGCAGAAGCGGAACAAGTTTGTAACCGAATTGTGATCATACACAATGGAGATGTGAGGGCCGATGGAACCCCACAGGAGTTAATGGAACAAACTGGAACCAATCGCCTCGAAGATGCTTACGTAGCACTCACGCACGATCAGGCAAGGATACGAACAGAGGATTCGAAACCCCTGTCGAAATGGGCAACATGGTGGAGAGGATTGTTCACTCCCGCAGTACCATCAGAGGTGATTGAGGATGAGTAATGCTGCCCGTCGTATCGGCACCATTGCCAAAAAGGAATTGGTTGAGTTTGTTCGGGATTGGAGAACGATTGTGGCCATCCTTGTCATCCCATTACTCATGTTCCCGCTTCTGTTCATCTTATTTCCACTCCTGCTTGCATCAGAAGCGGCTGAAATGGAGAACGTCGTCGTCGAAGTGATTGTACAATCCAATGATTTGCCAAATGAACTCGGTCTTTTATTCAACGAATCCAATATTAACATCACCTATGAACCGTTAGCTGATCATGATTTTTTGTCGACACCGGGAATTGATGAACAACGATTGAGAAATTCTACCGTTGATAGCATCGTGCGTCTCAGGGGTAACGGGACCGTCCTTGAATATTCAATTCTCTACATGTCAACATCAGAACAAAGTCAAGAGGCTAGAACTCGGACGTTCACTGTACTTTCGCAATGGGAACAAAATGAAACTGAGCGCCGTATCGTTGCAGCCGGTCTAGATCCAAACGAAACCCTCGACCCGCTCCAGTGGAATGGTGATTTCACAGAAAGCGACGTTGCCACCCAGGGAGAACAAGCAGGAATGGCTCTCTCCTTGTTCATACCTTTGGTCTTAGCAGTATGGACCTTTTCATCAGCAATCCAACCCTCTATTGACATGACAGCAGGCGAACGTGAACGTGGGACCCTTGAGGCACTTTTGGGACTCCCTTGTAGCCGAATGGAATTGCTATTCGGAAAATGGTTGGCCGTTGCTACAATCACAGGTGTCGGGGTGCTCCTCCAAGTCGCTGGACTCCTCTTTGCCATTGGCTATCTTGCATCTTCAGACTTGATTTCTGCACCGGCTATATCATTCACGGCACTCGTTCTGCTCATCCTTGCAGTGTTGCTCTTTGCCATCATGGTAGTGGCCTTTGAATTAGCGTTGGCTATGCGATCGCACAGTGTCAAAGAGGCGGGTTCAATCCTAGGTCCTGCATTGCTATTGATCCTCTTCCCAGCTTTGTTCACGCAGGTGATTAACCTTGATGGAATCGAATCCTTTTGGTTCGCAATTCCTGTTGTGAATGTGTTGCTAGCGCTGAGAGAACTTCTCATGAATCGAATTGTCGTCTCGCATATTGTCATTTGGTTGTTGAGTTCAACCATTTATGCGCTGGGTGCTGCACTCTACGCGGCGAGGCAGTTTAGGCGAGAAGATATCGTAACGAGTCTGTCTTAAGCCCCAAATGCAATCAAACTTTCACGAACGATCTTAACGATGAGTTCGATTTCTTCGCTTGTGATATTAAAATGTGGAGTAAACCGAAGGGCGTTTTTACCCCCATGGATGACTCCTAGGCCGCGTTTCCTACACCACGGTTCAACCGCATGTTGTCCGACGACAGGGAATGCAGTTGGTTCCAATTCAGCACTGCAAAGAAGACCAGTACCCTGAACCTTGGTAATGACTTCTGGGAATTCCGCTTGCAATTCAATGAGTTTAGCAACAAATTCATCTCCGCGGTCTCGAATATTTTGACGCAAAGCGGGCGTAATTCGGTCAAGGACTGCAACAGCAGTTTCAAGCGCTCGGGGGTTGGTTGTCATTGTATTGCCATAGATACCAGTCACGTAGAGCGACGAAGCTCGCTCGTTCATTCCAAGAACAGATAGCGGATATTGCCCTGCATTCATGGCTTTGGACCAAGTTTCTAGGTCGGGAGCAATACAATCGGAAAACCCGTCATAATCAATGACAGACAATGTTCCTTGGCCCCGAATTCCTGCTTGAATAGAGTCGACGAGAAGAAGGCTTCCATGATCGAGCGTACGTTGGCGTGCAGCATCATAGAACTCACGCGTAACGCATTGACCCGGGTTGCCTTCTCCCTGCACGGGTTCAATGGCGAGTAATTCAATGAAGACTCCTTCTGCCTCCGCTTTGTCATAGGCGGCATGCATAGCGTCGATATCATTTGCAGGAATTAAAATCAGGTTGTCACGATTTTGGAAACTAGCGAGGTGCGCATCGTACTTGCCTTTACAGGAATGCGACATTTGAGCAGGACGATCTGTTCGTCCGTGAAATCCTTGTTCAATGGCCATTATTTTGATTGCATGACCCTCGTATCGGCCACCAGTTTGAGTCATCAATTTAGCATTCACGTCTGCAATTCTCAAACTGACTGTAACCGATTCAGAACCACTATTCATACAAATGAATTTGTCGAATGGGCAATGACCGTGGGTGTGACCTAATTCTCTGCGAAGTCGATCCTCCAATCTCTTTTGTGAAAATGATGCAGTCATCACGTTCGCCATGACCCAATTATCGGACATGGTGTCAATGATCTCCTGGGGTCCATGACCCGCACCGAGCATACCGTAACCGCCGTTATCATGAACGACCGCTCCATGCGAAGTAATGACCCACGGGCCTCGCGCTGCAATGGCGACGTATGGATTCACTGTATCTGGATTGTAGAAATTAACAAATCCAGATTGAAGATCATGGATCAAGCCATCTTCAGGTTGGCCGATGTAGTGCTTACCAAATTCTGCATACAATACTTGGAACCGTTCAAATCCATCTGCAATTGCCACGGAGAGTTTTGGATCAATATCAAGGAAAAATAGAATCTCATCATCACTCAATCCAGGAGTGGTGATGTCACCCATGTGAGCACGAATTTCCTTCAAAGATGCCAAGGCGTCACTTACGGTCGTGCTTTGCATGGTGTGATGTCCGTCAAGGACTCCTTTGAACATTGGCCTCAAAATCGTCACTGTACTACGCTTTACCTTGAATGGGAATAATACTCTGTGAATACCTTAGGAATATTTATACATGGCAGATTTGTGGCAAGGACGTGCCTAAGATTTCGTTGGACATGCCCGCCGAATTGGTTGAGGACCTACGCAACCATGTAGGAGATGACAAGAAATTTGTCAGTTTGGCGGATGCTGTCCGAACAGCGTGCCGTAAATTGTTGGATCAACTGGATGAAATCGATGCTAGGCACGGACGATGAAGTGATAGCATGACTACGAAATCAGATGCAATGAAGGCCGTTGAAATACTTCTTGAGTACATTGAAGGCAAAGAGAACGTCTCCCGTGAGGGTCTCATGCGAACACCAGAACGTGTTGTGGATTCATGGAATGAAATCTTTGCTGGATACAGTATGGATTCAAAAGAAATATTGGAGGCAACCTTCAACGCTGAAGGTTATGATGGGATTGTTTTGTTAAGAAATATTGAATTCACATCCACGTGTGAACACCATCTCCAACCCTTCCGTGGTCGAGCACATATTGCATACATCCCGGTTGACCGTATCGCGGGCATTAGCAAACTAGCTCGTATTCTTGAACTTCATGCAAGACGTCTGCAGAATCAAGAGCGCATTACGAAGCATATTGCGGATGACATTGAACGTGAACTTGAACCGTTGGGTACTGCCGTTATTATCGAGGCATCTCACGGATGCATGCAATGCCGTGGTGTTGCTAAACAACAAGCAATCATGACAACATCCGCAATGCGGGGCGTCTTCTTTGAACGGCAAGAGGCTCGAGCAGAACTCATGCAACTCATCCAACAACCCGTCCTGTGAGGGATTGAATGGAGCCAGTAGATTGTAACCGCGCTGGAGATGAGGTCGGCGACAAAGCCGAGGACCTCGCAATGGACTACAATATCGTGGAAATTTTCCATTCGGTACAGGGTGAGGGTTACAGAGCAGGAATCCCCCATGTATTCATTCGATTTGGTGCCTGCAATCTACGATGTGAATGGTGCGATACGAATTTCGATGAATACGAAGTTATGCCGGCTATTGACGTTCTTGGAGAGGTCCTGAAATACAACACAAAAAATGTCATTTTCACTGGCGGAGAGCCGATGCTGAATGATTTGTGGCCACTTGCGCGACTCCTCAAAAGAAGGGGTTACCATCTGTCGGTTGAGACCAACGGAACGATTGCTATACCTGAGGAATTGATTGATTGGATATGTGTCTCACCAAAGGATCAGATGTATCCAAACGTTTCGATTCGCCAACGAATCGGTGATGAACTCAAATGCGTATACGTTGGCCAGCCATTGGAGATGTATGACGAGTTACGAAATGGGTTTGATCATTGGTTTTTACAACCCTGTTACGACGATCAGCAAAGTGTTGAAGAAAACGGAGCCTTGTTTGCAATAACCGAACAGGTGGTTAAGGAGCATCCGGAATGGAGGCTGTCATTACAGACGCATAAGTGGATGGGAATTTTGTAGGAATGATTGTGATGTTTGCAGTAATGGCGTTGAGTGGTGGGATGGATTCAACCTCACTGTTGTTGAATTTGCTTGCTCGTAATATGAAGGTAACCTGCCTCAGTTTTGACTATGGTCAAAAACACAAGATCGAACTTGAACGAGCCACATCACTCATTGAGTATCTTCGTAGTCATTCCATTGAAGTTCAGCACCACATTATCGACTTGCGTTCCGCAACTGCACTGTTTTCGAGTGATTTACTTTCAAGTGGTGACGAAATACCCAAAGGCCACTATGAGGAGGAGACCATGAAGGCCACGGTCGTCCCAAATCGCAATGCTGTATTTGCATCCCTTCTCTATGGGACAGCGCTTTCACGATCCAAAAATAACAACAGCGACGCTGTTGTTGCCCTTGGTGTTCACAGCGGGGATCACGCCATTTATCCTGATTGCCGGCCCGAATTCTATCGTGCTATTGAGCATGCATTTGCGATTGGAAATTGGGGCAGTGAACGTATTTCATTTGAATTGCCATATCTCGATGATGATAAGATTGGCATCTTGAAGGACGCCATGAATTCAGTGAAGGTTTTGAACCTTGATTTTGATGAAGTATTTCGTCGAACGATTACCTCATACGACCCCGATGAGTTAGGACGCAGTCACGGTGAAACAGGTTCAGATGTTGAGCGAATCTTGGCCTTTCACGCCATTGGTCGTATGGATCCAATTGAATATATCAAGCCCTGGAACGAAGTCCTTGAGAATGCTTTGGCCATTGAGCACAAGCACAAAGATGCTGATTACCGGGAACGATTAACACCCTTACAATATCATGTGACGCGTGAACAAGGCACAGAACATGCATTTACTGGCCAATATTGGGATGAAAAAAGAGGAGGAGATTATTTCTGCATTTGTTGCAAAACGCTCCTCTTCAGCTCTACGATGAAATTTGATTCTGGATGTGGATGGCCATCATTCCACAGCGAACACAACGAAGCCAATATCAAACGATTGGAGGATAGAACTCACGGTATGCTCCGAGTTGAAGTCCGTTGTAACCAATGCGATGCTCACCTCGGTCATGTGTTTAATGACGGCCCTAAACAATACGGCGGAGAGCGCTATTGCATTAACTCTGCATCTCTGGATTTCGAAGAATGGAGTGATGAATCATGACGACAATTATCAAACGATATGTAGAAACTGATACTGGCCATCGTGTGCCGAACCACAAGTCAAAATGCAAGCACCTTCACGGCCATAGATATCGATTTGAGGCAGAAATTGAGGGCGATATTGTAACAGAATCAGGTGTATCCGAAGAGGGGATGTTAATGGATTTCTCAGATATCAGTCGTGTCCTTACAACCTACGTCCACGATATCATCGACCATGCATTTGTCCTCTATGAAGGGGATGAGGAAGCAAAGAAAGCTTGCGCAGCAATGGGAGACGGGCACAGAACCGTGATTGTCCCCTTCATACCCACTGCCGAGAACCTTGCAAAATGGGCCTTCGAGCAAGTTCAACCGCATATCCAGACTGCATATGGCAACCGCTTGCAACTCGTAGCAATGCACTGCCGTGAAACTCCTAAATCCATGGCGACATGGCGACCTTGATCAGTTCAACTTTCTTCGATGGTGTTTTTTCCATTCAGGATTGTTTGAACTGAATTGCATGGCGGTCGTTCCTTCTACCAAACCACCAATCAACCGTGTTGCTTCGTCATCTGTGGGCATGCTACGTGAAAGTGTCCGCTTCAGGGTCTGTTGAAATGAAAATTTCCGTTCCTCCTGCCATGAGAGGGATTGTGAATATTGTTCAATCGCTTTCATGAGCGTTGACCTCAATTCTGGATTCATGAGGCGCTCGAGCGGAACGACAACGGGTAAACCAGCATCCTGGCCCAATGAGGTGTGGATACGATGACGCTGAACTTCATAGAGGACTGCATTGACTGCGTGACTGAGATTAGCAATAGGGTAGCCTTCCCATGTAGGCAAGGTCACCAAAAAATCGCAATTGGCAAGATCTTCTGTTGATAGGCCCTTTCCTTCTTCACCAAATACAATTGCAGCTTTTTGATTCGTGTTTTCGAGGCGTTCAACCATTTCCCAAGGATAAACGAAATGACGAAACAAGGTTTTGTCCCCCACCTCACGTTTTCCTGAAGTACCCATGACTACTGAACAATCGAGTGTGGCTTCACCGATACTTTCGTGAATTGATGCTTGTTGAAGAACCGATGCAGCATGTTTAGCTCGGGCGATGGTATCACCGTCATCTACCCCACAGTTTGGATTGACCAATCGTAAATCTGAAAAGCCATAATTAAGCATGCAGCGGCATATCGCACCCAAATTACCTGGATGGCTCACACCAACAAGCACAACTGTGAGTTCAAAGGAGCCCGTGGGAAGGGGTATTGATTGGCGTTCACCCATTTGATTGACCCCCACCTAGCTGATTCAAAAATTCTGCAATCCAACGAGGATCGCATACTTGGTAGAGAAAAAACAGGAAACCACCATCTTCTCGATCATCCATAACAATGGAGCGTTTCCGCACATTGTGTTGTTGACGAAGATAGCGGATGAGTGCTTCCAAAATCTCTCGATCATCGCCATGAACGCTTACCGGCATGCGGTCCCAATTGACCCGAACCGGCAATCACTCACCTTCAATCGGTTCGGCGTTGGCGGTAACGAGTGACGTATCCTGCAATCCAGTTACGGAGTTTCTTGGAACTTACATCAGTAAGCTCGCTAACCATCAATTTGTTGTGGTCAAAGTCTTCAGTGAATTTTTCACCGTGCTCTTCACAAAGGCGAATAGCACGAATTTTGATAAAACTTGGTCGAATATTTCCCATTTTTTTCACTCCTTCATCAATTTGACTTCAATAGGGATGTCAGGTTCATCGTGGCGAGTCACCAACAAACGGACCTTACGCGGAGGGTTTTCAATGCCTCGCTTCCAAATATGTTCATTGACTTCTTGATCAATGTAGACTTCTTCATCCTCACGAACTTTGAGGTGACGGATCACTTGTTCGCGGATAATTTGCATGGCTCGTGGCGCACGCTTGTAGCGGGTAATGTTCCACGCATTGCGCAGTGGGACAATCAATTCAGATTCATTTGGTCGTGCCATACTTCATCACCTCATCGTTGGAGTTTACTGCGTCTCCACTGGTGTCGCTTAGGGTGGGACACTGTATTTCGGTCGGTCTTTAGCATGACCCAAACTGGGACACGCCTGTTTTGCTTTCCAACCTTCATGAGGCGGATTTTCTTTGCTGCTGGCTTATTCTTTGACATTTCGAGCACCTTCTCAGATTCTCCTGATGGACGCATTGCTGCGGCTCTTGGATTGGGATACAAGCCATTGCTTGAGGGAAGCATCGTCCATGGGCGTGTTCAATTGGCCATTTTGATGCATGAGTGCGAGGGTTTCCTTCAGTGCCTGAGCACGTTGAGGTTCAACCATTGAAATGCGAGTAATGCGAGCACGAGCATCTGAAGAAAGTGCTTGTCGGAGTATTGCATCGATTTGAGCAGCAGATTGTGCTTCTGCGTGAGCTACTTCTTCTGCTTGCATTTGTTGCATTGCTTGCTCTTGGAGTTGATCTTGCATTTGCTGTAGGCGTTGAGCACGGATGGCAGCCAGTTCATCATCCTGATTTGCTGCCATTGTCGTCACCTCACCAACTCCCTGAATCAATACTTGGAGAGGCCGGGATATTGAGCCTCAGCAACATCACGCACGGAATGCGCAGTGTTGTCAACGAGTTTTTGACCAGTCGATGTGATACGGCGGCCGGCGTAAAGTTGTACAGGTCCATCTTCACCTTCTACGACTTTGGTAGGTACTTTTTCGACCAATCCTGCTTCTTCGAGTTGTTGAAGAGCAGTGCGGATGATGTGCCTCGAAGCAACGCCAGGTGTGTTTGGTCCGACGCCGTTATCTTTCTTGCCGCCGAAGCTTTGGGCGAGGGTGGTCACACCGGTTGGTCCATTGCGGGCAAGCTTACGGAGGATTGCAGCAGTTCGCTGGAACCACCAATCTTCCTGAGCAGGAGGGCGTTCTCGGTCCACTGCGGTCTTGACATATTGTGCCCAATCGGGCATGGAAATAGCGTCTTGTTCAGCCATAGCAAGGGCTAGGGCGGGGTTGAAAATTTCAGCAGGTATGTCATAGACCGTCGTCATAGCGAAGCACCAAGCAACATTGCGACCGTCCGCCCCTATATGAAAAGAACGGGTCAACCTATCCAACAAATTGGCTCATGGAGTCCATTTCAAGGTTCAATATACAAGCCTTGATGAACACCCTCCTGCTGGTAAGCCTGATGAAGAAGGCATTGGCACAGAACCCAAATTTGCTTCGAACCCTTATCGGGTTGTCGTTAACGCTTATTTTCATGCTCTCATATGCCGTCTACGGTGCAACCGTCTCTCCCTCCGTCTACATCTATCAAACAGAGGCAACGGCCAACGATTACGATGCATCCCAAGCAGACGAAGATATTGAACGCAGTTACGACCAAGACACCAATACTACGACATGGGCATGGCAAGTTTTCGCTGACGGGACCAACCTGACATGGGTCAATGTAACCGCTTCAGATTTGTCTGATGGGGCTCTGTTGCGAGTAACGAGTATCGCCAAACTCTACAGCCATGAATTATTGGGTTCGACCTATGACTTGGAGGACCCGTTGGAAGAGGGATTCTCTTGTGCAGATTTGTGCTACTATAACAGTTCCCACGAACGGAGCAGCCCAGAGGGAGAACGCATTGAATTCTATGCACTCACGTCGGTTGATCCCGCACGGCGCTCAAACGGTTCGGTATTCGCACAAGACATCGTTGAGGCAGAAGAAAAATCACGTGCCTTGATTGAATACACACATTCTCCATCGATCCTGCGTATTGAAATCATTGAACAAGGGAATCGAACAACCCAACCGGTCATAACAGCGGTGACCGTTAACGAAGCCTTCTCCAGCGTTGAGGTGTTTTCAGTTGATGCTGCTACTGAATTTCTTTGGGCCCTTGCGGCAGTCGTTGGGTGCTTCTCGATGGTATTAATCCCCTCGTTCACGGTATACTTTGCAGCTCGGGCGAAAGAGAAGAAGACGGAAGCCAAATTAGCACTTGCCCAAACCGAACTTGAATCTGGCATCACGAATACACCCCCACCCGAATCGATTCCGATTGAAGACCTCTCCGAGGAATGAAGCCATTGCTCTCATATATATTGACAGTCATCCGTGTTTATGGTCAACATGCGGAGAATCGTACCTCTTATCCTTGCCCTCATTATGCTGGGTTCGCCTCTTTCGAATGTGAGTTGGCTCGAAAAGGCTTCGCCGCTATTGAGTCCAAGCAACCCAACGGGTGTTGACGTACGTGTCATCGACGTCTCAGTATCCTATACAACAAGCACGGATGAAGACAATTACAGAATGTTTTCATCCAATCATCCAATTTTGGGTTTTAATCGTCCCGCAGAACTCTACGTCATCGATTCAATGGTCAACGTGTCCACATCCTTAACCGTGACAGTTGAAAATATTGGTACGGCTTCATCGGGAGTCATCGATGTGAATGTCCTATTGCTCCACAATGAGTATACCTATTTTGAATTCGTTAATACGACCGTCCAAATGGCATCACTTTCCCCCGGATCAAGCAATACAGCCAACCTTGTTATCATTCCAACGTATTCGGGAAACCATACCTTGGTCATGCGTGCGACATCAACGATATCCGATGATGTACCAAGCAATGATGCAATGTCGCAAGGTTTTGCCGTTGGCTATGAATACTTCAATTGCGATGCAACGACACAATGGACTCTTGGCTCAGGTTGGACACTTAGTACTGATACATCAATTTCGAAGGGTCGCAGCTGCCATGCAGGAAACGGTCAATTGTCGACCTACAATAACAATGCACTGTCCATAATGACAACACCTGTCATGGATTTATCGGATGCTATCAGCAATCCACTGCGAACCAATGGACTTTCATTTTATTACACTGGGAGCACACTCGCCAATGATAAATTAACGGTTTATGGAATCAACGTTTTCGGTGCTTGGTCAGAAATAGGAACTATTTCAGGAACCGTTGACCAAGATTTTACGGACGGTGCTAATTGGAATACATTCAGCTTCAACAACAAAGGTGCAACCTCCCCACTTCTCCCTGTAGCAGCGGACCTCTTCCATTCATCCAGCCAATTCAAATTTGAGTTTACCTCAGACGCAAGTGGCACCGACATTGGATTCTACATTGATGAAATCGTCATTTTATATGATCAGAAGGTGCGTATGACAGATTACAATGTGTCTGCCCAAGGGACGGGGACAAATGGTGCAATACCTGGTGAATGGGGAAGCATCAATATCGAGATCTTGAATACCGGTAATATCTCAGAATTTTTCATTCCTGAGATGATCGGGTTGCCTACTGGGTGGGATGCCTATTATGCACGTCCATCCGGGACAAGTCTCGACCCATTGGAGGGGCTGATGACGATTCCCGGAACCCCTACTCCGTTTCAAATCATGATTAAACCAGATGCCAACGCTAGCATCGGGTTCCAACAAATGAGTGTTTCAATTCGTTCCATGCAATACTCGAGCATTTCAACCGTTGTGCCCGTCCAATTCCTTGTGATGGCTGACAGAATCCCCGTCATCCTTCCCCCGAGTGTCCGTCCAAGTTGCCCACCATCATACACCTGCACCTTTGAGGTCGGCATCACCAATCAAGGAGATGCCACCGATGTATTTGATGTGGATATTGATACTTCTTCTCTACCCAGTGGTTGGTCTGTCGGTCTCGCTTGGTCACAACCATCATCGGTATTGTTGAGGCCAGATGATGTTTTCAACGTGCTGATGACCATGACAGTTCCAGAAACTGCTGCACCTGATACGATTGTTGATGTTGAATTCACGCTTCGTTCTCAAAACGATACGAGTCGGGTAGCATCCGCAGATATACCAATATCTGCATCAATGATAAGCGATGCATCAGTGATGCTCATTTCAGACATAGATTCTGATTGGTATTTTGTCGATGCTGGAGAATCCATCGTCCTTGAATATATGATATGGAATAATGCGACCCGACAAGATATTTTTGCGATGAGCGTTTTGGTAGAAGATGCGGGTCAGTGGGTTGTTCATCAACCGACTCGGCCTGACGCAGTCCTCAATTCAGGGATGTCAACCACATTTGAAATCGTTATCGATGTCCCTCACAATGCAATCGCTAATGATCGTGGCCCCACGATTAAACCAGTCATTGAATCTCAACGCAGTTTCATGACTGTAGAAGGTGATTCCTTTGACCGGATGCGTGTTAGCACCACGCACGATGTTGCTCTTTCCATTGGAGAGGCTCCGACGAAACTAACGCCTAGCATCCCAAACGCAATACAATTAATTGTTGAAAACAAAGGAAACGGCCCAACGCAAGTTGGAATCAATCCAATTGATTTACCAGAAACATGGACTTGGTGGCTCACAATTGAAAATGAAGAACACACAGGTCCAATTGATCTGAGTGTCTCGTACGACCTCATGCACATCAGTAACGTAACCCTGTGGGTTATGCTTCCGATGACGGAAGCCGCCGGCGAATTGCACAACATCAATATCGAGGCAGTCATCATGACTGAGGGAATCGATTCCAACCCGACTGATAACAGCGTCGAAGTGTTGGCAGCCACTGGCGCAGTCCGGCAACCTTCACTCGGACATTCATCAAACAGTGGTTCAACGATGGCGAATGGGATGTTTTATGCTGAAACTGTTTTGTTCAATGATGGTAATGCGGTAGAAAACCGTCTCTCTGTAGTGGCCACCTTATCCTCTTCACCTCCTACAGTTGGCCTCATTTCATTCTTCACCATCGATGGGGGACAAAAAGAAATGGGTTCAGAAGTCGAACTCATCATTCCGGCTAGTTCGAATGTGACACTACGAGTTGAAGTCATCGTGCCTGCTGACACACCCCTCAACACACAATTCGTCATTCGGTTTGATGTCATTGGTGTCGTTGATGAAGAAAATTTACCAATCATCTTAATGGACGAATCAATGATTCTTCTTGACCAACAACGCAGCATGGTGATGACCGCAGCACCATCCATCCCTGGCATCGTAGATTACGGCACAGCGGCAAGTATCTGGGTGAATCATACTTCCTCCTCAACCATGACAGAACAGTACACGCTCACAGCATCTGCAGATGAGGGTTGGCAGGTTACATGCGATAAACGCCTGATCAATTCTACAGGCATTCAATTTGAAGCCACACCAGGGCACATAACGCCACAATTTAACCAAAATCGCTGCGAGGTTCTCAATCTCAACGGACCGCTAGATGGAGAAGTGAGGTTTGTCGTTGCGTCAGATGATGGTGAACTGAGATCTACTCAGGTGGTGATGTTATCCTTTGAACAACCACCGGAAGATGATTCGTTTGGTTCCGTTGTGATGGTAGGCGGGAGCATCGGAGGCATTGCATTTGTCGCACTCCTCGTATTCATGCTACGAGGCACCCGAAATCGAGACGAAGAACTCGGATTTGAAGGGAATGAATATCATAAAGAAGTCGCACCGATTTCAGGACCTCCAACCAGCGACCGAAACAACGTATCCACTATTGCAGCAGATCAACCCGTTGAGGAAGCCATCAATGCTCCGACGGTACCTGTCGAAATCGCACCAACGGGCCCGCCATTACCTGCGAGCGGCTTACCAGCAGGTTGGACAGAAGAACAGTGGACCTATTACGGACAACAATATCTTGATGGCACATTGTGAACAGGCCCTTCTGTGTCACCTTATCCACCTGCATGGTATGTCTTGTGGGTTATTGTTGCCATATGCGGGGTGTTGACGTGGTACCTCCGCAATTTCACGCAGCGGCTTCAGGCGACGCGCACCACCGCCTTAGTCGGCACTGCGGCCATGCTAACACTCTTGACATGGACATGGATGGAGTTTTGAGGTGAAATAAATGGAGATATCAGGACTCCAAGACCATAACTTCGCAGATCAATATCCTTGCCGTTTACCCGTTTGGTGGGCTCGTCACGGAGATGTTGGTAAAGACCCTCAAGTTCGAGGTGTCAGCGGCAGAACTATCACGATACGCATTGAAAAGAAATTCAAAAGATTTGAGAAATTTATGGCACGAATACTACGTGCGCCAAAGGAATTACGTCGTCCTTTGGACACAATGAACAGCATGTTGTGGGAATTATGCGATGGTAGCCGTACCTTCGCAGAAGTATGTCAAATCATGAACGATGTATTTCAAGAAGATATATCCCCCGTAGTTGCACGAACTGCCCAAGCATTGGGCTTGCTTCAATACCACCAACTTATCCTGATGCTGGAAGAACCTCTTGATGGCAGGTGGTCCGTTCGGCCAGGCCTCATACCAAATAATCAGCAATTAAGCATCCTCAAGGAAGGGCACGTGTACGATGTCACCCCACTATCTGGGGAAATGCCTTGAGAGGGCTGGAAGATGCTGAAGGTTTTCCAATGGGCGACCGATAACAACTGCACTTCCATCGTCGACAAGTGGACGTTGAAGTACGCGAGGATGGATCGTGAGATATTCAATGATGGCGTCCTGACTTGAATTTGAATCAAGTGGAATTTCGTTGTTCAGTCGAATAAATTCATGAGGCGGGTGAATAGAACGTTGCATCAAATCTTCGAGTTCTTCTCGTTGAGGTGGATGAAGGTGATAATCGATAACAGAAACTTCGCCAATTGACTCGAGAAACGATAATGCTTGCCTTGATTTTGAGCATCGCTTGTAGTGGTAAATTCGTAGGGTCATTTCAATCATCTCATCAGGCCATATCGGTTGGGTCCCAAACGAGTCGCAACCCAAGGCCGTCGCTTTTCTTAGATCGCTCTGCAAAGGATCTAGCAGCGCTGCGTGTCGAATCGCTTTCAGTAAACCATGACCCACCTTTCACAACATATCGTTCTGTTGCATCATTATGTGGTCGTTGTGTCCGTGGTGTGTTAAAATTGGGAACCCAGACGTCAGCGCACCACTCATTGATCAAACCATTCATGTCATGAAATCCCCAAGGGTTGGCTTTCTTCAAGCCAACTTCGCGAGTAGACCCACCTGAATTCCCTGCATGCCAACCGTATTCATCGAGCTCTGTGTCCCGGTCACCGAACCACCACCGCCCAGAAGTCCCTGCTTTTGCAGCATATTCCCACTCGGACTCAGAAGGTAATCTCCAACTTCCTACAACGCCCAAACGTTCAGTTCCCTGTTCCCTGTCGTTTAATCGTTGGAGGAACAGATGGATTTCATCCATTGAAATAGATTCCACAGGTCTGAGGCCTGCGCTCCAACCTTCTTGGAATGTTGAGGGATTCGAATCCATTAAATCGGTCCATTGAGCCTGGGTAACTGGGCGTTCACCGAGAAAAAATGGCTCTGATATCTTGACGAGGTGTTGTGGAGACTCTCTCGGCGAACCCCTTTTGGTTCCCATCAAGAACTCGCCGGGTTCAACAAGACAGTATTGGGCCCCCCACTGGTCAGTGAAGCGCGGCTTTTCGGCCTCCATGATATCGCCCTTCACCGTAGTTTTTCAGAGGCTTCTAAAACTGATCTAACCAATGCATTGAGTCGCAACTGAAGCCCCTCATCGTTAAGAAGTCCTTGCTCATTGAAGGCCTCCTTGACGTATCCGACTGCCAATTGTTCAGGAACCGGCCATGCATGTAACCAACGAAGGGTGATGCGCATGTGATTGAGTGTATTTGAATTGGTAACACCACCCAATGTTGACATCAATCCGAAGACCTTTCCTCCAACGTGTTTGTCATACATCCAATCGAATGTGTTCTTCATGACGCCAGACATGGTCCCGTGATATTCGGGAGAAGCAACCAAAAAAGCATCAGTTTCAAGGAGAAGATTCTGAAACTCCTGCACGTTTGGATGATTCCAACATCCATCTTCTCCCACCAATGGGAGAGGTTTTTCAGCAAGATCCCAAAACATAATATCAGCACCTTGTTCTTCTGCAAGTGCCAATGCCCGAGCGATAAGCATACCAGATTTGGATGTTCTTCGATATTCGCCAGATAGCCCTAGGACTTTCATCTTCTTGACTGTCATACCTCGTGCAAATCAACGTACTCTTTGAATGTAGGCTTTGATGTTAAAGCAAAAAGAAGCAAGGCTTATGCACGCAACCACAGTGGTAGGACCGCGGTGATTCAATGGTTGGGGATGAAACGTCGAATCAAGATGCCTCTGAAATACCGTTGGACGAGATTACTGAGGAAGATCTAACTGCCGTTGATGCGGCCATTGATGCTGTTCAAAACGAACCTGATTCTATTGAAGAAC
The DNA here is from genome assembly GCA_016778305.1 of Candidatus Poseidonia sp. Lineage (GTDB taxonomy): Archaea > Thermoplasmatota > Poseidoniia > Poseidoniales > Poseidoniaceae > Poseidonia. The sequence continues at coordinate 156,899 of JADHPT010000001.1, read as the reverse complement.
CAGAGGAGATCGTCAAGGCGACACCAAGCAATATCATTCCTGAAATAGAGGATGTTGAAGATACTGAAGAGATGGTCCAGATTCTCCTCAATGTTGGTGAAGAGCGCTCTCGCAGAGATGAAATTAAAGGTGCCTTAGCTGCATTCAACAAAGCGATTGCATTGGATCCATCATGCGATATGGCTTGGTTCAATCGCGGTGTACTTCTCGAAGCACAACAAGACGCTCGAGGGGCCCGGCAATCTTTCCAAATATGCCTCGACCTCAATGAAAATCACGCTCCAGCTACAGCCAACATGGCCATTCTTTTGGAACGGATTGGGGATCTTGAAGGTGCATATGAGATGGCAGAAAAGGCACTCAAGTTTTTCCCTGGTCACCCCGCATTGGTCGACCTCAAGGACCGATCCAAGAACAGCGGACTATCCGTTCCCATGGAAGCGATGAAACCGTCCATTGAAGTTGTCCAAGAAGTTGACATGGATGTTGTAACAGAGGTTGCTGAAGCAGCTGGAATTGAAAATCCACAAGACTTACTGCAGGAAGCCGTCCACCACGATCACGATGACGATGATAGTTTGACGGTTGAAGAATTGGAAAGTGCAGCAGAAGTTGTCGTTGCACAACAAGAAGCGATGAAAGAGGTGGTTGCAATTCAGGAGCCTCAACCGGTTGTTGAAGCACCAGAACCTGTATCAGAAGCGGTTGCTGAGCCCGATATTGAATCACTGGTTGAACAAGCTACTCAATTGCTCAAAGATGGCGAGCCTAAGCAGGCATTGAGCATGCTCAAGCCTTATTTGAAGACAATTGGAGCAACCAACTCAGGGGCTTGGAGAATTGCAGGAGGGGCAATGGCTCGTCTTGAATTGGATAATCACGCCATAGCAGCGATGACACACGCACAGAACCTTGAGCCCACACACGCACCTGGTTGGTTTAATTTGGGTTCAATTCAACAACGCAACTCTATGATGAATGAAGCCATGAATTCGTACCAGAAATCTTTGGACGCAGACGCAACGTATCTCAAATCTGCTGAGAAACTTAACGCTCTATCTCGCGAGTATGGATTCATCGAGAGCTTCCTCGCAAGTTCACGCCAACTGTTGCAAATTGATGGCAACCACACCGTAAAAAACGAATTTATTGACATGTTGCTTCAACTTGCACAAGGCGAAAGTGATGTTCTCGATCAAGTCAGTGGACTTCCTCCTACACTACCCGCAGGGCCCGATATGGCGAAAGAGGCCCTCACACACCTCGGGGTTGAAAACTCACCGAGAAAGGGTTTGGCTTTGTCATTAAGTCTCCAACATGGTGATGCAGTTTTGCATTGGAAGTCGCTGATACAATCAGACGGGCAACATGCAGAATACTGGCACGGCCTTGCTCGTGCACTTGAACAAGCCGGAGATCTTGAGACAGCTCAGAAATGTCATGCAAAGGCTCGCACACTTTCAGGAGGTGTAGAACCTCAACCAGCAACACCTATTGAACCCGAAGCCGTCCAAGAAACTGCAGAACCCATAGCCGAAATGGTACAACAAGATTACAATGCACTGCTGACCCCTGCAACGCCCGATCCTATGGAGGATCAAGAGATCTTGGCAGCTCCTTCCACACCAGAAAGCAACCTCTTGATGACTCCCGTTGAACCGAAAGCAGTTGCTGTCTTGCCTGTTGAAAATGTGGAAGTGGACCTGGCGAAAGCTGCATTGGATGCTGCGCAAACAGTTGCGAGGACAACGCCACAAACAACACAATCGAAGGCTATCTCAAACCAAGATGTTGCTTGGTTTAATCAAGGCGTACAACTAATTGACGATAAGAAATACAAAGAAGCTCTCTCCTGCTTTGATAAAGCCCTTCCAGCCTTTGCAGGTGACGACGATATGATCATCCGTATCCTCAACAATCGAGGCAATGCGTACTATTTCCTCGAACAATATCCGAAGTGTGTAGAAGCCTACCACCAAGCCATGTTGATCAAACCTACAGAAGTTCGTGGTGAAACTCTGTACAACATGGGCACAGCCTATGCGGAGATGGAACGCTATAACGACGCCATCAAGTGCTTCGAACAGGCAATGCCACGTGGATTGGATACAGATGCACAGAAGCGTGCGAAGGATCAAATCCGCCGTTGCAGAATCCTTCAGAAGGCTATTGAAAAGAAACGAAAGCGGAAGTAAACAACGTGGTTCAAACACCATTCAGTTTTCACTGCTACAAGTCAAGTTCAAGAACGGTGAGCGGTTGGATGTACCATGGACTGCGGGACTTGTGAGACTACTCCGACCATTGAACTGAATGTTCCTGATGAAGTTGATGTCAATTTGACCATGACAGACAAAGCGACTGACATGCTCTCAGAAGCCTTCGGTGACGATCGAAGCCACGCTCTTCTCGTCGGCGTTTTGAGTGGAGGATGCTCAGGTTACATGTATGACCTGCAAATTGTAGAATCAACAGAAACACCATGCCAAGAATTGAACATCAAGGGATATCGTGTTTTGGTTCCCCGTGCATCCAGCCACCTGCTTGACGGCATTGAAATTGATTATGTTGACCGATTGATGGGTGGTGGCTTCAAGATAAGCAATCCAAACGCAAGTGCCTCGTGCGGTTGTGGAGAATCTTTCGCATAATGGGAAGACATTCATGTTCCAACACGATGCATACATTCTCCTACTTGAAGGAGAATCCATTCTCGATTTTATTGATGGATTGTCCACAAATCACGTAGCAGGTCAATGTTCAACCATTTTCACCCGTGCAAATGCTAAGATCATTGACGTTTGCGAAATTCTTCCAGTCGGCACAAATGTAGCCATTATTGGATACCAACCCTTCAAAAGCGACGTGATAAACCATCTCAAGCCCAGGATTCTGGAACGAGCGATTACAATACGCGACATCAGTCCGAACAACGATGTATTTGTTGGACCGGTGCCCGAAGAACTTCCAGATGGATCTACACGTTTGAACAGTTTCATGGGCCCGATGGCAATTATCCCAAAGAAATACGAAATCCAAGGCTCCTGGGACAAAGCAGAATGGGATGAATTCAGAATTGTCAACATGATCCCCTATCACGGGGCCGAAATTACACCGAATGTTCACCCTTATGCATGTGGTTTGGAGGATCTTGTTCATCCGAACAAAGGATGCTACATTGGTCAAGAGATTCTTACGAGAATGCGGAGTCGTGGTCGACAGGGAAAAACCTTGGTTCGAAGATCAAACCCGGCAAATAATGCAACGACAACGGGGGCTCATGAGAGCCTCTGTATCGAGCGAACTCAATAGCCCAAAAGTTCACTCAACTGAGTCTTGTAGAAGTTACCCGAGCCCTGCAGAGAGGACAATTCCGCCTCGGTGAGCTCCAACTCAAAGGTGCGCTCTACTCCAGAGGCACCAATGATACACGGAACGCCAATGTACACGTCGTCGAGTCCGTATTGACCAGAGAGAAGACAAGACGCAGGAAGCATTCGCTTCCGATCGTTGAGAACTGATTCCGCCATAACAGCCGCTGCGGAACCTGGGGCATAGAATGCTGAACCACGTTCAAGCAATTTTACAATCTCTCCTCCACCACTGGCCGTTCGAGCGCTGATGGCCTCAATACGATCGCTATCCATCAATTGTGTGATTGGGATCCCACCGACGGTCGTATATCGAGGAAGCGGGACCATGGTGTCACCGTGACCGCCAAGAACCATCGGTGATACATCTTCTTCAGCACAACCGAGTTCGAGAGCGATAAAGTGAGCCATTCGCGCGCTGTCGAGGACGCCGGCTTGACCAATTACGCGCTCAGCAGGGAAACCTGTAACTTTCTGCATGTGATAGGTCATCAAATCGAGGGGATTTGTCACGACGATGACCACGCTATCGGGAGCATGTTCTCGAATTCCTTGACCAACTTGTGACACGATGTCAGCGTTCTTTCCGATCAAATCTTCTCGCGTCATACCGGGTTGACGTGGGAATCCAGACGTGACGACCACAACTTCTGCTCCTGCAATGTCATTGTAATCGGCTGTACCTGTGATTCGCCCGTCGTAGTTGAGGACATTAGCATTTTGAGACATATCCAACGCTTTCCCTTTGGCGAATCCTTCGTAGATATCGAGAAGAACGATGTCAGCTACATTCATCTGGGCAAGGACAAAAGCACATGTGGCACCAACATTTCCTGCTCCAATTACTGCAATTTTTCGTCGTCCGTTCGCCATGCTTAACACCCTTTCAAAAATAACGATTCGGCCACAGTCCATAAGCACAATGGTGTGAATAGTTCCAAGAATTGTTCCAATATATTCCCGCTGAGAATGAACATTGGCGTGAAGCAAGCCATCATCCCAAAGCGAGGTATCTAAAAACCTCCTTTAGGTGGGCAATTTGTACCTACCTCAGAGGTGGGTCAGTCTGGTAGGTTGAAATCATGAAACTTGGTGTTCCCAAAGAGCCTGAGGGTGAAACACGTGTTGGCATTGTCCCATCGAGCATGAAAAAATTATCTCGAGCCGGATTTGAGGTATGTGTCGAGGCTGGAGCAGGTCTTGCAGCGAATTATAATGATGAAGATTATGAAGCCGCAGGCGCTAAAATCGTAAGCCGTAAGGAAGCATTGACCTGCCAAAATATCGTAGCGATTCAATTCCCGGGAGTCAAAGGAATCGCAGAGGGAACGAACCTTGCTTGTGTCTCAGACCCGTTTCGCCATCCGGAATACGTGAAAGCGTGTATGGATGCTAAGATTACACTTCTATCCATGGACATGATCCCTCGCCGCCTTTCCCGTGCACAATCAATGGACGTGAACTCCAGCCAAGACAATTTAGCTGGTTACAAAGCAGTTCTTCTTGGTGCCGCACACGTTCCGAGAGGCATACCAATGATGACGACATCTGCTGGAACCATTCGCCCTGCAAAAGTTGTCATCATGGGCAGCGGTGTCGCAGGCCTCCAAGCCATTGCAACAGCCAAACGATTGGGAGCAGTGGTGTACGCTTCAGACGTTCGTAAATCTGCCGCTGAACAAATTGAATCTGTTGGAGGACGCTTCATAGAAGTCGACGGAATGGATGATTTTGAAGATGAGTCTGGTTACGCCAAACCACTGACCCCTGAATTCATTCAGAAAGTCAATGATACGGTTTGTGGTGTAGCAGCCGACGCTGACATCATCGTCACAACGGCTCGAATCTTTGGCCGTCCCGCTCCTATAACGGTGCCTTCATCGGCCGTGGCGACCTTCAAGTCGGGTGCCGTTGTTGTTGACATGAATGCAGATGTGGGTGGAAATTGCGAGGACACCGTACAAGGAGAAGTCATGACGACGGAAAACGGGGTCATCATCGTTGGTACCTCGAACCTCCCTGGAACACTTGCAAACACCGCTAGTATGCTTTATTCCAACAATCTTACAACATTCTTCGCCTCACTGGTGAAAGAACACGAAGTCGTCATTTCAGACGATGATGATATTTTGGTCGGGGCACCTGAAGGCTCGGACTTTTATGTCAACGGCATGGGAGGCGTTCTCATCTGTAAAGACGGAAAAATGCATCCTAAACAAACACGACTCGCAGGGGTGGTTGAATGATAACAGAAGCTTCCTTAATCGCTAACTTAACGCTCTTTATGCTCGCAATTTTCCTTGGTTTTGAGTTGATCACCAAAGTGCCAGCCACGCTCCACACGCCTCTCATGAGCGGTGCAAACGCCATTTCTGGAATCAGCGTGGTTGGAGCCTTATTTGCAGCCAATGTGGCCTTTGATGGAGACCAAACACTCCTCTCCGGAATCCTAGCATTTGTTGCAATTGTCCTCGCAATGATCAACGTCGTAGGTGGTTTCGCCGTCACAAATCGTATGCTCAATATGATTGCAGGAAAGAAAAGGAGGGCTTGAGATGGAAGAATGGATTCCTATTGGCTACCTGCTGTCCGCTGCCCTCTTTATCTTCGGTTTGAAAAAACTCGGGCATCCGAGAACCGCTCCTCTTGGAAATCAATACGGGGCACTCGGTATGCTCGTTGCAGTCCTTACTACAGTCGTCAAAATACAGTCGGATGGTGGAGCCCAGTGGACCCTCATTATCGCAGGACTTGTCGTTGGTTCAGTCATTGGAATCATTATGGCTGTTCGTGTTGAAATGACAGGAATGCCAGAACTCGTTGCGTTGTTCAACGGATTTGGTGGAGCCGCATCTGCATTGGTGGCGTTGTCCGAATCATGGAAGTATATCGAAAACACTGATCTTGTTCTCCCAACCGGCCTTAACATTCAGGTAATTATGGTAGCTGCAGGCCTTTCTGCTCTTGTGGGATGGATGACGCTTACAGGATCGATTCTTGCAATGTTCAAACTCAAAGGTGGAATTTCGGTCTTTGGAAAGTGGATTAAAACACCAACCTGGGGTCCGACATGGCTCAATCCTGTCAAGGTCCTATTGATTCTGTCCGTATTTGCACTCATCTACCTAAGTATTGATGACCCACGAAATACAGACTACCTCTGGGCGATTATCGCAATTTCTTGTATACTTGGAATTGTTTTGGTTCTTCCAATTGGTGGAGCAGATATGCCCGTAGTTGTTTCACTTCTCAATTCCCTTTCAGGTATCGCCGCAGCATTCACTGGATTTATCATCGGAAACTCGGTTCTCATCGTGGCAGGTTCACTCGTAGGTGCATCGGGATTGATTTTGACGTTCATTATGTGCAAAGCAATGAACCGAACCTTGCCAGATGTTCTCTTCAAGTCCTTTGGTGGAAGCGGAGAAAAGGCTCAGTTGACACGTACGAAAGTAGGTTCAGACGCCGATGAAGTCGCTATGATGGTTGATGGCGCTCAGAAAGTTATCATCGTACCAGGTTACGGAATGGCTGTTTCACAATGCCAGCACCAAGTGAAGGAATTTGCTGACCTCATCGCTGAGAAATTCGGTACCGAAGTGAAGTATGCGATTCATCCGGTAGCTGGCCGCATGCCTGGACACATGAATGTCCTCTTGGCTGAAGCCAATGTCCCCTACGAGCAACTCATTGAAATGGATGAAATCAATCCAGAATTCCCTGAGTGTGATGTGGCTGTGATCATCGGTGCTAACGATACGACCAATCCAGCAGCTCGAAGTGGGGAAGGACCGTTGGCCGGTATGCCCATCATTGATGCAGATGCTGCACGCACAGTTGTCATCATCAAGCGCTCACTTTCCGTGGGTTACGCAGGTGTTGACAATGACCTCTTCTACATGGATAAGACCATGATGTTGTTCGGAGATGGTAAGGCGATGATGACCGGCCTGAACAATGCCATCAAGGAAATATGAACGGTGTTTCTAACCACGGTGATGAAGCAACATTCAAAGAGAGAGGCCAAGTGCAAATAACAGGTGAGTACATGCAACGCAACACACGATTCGTCACTCTCATCCTCTTGTTCGCCCTGATGCTGGTTGCTCCAGCGCTTGGAAACCCCAACGGACCGCCATGGGATAACGGAGGAAAAGACATTGTTGATACTGGGTGTACGTGCCACGGTGGAGGAGCTCCATCAACTGAAGTGGTCGTTTCCATCTCCAATGTCCCGAGGGCGTACAATCTAAGCGAAACCTATGAAATGACCATCAAGCTTCAACATGCTTCCAACGAAATTGGAGGCTTCGTGATTTACGACTACGGATCCGGTACATTCACTGCTGGAGAAGGCAGTCAAGTTATGTCAGAAGAGCCCGGTGCACTGTCTCAAAGCGAACCTGGTAATGACTGGGTTATCCAGTGGACTGCTCCCGCAGAAGATGCAGGCCCCGTGAATTTCCAACTCGTTGGAAACGCAGTTAACGGGAACGGAAACTTCGATGAAGGCGATAAGTGGAATATTCTCGCCTTCACCATCAGTGAACCCGGTGCGACCGAAATAGCAACCAACGAAGACGTCTCAATGAGAACGATCAGCGTTGGAGACTATGATGCACTCTTCGTAGCTGTAGAAGACCCTGAGGCACTTGAGGCCGAACGACAAGAGGGCATTGCTGATGACTTCTTCACCAACGGAAACCTCTACTACTGGGCTACATTATCACTTATCATCGTTGCAGCAGTCATACAGGGAGAATTCTATGAACGCAAATTTGGAGGTGGCCCACCACACCTTGACAAGAGTCTAGCGATACCGCAGGGATTGCGACGCGGAGCATTAGCGGCTGGACTAGCAGTTCTCTTTGCATATCTTGTTGACGATGGACAACCTTGGGGGTATGCTCTGGTCGCTGGTATGCTCACACTCTGGGCAATCTATGGCGTCTATCGAACCATTGTTCAAGCTAGAGCCCCACAGCAATACACCGATCTCCTGTGAGATGTTCAACGATGTCGGTTCTTCTTGAATCGGACAGCGATGCCTCCCTTCAAAGCCATCTTGATGAACTGACATTACGTACAACGATATTGTTCATCAGTATTTGCTTGATGTCCTTCACATGGTATACAATGATTGATTCGACACTCGCAAGCCTTATGGGGCATTTACAACCTTGTTCAGAATCATGCTTGAACATCTACGAACCTGCGCAATGGAGTGTCGTACGATGGATGGCTTCAATTCTCCTGGGCATTTTTTCATGCCTTCCGCTCCTCTTATACCAGATGCATCAATTTGCCAAACCTGGCTTGCTCCCGGCAGAATTCAATGCACTACGTCGTTGGACATGGAGTTCTGTTCTCTTTACCATCTTCCTTGCAGGCTTATTGGTGTTGGAAGTATTTCCGATCATTTACGCAAAGGGTCACGCCAATCACATAGCAGTTGGGCTTGAGGCGCAATACAGTGCTGTAGAACTGTTAGTGATCCTCCTATCGACACTTTGGATATTGTTGATTTTCTTCATCGCTTGGAGTTCTCTTGTGATCCTTGGAATCATGGGTATCCTTCATCAGGATTCTTCAGATCTGTGGCGGTTCAGAATCTATGGAATGGGATCAATGCTCTTGGTTTTATCAATTCCCGATCAAATGCAATCAGCCATTTTGCCCGTTTTAATTCTCTTTTGGACCGGTGGCGAGGTAGTGGGGCTTCAATGGTTTTCAAAACAAATAGACACCTATGGCCGGGCATCACCTCGTTTCGATTCTGAAGGAAGGCGAAGGAAAGTTGCCATCTTAGATTGTTCCTGCTCGGGAGCAAATGATCATCATGGGTTTACTCCTTTTCCGGGGTATTCGACCGTACGAACCAGCAATATTTGTCAGAATAAACGTGATAGAAATGCAGTGATAGGTCACCTCATCAATGAAAACATCACGGATGCTGTGATTACAGGATGCGATGGAACACCTTGCCCTGTACAGTTCAAAAATAATTTTCAGCGGCTGGATGCCACCTTGCACGGATTGAATCTCATGGCTTTACAGAATCATCGAGTCATGTCCAACCAAGAAACATCATTCGAAGTACAACTAGCTCTGCTTCAAATGAACGACCCCTTTGACCATGCGAGCATACCTTTTCGGCTACGTGACCTTCTTGAAGAACAGGAAACACTTCCCCAAAACTATGCTATTATGCCGACCGGAGATACACGTTGGAATTATGTTAATCAAGACACACTGGTGCTCCGTTTGCCGCAAGATATGAGCGACTACACAGAGATTGAACGAGTCATCCAAGGGGAGTATGGAATCAAAGCGTTTTCTATGCAATAACAACGAAGTTTCAAACGCTCAAAGGACTAGGATGACGCATGAAGCGGTTGGTGACACTCTTCCTTTCGCTTCTTTTTCTTTGTTCTGGACTGTGGGCATGGGTCAACGATGAAACCGTTGAGGATTGGATCGTTCAACAAGTGGTAACGGCTAACGAAGACCACTCCGATTTACTCGGCCTACAAACGAATGAAACTTGGTTGGTCGTTGTGGTTGATTTCCCTGATTACCCCTCAACTGAGGCATGGGGTGTTGAAGAAGCTGAGAATCTCGTCACCCAAAGTGCTTCAGAATATCTCGACCAACTCTCTGGAGGAACGACTCAATTTGAGGTTCTTGTTCACCAGGAAGTTGTAAGAGCGTCATCGAATCTAGCATTCTATGGGGAGGATAACAATGCACGGGACACCAATGCCAAGGGTGATTTCTTACCCAATCAATTGGCAACATACGTCGTTGATGCAATCAAAGATGATGTTGACTGGTCAACTTTTGATTTGGATAGCAATGGTGAAGTTGATCGTCTGTTGTTATTGCATTCGGCAAAGGGGCAGGAAGAGAATCCATCACGCACTGAACGTATCTGGAGTCATTTCACCCATTTTGAAGAACCGATATCCGTAGCAGATTCTATGGTAGCCAATCACTATACCATGGCGAGTTTGCAAACTGGATCGAGTGGTGTCGGCACGATCCTTCACGAAATGATGCATCAAATGGGTGCTGTTGATTTGTATCCAGTTCATGATGAGACATCATTCCAATCTTGGAAAGGTCTTGGCGACTGGGATATAATGGCGAGTGGAAATTGGAACGGGGCAGGTCGCTGGCCAGCTTTGCCTACGGGTGCAAGCATGGAATTGATCGAGAGTCCACGAATCAAAGAGTTGGACCTCACATGGCCTGTTGGTACCGCTGAGCCCTGTTTGGGCCCAACCATCACGATGGAGGGGACGAGTGAGGGGGGAGAAATATTACGAATCCCTCTTGCCGATGATGAAGCCGTCTTTGTTGAATTACGAACCGACGTTGGATATGATAGTCGGCTCCCCGGTCACGGTATCTTGGTGACCTATCAAGATCAAAGCGTAGGCAATATCGACAATAATGAAGTCAACTCCAATCCAAACCTTCCTTGGCTCATGGTGATTGAGGCAGACGGTCGACAGGACATGCTATCTGGGGCAAATCAAGGTGAAGCATCAGATGTTTTCACAAATGGGAGTTATTTTGGTGCAAGCGGTATTGAGATTCGCACGCATGACGGGCTCCTTGTACCCTGGACAGCGAATGTGCTCATCGGAAACGAAACAACGGTTGAATTCACATCCGCTAATTGCTCCCCAAATGTAGAATTCGATCTACCTGACCACGTTGCAACCATCCTCCCTAGCGGTACCATCAGCACTGGCATACCGATAACAACGACATGTTCTTCAGAACTCTCGTCCAGTGATGGAAGATCAGTTGGTCTGATGAATCATCAAAGCGGATTTTATCATCTTAACTTTAGTTCCCAAGGCACGCCTAACTCCATTGCTGTACTTACGGGAAACATTCTTTGTGAGCAAGATATATTCAACATTGAATACACGGTTCATACGTTAAATCGAATTCCGATTGGGGCTGATTATTCCAGCCGCATCAATGTTGTATCAAATACCTTGTTGGAAATCCCGATTGAATCATTAGGAGCAAATACACAGCGCCTTTCCGTACACATTGACGGCGCCTTGTCCCGCGTCGCAAGCGGCCCGCCATCCGTGACAATTGGAGAAAACAGTACCTATGTACTCACGATTGAGCCAACTGGATTATTGGTTGATAATATGATCGTACAAGGCCATATTGAACTGCACACTGAAGAAGGACAGCAGTGGATTATCAATGTCGAATTAAGAGCAGATAGTGAGGATGATGAATTCTTAGCAACCTACAGAACGCCGGGACGAATCATTGCACTCCTCATGTTCACCCTCACTCTGTATTTCGCTGCAATGACGTTTCAGACACCTCAACATAAAGGAACAATCGTTGAGAAAGATGCGATGCCAGAGGAACAAGGAGAAGCAAGTCAAATCAGCGAAGAACTCGACCCGTGGGGACGAGTTATTGATGAGACGTTAACCTGAACGCTGAATGTTGAGAAAGGTCCATTTCCCTTCAAATTCACTGGCGCATAACCAACGTTTGTTGACACCCTCAGCCAATCGAACGGCAAGGCAAATACCTTCCCAATTCTTGGCAGCCTCATTGACCGGTTGAATCAACCAGGGTGCATGTTCAACGCTAATACCGGTCTCATATGCCCTCCATAGACATCCGAATTTGAAACCCGGTCGCAGAAGGAGACGCTGACTTGCCAGATAGGCATAGAGGTTGTCTGCTTGTTCACCGTTAGTGAGGCTCCGTAAGTACTCATGTTCCTCATTTCGAAGGAAGCGCCCAGAAAAATGCTCAATTCCGATAGCAGGCAAAGGCCAAGATGAAACATCTGAGACAAACATCCCATTCTCAACCGAAACAGACCGTGAAATTAAGGATTCAAGATCCGTGTATAATTCCGCTGATAAATCGCTAAGCAGAACCTGGTCTCCGTGCGGTTGTTCATGCGACAGGTTGTACACTGTAGCATCCAGTTCGTCATCGATAACACAAAGCTCAGGGATGTGGTTGTTCTCAAGAACGCTTTGTACCCACTGGTTCAATTCCTCCCAGTTCACTTCATCATGCGTCCGTTGAACTCGGATTTGACTGAATCCACCGTGTTGTCTCCAGGATTCATGACGTTCAAAGCGTATGGCCCACGTATGATTTGAGATTGTTGGAAAGCGATCAGTGAGGTGGTCCATTGGAACAACACGTTCACCTCCGTTCCTCAAAACGTCCATGGCGATCACTTTTGCTTCCAATCCAGGATCACGAACCATTTCTCTCTCAAGCCAGGCTTCTGGGTTGGCGAGGGGAACATGGCGATACCAATGGCAGAACAGAACTTCTTCAGGAGTAAGCAAGATACCACCGTCTTTTGCTCGTTTGCCCAGTGCACTCTTCTCATGCAATCTCTGCGAGAGCGGTGGTGGGAGATACCAGAGGTCATCCCGTAAAACAGGTTCAGGAAGTTGAGCCGCAGGAGGCGCATTAGGGGTGCGAGGACCTCCTAACGGACGAGTCGATCGGATCCGAGGCGTGTAGTTACGCTGTCGACCCGTCATGGCTTGACCAAGGATTTCATTCATTTGATTCCGTCGCACGAAACCGATTGCCCTATGTGCTATCGCAGACTGCATCTTAACGAGGAGAAAGGGATGGTGGACGGATACCTCGGCACACTCACCACGGAAGAGCGAACCTTGCTGCATTTGTTTAACCAACAATTGCCCAGTGGAGGTTGGGAAGCACCTGCCATCCTCACTCAAGCAGGCATCTCAGCAGCAGTACACGTCCAAAGAAAGCACATTCCGAGAACGCTTAAGCGAATGGAATCAAGCCAGCTCATCGATGTCGCACAACGGCATATTCCCGGCGGCAAACAAAGAAAACGAGTTTACACCCTCACCGAGAAAGGTACGAAGCATGCAATAGGCCTCAAAGAACGGTTTTTCAAAATGAAGATCACTCATAATGGAACGAAGGTTTTGCTCGGCAGCCTTTGGCAATCTCCCCAGCCAATTTTAGAACTCCTATCACATCTTGATGAAGGGCTTGAATACCACGATAGTGCTTTGATCTCACCTCTTTCGAATCCCGAAGGAATGGCATCACTTGACGCTCAATATGGAGAAGAACTTGTCCGACGTATGTTTGCGAGGGCATGGGAAGATGGTAAAATCACTCGGGATGAGCAATCCCTTCTCAACGAAGTTGTTGAGTTTCTTGGCATGCACCCTGAACGGGCAAGAAGACTCTCAAACGATGCGAGAAAATCACTGAAGATACCACCACCTGAGGAAGTTTACTTTGACATGATCATGCAAGCGCTTGACGATGGAGAAATTGTACAAGAGGAGGTAGACCTGCTGGAAACATTTCGAATCGCTTTTGGAATCGACCAGATCAAACATCAAGAACTCCTTGACAAAGCACGAGATCAGCCCCTTGTTTCTGAGCATTATGATACCTATTTTGCAGCAGTAAAAACTGCAATGCAAGACCAAATTATCACGGTTGATGAGCATGCAATTTTGAGAACATTACGTCAACAATTGAACATTTCCGAGGTCGAACACGCCCAAATCATGCAGGATTTAGCGATCAAGGATGAGAGGAGGTAACGTATATGGGAATGACAGATGAAGAAGCCAACCTGCATGATATTCTATCGGATTTAAAGCAACACCTACGTTCGCATGAACCAGCAAAAATCGTACTGATTGGCGATGTCATGATGGACTGTTATATCCACGGTTATGCCATCAACTTGAACTCAAGGGCGCCCGTTCCCGTTCTTCGAGAAACTTCTCGTGAAGAGGATGTAGGTGCCGCTGCACACGTTGCGAGGGGTCTGAATTCGATGGGCATGAAGAGCCTTCTCTTTGGAGTGGTAGGCGATGATGCTGCTGGATTGAGCATCATAGAGTCACTTGAATCAGAAGGTGTAACGACGCACGGTATTGCCATCGTTGAGGACCGCACGACCACTGTTAAAACACGGATGCTGGCGTCAAGAGAAAGTCTCATCAGAGAAGAACAACTGTTACTGCGATGGGATATTGAGGACGATAACCCAGTTCCCGCAGAGGCTTCAATCTCACTGTATGAACAAGCGATCAGGAACCTCGATGATGCTGCAGCATTGATAGCATCCGACTATGGCCAAGGAGTCGTCACCGATACAGGCTCTGAACAACTATTCCAAGAGGCAAAAACTCGAGGCATACCAGTGATTGCAGATCCAAAACTCACTGGACTGCATCGTACCGAAGGCGTCGATTGGATTTTATTCCAATCCCAAGGTTTGGAGTTGATGCGACGACGAATAGGTGCTGCAACGGGTGCAGAGGCCGCTGAGAAGTTGCTTATTCAATATAATTGGAGTCACCTTGTCGTTCTATCTGGTGAAGCGGGCGTCACAATTTACTCAAAAAACGAAGATACAGTTCACGCACCGTGTGGCCTACTGGACCTTCGGCAGATGATAGGGCTTATTGATGCTGCAGCTGTTGCGATTGCATTTTCACTCTCGCGCGGATTGGACGTCCAATCTACTGCTCTACTCGCCAATGCCGCATGCGAATGCATCTTAGGTGCAAAACAGACAGACTCATTTGTTTTGAGCCGTGAAGACCTCATTCACCGCATTGGGGAACATGTATGGAATTTACAAGTTTCCAAGCGATGAGGTGGGGATGTGAGTTCATGGCTTTGGCCCACCACCGCCGATGTTGGTCTTCGCGTATTTGCGTCAAGCTTTGACGGTCTCTTTGTAGAAGCTGCCCACGGAGTTCAAAATTATTTGATGAGTTCTGAAAGTTATGAAGATATCAAAACTGAGGTGAGGCACAGTGGAGAGTGGCGGGTGACAAGCCAACATGCTCCTTTTGATCGGTCATTTCTCTTCATCGCATGGATTGAGGAAGTATTGTACCGAAATGAAGTACACCAAGAATGGTTGGTCGATTCATTGGTCCGTGTTGAGGAAACTGAACATGGTCTCGTATTGGTAGCGCATGTTCAATGGATTAACGGCAATACCGTCAAAAGGGAAATTGAGATTAAGGCCGTTACGACCCACGAACTTCGTGTTGCTGAAGTTAGAAAGGGGGAAACAATAGCTAGCCAGTGGCAGGATGTACCTTCGTTTGATGGCCCTGGATGGTTCGCAGATGTTGTTTTTGACATTTAGGTGGGAGAGCCAAGGGTGGACGCTCGTACCATCAAGCCAAATCCGCAAGCATCCTCCATCCCGACACCCCACAGCACCCATGGCCCCAGGTAGGGCTGCTCCGTTCCCGGCCTGACCTAGTCCCCCGGTTATTCACTCCCTGTCTCCTTCCGGATACAGTTCATGACACCCGAGTCATGTGGGGGCGAGACATCAACGTCCGCCTACGGGAACCTAATGGCCGCTTTCGCCGCCCCAAGGCGTTCAGTCCACCATAACGACGATTTGAGGTACAGGGTACGCCGAGCTCCCCACCTATCCCATATGACGGCGATGCTTCAGCCTATATGAACTCAGCGAGGGGACAAGTCAGCCTTCCGTATTGGCTTCTTCTTCGTATTTGGACGGGCAAGATGTTTTGATCACTGACGCGTCCAAAATGTAATCCCCATCTTCATACAACAGCACTCCCTCAGCATATACGGTACGGTTATCATCAAGACCGTTGGAAACTGAGGCATCGGTAAATCGTATGGCAAGAGTTGACATTTCACCTTCGAGTACAAAGGTCATGGTTCCATTATCGATGCTTCCATCAAGTACCTGTCCACGAACGGCCACTTCGTCATCGATGTGAGTTTCGGGTGAAGTCATTAATTCATCAACGGTTGTGGTTGGAACAGGTGCCTGAAGAAGAAGCGTAGCCATGAGTCCAAGCGTGACGATGGCGCCAATCACCAGAATCCTTGTCCGCCGTGCCCACATTATTACCAACCACGTAGCCTTCCCTTAACAACCTCTCACTTTGGTTGTTCATCTGCACCCACTGCGGATTGAAGAGAGAGAAAGTCTTCATTATCCAATGAATCTTTGAGGCCGTGGACGATTGCCTTTGAGAGAGAGGGTCCTTCAAAAACAAAAGCACTGTATGCCTGTAAAAGGGTTGCACCAGCTTTGATTTTTTCGAAGGCGTCTTGTGGAGAGGAGATTCCACCAACCCCGACAATGGGCCAATCATTCCCGACGCTTTGTCGCACCTGGCTTATCATCTCTGTTGAACGTTGTTTGAGCGGCTGACCACTCAATCCACCGGTCTGAGAAAATGCCTTGGCGTCCTGTTTATGATAGGCTTCAGGTCGTTCAATGGTCGTATTTGAAACGACAATACCGTCTGCATGGTTCTTCTTGGCCGTCAATGCGATATGAACGAGTTGTTCGTTGGTCAAATCCGGAGCCACTTTGACCAATAGAGGTTTGGGTTGAGTTCCATTTTCCTTCGCTTGTTGTCGATTAACCTCGCAGCAAGCATCAAGAATTCGTACCAATCCATCGTCGTTTTGTAATTCTCGTAAATTCGGTGTATTCGGAGAAGAAACGTTGATCACAAAGACATCTGTGAACGACCACAGAGCCAATACCGTAGCTGCGTAATCTTCGTGTGCTGTATCCAACGGCGTGATTTTGGATTTGCCGATATTGACCCAAAGGGGTACAGTTGGACGACCGTGGCGCTTGAAATGTGAATCAAGACGGCGACGTATCTTTTCGGAACCCTCGTTATTGAATCCCATTCGGTTCACAAGAGCGAGGGACTGATTTGCTCGAAACATACGCGGTTTCGAATTTCCCTCTTGTTCGTGTTGTGTGACTCCACCAATCTCGATGAAACCCAAGCCAATGCGTTCCCAACCACGCAAAGCAATACCGTTTTTATCCATGCCAGCGGCGAGGCCAAATGGATTCTTGTAGGTATGACCGAACAAATCAACGGGCACATTGTGACGTGGATGATAGAGTAATTTCAACACAGTACCGCCCAGAGGGAGGGCTGTAGCGAGTCGAAGAAGACGTAGACTACGCAGATGGGCTTTTTCTGAATCCTGGAACCGCAAGAGAGGACGAACCAACCAACGATACAATACGCCCATGGAGCTGTCTCGTGAACGCCAGCCTTCAAAACTTGTCATGGTATAGGCTTAATCATGCGCCTCACGGACCCTAAATGGCCAGCCGTTCGAGAATTTTCAAGGCGCATCTTAACCGAAGAAGGTATTCAATTGATTTCACCTCCTAATTTTGAGGAAGACCACGTGAATTTATTACGAATGATGAGTGATAAACTCCCCGCTCGATTGGACTTTCCAGAATTAATGTTTCATGATGTCGATGTCATGGTCGTGCGTCAAACTTACAACAACAAATGGGAAGAAATCATGCGCGTAGGCTTAGAAGAACCTCCTGCTGACGTCCTTTGGATCCCTTTGGAAGCTTCGAAGGCCTGGGCAACGGTTTGGTTGACACTCAAAGAGTTGCTAGAAGCAGGCTACCCTGGTTGCTTAGGCTGCGGCGGACCTGCTTCAGAAGAACCATGGGATGAAGCAAAAAATAGACTTCGTTATACCTCTTGAAGGTTGAATATACCGCAAATAGGAATACAATTTAAGCGAACGAACACATTCATCGCAGAATCAAAGGAGGGTTCAAGTAGAGTCGTCGGCGGCCCTTACTCACATGTCTATCGTCATCATCGCTGAGAAACCAAGTGTTGCCGAAGACCTTGCCAATGTCCTTGGCATATCAACAAAGAAGGATACACATTGGTTCAGTGAGGACATTATTATCACGTGGGCTATTGGACATTTACTTGAACTCCAATACATGGACGACTATGATAAAGAGTTCAAAAATTGGCCTAATACCATCGACCGACTCCCCTACATTCCCGATTCTTTTCAATACAAAGCAAAGGGCGGCAGAGCAAAAAAACAATTGTCTGCGATCATGAAGCTACTCAAAGACAAGGCCACTACAGAAATCGTCAATGCATGCGATGCTGCACGTGAAGGGGAACTCATTTTCAGGACCATCGTTGCCCACTCCAAGGTAAAGACACCGACGACACGAATGTGGATGCAATCCATGACCTATGATGCAATGCTACACGCATACGAAAACCGCCAACCAGGCGCCACATATCAGGCGCTAAGTGATGCAGCATACTCTCGATCAAGAGCAGATTGGATCATCGGCATGAATGGTTCCCGAGTTGCAACCCGACTACCACAAAACCGAGATCGTTCAGCCAACTCTTTGGGACGCGTTCAAACTGCTACACTCGCTTTGGTTGTTGATCATGAAATCGAAGTGCTTTCTCACATCCCAGTTCCCTACTGGCAACTCAACGGAACCTTCTCCGCAGATGGTGCTCTTTGGACTGCTCGGTGGGAGCGAACAGGTCACAAAGACGACCAAGAGCGCCCTGAATACATGGCGCATCGCATTATGGATGTCAGAGAAAAGGAAACAATCGAAGCGGCCCTCTCTGACAAAGGTCCATTCTCTACGGAGGAAAAGAGTCGCACGAAGAAAGAACAACCTCCGTTCAATTTCGACCTCACCACCCTACAGAAAAGGGCGAACAGTATGTGGTCATGGTCTGCAAAACGAACGCTGGGTGTGGCACAAGATCTCTATGACAAATTCAAATTAACAACCTACCCGCGTACCGATTCCAAGTATCTTACCGAAGACATGCATGAGACTGTTGCCAAAACACTGAACGATCTTGGTAGCCAATCACATTACTCAGAACATGTCACACGTTTACAATCTGATGGTTTGGCAAATGCAAAGAGGAACTTCAATAATTCAAAAGTTTCTGATCACTATGCCATTGTCCCGACTGGCCAAATACCTCCCGGTAATTTTGGAGGCGACCACGCTAAACTGTACGACATGATCGTCAGAAATTTCCTTGCCTCTTGGCACCCTGTAGCCGAATGGACTGTCACCAAACGAACCACAACCAAATCTGGCCATCAATTCATCAAAGAAGTTGAACGTTTAGCTGTACCGGGATGGCGTGCGGTTGTTACAAAGAAGGACAAAGTACCAGAGGGATGGGGCAACCTCAGCAGCAACCCTTGTGACACATCGCTCGATTCTCATGAATTCTCAGAAGAGAAAAGCAAGCCGAAAAATCGACTTAAAGAAGCAAGTTTGCTTCAATTGATGGAACATGCAGGCAAACACATCGATGATGAAGAACTTGCTGACGCTATGAAAGAAAAGGGATTGGGGACGCCAGCAACCCGTGCCGACACCATCGAAAAGTTGTTGAGTCGTAATTATATTCGACGATCACGCAACGGTACCATCAGCGCATCACCCCATGGAATACGCATGATAGACGTACTCCGCCGCATTCCAGTCGAATGGATCACCTCACCAGAATTGACGGGTGATATGGAAGCATCACTCCTCTCTGTTCAACGAGGAGAAGAACCAATGGAAATCTACATGGATAAAATCATCCAACAAACTCAAACAATGGTTGAACGAATTCGTGACCATGATCGAAGCAACTTGTATCTTGAAGAACCAAGCCTCGGTGAATGTCCTTCATGCAGTGGGGCGATTATGGAAAACACTCTGGCCTATCAGTGCGAGCATAATGAGGGACGGAACAAGGGTTGCCCCTTTGTCTTCTGGAAAGATACCTCTGGCCGTTGGTTTGACCGTAGCACCGCATCATTGTTGATAGCGAATGGTTCCCTTGACGACCTCCATGGATTCTTCTCTCAAGCAGGAGAGGGATACGAAACATCTGTTGTACTATCGAAGGATGGCAAGGTCACAACGAAAGGTGGAGCTGGTGGAGGTACCAGTGAAGACGACGAAGTATTGTGCCCGTGTCCCGTATGTGACCACGGCTCCATCCGAATTACGAAGAGCGCCTACAATTGTGACAACCCAGAGTGTACCTTCCGAGGAATGCAGAACGTGATGTGCAAGCGCATGATCACGCCTGATGAGGCTAAGCCGATCTTTACTGAAGGAAAGTCAATTTTACTCGAAGAATTTACGTCCAAGAGAAATAAACCATTCAATGCTTTCCTCGTCCTTGAAAAGAATCGCGTCAAATACGATTTCCCACCAAGGGCTGCTGCTGCAGACGCAAAGCGTTTCCCAGTCGTTCCCGGCGTCGTGGCAATTTGCCCTCAAACCAAGGCCAACATCATTGAAACGGAGACACATTACACAACAGAGGACAGTTCAACGAGTTGTAAAATTCACATTGAACGTTGCATCTCAAAGCGAGACATTACGAGAGAAGAAGCAAAAACACTGATTGAAACCGGCTCCGTCGGGCCATTTGATGATTTTATTTCTAAGAAAACAAATAACCCCTTTGCGGCATCGTTGTATCTGAAAAAGAATCAGGCTATCGGATATAAGTTTGCCAAACGGTCATGATGGGCTTCACTGAAAAGGAAGATTGAAACAATACCTTTCACACGAAGAGGCATGGACACCTACCAGTACGATGTCGTCATCGTCGGAGCCGGTCCGATTGGAGGAAGGGCCGCTGAACTTCTTGCTGACGCTGGACTCAGCGTACTGATGCTTGAAGAGCATACTGAAATTGGACGACCATTCCAATGTGCTGGTCTTGTAACTCCCTCCGCAATGAAGGTAGTAAAAGCGTATGACACGGTTCTCGAAGAAGTTGATGGCGCACTTATTCACGGGCCGAGTGGAACCCTTGTCCCGGTTGGGACAGAAGGTGTCTTGAGAACCTATGTCGTTTGCAGGAAACGCTTTGACCAATTTGTTGTCCAAAAAGGCATGGAAGCAGGCGCTCACTTGTGGTTAAATTCAACACCAGTTGAAGCAACTGTAGAGGATGAGGGTGCGAGCGTTGTTGTCAAAAAGGATGGAAAAGAGGTCAACATCACGTGCAAGCTGCTTATCGGTGCGGATGGTGCACACAGCTGGACGCGTCGCTATTTCAAAATGGGCCGTCCCAAGGAATTGATGATCGGGTTTCAAACTGAAGTTGTTGGCTATCAAGGCCGTGATCGCTGGCTTGAAATGTACAGTGGCGACAATATTGCCCCAGGTTTCTTCGCATGGGTCATTCCATCTGGTTTCGGCACCCACCGTATCGGATTGTGGTCAACTGCAGAACGACTTGATGGTCGAAGTATTGAATCCTGTTACCAAGACCTCCTTGATCACGACCTTTGGAAAGACCGATTCAGTGATATTCAAGAAATTGCACGTTATTGTGGCCCTGTTCCATCCGGTATGATCAAGAAAACCGTCAAGCAACGAGTGATGTTGCTCGGAGACGCTGCTGGAATGGCCAAACCAACAACCGGGGGAGGAATTGGGCCGGGTTTCCATCAAATCCAATGCATTCTCACACCCCTTGTTGATGCCATCAAAAAGGATCAATTATCGGAAGCAACATTGCGTGCTATCACCAAAAAACCATGGGCGGCAATGAAAAAGGAGCAAGATCGTGCCCGTGCGTTAAGAAATCTCTTGGTCAGTGACTGCAGTGACGAAAAACTCGACCAACATTTCGTGAATTTTGCTCATCCTGATACGCTCCAACTCATCAATGAGGTTGGTGATATAGAGAAACCCGTTCCTCTCGGCATGGCTCTACTACGAAATGTACCAGCCTTTCGACCTCTGGCAGTCAAAGCAGGCATTCGTCTTCTTTTGAGTTAGGTGATGTTGTGGTTGAACTCGAAGAAATTCAACGCATCCGTTACCCGCCCTTTGAGGCATCAAGATGGATTCCAGCAGCACTTCCTATTGCCCAACGCAGGATAACATTGGGTAGTTTTGACTCAGCAGAAGATGCTCAGTCCTTCTTGAACGTTAAAGGGCCATCTGTCCATATCGGTGATGAAGACTCTTGGTTGATTCAACGTAGTTATCGGTACGGAACTGACGAAATGTTCCCTATCGGCGAAGCCCCTTTTTTGGAGCATGAAGTCTATCCAAACGTGGTCTACAGGCAACGTCAAGGATGGTATCTCATACCCAACCCGATTCACAATATTCTCCGTAAATTCATCAACGCAGTGGTTGTTGTATTGTTGTTGAGCCTTACGTATCTGTTCTTATCCCCTGTTCTTATCTTCCTGTCAGTTCCAGTTTACGGAATCGAAACAGTTCGTTGGGGCTTGTTAGACTATCCGTCCCTGGCCGTATTTGTAATTCCACTGATCTTTGCCCCGCTCGTCACGCGCGTTGTCGCAAATTTACTTGATTTAAGACGACAAAATGCATTTCTAAAACGTGGATTAACATCTCCTCAAATTGAATTCATCAAACCAAGTATTTCTGATCAACCACTCGAAATTAACCTAAACTTTCCAGAATGGGATAAAGGATGGAAACATGTTGACGTCATGTGGCGTGTTGGAATCTTACCACCTGCTCGAGAAGCCCTGTTAGAACTATTAGGTCGAGAAGAACGACAACAACCACCGCCCGGATTGGCGACTGAATTACCACACCATTGGGAGGAGGGATTGGATGATGGGACTGCTGGGGGGGAAGATGCTCCTATGGAACTTCAAAATGTCAAAGGAGGATTTTATCTCCGTCCCATGCGAATCATGCAAACTGGTGGTAGCCAACGATGGGTGGATGGGGAACCGATCAACTTAGCGCCTCCTGAGCCAGTCTGGCCCGGCAGCCTCAATTCCGACCTCATTCGTATTCATTGGGAATGCATCATTCGCATTGATCGCCAACAAGAAGGGGCTCTCCTTTGGGTACAGCCTCTCAAGGTAGCCCATTCGACTGCAGGAATGAAAATTATTGACCTACCAATGCACGACGGTCGCTCTGAATTGGACATTAAATAATCAACACATTCATTGATGTTGAATACCTGCATTGAACATGGACAAGCGTAGAGTGTCTGCTTTCTTCTTTGTCGCAATCATGCTTCTGGCCGGGTGCATGAGCGGAAGTGAACCCGCTCCCGTTGAAGAGACTGTCATAGAATCGTATTCGATTGAACCAAGTTGGGAGCTTTCACCAAACGCAATTCAATTAGGCGATAAAGCCACCTTCCGAATCAGCGTCGCACAAGAAGGTCAAGGCGATTATAGCGTTGCACCCACAATTTTGCTTCCATCATTTGCAACTCTCAACTCCTTTCAATGGACACCGCAACTCATTGTTGACACTCAAGGGGCGAGCGAATCGATTGACGCTTACCAATTATCGTTCACTCCAACTACCGTGGGTGAACACATCATCTCTATTTCATTCTGGAACAGTGGTACCAATGAATTGATCCCCGAGCCCGAAAACTTGGTACACGTTCTCAATGTACAACAACCTGACGAACCCGCTCCAATTCTCACAGTTCCCGCACAGTTGATCCTTGAGGAACCTAATTTGATTTGGTTTGAAGGAAGTATTGAACACATCAACAGCGATTCATGCACCATCACCTACACGGTTAGCGACGGGAATGAGGGGCAAATAAGCCCCAATTCAGAACAATCGTGGAAGGTTTTGCTCGACTTCACTGAGGCCACCTCGTCCCACACCATTACCACAGTAGCGGCTTGTGGAATTTATACCGTACTGAGTGACACGACCATGACACAAGTGATCATTGAAGGTGCGGGTGATGATGAAGATGGAGATGGCATCCAAAATGCGAATGACCTTTGTCCAACTGGCTACGGTGCAAATGAAGGTTGGCAATCAACTCCAACAACCGACGGTGATCAAGATGGATGCCGTGACAACGATGAAGATGATGATGATGACAATGATGGAATTATCGATCTCTATGACGGCTGTCCAACATCCTATGGCTGGGTAAGTACGCCAAGTGCGGATTATGATTACGATGGTTGTCACGATGCAGATGAAGATACTGACGATGATGGTGATGGAGTTCTTGACATCGAGGATTCTTGCCCTATTGGACGAAAAGGTTGGGCATCCAATCGCTACAGTGATTGGGACAACGATGGTTGTTCAGACATCGATGAAGACGATAACGATGACAATGATGACATTCTTGACGTATTGGATGACTGCCCGAAGGGAGTTGCAGGTTGGCAATCAAACACCACTACAGATTGGGATTTAGACGGTTGTCACGACCTCAATGAAGACGAAGACGATGATAATGACGGAGTCAACGATGTCAATTCTACTGGCTCAATGCTCGACCTCTGTCCTCAAACACCAACGAATGCTACGGACATCAATGAACACGGTTGTGCTGCACTTCAACGTGATACTGATATAGACGGCGTCAACGACCTTGACGACCAGTGTGAAGGTACGCCTACCGGATTTATCGTCAACGCTTTGGGTTGTGCTGACCCCGACGAAGACGGTGTATTTGCCAATGTCGACTTGTGTCCGCAATCCCCTGAACGATGGAGTGTCAATGCAGTGGGTTGTGCCGTTATCCAAGAACCCGTAGTGTGGACAGAGAGTACAACTCTCAACGGCCCGATGCAGACGGTTCCTCAATTCAGTTTCCCTACCCTTAACGGAACATATAATTTCAAAGATCGTTGGAGCGGCCATGAGGTCTACTTTTTCATGTTCAAGTATACCGATTCCAGCGGTAATACCAATTCAGGCACGTGGGGGCAAAACCCAGGTAAGTTCATTCGTAATTTACCAGACAATACCCAACTGTTCTACGGTTCCTTTGACAATACCTACCACAACGATGTCATCTCTCAGCGAAATGCCGTGCTAGCGGGGCTCACCGCATCTGAAGAAGCATATTGGGACTCTCGCATCCATTATATCGATTCAGATGCCAGCAATCTTGGAGGAGGAATTGGTTCCATTATTTCGTCATTTAACAGTCCATTTTTTGTTGGTATTGACCGCTTCCAGCTTGCACGAGAAACTGGTTCACTGTATGCATGGACCACACAATCCAATGACCCCTTCCATCTTTCATTTGAACCAAACCAATGGGTTGCTGAGTTCCCAACAAAGATTCGTCAACATGACCCTGCCGTGCATGCGGTGACGGTCATGGACTTCCAACGCCACACAGGTGGATGGGGAGGTGGCTACTCGTCATTCGCTAATGCAACGATGGACCTACCACAGGATCTGACGTCATATGACACGCTTGAAGTCTACCATGAACATGCATGCTATGAAAGGAAGAACCGCTACCAAAATTCCGACCAATCATACGGAGGATGCCATGAATGGGATTACCTTGCGTATCTTTATGTCTGTGACGAAATGAATAACTCAATTTGCAATACAGAGATGGTTCGTTGGATTACCACCTATGGAAGAGAGGGAATGTGGTTGACTGACATCAGCCCGTACCTCTTCATGCTCAACGATGGCGAAGATCGCCGATTCAAATACGCTGGTGCCAATAAAGGGGATTTGACGGTAACCTTCCTGTTTAGTGATTGGGGGAGCGGCGCACGTGCAACCAACGCAACATATGCCTTTAGTGGAGGGCAATTTGATGGAACCTACAACGACGAATCAAAATATCTTCGACAATTAAATTTCTCGACCCCTGCATGGGCCACGAGCGTTGAAATTGTTGCGACGATTACGGGCCATGGATTCAATCAGGACACTGCAAATTGTGCTGAATTCTGTGACCATCAGCATTACTACACCATGGGAAGTCATCAAACCTACGAGTGGCACCCGATCGTCTACAGCAGCGAAGGCTGTGAAAACGAAATCAACAACGGTGTTGTTGCGAATCAAATTGGCTCTTGGCCATTTGGTAGAGCCGGATGGTGTGCAGGTCAAGATGTCAAACAGTGGAGATACGACATCACCGATTGGGTGGACAACTCCACAGACAACAATAATCATCTCACATACCGAGGATATTACAACGGTGCTGAATATGTTCCATCAGACGGAATTGGGAACGGCGGACGTAACATTCGTGCCGTCGTGTGGGTCGTATTTTATGGCCCTACCACAGGCATAGGTGCGGGAAGTTGAGACACATCTTCAGCAAGTTGAACCGTTGTTAACCGAGCGTAATCGCTATCCCTTCGAAGAGGTGTAAATCCTGCCCGGCAGATTGACGTCTGTAATTCATATTCTGAAGCATCCAGTTTAGTTGTACCAGAAGCGGAGACAACATTCTCCTCCATCATGGTTGATCCCGCATCATCAGCACCAGCCAAGAGTGCCATTTGAGCCACTTTCAATCCCATGGTCGGCCATGAGGACTGAATATGCTCAACATTGTCGAGGTAGAGGCGGGAAATTGCTACGTGCCTCAAGTATTCCGAAGAACCTGCTCCAAGAGTATGCTTATTTTGTCCTCGATTTCTTCGTCCAAAGGAATTGACTTCAAGCTGAACCGGCCATGCGATAAAGGATGTGAAACCTGTACCTCCATTGAGGTGTGTCCGCTCCTGAAGTTCGCGAATCGCATCCATATGTTGTACTCGCTGACGATTGGTCTCCCCAAAGCCGATTACGTTGGTAGCACTGGTTGTTAAGTCCAAGGATTGGGCCTCTTCCATGACTCGGAGCCAATTTTGCGGGGAGCCTTTCTTCGGAGAGACATCGTTTCGAACATCTTCAACCAGCATCTCTGCCCCACCACCGGGTAAGCCGTGCATGCCAGCTTCTTTGAGGGAAGAAAGAACCTCAAGTGTTGACATTCCACAAACTTCAGCCAATCCTTCAATTTCAATAGGGCTAAAACAGTCCAAATCAATCGTAGGGTGCTGTTCTCTCAGATGGTGAATAAGATCGATGTACCACTGGAATGGGAGGTCTGGATTAACCCCCCCTTGCATGAGAATACGGGAACCGTTGATGGCTTCTAATTCCCTTACACGTTGAGATATTTCCTCATACGTTTGCGTGTAGGTTTCATCATGGCCGGGTGGTCGGTAAAATGAACAGAATTGGCAATTGATGGTACAGACATTGGTGTAGTTGATATTTCGATCAATCAAGTAGGTCACATAACCTTCGGGATGCATCGCCATCCTGCGTTGGTGTGCTGCCTGCATCAACTGATGAAGAGGGGCTTCATCATAGAGCAAAGAGGCTTCGTCAATCGATAATCGAACAGCGGTTGGATCGTCTTTGGTCCAGCCTGCTTGACGCAAGAGAATATGTTGCCAGTCCAAGATTTCACCTCATTGAAGGGGTACGCCAACAATACTCTCAATTTCTTCAATTGTTTTAGGGCAGTCAACGGTGAGCACTATTGGACCGTCTTTGGATACCAAGACGTCGTCTTCAATACGAATTCCAATGTTGGCATAGCGAGGGGGACAATCCACATCAGGTCTCCAAGCTCCGAAGTACAATCCGGGCTCAACGGTAAGACACATGCCTTCTTCGAGTGTTCGTGGTGTGCCGCCTGGCTTGTAAACACCAACATCATGAACGTCTAGACCTATCCAGTGGCTGGTATTGTGCATGTACCAGTTGCGAAGTTCCCCTGAATCAATGTCAAGTGCCTCTTCGAGAGATTGAGAGATGATGCCTAATTCGATGAGTCCTTCTGCGAGGACCTTTCGAGCAGCGTCATGAGGAGCCGTGTAGGGTTGTCCCACTCTGCAAGCATCGATTGCAGCGTACTGGGCTTTCAAAACGAGAGCGTATACTTCCCGTTGTGCGTCGGAAAAAGTTCCGGAAATAGGCCAAGAGCGAGTAATATCGCTTGCATATCCGCGGAATTCAGCACCAGCATCAATGAGGATTACTTCATCCCAATCACATTCGTCACTGTTCACTGTGTAATGGAGAATCGTAGCATTTTCGCCACATCCGACGATCGACGGATAGGACCAACCTGAACCACCCGCATACGAGAAAAAACCCTCGATGACAGATTGAAGCTGATATTCTGTTACACCTTTTCGGCTATGGCGCATGGCAAGTTCGTGAGCGAGGCTGGCCACTTTTCCAGAATAGAGCATCTGTTCAATTTCAGAGGCTGATTTCCTCAAACGAAGTTCAGCAAGAATTGAGGATGGATCCTCGATAGTTACTGGGCCTGTGCCAAAATGTTGCCGTGCTCTGTCTCGTTTCCGTACAGCATCACTGACGAGTTGGTCAACCTCTGAATCTATACCTCCTCGGTGGTAAACTCGACGAGCATCGTTCATCCAATCGCTCAGGTACGTCGTGCGTTCCTCACAAGAAAAGGCTTCATCGATCGGCCATTTAGCCTCTGCACCTTCTGTCCCTGGTCGGCGACCTTCCCAGATTTCCTTGAGTGTATCCTTGGGTTGTACAAAGAGGTGGGTCATCCACGTGCCTTCAACACACCGCATTACAAGCGTGGCTTCAGGGTCAACCCACCCTGTAAGATAAAGCAGGTCGCTGGTTGTGCGATACCGGTAGTGGACGTCATTTGAATGTGTAGCCATTGTTGGTGAACAAAGGATAAGCAGATCATCATGGCGGAATTGGGAAACAAGACGCTGCTGGCGCAGACGGAATTCATCAAGTGTCGTTGGTGCAGGTCGGTCAGGCAACCTTGCATGCGCCTCTGCGAACATGATTCACCCTCGCGCTTCGTCTTCTTCAACCGTTGCATCCGACCCGTATGAGGAATGGATATTCTCTAAGGAAGGGGAATCCTCCGTTGCCTTCCATTTTGGGATATCAAAATCTACTTTTTTTGTCGACCGTATCGCAATTGTGACGGCCAGGGCAAGTAACAGGAGGAAACTAAATCCCTGTAGAGGCGTCACCATTTGACTGATCTGATCATCAGATGAAGAAATCAGAATTTCAAATTTGATTGAATCGGTCGCACCGTCATCATCAAAAACGATTAATTCAACCTCGTAAAGTCCTTGTCCGGCAAAGTCAGCTGCCGTCAATTCATCTTGACCTCGAATGGATGTGGTATCATCAATGACCCAAAGATAGTCAATCGCTTCGTTATCTAAACTGAGTGTACCATCAAGTGTCCAGTTGCTACCGGGTCCAACTTCAACCCGTTGTGCTCCGCTTATCTGTAATCCGTCGGCAACAAGAATTACTTGAGGTTTGATGTTTTCAACGGTAAAGTTATGCCGTAATTTGACAGAATATCCGGCTTGGTCACGAACAAAAAGTTCTACGAAATATTCACCGGAATCTGTTAGATTAAGGAGGAGCGCCCCTGATTGGAGCAATTCGTATTCATCAACTGTACGAACAGTTCCATTCTCGTGATGAAGGGACCACATGCTGCTTAACTTACTTCCTTCGTAACCGTCGGAAAGTTCCGCATACAACTGAAATTCTTCTCCTTCTGTGACACGATCCGTTCCTGATATGGCCCCAGAAGGAGGAGTGGAATCGAAGGTCAGGCTGCTTCGAACCTTCCCACTCGTCCGTAAGAGTTCATCCATTATTGAAACGTCAATGAACCAAATACCATCATCAAGAGAAAGCATTGATTGATTGAGCAAGAGGGTCACCGTATGCCCTTGAGAGGAATGGGGAATGGTGACTGCTGCTGGTTCCTCAAGACAAACACCGTAGGGTGCGAGACAAATTTCGGTTTCAATTTGGAGATCGTCATAATTCCCTGATGGTGTAATTAAATTGAAAACAAGGTCAATGGAGTCGCTACTGACCATTGGTGGGGCCTCAATGGATCCAAGCATGCTTCCATCGCCAAGTTCCTCAAGCATAACAGGGCGGTGATGTGCATGACCGAGGAAGGCAATCAAAAACGGTTCAAAGGATGCATCTTCTTGCCAATTGGTCTGCAAACTGATGAAGCAGGTACAATCAATACCCGTTACGTTGATGTCTAAACTCCAACTGAAGGAATCTTCTCCAACCGGTCTCACGGACGTGAGATACGGGCCATTGAGCAATGTAATGGGTGTTGAAGTGCTGATGTTCACCAAGGACCAAGTGGTATTGCGTAAGGGTTGTTGAGAGACTCCGGTGAGAAGAAGTGAGGACTGAGTATTGAGTCCATGCGATTGGTCAAAGGTAAAGCCATTTGAGTAATTGGTCATGGCAGGATCATCAGAACTCGACGATTGAATCGGCAGATGCGCAAGGCAAAGGAGTGTCACAAACAGGAGCGTTAATTCCCTTCGGAATCCAATACGCTCGTCCATAATCATCATCTAATCAATCACTAAAGGGGTCACACAATTCACCCTGACCTGGATAAGAGACTGGATTTCGAGGGTTAGTATCCCATTTGTATTCACAATAGTTCACGTGTCCGTCCCCATCAGTATCAACCATGCGGTCTGCTCCGTCAAACGGATCAAATTGGAAGTGGAATTCCCAGCCTGTAGCCATGCCGTCATCATCGTGGTCCTGATAGTAAACTTCAGGACCATCATTCCAGTCATCACCATCGGTATCGTTAGTAATTGGATTTGTACCGTTTTGCATTTCCTCATAGTTGGTGTAGTTCTCTAGGTTGTCATAGAAGCGTTGACCGTCGGGAGTTGTCGGATCGATATTACATTCTGAGTTCGTGGTATCGTTGAATCCCGGGCAATAACGCTTGATGAGCCCAGTTTTGTTGAGGCCATCATTATCTGGATCTTCATATCCATCATCAATACCATCAAGGTCACTGTCAGGCATTGACGGGTCCATAACACCACGTGCACCGTATGCGCCGATGGTCGAGTTGTCAACAAGACCTGTTTCAAATGCAAGCTGTGAGTAGTAAACTTCCCATCCATCAGGGAGTAGGTCACCGTCTGAATCATCGTCGACTGGGTTTGTGTCCCAGCGGTCCGGGCCCTCAAGGCCATTGGCAAGCGTGTCATTATCGATGTCAAATGTATCGTCTTTGAGTGAATCCAACGATGGATCGAGTGCCCATCGCCCGTTACAACCATCACAGAGGCTATTTCCTGGCATTAAGAAACCAGTTAAATTCATCTCACTCACTGCAAACTTAGGTTCGAGAGCGAAGCCACCCAACCAATTCTGCCATTCATATCCACCAGGTTGCATGGTGCATGAATTGCTTTGGCTGCTGGTGTCACAGCCTGGTCGAAGCCAGGTCGAGGTCGCAACCCAGAGACTGTGAGAATTTGTATTGTCCTCAGTGGATTTGACTTGCATTTCCCAACCGTCGAGCATACCGTCAGCATCGGTATCATTCAACAGTGGATTGGTCGGGTTCTGGAACGGTCGTGGAACAAAGAGTACTTCTTGTCCATCAACCAATCCATCATCATCGGTATCGGAATTATTGGCGTGTGTTAGGAAGTTATCCTCACCGGCAACCACTTCTTCACCATCTTCAAGTCCGTCGTTATCTGTATCAAACATGCACGGGCTTGTTGAGTATGCTTCTCCATCCCACATGAAATTATTACCTGCTTCCTCAAGGTCAGTCAATCCGTCTGAATCGGTGTCAGGGTTTGATGCGTTTGAGCCTCCACCGTTGCAAACTGTTGAAAATTCAGCATAGTCAGACAAACCGTCCGAATCGGTATCAAACAATCCGGGGTCAGAGGTGACCCATGTAGGTTGCACACCTCGGTTGACGACCAAAATCTCCCAGCCCATCACTTCAATTCCATCGATGAGGCCGTCCCCATCGGTGTCAGCGTTCAATGGGTCAGTACTTCGTCCGTCCAAAACACCGTCTTGGTCACGATCGTTAGCTTGGTATTCCATGACGTTTGTGAACTGTTCTTCAGCCTCCACGATGCTAATCCAACTAAAGAGACGGGAATCGACCGTGTCGCCAACTGCCACATGGATGCCATAGACATAGCCGTCCACTGGTGCGAGAAGATTGACAATTTGTTGATTACCACCACCGAGTGTAATGCGGGCACGTGCCACGGTTTCATTCGCCTCAACTTGTTCATCGAGGACAACATCAATAGCGTGTACGACTGCTGAATTTTCAAGGGCACTGAACATGACCTGTCCGTCGTTGTCTGCATCCCAGCCGTCCCTGTCTGGGTCTTGATTACGGTTTACTGCGGAGCGAGGGTGAAGGCCGTTGGCTGCTTCCCACTGGTCAGGCATATCATCTTGGTCTGTGTCTTTGAGCCAAGGTGAAGTGAAGTTTCCTTCGCCAAAGATTTGAGCGACTTGGTATTCTTCGAGATTATTCATGCCGTCTTCGTCCCAGTCGCCATAACCGTCTGAGGCATTGGATGGATTGAGGACCTGTGCTGCATTCGGAGCGAGTTCCTCAATTGAGTAACAGTATTCAAATCCGTCAGGCATGCCGTCGCCGTCCGTATCCCAATCTGATGGGCCATTGAGAAGACCATCGCCATCCATATCCATCATGAACCAACTTCGTTCCACGCCAAAGAATGGTCCAATACGGGGCTCGGGGTCAAGCAGCGCTTCGTTGCAGTTCTCTCCCATTCCGGTGAAGAGGCCGATTGATTCATTTGAAATCTCCACGATATCATCAATGAGGTCCATATCGGAGTCTCGGGCTGTTGGGTTGGTCCCAAAGGCTTCCTCCTCAAAATTAGCAAGACCGTCATCGTCCGTATCGAGGACCATGTCGCAGGAATGTCGGTCATTTGATGCCAAATCATCCCAGTCCGCTATTCCATTTTCACCGTTAAATCGAGTCTCAAGAGCGTCAACCATTGCCTGGTCCAAGAGGAGACAATCCCAATTACCGTCAAGTGGATTGAACAGTGTTACTTCGCCACCAGGTGTTTGAACGGCCATCGTGTAAAGTGATTCCCAGCGATCATTGAGTCCATCGTTATCGGTATCAGCTCGCTGCGGGTCGGTCCCTAATTCTTGTTCGGCTTGATTGGTGAGACCGTCACGGTCAGGATCGCCAGTGGGGCCTTGATTAGGATCGGGCCAAGAGTCGGTTTCGTTGGCAATTGTAGCGTCTTCAGTCTCTTCGCTCTGAGTCGGGTCCGTATTGATATCGTCGGATTCACCGTTGTCGAGTGGATTCAAGCCATGTTGTACTTCCCAACCGTCACTCATTCCATCATTATCGGTGTCAGCATCGTTGACATCTGTGCCGTATTGTGTTTCCTCAAGTTTGTCTGAAAGACCATCACCGTCGGTATCGATTGCCTCAGCCATGAGGTCTGCTTCGCCGCGCAAATCCTCTTCGACCGCAGATTCGAAACCTCCGATACTTTCATTGGTCTGGAAAAATCCTGAAATGCCAACAAAGAGCGTTCCAAAAATGAGGGTTGAGATGATAGCGATAGTTGCCATTTGATTGTGTTTGATGCTCATAGGTCATACCCTGCACATCCGTGCAACTTCAAGGAGGCAGTGATTCGGTTATGAACCTTGACCAAAGATGCGCCGGAAAAGCGAATAAACTGGTGAGATGTGTTATGTTTTCACTTCGTAATCGACTGTTGGAAACGTGAGGGTCATAACAACATTTGTAGCGAGTATTGTAACATTCATCAAGGGATGTTGGCCGTGGGCTCGCTCAAACATACCAGCGAGAAGACCACACGTGATTGCTGGGAGGCGAGAATGAATTGAAAATTCTGTTGATAAATCGCCGTCAAGTATGCTTGAATTGACGACGACATCACCCAGCCCTCGATGTGAAAGATGTAGATTTAACAATTCAGTCCAGTCTGAAGATTGTTGAAGAAAAATCGAAACTTCGGATTGTCGAAACGACATCCTAGCTGCATGAGCGACTGATGAAAAAAGCGCTGATTCGTTGGTGCTCCCTCCATCAATAAACCATTCCTTCTTCCAGGCTTGCTGATCTCGTAAAGGTCGTCCAATGAGGGCATTATACAGATGATGAAAAGCTGAAACATGCATGAAAAACGAACGTTGTTGACCGTGAAAGAAGCCGTAACTACGGGCATCCAATTCCAAATCGAGAACTCCTGAAACACTCACTGAGGAATCGGCTGTACCCCAGTTGAGCGGGCGCGGAGTTTGCACTGATGCTAGGCTTGCAACTTTCGCTTCAAAATGAAGATCAATGTGTTCAGAAGACCGTTGATTCCAATTCATTGTCCAACGTTGTTGTGTCAAATGTTCTTTGTGTGCAAGTGCCAATCCAACAGACCAAGCGTCATGGCATGGCATTGTAATCAGGTCGTTTTGATTCGAGAGTCTGCCCCATCCCATCGCGACCCAACGATTCTGCAAACGTTCTCGGATCTTTTTGCCTCCAAAAAATCGTGGAATTTGAAACTCGGCGCACGTGGATAGAATCAATTCTTCAGCATCCGTCGCAGCGTAGATTAATTTACGACCCATTGGAGACTCAAATAAAGTGTCAAGATACCCCCAGAAGAGATCAAACTCACGAACTCCGAATAAAACAACTGGTGCGCCCGTATCGTCAGAAAAAAATCCATTTCTAGCGAAGATATAATTTTCATGAAGTGGTAATTTCTGAGCCATGTAATGACGCCACCATCATTCTGGATAGCCCGAGCGGCCTTCGTCATTGAAACAATAACCGATGGTCTGACGTTCGGACTTGAGAGCATGTACGTCTCGCTTCACCGACTTCGGGTCCTCGCCCTTGAGCAACACACGAGCGTAAAAGGATGCTACATCCTCCATGTCTGATGTTGAGAAGCCCACGCGTGTTAATTCTTGTACTCCCAATCGCAATCCAGATGGCGTCATCGCTTTGGTGTCCCCTGGAAGCATGTTCATGTTGGTAATGATGCCCGCTTCCTCCAAGAGGTGAGCTGCCTTTGCACCGGCACCAGAATCGGTTTCACCATGACGAGTGAGGACCTGATGCGATGCGGTGTACCCTCGACTTTCAGCAAGTACATCAAAGCCTTCGCTGGCAAGGGACTGAGCAAAACTTTGTGCATTGGCCACGGTATCAATAGCATAATCTCTGCCGAATTCTTCAAATTCAGTAAGCGCCATGACTTTTCCTGCGACATGATGAAGGTGATAGGAGGAACATACACCGGGAAACATCGCATTGTTGAGGCGCTTATGCATTGCCTCATCTGTTGAGGAAGAGAGAAGGAACCCACCTTGTGGTCCGGGGAATGTCTTGTGGCTCGAACCCGTCATGAGATCTGCACCCTCTCTGAGTGGATCTTGAAATTGCCCGCCAGCAATGAGGCCCAATACGTGAGCACCGTCATACATGACTGTGGCTCCAACTTCGTGCGCCGCATCTGCCATTTCTTGAAGAGGGGTTGGGAAAAGGAACACTGACTGGCCGAACAAGGCGACCTTGGGCTCCACTTCACGAATGACTTTACAAGCCGCATCAACGTCTGGTTCCATTCTGTCTTCATTCCACGGATATGTTGTAAGATTGAGATCTCGA
Organism: Candidatus Poseidonia sp.; assembly: GCA_016778305.1. Classification (GTDB taxonomy): domain Archaea; phylum Thermoplasmatota; class Poseidoniia; order Poseidoniales; family Poseidoniaceae; genus Poseidonia. Next base: position 121,312 of record JADHPT010000001.1, on the reverse strand, counting down.
AGACCGACGGCTCCCATTCGAGCATGGGAGATATGGCCACCATCAGCTGTTGAAACAGCCGTGATTCGGTCACCGGGACGAGCCAGTGCTTTCAGTGCCCCGATATTACTCACCGTCCCTGATATCGATTGAATGTTAGCAAATGAACAATTAAACACACGTTGAGCGAGTTTAATCCCAAGTGCCTCAATGGTATCAAAATCTTCGCAGCCTTGATAGTATCGTTTGCCAGGCAAACCCTCCGCGTATCGGCCGTGTAAATCACTGCCGACAATGTCGCGTACGAGGGGAGAAATGATGTTTTCCGAAGCGATCATACCAAGGCCGTTTCTATAATGCTGTCCGCTGGATTGGACCGCATTAAGAACGGTGGTTGCATGTTGACGATTCGTTATTTCCGATGAATTACCTAGATCTGACTCGCTCATGGTACACCTACTATCCGAATCAGTCTTTGAACTGATTGACGAAAAATTCTCAACGTCCGCTGGGTCGAGAAGAATTTCTTGAGCGTTCACTGCGAATCGTATTCCGTGGAATAAAACGTTCCTGTTCAACATGCTCCTCGCCCTTGGCAGCCGCATTGAGTGATTTAGCGTCCTTCCTTCGGATGTAATTCGTGCGGCCACGATAGGCAACAGGACCGATCACGCGTTCAAGATGAGGCCCAGCCTCATCATGCTCCTTTGGTCGCTTCAACCACCATGCTTTCCCGAGGGGTTGTACACGTGGTGGACGTGCCTTTCGAATGCTAATAGCACGCCGACGAAGCCGCGCTTTTACTTTCTTGTCGGATTCCTTTGGCAGACGCTCGTACATCCATGCCGGCATACCAATATCCAGTACAACACCGTTTACCGTGACCAAAATTCCTGAGAGGAGGAGATGGTTCCCAATGGGTATATTTTCAGTCGTAGGTAAGGCCTTAAATCGCTTCATCCTCTTTGCATACTTCATCATACCCCGTTGGTCTCGGTGCTTGATCAACATCTCCTGTTGTTTGTTGAAACGGCGATAACTAAAATGCAATGTAAGCAGAACTCCTAGAAGGGTCAAACCTTCAGTTTGACCGACTTCTTGGTACGTCAATATACTGAGGACAATCCACATGGGAATCAGAACAAAATAGGTGAAAATGACTGACAGGAGCCCTTGGGAAAATCGGGGAGGCATAGCTGTCCTGGCTGCTTCATGGGCAGCGATCATGACGTTTGCGTTCAATGCTTCATCCACGCCTCCTTTTTGCTTAAGAGCAGCATAAGCATTGACCGGCGCTTCGTCAAGCCATTTCTTGGCTTCCTTGTCACTGTCCAGAATGAGTGACACTTCGAGGTTTTCCCGTCCTTTTTTACCGTAGCCAAAGATAACAGCAACGGCCATCACCCGAGGGTCTTTGCTATCACTTTTTATCAACTCATCTAGGATGCTTTTAGCGTCATGCCATTGCCCAGTATCGAGCAGACAGAGCGTCACTGCAATGCGGGGTCGCACACCCGTGGGATCCTTGCGCACCAATGATATCGCTAATTCGAGTGCTTCCTCATAGCGACGTTGAGCCCGTAGAAGGGCGACCATTGACAACTGACCGATTAGGGAAATTCTGTCACTCCCGACCAGCATATCGTTGGGCTGAGGTTTCCAGTAGCCAAAAATTCCTTGAAGCATTTGAATATGATCAATGGCAGAATTATTTTCCCAATCCCATAGGTCATCTTCAGTCACTGAACCGTGCCAAGGATCCAACCATTCACAAACGAATGAGAGGATCTCCGGCTCATCATAGCCCTCGGGTTGTTGGAGTCCATGCAGGGCTTCACGCGCTGCATCCAAACGACGAAGAGCCATGTATCCAGTAGCAATAATCATTCGAGCCTCGTCGTCATCTCCACCTGCTTGGGCGAGAAGCTTTCGACTTTCTTCAATGGCTTGGGGCCACAACCCTCGCAGTGCTTTTTCCCACATTGAGGCACGTGATTGTTCTTGTCGGATCAGGGCTTGATCTCCTGGAAAATCATGAGTTTGTACTTTGATTAAGAGGTCGATATCTTCATTCAGTGCTGCAGTTTCAACAAGGTTCTGAAGACGGTCACCACCTTGTAACTTGACTGCGCCTTCCCTCCGTTCATCCGGGTTAAGGTCAAATTTCAAACGTGTTAATGATGAAAAACGGGACATTGAGAGCAACCATGTCAACATGAAAACAGCTTGACCAACCGCAATAAACATCCATACGGTAAGCAGACGATAATATTCTGAAAAGCCATTACTTTCGAGCCAACCGGTGAGGGGCATAAGATCCCCGAATTCTTTGTAACAAACGAGAATCAAAAGAAGGACAGTATAGCCTGAAAAACCTGCAAATGCAAAGGTCAATTGTCGTGCTTGCGCTGCTTTTTCAGTTCGAATTTCACGAGGCGTATCAAGGGTCACCCCAAAGAGGCCACCGAATGTTTGCCCCCCGAGAATCAAGTTTCGGGTTAATTCAAAAATGAATGCAAGGCCAACGATTGCGATATTGAGTGTGAGATAAAGGGAGAGAAATTGGGGGAGGGATTTTACGAACTCCCAATGAAATAAAATTTCAGAAATAACGTCAATCCGAATGAAGATAGAATAACCAATGATGCCTCCGTAATTGAGAATTTCTTCACCACTAGAGGGATTTTCAAGCATCACATACAAGACCGTCAACATTCCATTCAGTGCCGTGATTGGCATGGTAATAAGGAAGAGAACGAGAATGAAGGAAAAGAGACGTCCAATGAATCCATTTTTCTCAGGGTCGATTGGATTGAGACGTCCGCGGGTGGTGCGCCATTTGTTAATGAGCAACATGTTCCAAGAGGCACCCATGATGCGACCGTATGCAAAAATGGTAGGAGCCATGAAGGTGAGCATGGCGAAGGCGAGCCATGTTGGTGTCACCTCGCCTTTCAGACTGATACCATATACGACTACAATCAAGGTAATGATGACCAGAATAGCAAGGGTCGTGATACGCCGGATAACGTCCCCACTAATCGATGAACGGGTTTCACGGGACCGTCGGCCGAGCAATTGTCCATTGAGTGTTTCCCACGGCGAAATGAAAACGGGTATGAAAATGAATGTAGCGATGACGTAGAGATTGATTTGAGAGAATGTATCCGCATCGAAAAGGAGTTCCATGATCAATACCAACACACCTGTGAGCCCCATCATGTAGAGCAATACACCGTAACCAACGGTACCTTGCCTCAATAATTTCCGAGCGTCTCGCAAGGTCCTCGTTATTCTGTGAACTTCATACAAATCATCATCAATCTCAAACGCCACTTGGAGATTTTTCAATTGTTGAGGAATAAACCATCTCCGAACAAAATACGCAATGACGAGGGCCAAGATTAGAGGAGCCATCAATTCTAACGAAAATGAACCGGATGTGGACACGGTGGCAGCTGATGCGAGTGGGATAAAGATGATAGAAATGAGAACACCAAGGAGGAGTGTCTTCACGCGCCTTCCTGTTCCCATGTTGCTTCCCCGTCGTTCACGCTTCATCAAATCTCCTCCTACGCACGGTGTCGTATGAGGAAACGCTCAATTCTGTCAAAGACCTCACGGAGAACTTCCAGGTTAGCAAGATATACCAATCGTACGTGCCCCTTGCCTAATTCAGGTGAAAAACCACTTCCATGTACCAGAAGAACATGCTCTTCGTGCAGCAAATCCAAGACAAATCTCTTGTCGTCGTTCATCCACTGTTCGTCTGTTAATCGGACGAACATGTAAAACGCACCGCCAGGTTGTTCTACCTCGAGACCTTCAATCGTTGCAATCCTATCGATGCAATAATCACGTTGCTTCAGGACGCGGGTTGAATATTCCTGCATCCAACTGCGGTCACTGTTGAGTCCTGCGAGATAACCAAGTTGCGCTGGGGTTGACGCACAGAGACGTGAACGTAGAAGACGTTCCAATCCATCTCGTACCAGTGACATACGCCCCGTAGGGTCGTGGAGAGCCATATAACCAATGCGCCAACCTGGAGCGTAGTACACTTTCGAGACACCGTTGAGAGAAATGACGGGAAGATCATGACTCCTACTTGCCACAGATACATGTTGTCCACTGAAATCGAGTCCGTCATAAATTTCATCCGCTACCATGATACAATTGGGGTACTTTCTTGCGATATCCAATAGACGATCAATATCTGCTGCACCACAAACAGTCCCACATGGGTTGTTAGGATTGATGAGTACAAGCAACCTAACACTGTCGTTCATTTTCCCTTCAATGTCATCAAAATCAAGATGCCACCCCTCGTCGCTTTTGAGTGTGTATTCGACAGTTTCTGCCCCATACATTTGGGGATAGGCCATATACGGTGGATAGTGGGGGCCCGGAGCAAGGACTTGTGTCCCATCCTCAAGCACAGCAGCGAAAATGAGTTGCAAGGCTTCAGTTACACCATGGCACACATAAACATCATTCTCGGTCGCTGGCCAACCCTTCCGTTGTTCGTCTTCAGCGATTGCCTTGCGAAGTTCTGGCAATCCATAGGATGGAGAATATCCGTTTCTCCCTTCTTTGAGTGCCTGGACATAGGCATCCACCATGTGAGGTGGTGTAGGAAGACCAGGATAGGCAATTGGATCTCCAATATTGAGCTTGATGATATTATGACCCTGTCGCTCAAGTTCAGTTGCTGGCACGACGACGTCACGAATGGCGTATTCAATGCTCGATGCCCTCGAGGATACGGGAATCATGTCAACCATCATCGCTCACAACCTTACTTCAGCGAGGCTCGGCCTGTACCTGCCATATTGAGAACTTCATCAAAATGTTCTGCTGAGACGGCTTGGACAGATAGTCGTTGTCCTCGCTGTAAAAGTGGCATTCCTTCAAGCGAAGGGTTCTCTTTCATATCATGAAGCGAAACTGGCTCAAGTTCGATCAAAGGTTCGAGGTCTACCATGAACCAACGTGGGTTTTCAGGTGTGGATTTTTCATCAAAGTATTTGCCATTGGAATCCCACGATGTGAAATCGGGGTAGCCCTCATTCAAAACCCGAGCTACTCCAGCCACATGAGGTGGCTTCGTATTGGAGTGATAGAAAAGAACGAGATCTCCTTGTTTCATTGCATCACGCATCATATTCCTTGCCTGGTAATTCCGGACTCCGTCCCAATGTGTTTGCCCGTCTTCAACGAGTTGACGAAAGGGATAGACATCGGGTTCTGACTTCATGAGCCAATGGTTCATGATTCTCCGTAGGGGTGGGGGTCTATGGATTGCTCGCTCACCATGCATCAACAATGTCGTCAACCAATGCGGCGTCCATGATGTCGTCTGTTTCATTCACTTGGCGAACAAGACCTAGTTTCTTCGCCATCGAATTCGATCCGCTTACAGCACCAATGCCCATTTTTTCCAGCGTTACAAAAATAGCAGGGAGGAGGATCAACGCACTTGCTGCAGCGACCCAAAGAAGAATGAGAATGACGGTGATAAATGGCTGGATTTCCGGGATTGGGATATTGTAAGCAGTGAACATTCCAAGGGAAGTGACCACCGCTGCTTCAAACAAGGACATGCCCGTTCCAACAGCAGCGCTTCGTATTGCATCAATACCTCCACCAAGTTCACGAATGCGATTGGCAATGTGAATTGAGAAGTCAACGCCAACTCCAACGAGAATCGAACCAATCATCACTGTAACTAGGGAGAGTGGAACATCCATTTGCCACATGACGAGCCATTGGAGAGCAACCGTGGCAATCACAGGCGATGTCGTCCAGATGGAGTACCGGATGTCTCTGAACACAACGGCCAAGGTAATGAGCGTGAGGATAATTGCGAAACCAAGTGAGGTCCACTGAGAGCCAACGATCAATTCGTTTACTTCAATGGCCGTTGCAGCAACACCTGTCAAATCTTCCGCAGTTTCCCCGTGAAGGCCGGTGAAGCTTGACGTTCGTTCGTTGACGAGATCCACACTTTTTGAAGTATCAGCGACTGGGATAAAGGGCATGTCAACATAAATCAAAGAGCGACTGTAATCGCTACTGATGAAGATTTCACGTGTTTCCTTGGTAAGCGATGCATAAAACACATCAAGCAAGAAAATTTCGCTTTGTTGGGACCCCGGCAAACCGAAGTCACCAGGCCGTGTTAACAGGTCCCAAAAGGAACCATCTATGGATTGGCTTTGATTCAGAAGGACTTCGGCTGTTGTCTTCACATCCTCACATTGTTCTGAGCCAGCACAAGGCACCTGTTGGATGAACTCGTTGAATTGTTCACCCGAAACAGTCACCTGAATACCTGAGGATTTCATCAAAAAGACAACGGAAACTGCTGTTGTATTTTCAATATTATTGAGTGATGCTTCCAATGTATTGATTTGGGTCAATAATTCTACAGGATCATCATTGGTGTTATCGTTGTCATTGCTGTCACCGCTTACATTTGCATTGACGAGAACCATGCCAACTTGTCCTGCCTCAAACTCTTGAGAGTACTGTTTCATCTTGACAACCGAGGATTCACCTTCGGGAGCCATTCCGAGAAGATCGATGTTCTCTTCCACATTCGCTTGGCCCACTGTGGCCGAAACAAGGATCAGTAGGAGGAAGACGCCGATGACCCCTTTGTTGTATCTTAAAGGTACTTCTACGAGAACATCAAAAGCCTTGAGCGGGGGATGTTTTGGCTTTTTGAGGTCGAGGATGAGTGTGAGGTTTGGCACCATGAACATCGTGAGGAAATAGACCACCACAATACCACCTGAGAGGGCAATGCCAACTGTTTGTATGGGCGCCATTGGCGTAAACACAAGCGAAATAAAACCAATGACGGTTGTCACTGCTGACAGGAAAACTGCACGGCCAGTCGATGAAAGGGATGCACGCATTTTCTCATCGCGTGTTCCTTCTTCCTCTGCGTAACGATTGGTAATATGCAGTCCATATGATACCCCCAACGCGAGTAAAATAGGTCCGACAATGATGACTGTCATCGTGACTTCATAATTCGTCGCCCCCAGTATCCCAAGCGTCCAAAAGACCGCACATAACGTCGGTAGGCCTGCAATCACCAATACCTTGAACCCTTGCAGTGGGCGCATACCTGTCAATCCTGTTTGGAGTAAATCAGAGTGGAAAATGAACAATCCGATGGCGACCAAAAGAACAGCCATCGGGAAAATTTCCCAAAAGAGTCTGAATGAGAATTCAGTCACTGCGTTGGTGATAGGAACGGGTCCAGTTAACACCATGGATAATCCGAGTTCTTCCCAATCGCACACTCGGTTGTCTGCTGGATCACCGTTTTCCGTGAATTCACACGGGCGTTCCATCTTCGAAATGGTATCCAACATTTCCTGAGTATCTTCAATGATGTCCTTTGCTGGTCTTGATTCGGTGACTGCGATGGCCATGATGGCTCGGTCAAGAATACCGTCAGGTCCTCCGTCTTCACCACCTTCAATATCCCTGGCCAATTTGTCCAAACCAGAAGATGGAGAACCGTCTTCCTCATACATCTCGCCAATCACAAGGTCAATGGTCGTTTGACTTGGGACCTCATATGAGCCTCCGAGTTCTTCGTCAGTGAGCGCAAAGGCATCGTTGACTTCCTCTGCAAGGGAGCGAGAGGCACAATCATCATTCTGGTTAGCGCATCCGAGTTCTCCGATCTCAGTTACGATTGCTTCACGAATTCGTGGAGCGCTTGAATTAACTTCTTTGAGTACCGTAGAGAGAGATAAGATATAGATGACGTCGTCTGAGTCATCTGAAAGGTAAGGATTGAGGATATTTTCAACATAACTAATTTCTTGAAGAATTCGTTGCTGCGTAATATTCTGCTTTGAAGATTCAATGTAGACGACCATGACATTGGTTGACCAATCTTCCTCAACTTTGCTGATCAGTTCAGCGACTTTGCTACCATCTGGCAAATAAACTTCCATATCCCCGTTCACGTTGAGGGCTGGATTTTCAGGGTCATCATCAAATTGAGTGTCGTCGAGAAAACCTGATTGAGTTACAAAATAAACTGTGAGGAGTAAAAATACCAAAATAGTGGGAATCGGAAATTTCGTGATGGCACCCGTAGCGCCCGTCTTTTCCCATTCCCTCTTCATACGCTTTGGTGCATCAAGCACAGCATCAATAGCACGTTTGGAGTCAAGAGTTTTGATTTGGCCTGCAAGCTGTTCACGGATTTGACGAGAGGACTTTGCAATGGAATCAATTCGCTTGTTTCCGGGGGATTCAACCGGTCCTGATGGGGAAGATGAAGATTCGTCTGCTGTTGACAACTCATCACCTCAACTCACGGGAGGTGGGCCTCATTCAAAGCCTTACCCACTTTGTGCACAACGATATGACAGCATTTGACGAATTCGAATGCGAGGGATTGAAATGGTGACCCACTTCCCACCAACTGGACCCACCTCAATGACCGAGGCGGGGCCAGGTGAGGCACATGCCAGCCCCAAAATTACCAGAAAAAAGATGGTCGATTGACCTCGAGAAATCCATCCAAGAAGCCCACTATGAGAACGGTGGAATATACGCTCAGCGCTATGGTTTTCAACCTGATTCGGGAAAGGAAATCTTCGTCATTGACACCCCACCACCTTATCCCTCAGGGACGTGGCATATTGGTGCGGTCGCTCAATACTCAATGATTGACGTGATTGCACGAAGCCAACGACTCTTGGGGAAGGAAGTCTATTTCCCGTGGGGCGTTGACCGAAACGGCATCAATATCGAGTTCACGGTAGAACGAAATACGAAGCGCAAAATGAAAACCTATGATCGTGAAGAATTTCTTGAGTTGTGCAAAACGACCATTGAGGAATTCACCCGGGCCATGCGTCAGACCGCAAAGCGCGTTGGCCTTTCATGCGACTTTTCACGAGAATACCTCACCGATGCTCCTGACTATCGGAGTGTTACCCAATCCATATTCATCGAACTGTTCAAGAAAGGCGACATCATTGAAGACTTACGGCCCAATATCTACGATCCAGTTGAAGGAACGACCATTGCGGACGCAGAAGTTGAGCGGCTTCCTCGGAAAACTAAATTGGTAGATATTCGGTGGACTTGTGAAGATGGAACAGAACTGGTCATTTCGACGACTCGTCCGGAATTGATTTGTGCATGTGGAGTGGTGGTGGTGCACCCGGATGACGAACGATACAAACATCTTGTTGGACAAAAAGTTCACCTTCCTCTCCCGGTTAATGGTCGTTCTGCACACGTAAACGTGATGACACACCCCTCCGTGAAAACTGAATTTGGAACTGGCATCCTCATGGTTTGTTCGTTCGGTGACCAAAATGACGTAGCCGTATTCCGTGAACTTGGGCTGACTCCGTTCCAGGCGATTGACCTTGAGGGGAAATTAACCGAATTATCAGGTCCACTTTCCGGCTTGAGTGTGCTGGAAGCACGAAAGCAAGCCATTGAATTGCTGGAACAACAGGGAAGATTGGTTGATTCAGTTGAGAGAGATCAAGATGTTCCAGTTTCTGAGCGTGGAAAAAACCCAGTCGAAATTATTCTCCTAAAGGAATGGTACGTCAAGCAGACGCACATTCAAGACCGAATGAAAGACCACATCGAAGACATTCAATTCCATCCAGTGCGCAACCGCCAATTTTTGCTGGATTGGATGGACAATATCAGCATTGACTGGCCCATTAGCCGGCGAAGGTGGTACCACACTGAAATACCGATTTGGTACAGCGAGGATGACGAGCGAGTCGTCGTCCCACCTGCTGGGACCTACGTCCAGCCTTGGAAAGAATCGCCTCCGAGCGGTAGTCGTGTATTGAGTAGAGATACTCGTGAAGACCTTGGTGCATACGATGCTCTCAAATCATCGCTCGGTTCGTTAACGGGTGAAGAGAAAGTCTTCGACACGTGGATGGACTCCTCAAACTCGAACCTCTTTGTCAGTGGCTACCTAAATCATCCAGAAGTCTTTGAGAAAGCATTCCCTACTGCATTGCGGCCACAGGGCAAAGAAATTGTCCGAACATGGCTTTACTACACACTCCTGAAATCGACCCTCCTCTTGGATAAACCCGGATTTAATCACGTTTGGATTGACGGACTCGGAATGGATCCGTGGGGTCGTAAAATGAGTAAATCATTAGGCAATGGAATCGATGCAGATTCCGTTCTGGAATGCGGTGCCGGTGGACGAACTGGTTCATGGAATGTCAAAGGCCCCGACGGTAGCATCAAACTCCAAGCCAACAAAATTGGAAGCGAATGTTTCAGACTCTGGAAAGCATGTGATGCACAAGTTGGAGATGATTTCCAAATCAACCCAGAAGAGATCGAAAAGAAATATTTTGGCGTACTGACGAAACTCTTCAACGTAGCAAGATTTGCATCTCAATTTGACGTACCTGAAAACCTTGATGATGAGCCAGATCACCTTCTTGTCGAAGACCGCTGGATTCTTGCTGAATTCCAATCGACCATGAATACCGTTGAACAAGCGTGGTCCTCACTCGACATCTACACCGCAACACAAGCACTGAAGACATTCGGTACCGGGCTCTTACCAAGTCACTATCTTGAGATGGTCAAATCCCGCCTCTATGCAGATGACATCCAAGCAGCTTGGACACTCCATCGCATTGTTCGAGATTACATGTCTGCATTGAGTCCAGTCTGCCCGTTCTTCACCCATCACATCAGCAGTACCGTGTACGAAACATCCGCTGTTGAAGTCGATGCCTTCCCAGCCTTCCCACTTCCTGAACTCCACCCGGAGAGCGAAGAGGCGAAGGGTTTCTGTGCACTATCAGCATCCCTCCAGGAATTCAACAGCCAAACTTGGGCAACCAAGAAAGAACGAGGCATCTCCCTCAATCAACCGATTGCAGGAATTGAAATCCCACAAGAATTAGCTGCCTTCCAGAGCACGCTCACGCGGATGCACCAACTTGAATGAGGGTTATTCATCCTCGGAAAACAGCACTGTCTGACGAGAAGGTGGTGCTTCGAGTTGACCTAAACGGAATCCAATCAATCGGATTGTCCCCTCAGATTCCACGCTATTGGCAAATAATGAACTCGCCAAACGCAGGAATACATCGAGTTCATCCATAGCAACGGGGATACTGCGTCCGGTCGTATGCGTTTCAAACCCCGTATATCGGATTTTTACCTCACCCAATCGCCCAGAAACTCCCAATTCAACGGCCCTTTTCATGACTGTATGAACCAATTGCTTCAGATATTCAAGGACTTTTTCATGATCGTTTTGATCAGACTCGAACGTGTGCTCTTTCCCGATTGACTTCCGACTCCGTAGCGGACTCACGGTGCTGCTGCTCTCCCCCTCGAACAAAGCCATGAACCAATGGGCAAAACGTTCCCCTGCCAAGCGTGCCAGCGTAAGTTCACCCAACTCATGCACTTCATCCGCAGTGGAATAACCCCACTCTGCTAATTGCGTTGCACGTTTCGGACCAATTCCGGGTATCTCGCGGAGATTACGCCCCGTGAAAAAGACCTGAACCTCATCGGGCATCACTCGATAAATTCCATGCGGTTTGCGAATTTCACTGCTCATCTTTGCGATAATTCGGGTCGGACCGATTCCAAAAGATGCTGATAGATTCAATTCTTCCATGATGCTCTGTTGGAGCTCTCTCGCTAGTGCCAGAGCCCTGTCCCAATCACCTTCAACACGGTCTGTCACGTCCAAATAGGCTTCGTCAATACTGGCCTGTTCAAAGACATCAGTTTTCTCGCGCAAGATGTCCATGACCTTTCGACTCGCCCTGCTGTAAAGGCCACGCGTTCCACGAATGTACAGTGCCGGTCCAAATGGGGCAGCAGGACATCGGCGCCATGCTTCGGATATGGGCATTGCAGAACGTATCCCGTAGACTCGCGCTGCGTAATTGCATGTTGAAACGATACCTCTCCCTCTCCCCTGCTTTGGATCCGATCCAATCACCAAGGGTACGGCATCATCCAAGCCGTGATGCAATGTTTCAACAGCCGCAAAAAAAGCATCAAGGTCGCAATGCAGAATGATTCGTTCGGTGGAATCAGTGCCAGCATCGCCTGATGTTTGCACGACCTTGCACTATCGCCAGAGGTGTTTGAACTTGATGCAAGGTTCAGTTCAAGGAAGGGGTGTTGGAAAGATACGACGACTCCCGATGTTGCATTCAGTTGATGGAGATGGTGAAGGATACACTGACGCCGATACTTGCTACCAACCAGAATCTCGCCATTGTCGAACAACCAGCCACCATCAACCTCAACGAAATTCAACCGCAGGCTGGACAAATCTATCACATCAGTGGACCTGGGGCTTCAGGAGGGCGTATGCGCTCCATCGTTGAGCAGTGGGTCGTTCAAGCCATTGAGCATGAGCAAACGGCTCATTGGATTGACGGGGCCTGCAGAATGAATCCTGCCCGGTTCATTCCACTTCTTGAGCAACATGGACTCCCAATAAACGAGTCCCTCAGTAGGATTTTCCTTAGCAGGGGTTTTACCCTTCACCAATTGGACAGCCAACTTGCTCGTCTACCATCTGAATTGGCCATCACCAAATCCCCAATCGTCGTTGTTGATGGATTGCTCACCATGCATGAAGATGATGCCATCGGTTCATTGGAATCCCGTATATTGCTAAGACGCCACGTACAACTACTGGAGAACATTGCTCATCAACGGCAAGTTGCAGTGATTCTCATCACCGAATCCTCGTCAGCATCAAAGCGCCATGAACGGCGTCTCGATTACATACGGCGTCACGCACACAACCACCTGCTGGGGCGAACCCTCCGAAGAGGAAGAACAGCAACACTCCACCTCTACCACCCACGGAGCGGCCAGTTTGGAACACTCTCAATGCCAACCAAGAACGAGCAAACACGTTTTCGAATTCAAACACCAATGAGAACAACCGATACGAAGATCATGTGTTCGCAACTTGAAGATCCTATTGTTGGAAATCAAGCAGGCTTACTTGATGACCAGATTGTTGAATCATGGATTCCGTCCAACCAAAAGGAGCGAGAATAGCCCAAATAGCACGCGCTGCTATTGAATGATAATGCGTTGTACATAGTTGGCATGAGAGATGTACGTCGCTGATTTCTTCTACCAACCGAACTCGCTCTTGAAGAGATGTTGCGGCCTGATTCACTACCACATAACGAATGGTTCCTCCAGGGGGTATGCGACATCCTCGCTGTTGTGCACGAAGAAGGGCTGCATAGGTGAGGTTTTTGACGCGGTACCCCTCAATTTCTTTGCTAACCCGTCGCGCAATGACACCTTGCTCCAGTGAAATCGTTCTCGCATGAAGTCGAGCCACTTCATCGCGATAGAATTGAAGCACATGTTGCAGTGTTGAAACATCGGGGAGGCCGTTGGAACGAGTTCCAGTAGAAAGCAAATCCAACGCACGTTGTTGAAGTGATCGTATCCAAGGCGGTGTTGAATGTTGACGCAATTCAATCCCGCGCACTTTGTATTCCGTACCGTCAAAAGCCCAGTATTTTGTGAGTGAACCCGCACCGTGCATCCTGCTCGGTAAAAATGCGATAAATTCGTAATACTGTTCATATTCCAAAGGTATCCCAATATGGTTCGTAACACGATGAGCGAAGTCCTTTGCTGCCTTGATTTGCTCCTCTTTCGAGCGTCCGTTCCGATCGGTTAACCAGACACAGTCCACAATGGCGTGAAGGACCTCCCACCCGTCTTCATGCGCCATCTCAATCGTCGTCAGGAGAATGTCACGAGACCAAGCACATATGGCTTCATGAGCCTCGATCCTTCCGAAACGGGCATTACGGTATCCCGTATAACCAAAACAAGTCACGAGAAGCCATTTCAATGCATTTTGACGTAAATCAAAGGCATCCCCCTTCTCGACACGTTGTTGTTTCAATTGCCGTCTGCGTTCAATAATCGGTGAAACAACGCGACCAAGAAAGCCTTGATGGCGCCCACATGTATGGCTGTTGAGCCCCGGTACGCCCAGTGACTTATCGTTCGGGAGCGGGAACATTCCGTGCCCAAATTCGGTTCGAAGGCGACGATGCAGAAATTCGGTATGGGCTTCACCCGGATCAAGTGGGACATATCCAGTGGCATTCGGATGTTCAGGCGGCTGGCAACACGAGCAATTGAGTGTCTCTGGAGAAATATTCCTCGTTGCAATGATGCTCGGGAAAAGGCTTGCAAAATCAAGTTCAATGACGGATGAATGCACACCTGCCTGGCTGTCAAGGTAAAGACCTCCTCGATCAGCATGCAGCAATTCAAGAGCTGTTTTTGTATCTTCGGGCCGGTTCTTCTTCCACGGGACCAACACCCCGTCATCCATCGCCACGCGCATTTGTATGGCGCTGATAACCGAACCCGGAGAGAGTCTGGAGATGATTTGGGCCGATTGACGTGAATGTTGAGCAAGTTCAAACAAACCAGCAAGTCCACCTTCGCGAACGATAAAACTGTTAGCGAAATCCAAATGAAGTCGCCCCTTCGTAAAATACGCCCCATGCTTGTGCAATGTTTGTCCGTAGGAGTGAACGGTTCGTTCTTTGGTTGAACGACAAAGTCCCTCGTCGCTTCGCCCCAGTCGCAATTGAAGTCCATGCAGAGATGCGTGGTGTTCAAGGCAGGGGAAGATTCGCTGATCTCCGCCTCTTGTCACGATGATATCGGGGTCAAGAATGTCAATCTGCTCTTGAAAGGCCGAGAGATATTCGACCATTGATGGAAACGATGAACGGTGAAGGTGAACCTTTTTGTCAACGTTGGGAGAAGCAGCGAAGCCTTGTTCGTGCAACGAAGACAGGGAGAGACTCTGAATCGGGTCCAATTTAGATACAAGCCCTCCAGTTGATTCAAGCTGGAGGTCCAATTGAATGACTGAAAAACCTGGGAAAGTTCCTGTTTCAGGTGAATCAACGGCAGGTTGGAGGCGCCCGTCTTCAAAGGTCACGAATTGAAACGGCACGCATTCGTGCTCATTGAGGAATCGTTGCGCATGATGGGCGTCTACAGAATAAAGCGAATATGCATGAAAATCTCCGCGGGATTCAATGTGTTGAGCAAGGCCACGAAGAAGGCGTGAACACATCACTTCCACCTCAAGGACATCGTGTACATCGCTGTGCCCGAGGGTCAGTTGAGCACGACACAAACCGAATTCTCCGATGCTGAAACGTTGCGTAATTTCGGGTTGCTGGAGCCAGTGTTCAAGGCGTTCAAGCGCAGAAGATGTTCCGTGAACATGTAGCTTTGGAGTCCAATCAAGATGGCATGCACGCGCCTTGCCTTGTTGGTCAACCAACCAGGCTACCATGCCAGTTGCCGTATCATTCTCGTGGACATCGAGAAGCCACCCTTCAATCGTCATTCGTCATCTCTTCCAGTGCAGCAATCCGATTGGATAGGTCCTCAAGGCGCTTCATCACTCCAATAAGCATGCTGAGAACAACCGGTTGCCATGTATTGTGTGCGGGCAGCATCCCACCTGCAGATCTTCGTTGGCGAACGTCATTGACCAACTGATCAAGCAGAAGCCGTTCATTGGATGGAAGCGCCCGATGAAAGGGCATTAAGGCGTTCAATTCAGCATCTGCTCTCGTTCGCCATGGTGGCACACTTCGACCCATACGCTACTTGTCCAACGGGAGGACGAGATGCTTTCGCTTGACCCGTTTTGTGAAACTGAAAGTATCACAAATACTGTTGATTCACAATAAATTCACACGCTTTTTTATTCAATATTGCGTCCACATTTTTTGCAATGTCGAGGCCTACTCGTGCTTGGGCTTCAACGGTTGATGCCCCGATGTGGGGAGTGCCGTGAAAATGTTCCATCTGAAGAAGTGGGTGAGCGGGGTCAACCGGCTCAATTTCAAACACATCAAGAGCAGCGGAAGTCAATGATCCAGATTCAAGGGCTTCGAGAACCGCTTCCTCATCAACGATACCTCCTCGTGCACAATTGATGATGTGATTGCCGCAAGGGGCGCCGTCGAGACCAATTTGGGGCATGGAACGAATCCGATCAGCATTTACGAGATGCCTTGTTTCATCCGTGAGATTGCAGTGAATGGAGATGTGGGTGCAGTTTGAAAAGAGTGCATCGATTGATCTATGCAACCGTGTGCCCTGAGATTTAGCAATTTTGGGTGGCAAATATGGATCGTAAGCGTGTACTTCCATTCCGATGGTTTGAGCAATTCTGCCCACAGATTGAGCGATTCTTCCAAAGCCGATAAGACCCAGAACTTTACCGGAAAGTTCTGATCCCTTCATTTCCTTTTTAGCCCAACGACCCTCTCGGAGTGAACGATCTGCGCGTGGGAGATGACGAATGGATGCGAGAAGGTGTCCGAGTGTTAATTCAACAACGGATTGCGTGCTCGCTATCGGTGCATTTACCACTGCAATACCTTTGGTTCCCGCGGCTTCTAAATCGATGTTGTCAACACCCACCCCTGCACGGCCTATGGCACGAAGACTCTCACCTGCTGCATCGATGACCTCGCGGGTTAGTTTCGTCGCACTGCGAACAATAATTGCGTCGAAACCATGGAGACCATCATGGAGTAATTCATCAGGAGTAATAGGTGAATTGATGACCTCATGTCCGGCTTTCTCGAGCCAAAGTACGGCCTTTTTGTCCATGCCATCCGTGACTGCAATCTTCGCCATGCAGCCGCTCAGTCAAAGAGGGTGTTAGAACATTCGCTTAGCGTGAAGTTGAACCGTGCTTTTCAACAACCCCCACCCTTTGGCCGACATGGAGATGACCATGGCAAGCGAGGTCCAAGAGTTGTTGTGGGGTGCTGGAATCCTCGCACTTCCACTCATTTTAGCGCTTCCCATGCGGTTAGCCTGGCAGTTATGGGTTGGTATCGGCCACGAGGTGTCGGAATATCGGACGGTTGTGCGCCAAATTGTGGATTCAGGTCACCAAGTTTCCTCGTTTTCACAAACCCTTGATGACATAGCGAGAAACCTGAGAATATCTCCTGCAAAACAGCGATTGATCGAGGCTGAATTACTTCACCCCTTGACCATCTCACATTTTCTCTTATTGCCAGCCTTGCTGATTCTTCCGCTTTCTGCAATCATGGCGCTACCTCTGATTCTCATTGGATTCCCATTCATGCTCTTGATGGAATATGTCCTGATTCGGAAAGGACTGCTCATATGGATTTTACAGACCATTGAACGCTTGATGCATTGGCAGGTGATACACATACCGAAACCGCATCGAGGGACACGCGAGAATAGAAAATCATTAACCGAATTTTCACAGCACATTGAACACTTCAACTACGTGCCTCAAGCAGCTTTCCTTGGCCTTTTTGCATGGTTGATTGTCCATTGGTTGCTGAGTTTGGAATCTTGGACCATCGAATTTATTGTTTCCTCCATTCTTTACATGGTCCTGCTATCAATTCTTTCTGTCCTCAACACAGCCTTTGAAGCCGATTTGGTCTTTGTTGACCCAGCAAAGGGAAGGCTTGTTCCAGTTAATCAATGGCTAGAGGGAGTACTCAATCCAATCGTTGGCATCGGGCTTTTGTTCCTTCTTGGGCGAAATCTCCTCGAGGAGTCAAGAGATGTAGGAGGCAATCCGATTCTGTTCGCCACGGTTGTACTAACGCTTCTCTATGGCGCTGCCATCGTTGGAATCTCGTACCGCTGGGGGTACTCTTCGTGGCGTGGAGAACGTGTTCGACAAGAGTTTGAAGCCCAAGTAGTTGGGTCGATGGGACCTCTATCCTATGACCTCACAAGGACAAAGGGTCGGATTGATTTCAACGTTCGAATGGAGATGGAAGAGCGACTTTCAAGATTTGATATGGTCAACACCACGCAATTGTCATTCGAGGATTTACAAAACTTACCTTCCGTACCGGTTGACACCGATGCACCGGCAAATCCGTTGCGAAAGTGATTACTGCAGCCAAGGGATGACTTCGGGTAATTCAGCGAATATATTCGCAGGTACTGCAACTTTAATTTTTGAAACACCGCCGAGTTTTTCTGCGCTCGCCCGCTGCCATGCATCGAATTCCTCAAAGGAATCCATGGATAGAATTGGATTGTGGTCACGATTCCAATCCAGACTTTTCATTTCTGTGCCGGGGGGTTCATGACCCGAGCAAACGATGGTGGATCCTTGAAATCTCTCAAGCACTGAAAGTGCATCCCAATGGATGTGAGTGCGACCACTTGGCAGGTCGTCTCTCCCTACTCCGCCTTCACCATTGAAGAGGAAATCGCCAGTCATCATGTAGCCAGGCACGTGGACAATCATCGAATCGTTGGTATGGCCGGGAGAGAAATGAAATTGTATCGGTATTGAACCGAGCATGATTTTTTCTTCATCTTCAACGTATCGCGTAACCCCGAGGCTCGCGGTTTCGGTGGACATCACATATTCACAATTCGTCTGTTGTTGAAGGGAAAAGCACGCTGTAATGTGGTCTGCATGTGTGTGGCTTGCGATGGCGTAACGAAGTGTTAATCCCTCTGATTCAAGAAGGGAGGTATATCTGTCAAGATAGTCATAGACGGGGTCAACGAGTGCCGCTTCGTTGGTGGCCTCATCGGCAATCAAGTAGGTCATAGCCCAGACTCCTTCATTCAATTGCTCAAATCGCATAGTGGATGGGGGCGCACGGTATGCTTTGAACTTTGAGACCTTAGCATTCATCAAATACTGTTGACGCTATACTATGGACATGGCGGGAATAGTGGAATACGGTTTTTTGGTCATTGGTTGTCTCCTAGGAACTGCCCTTGGATGGCTGTTGGCGAAGAACCGATTCGGTATGAATATGGCCCTAGCGGAAGCGGACGCAACGGCACGTGAACGAGTTTTTGAAGAAAAATCTAAACTCTTAGAGGCGCAAATGGAAAATGTTGCCAATCGAGTATCGCAACAAAACTCAGAAACCTTTCTTCAGCTAGCCGAAGAACGTCTTGGACGTGTAACAACCTCGGCAGAAAAAGATCATGAAGCAAGGAAGAAGGAGATGGAAGACCTCATGAAACCAATGACTGAGTCACTTTCGAGCCTGGATCAGATGTCAAGAGATTTAGAAAAGGAACGCTTGAATGCCTACCAAGGAATGAAGCGTCACATGGAATTATTAGAACAAAATACACATCGATTGGGTAAAGAGGCAAATGCACTCTCAACCGCACTCAGAAAGAGTTCGAGCGTTCGTGGTGATTGGGGAGAAGTGGCATTGAAAAATTTGCTTGAAATGGCTGGCATGACAAAGAACACAGATTTCTTTGAACAGCAAGGGGATGAACATGGAAACCGTCCAGATTTTGTTGTAAACCTGCCTGGCAACGGTGCGATACCTATCGATGCAAAAACCACAGCCAAACACTACCTAGAATCACTCGATCAAGAAGACCCTGAATTAAGAGCAGCAAAACTCGCACTCCATGCAAAATCAATGCGCGGGCGTGTAACTGAACTTGCCCGTAAGGACTACCTTTCAGGAGTGAGCGGACGCGCTGAATTCGTGGTGATGTTTGTACCTTCAGAAGCCCTCATTTCATCTGCCTTTGAGATGGACCCATCCATGCACTCCGATGCCATGGATAGAGGCGTCATCATATCAGGGCCTGCTTCAATGATTGCCTTGCTCAAAACTGCAGCACTGTATTGGCAACAAGTGCGTTTCGCAGAAGAAGCCGCACAGGTGGTGGGCGTATCACAAGAATTCTACAAGCGAATGGCAACATGGAGTTCACACTTTGCTGAAGTCGGGAAACGTTTGGACAAGGCAACTGAATACTACAACAAAGCAGTTGGATCTTGGGATCGAAATGTTCTCCCGCAAGGTAAGAAATTGGAGGAACTGGGCATCCATGTCAATCAAACAAAATCACTGGTTGAACCACAAAGGGTTGCGGAAGATCTCCGCCTACCGTCCATTCTTGAACAAGAAGATGAGTAGAATGCCCAACCGTACGAGCCTTCTTGACAGTTGAGGACGTGGACCTACCATGCATCCCAAGGAAGTCATTTATCTCGAACATGACGGGAAGGTCCTTCTTGTTGATGAATCCGGTAAAGGCCCCATGATGCCAGAGAAAGGACGGATGAGCCATGGGGGCTCACTTCGCTTTCCGACACATGGGGAAATAGTGAATTTGGGAATGGAGTATGAGCGAAAGGGTTTGACAACCATACGCTTTGGTCAAGAAGAAATACAGGTCGTGAAAGGTTATCCCAATATTGGTTGGCCTAAACAATGGGCATGGAAGGATGATTGCATTTCTGACAACCGTGTTCATCCAGTGACAAGGGAGGCAATTTACCGCTCCATACATCGCTTGGTATCCAAGGTCATGGTTCAAAATAACGATGGAGATGTACTCATGGCACAGGTTGAACGAGGGCATTTTAGAGGGTTTTGGACTCTACCAGGAGGGTACATGGATCACGATGAACACCCTGCAATAGGTTGTGTTCGTGAGACTCTGGAAGAACTCGGACTCGAGATCGTACTCACTGACCAAGAACCCGTCATCACTCAAAACATCTTCAATGATGAAGGAATATCCTTCGTATCGTTCACCTACCGTTCGACATGGAACGGGTCGCTTGATGAATTGACATTGCAAACCGAGGAAATCGCCGCAGCCGCTTGGTTTTCACCTCAAGATGCCCTCGAACAAGCCGTGTCACATTTCGATAGAGAAGCATTACGCAGCCTCAATCGTTAACGATGTTCAAAGACCGAGATGGTCTTTGGCAGCTGCAAGTGCATCACCGAGGCCTTCTGGATGAGAACCACCACCCTGTGCGAGTGTAGGGCGTCCACCTCCACCTCCTTTGATGTGAGGTGAAATCAATCGGAGCATGTCAACAGCGTTGTATCGTTCACTTGCGGCAGAACCTTCTGTTACTGCCACCATTAATTTCCCGCCACCGTCCTTTGAACCCAGGACTGCTAGGGTGGGATTGTTAGCATCAAGAGTAAGTTCTTTCAGCATCTTCGTCATAGCTTTCAGGTCGCCGTCAACTTCCATGATAACGATTCGAACCCCGTCAATCTCAGCAGTATCATTGCCCCCTCCACTGGTTCGTAGGCGAACGATTTCCGCTTCAAGGTGTTCAATTTGTTTGCGCTGGTCTTTCCATTCTGAAAAGAAGCGTTCTGCTGTTTTGGGTAAGTCCGCAGCATGAATTCCGAAAACCTCACTCGTGGACCTTACGAGTTCATCTTGTGTGCGAGCATAGGTCAATGCTGCATGACCTGCAACAATATGCAGGCGCTCAACACCATCTTGTACGGCAGTGGACCGAACCAGACGGATGGAACCAATTTGACCCGGTTCGTCGTGATGAGTACCACCACATGCCTGAGTGTCATGGTCTGCAATTTTCAATATACGGATCGAGTCTCCTTTTGGAGCACCGCCTTGATAGAGGTCAAATCCATGCTCAAGGTCCGCATCCTTTCGGTTGAGTTCCGATTTTTCCGTTGTACGGACTTGGGCGAGAATCATGTTTGACATGGTTTCAATTGCATCAAGGTCTTCCCGACCTAAGCGGTGATAATGCGTAATGTCAAGTCGGCCGCTATCGACGGAGAGATGCGAACCTGCTTGGAAGATATGCGGGCCAAGTAAATGACGGGCTGCGCCACCTACGATATGGACTGCAGTGTGGTGATCCATCAATTGTTTCCGACGAATCCAATCGATTTCACCTGCTACAGATTTGCCAGTGGTGAGCAATCCATCCGTGTAATGGAGAATGACACCTCCCGAGGATTGAGTATCAATCACCCGTACGGTGGTCGTACCCTGTACGAGTACACCGTGGTCACCTTCCTGTCCACCACCTTCAGGGTAGAAGTGTGACGTGTTGAGTACAATGACATGTGAAGCACCTTTGGGTCCTTCACGCTCGTTGACTTCCTTGCAATCAAGTACAGAGGCCTCAAATGTTGTCGCATACACGTCATCATAATATGAGGCCGTCGTTGCAGGATAGGCGGAAACATCCAAGGATGTGGTCGTTGATTCAGTGGAGTTAGCAGCATCCTTTGCTAATTTCGCATGTCGTTCGGCCATTTCAGCGTTGAATCCAGTACGCAGAGTGACGCTCTTCCATCCCGCATCACGAGCAAGGTTGACAACAATATCCGGGGCAAGGCCGTGCGAATCATTGAGGGTGAAGAGAATCCCATCAGGAATGTCAGTTGCATTCTGGTCAACGTCCTTGAATTGAGTATTGATTACATTCTTACCTTTCCTCAACATTTCTGCATAGCGCTCTTCTTCCAAACCTAAAATGATGAGAAGTCCTTCCCTATGTTGCTTATTGAGATGGCCGTCCAAATTGACGTCTAAATGATGTTGAGCAAGATCTTTCAGTGTGACATCAAGTTTGAGTTCATCTCGCATGCGCAGCACACGTCGAGCCAGCATTCGAGCGAGGTATCCCGCTTTTGCATTGGAAGGAACAAGCCCGTCACCAAGCATATTGCACAGTGCGTGAAGGTGGTCGGGAATGGCGTAAATGTTAGCGAGAGGAGACGTAATTCCTGAGAATTGTTCTGCGGTAATCTCGATACCTCGTTGCTTGAGGCGTGTAAGGAAGATAGAAACGAGTTCGTCGCCGTCCACTCCGGCTTCGATATTCATGATACCGTTAAGCCGACTCATTTCCCCCAACAATCGCTCCAAGTCGAGAGAAGGCCATTGGTTTGATACCGTTTCAAAGCCCGAGAGTTCTTTGAGCCAAGCCACTGTTTCTGGATAGATTGCTTCGTAGATGGTCGGTGTCCCTGCAGCAGCCCAACAAAAACGCTCCAGTCCGTATCCGGTATCAATAATCTGCAAGGCCATTTTTTGGTAGCGATCGCCTTTGAGTTCAACATCCCCTTCGGGATGCTCCTCCATATCCATGAAGACCAGAGTGGCGAGTTCAAGCCCCCCAACAATCACTTCCACCGCAGCTCCTGCATTCCCACCGCCGCACCATGGATTTTCGACATAAGTGATCTCATTGGCGTCGATACCAAAAGTCTTGGTAAGCATGGTATGGCATTGTTCAACACATTCTTCCATCCAGTAGATAACCTCACCATCATCCGGTCGATTGAACACATGGTGAGCCATCATTTCGAACGTTGTCAAGTGGCGGCCTGAGCGTCCAACGGCGTCTACATCGGTCAGACGTATGCAGGGTTGAGAGATGGTGAGAGGATTTGCTGGCGGGTCGACCATGCCTGAGGTCACGTGAGGTTGGAAGTCTGCAATCGATGCAATCGTCAGATGGATATCATCTCTCCAACGTGCGAGGACTGGATAAGGTTCAACACGATGATGTCCTGCATGCTCAAAGAATTGGAGAAAGGCTTCCCTCATGGCATCTTTGAGGGCTTTGCCTCGCTGTTCAAAGCCATCGATAAGCGGAGCTCCAATGAAGGTGTATTCATCTTGTGCGGTGTCTCCACAGGTCTCACGTGATTCATCACAAGTCCAAAACCAAAGTTCAGTAACGCTGCATTGTTTGCGAACAAAGCCATTTGCATGGAACACCGCCAAATCAATGGGTGGTAATGCCATGAAACTTCATCCCTCCAGTGTGGATGCTTCGTCCACAACGAACCCCCCCTTCAAGCCTGTGTTGACTCTACTCCATCTGAACCACTTTGTGAAAAGCCTCAAAGCCAGCCGAATACAGGAACGACCATGCCTCCAACATGGCGGGAACATCTCGTCGATGAAGGCGACGGGACGATGCGGATCAAAGCCCACGGCATGATGAAAGTCGATGCCAGAATGGTTACCGATGCCCAACACATGCAACAGCACGCAGACGATCGTGGGCCAGAGCAATTGGTGAACACTGCTTCGCTCCCGGGTATCGTTGGAGAAGCCTGGGCGATGGCTGACTGGCACTACGGGTACGGATTTCCGATTGGAGGTGTTGTCGCAACGGATGTTGATGCTGGTGAATTAGGCGGTGCAATATCGCCTGGCGGTGTTGGTTTTGACATCAACTGTGGTGTACGATTCCTCGCTCTTGAAGCAACAAAGGACGACATCCCGAATCTTCGTAAATTAGCGGGACGGATCGCAGGACGAGTTCCTGCCGGGGGTTCAGGTAAAGGCGGTGTGGACATCACTGCCTCAAATTTACAAGAAATTTTGCACCATGGTGCGGAGGCTACCGTCGATCTTGGCTATGGTCAGCATGACGACCTCGCAACCATTGAATCAAGAGGGCGGCTTGAAACTGAAGAGGCTGCGATCTCAAAGCGAGCGATGGAGCGAGGGATGAAGTCCCTTGGCACCTTAGGCAGCGGCAACCACTTCCTTGAACTTCAAACGGTCAGTGACGTGGTGGATGAAGCAACTGCAAAACAATGGGGTCTGTTTGAAGATCAAGTTGTTGCCATGATTCACTCAGGAAGCAGAGGACTCGGGCACCAAGTTTGCACGGACCACGTGCGGCAACTCGAAGCATCCTATGCCAAAGATGGAGATCGCTGGGTAAATGAGCAGTGGGGCTATGAATTACCAGACCGCCAACTCGCCGCAGCCCCCATACATTCGCGAGAAGGTATGGCTTACCTCGATTCAATGAATGCTGCAGCGAACTTTGCATTTGCCAACCGAAGTGTTCTCGCTCACCGACTACGAACCGTGCTCAGACTGGAAATGGGAGTTGATGGAGAAGCAACAACACTCTACGACGTTGCCCATAATATTGCCAAGATTGAAACCCACAACGTACACGGGCGTCAATGCAATTGTGTTGTCCATAGAAAAGGTGCAACAAGAGCATTTGACGCGGGGCATCAAGAACTCGCATCGAGATTTACTACCAGTGGACAACCTGTGATTGTTCCCGGAGATATGGGCAACGGGTCCTGGATTATGGCAGGTCCGAACCAAGGACCAAACCAAGCTTTCGGATCCTCATGTCATGGAGCAGGACGAGCCCTCTCAAGGGCACAGGCCAAGAAGACAATCGATGGTAAAGCACTCAAACGGGAATTGGAGGCCAGCGGCATACGAATACATGCATCAACGCCCAATGTCCTTTCAGAAGAGGCACCAAGTGCCTACAAAGACGTTGATGACGTGATTCGACTGACTGCTCAGGCTGGTCTTGCTCGACCGGTGGCCAAAATGAACCCGCTTGCTGTCATCAAGGGATGATCACATGCAGACTTGATTGAGTCCGTGACCAGGAATTGTTGGTGCAGCACCTGAATGTACCCCGTCTGGCTCTTCGACGATAACGCTCAACAAGGTGTTGACCAATTCTTTCAATTCGTCAACTTGGTGTTGTAAATCC
Source organism: Candidatus Poseidonia sp. (assembly GCA_016778305.1). Classification (GTDB taxonomy): domain Archaea; phylum Thermoplasmatota; class Poseidoniia; order Poseidoniales; family Poseidoniaceae; genus Poseidonia. The sequence goes on along the minus strand of JADHPT010000001.1, from coordinate 95,937 downwards.
TTAACTCTCTTTTGCATTTCTGCTGTTTTTTCTTGCTCTCGCTGCATGTGCATCCCATCTGAGAAGTTGCCTTCTCACTGCGAATTTACCCAAATCACCTCTTATACATTGAGGTATTTTCAAGGAAGGAAAGGGTATTTTCAGACCTTGCAAAGCTTGCGAAGAATGGAGCCACCGGCGAGATTTGAACTCGCGACCTCCTCATTACCAATGAGGTGCTATACCCCTAAGCCACGGTGGCAATGGTCGCCCCACCAGCCAAACGGATATAACCGCTTCGCGAATCAAGTCATTACACCGATAGACGGTATAGTGACCATGCGCCACTCTGTATACCACCTGGTACTGAGACTGGAACCTCTTGTGAATCAATCAAAACCCACGATGAGAGATTAGCATCTACCGTCGTTCCAGGTGCGAGCAGGACATAATCAATCGTAGCCGGATGTTGCTCGATTAAATCCATTGCATCATCTGGAGTCACCCACAGACCTTTGGCACCCGTTGCCCCGTCGGGGTCCAGATTCGTTTTGAGGACATACAAATGGTGGATTGCCATCGATTCTTGTGCAACGAGTAGCACAGTATCGTCATCCTCATCCCACGATTGAAACAAGAGTTCACCTGCGTCCTCGGACCAAATTTGATGGCCAACCAGAGTGGTGAACAAAAGGAAGGGTAGAACAAGAACAACGGCGCGAAGTGAATAATTTGTTTCTTTTAGAGGCTCGTTGCTGTCGGTTAAATCATCCCAGCGTAGTAACGCCGCTACCGGTATCAGGAGCAAGGTGGCGTACCTGCCGTTATTGCCCAATACCATCATGGTGTTGGCCAAACTCATATTCCAGAGCGACGCCTCTAACGTCCAGAGGGAAGCGATATACGCAACCAGTCCGGCCGAGAGAGCACTGATGTAGACCACGAGCATGGTCAAACCGGGTCCACGGGCTGACCGCAAACGTCTCCATCGAGTCACAAAGAACGGCCAAAGTAGGCATCCCAACAACAAATACAAAACCGCCGCATCAATCACGGCAAAAACCGAAGCGATGACGAAGTTGAGCGGTTCTTCGCCAATGATTGAGAAGGTGCCTGTTGAGGACATGAGCCCAACAAATATCACACCAAAGTACACCACGAAGAACGCCAACATTCCCACTGACCAAGGGTTACCTAGAAGTTGATCTTCACCGGTGTACGAACCCGAGCGATGCAACCCAACCCAAGCCTCGGTGAGGAGGACCATTACCAACCAAGCCGTGAGCGAGGAAACAGGGGGGAATCCTTTCCACACCATAACCAACAACACCGAGGTGGCCATGAGTAGACCGTTGAGTCGCTGGTGGGCTATGGATTCACCCCGATTGAACCAAAATCCAACCACGCCAAGCCCCATCAGAAGGGCAAGCGGTGCCTCATCGTATCCTCTGCTGGTCGAAAACATGAGAACCGGACTCATCATTAGCAAAGCCCCCCATAACGGTTCAATACGAACGGTTGAAGATTCATCCTGTCTTCGGCAAGAAACAACAAAGGCGACCAATACCAAGGAGGCGATGGCCGTGATTTTCATCGCAGCCTCGCTGGTGTTCCAAGGCGGGATGTAACCGTCGTAAACAGCACTGGAGTTCGTGCTGGATGAATCGCTGATGCGCGGTGAGCCCCAAGATAAAACTTGACCATTGGACGACTCATCGTTCAATGCGTTAAGTCGGACGTGTGAATCCAAGCCAAGGTCGCTATGAAAAGCAGCGTACACGTGAAGAAAGATTCCGAGAACAAAGACAATCCCCCACCGCCGGTGGTTGACGTTTTCTTCCTGCTCCATGAGATGCACCAACTTTCATCATGTCATGGAGGTTGTGGTTGTGGCGCCGAGAGAGAGATTTGAACTCCCGAGGGACAGGCCCACGCGATTTCCAGTCGCGCGCACTACCAGGCTATGCGATCTCGGCTCTTATCCCGCCGAGCCCCCTCCTTCGTTTAACCGTCACGCTTGAAGTTGAATCATTCCAAGCCTAACAGGCGGAAGGACTCAAAGGGGCAACACCCAGCGTGAACCATGGCCGAGGAGACGGTTGAAGGCGACCTCGGCGGTCGCCGACACACCAATCTACCATTTCGGATGGCTGAGATGGAGTTTGCCTTTGCTATTCCCCAGAGGTACCCACTTGCAAATGAAGTCAATACGATCGTTCGTGAATGGTATTTCCAATTCAATTTATTGAGAAACGACTGGAAGAAACAGCATGTTTCAGCCCTTCTTTTTGGGATGCTGGCCTTCTGTTTAGGATCGATATCCCCCGAATTATGGGGTGGAGGGGATGCAACGATATCCGGAGTCGATGGCATTTTAGCAGTCAGTGGATTTCAATTCTTCCAAATTCTCCTTTCAATCCTCCTGTGGGCTTGGTTTGTGTACCAAGCATGGACACTCTTCCCGGTGATGCGAGTTCATGCAATTTCCCTCCTCGTGATGTGGAATGGTTTGATGGTATCTCAAATTTTCTTCCAGCGAAATAATTCCGCATTTCCTTCTGGCCTCAATTTATCAGAAATGATGGAAGGGACATTGATCATCTTGGTCGTCTTTTTCTTCTTGTTTTTCTTCTGGAAAGCGGTCATTGAAACTCGTGACCTCCATGTTGAAATCAACCATTTGCATGAAGACGTGCGCATGATGGAAATTGAGATGGCAGAACATTCATTGAAAGGATGGACAGCAATATTTGGAGTTTGGATTGCGTTGATTATAATCGCATCATGGACAGGTACCCGCCACATTTCGTCCTACGGTGATGAAAATTATGGATACCTTATCGTGCATCTGCTAAGCGGATCTATTTCCATGCCCTTGTTTTTCTTCATCCTCTGGTACCCCCAACGCATGCTCGGAAACCAAGCGAGAGTCAGAACCCGTGCCGCACTGGATGCAGCCATTGAAATGGAAGGAGAACCTAGGAACACTGTCGTGAAAGCCATGTGTCCTGAGTGTTCAGAACCTTCATTGCTGGCAAGGGAAGCGTCTGGAGCACTTGTCCATCCATGCCACAATACGGGGTGCTCAACCATGGTCGCTATCGGTATGGCGTGTGCGACCTGTGACACCAAGATGCCCAGTCGGCTGGAATGCAAGGCCTGTGGAGTCAATGCACCAGCGCTCGATTACTTCCCAGATCAGGATGTGTGGTGATGGATTTTAAGACAATGCGAGAAGATTTTCCAACGCTTCGTAGTAGCGATGCACCAGCCTATTTGGACAATGCCTGCGTCACGTTGAAACCCCAGTCTGTGATTGATAGCATTCACCGATATTACACCGAAACACCTGGCTGTGGAGGCCGTTCAGTGCATCGCTATGGAACGGCTGTATCAAAAGGAGTGAGGGATGCGAGGAAAGGTCTTGCTGCATTCATTAACGCTGAATCAACAAATGAGATCGTATTCACAAGAAATGCGACCCATTCACTCAACCAAATCGCGCATGGAATGAGCTGGAATAAGGGAGATGTTGTCCTCACTACAGACCGAGAACACAACTCCAATTTAGTCCCGTGGCTTCAACTTGAACAAGAACGTGGTATTGACCACAGAGTAGTCAAGAGTCATGAAAATAATACCTTCGATCTCGAAGCCTTTGAGGAATCATGTAAGGAGGCTGGTTCGAACTTGCGAATGGTCTCCATGAGTCACGTGGGCAACCTTGACGGCGTATCAATACCAATCCAAGAAATCGCGAAAATCGCTCATGACTTTGATGCCCTTGTCTCGGTAGATGGAGCCCAATCAACTCCTCACATGAATGTAGACGTACAAGAACTTGGTATTGATTTCCTTTCATTCTCCATTCACAAAATGTGTGGACCTTCCGGTATGGGTGGCCTTTGGGGGCGTTACGACTTATTAGACGACCTGAGAACCATTCAATCCGGCGGACAAACTGTGACTTCGTCAACATACACCGAAGCCAGTTGGGCTCAACCTCCAGCACGATTTGAAGGTGGACTTGGGAATTTTTCAGGCATGGTCGCCACCGGCGCAGCCGTTGAATACCTCACGACACTTGACATGAACGCCGTGCATCAACATGAGATCAAGCTCAATAAGATCATGACGAAAGGAGTGAAGGATATCGCTGGTTTGGAAATCATCGGACCCGAAGATGCTACACAACGTGGAGGAATTTGTTCAATTCTCTTGGATGAACTTCCGACTCATGATGTTGCACTGCTTCTTGATGAAGCCGCTGGAGTCATGGTTCGAAGCGGACAACACTGTGTTCATTCTTGGTTTGCGGACAAAGGATTACCTCAAGGGTCGCTCCGTGCATCCGCATACTTCTACAATACCGAAGAGGACGTCAAACGCTTCGTAGATACTCTGACTGAAATTGTTCATACCTTGGGATGAGAAGATGCCTGTAGATGAAATTGCAAGTGTTGCCGTGGATGTTGCACCTGAAGCCACCGTAAGCGTTGCTGGGGGTCATGTGACGGTGGGGGATGACATGCGTATGATACGCCGTATTGTATCGTTCACACTTGGTATCACGATGATTCTGGCAGCAGGATACCTCGTCGCAGTTGTCATGACGGATGGTGCGATCCTGCTGCGGCCCAGTGAAATGGCACTTGAACGCCATTCGGACTACAACGATCTTGTGAATGTACCTGGAAGCGGCTCAGCCGCCCCAGACGTCACCGTTTGCATCGTAGATTCGGGCATATCAATGGGACACAGTGATTTTAGCGAGCTACAATTGGCTGGTTGGAAGGATTTTGTCAACGATCGAGCAGATCCTTACGATGACCACGGGCACGGCACTTCAATGGCTGGCATTCTTGTTGCCAATGGATGGATGAAAGGTGTTGCCAATGATGTCGACCTTCTTGTGGCTAAGGCTCTTGGGAGTGACGGAAGTGGAGATGACGGGATGGTTGCAGAGGCCATCGACTGGTGTGTTAGCAACGGTGCCCACATTATCTCTCTCTCACTAGGTGGAGCACCCGATGTCTTACCGTTCAATCTGGGTTCGGGACGGAATTCAGGAGATGCCTCCAATGAGGCAATTGATGCTGGCATCTATGTTGTTGCAGCCGCAGGAAATGATGGAGGACCTGACGATGATGGAGATGTTGCCCATCCATCCAGTGAACAACAAGTCATTTCAGTGGGTGGCGTAACACTCTCCGGAACATCATGGTCTGGTTCTTCTGAGGGAGATAATAACGGCCGAATCTTACCGCTCCCAATCATTCTACCTCGCGGCGACCCGAATCAAAAGCCTGAGATTGTTGCCCCTGCCCAAGCCGTCCCAGTACTCACCAAGGATGGTGGCTGGGGCCTTGCCGATGGGACCAGTGCCGCTACGGTATATGTGACGGGAGCTTTGGCTCTTCTTCTGCAGCAGAATCCTGAATTACGTGCCAATGAAACGGGTTCGAGTGATACCGTCAATACAGTCAAAAATTGGCTTATGGAAAGTGCCGTACCGGGAGAGGATCAAACCGGGCACGATGACAAGTATGGCTACGGCATGCTCAACATTCAGGCATTATTGGCACAAGCCGAAAGTTCATGACATAGGCAACCAAGCCACAAGGGTTCCACCAAAGAGCGGCATGAAGGCCACGTGGTGTGTGACTTGGGTCTGACGAATCAAATCCATCCAAGCATTGAATCCATTGACAAGAGCCATTCCCTGTTCATCATCTGCATCAACTTCACCTGTTGGCATGTCTGGTTCTTTGGTAAAGAGGACCCCATTCGCAGAGAGCATAGGCAGGTAGGTCTTCACGAGTTCCGCACGATTGGGTGATGGCCCGTCGATGATGATCGCATCGTATGAAGATTGGAATTTCGTCTCTGAAAGTTCTGTAGAGATGGTGGTGGCTATTGACCATGCTGCGTGGTCTGCTGCAAGTTGCAAGGGCTCACCTACGACGATGTCGGTCCAATTCAAGGCGTCGTATCGAGTCACGAGACGATGAAGAATCACACCAAATTTTGCGCCTTGTTCAACCAGCGTGAGATGCTTAGGGACTTGTTCACGTTCAAAAGCATCGAGAAGCCAAGCGGTTCGATGTCCAATGCTCGCACCTACTTCAAGTACGGATTGAGGTGCAAGGCGAACCAAGGCATCACGCAGCCTTCGATGAATAGAAATGGACCAGGTCGTCAATCCCATGTGCTGAAGTTGCTGACCGATGTTCGCTGCAATTTCAGGCTCATGACGAGGTTGTTGGCCATCTTTGGCCATCAAATGGGTGAGAATATCTGAGCGTTCCACTTCGGCATCTTCACTGGCCATGTACTTTCGTCAGCGCCCAGTATCTTGAAGGCTCGTACCGCCATCAACAACGGAGGGTTCAAACGATGGTGGCCGTGCCTTGCAAACGAGGGAATCACCTATGGATGAAGAAGATGCGTGGGAAGAGGACGAAGAAGTCCTGGACAATGCCACCCATTGCCCCGCTTGTGATGAGATGCAGGGTCATCAAATCCTTCACGAGAAGTCTGTTGGAAACGGTGTTGATTTTAAGGTACAATGCGAAACATGCCATCACGTCCACACGGTTGAATTCAGACCGCCTGCGCCTGTGAAGATCCCATTCATCCTGACCGATGGGCCCCATTCCGAACGAGTGGTTCTGGTCATAGATGCCGATGAGGAGTTTCATCTGAATGATGTATTTGAAGAGAATGAAAAACTGTGGCGAGTTCACCAACTCGAAGATGCTGACGGAAAACACCACAATTCAGGTTATGCAACCAACATCGTCAGGATTACCGCCATCCGCACGGACATGGTCCGAGTGAAACTGACCCTGACCCGCGGTGAAGATTCCCAACCGGATGTCATTTTGGTCACACAAGATACGACCTTTACCGCCTCTAAGTTGATTGATCATAAAGGAGAAACTTGGAGGATTCGTGCCATCCATACAGGTGCTGGTCGAACACTCCGCGGCACGGTCAAAGCACCTGATATCAAGCGAATGTATCTTCATGAACCTCCCAATGAGGAACACTTTGCACCTCGAACACCTCGAGAACGACGACAAGCATGGAAAGAAGGTAAACTTGGCTTCAATCCTAACCCAATTCAACCCAAGGAACATGTGAAGAAGGGTGTAAACCCCAACACATCCACAAAGCGTAGGCAGAAGAAACCAAGGCGCTGATTACGGCCTATTCGTCCATGGCATCATGAATGCCTTGGCCACCTGAGTGCCAATCGTTGGATTTTCTTTGAGACGGCGAATACTGTATTCGTACCACTTTTCTCCATAGGGGATGTAAACACGAGTACGGTGCCCCTGCTTCAACAACTTTCTTCGAAGCGGACCACGCACACCTAGAAGCAATTGAAATTCATACCCGGGGCCTTTGTTGAGGCGAGGTGGGCCTGCATTGTTGCGAGTATCTTCTTTACCAGGCCCAAGGTTATGTGATTCTAATGCCTCCAGAGCATGGTCGATGACCGGATAATCATGACTCGCAATACCCACATATGCACCTGCTTCAAGCATTTTATCCACACAAGCATTCGTTGCATCAACGATATCTTTGTACGAGGTGAAGGAAATCTCTTCGGGTTCGAGATATATTCCCTTGCAAATCCTGTAATCTGCGTGAGGACCGATTTCGGTTTCCAATGCGTCAATATCGGCCAAACTGCGGAATAAACGACCTTGAAGAACGGTCCCTACATTGGTTAAACCCTCGCTGTGAAGATCGACCACGGCCTTGATGGTAGCTGATGTAACCCGATGATCTTCCATATCCAAGCGAACAAACATTTCGTGCTCTGCTGCCATCTTCACAAGTTTACGCATATTATTCATTCCGGCTTCTTCATCAACGAGGAGGCCAAAAGCAGTTGGTTTGATGCTGAGATTGGCATCAAGTCCATGTTGTTGTATAGCCTCGATGGCACGAACATATTCATCAAAAAAATACTGAGCCTCATCCAATGTAGAGATTTCTTCACCCAGAACATCGATGGTGAAGCATGCACCTTCTGATGAAAGGCGTTTCATGATGGTAACTGCATCATCCAAGGTTGCTCCTGCCACATAACGGCGACTGACCCAGCGAACAAACCATCTCGGCATTCGCAAGGTTACTGCAACAACGGTCCGAGAGAACCACCCAACCATGAACTACCGACCATATAGGCACTCTTTGACCCTTTGTGCTTATTCATCTGTACCTTCGAGGCGTGATTTAATTTGCCTTGTGGTCAACAATGGCACCCTCAAAACCTCAAGATGCTCGCGAACGGCCTGACGTTGCCAACCTTTGAACGCCTTCTTGTCCATTGAGACGACAATTTCACCCTCGGGAAATGCCTTGCGTGTTGAGGTGATTGCATCGTTGATGGCCTGCTTCCACGTACCTTTCGGTTCACCACCCTCAACGTGTATAAACGGCAGGGCATAAGAAGCCAACATATGACCTAACCAGACATTATCAAGGGCTGCAAGTGCATTGGCTCGTGGCGCATAATGTCCACCACCGAGGGTTACAAGTACGACTTGGTCCCCTTTCTTTTTCACATCCGACCAGGTATTGATATTTGGGCTCAATAATCCATCACGGATAAGTTCAGCCAAGAGATTCGCAGCGCCTTCGTGGCCCCATGTAGCCTCGGTTGAACCAACTTCAATAAAGAGGGCTGGTGCGTTTAGAAACGGGCCATGATGCGTTACTTCTAACGATAGATCAAAGCCTTCAACCTCGGTATGCATTGGTGCACGCTCAAGCAATAATTTCCACCACGAAGCAAGACGTGGGTTCGGTGGAGGGGATTGTCCTCCAAATCCACCATAAGGCCCCTGTTCACCTTGAGGCAGATGAGGCACACCGATGGGGTGAAGCGTGAGTGATGCACGACCGCTGGTGGCTGCGTGGCGTGAAGGAAAGATGACCTCTCCAACAAGTTCTCCTGTTGCTTCTGTCCAACGACGATCAAGATAATCTTCGAACAGGAGGCCGTCTGGTAGATACCACATACGAAGATGAAGATGCGAAAACGCTGGATGCCCCTCAACATTGGGATGAAAATCCCACTTCAACAGGTTGCGGAGTGATTCACCCTGGTTGAGACTGGCGATATCTGCTTGATTGACGGCAATGAGAATCACTGTGGAGGCTCCCATGTCCCCTCCATTGGTTCGTAGTTCTTCATTTCATCCGAACGAGGTTTGACATAGAGGACCCCTTACAACGACCATGGACGAAGGTCTACCGGCGACCATTCCCTTTCTTCCAAGATCCCTCCTCAGTCATGAGAATGGACACCTCGTGATTGGAATGGATGGGGAGTTCCTTCGTTTGGATGACCACTATCGTGCCATTGGTGAAGCCGCTACGCCATTCCCGATGCGAGTAAGCCATGCCGTCCATTTTGGAAATGTTCTCTTTGCGACGTGGATTGATGGTGAACTCATGCTCGCGAGAATGGGTTCAATGAACTTGGACAAGGCACCCGAGGACGGTGCGAAGCGTGCAGAATTACGAACCTCTAACGAACTTGCGAGCCAATACCATCCGAAGGGAAACCGATGGTCACATGTCCTCAACGCCGAACCATTGGCCTTGGCCGCTAGCGAATCTGCCCTCGTATTCAATTTGTGGAAACGGGGCCTCTACGCACTCGACCACGACGCAAAGGAATTGTGGCGCCAACAGGTTCCAACGTGGAATTATACCAAACGCCGCCCTAGAAATGAAGAAATTCTGGCCATCCATATCCACGGTGATGAATTGACCATCACCTCACGGGGCGGTAGAGCACAACGGCGCTCTCTTTCCAACGGTGAGTTACTTGAGGAATATATTCTCAACGGCCCAGAAGGACCTCTTGAACATCATTTCAGGCACGAGAACCAACACCTCATCTGCTCAACTCAAGGAGAACTTTGCTGGCTGGATGACACTACGATCGTTCAGCGTATTCAATTGAACGGACCCGTTCAGGGAGCCATTTGGGACCCCTTTATCCACGGTTGGAGATTAGCTGGTTGGAGAGAGGAAGTCATCATATCTCATCGGAAAACCGAGCAACACGCATGGGAAGAAATTCCAATTCACATTCAACCCGTCAAAGGGGGAGCAATGATTCTCTTCAACAATGGCACGTGGTTGAACAGCCACTTCGAGAGCCCTGTGGCCCAAGAAGAAGAGTGATCACTCATTCATGCTCGTAAAGCCACAGCGTCCGCATGACATGCGGTTTTTGTGATGTGCGAGGAACACCCCTGGCCCACATTCTGGGCAGGATTCTGCACGAACAAGTTTGCCATCTTCAACTTTGTATTTTGACCACTTGGCCTTGGCGTTTGGTCCGTCACCCATCACTCATCGCCTCCTTCCTTGGTGGCTTCTGCAGCAGGTGCTGCATCTGCAGTACCCGAGCGGAATGATTCATGTCGCTTGTGAATATAACTTGGCTCAACCGCCATTGATTCGGCTGATCCGTAGATGAAAGCAGTTCCAGTTGTCAAAGGTTGACCGTAACGTGTCACGCAATCCTTAACCACAATCCAATCGGGGTTTGAGCCCGGTTCAAGAGTTCGGACGATATCCATGACTTCTTTTCGCGAAGGCGTTGTTTTTCCGGTATGGCGCCAGCTAAACGTAATCTCAACTCGATTCAATAATTTGTTTTCTTTTCGCTCATTAATATTCATATCATCACCTCAACGAATGTTTACTTTGAGCGCATAGCGCCCTGGTTGTTCTACCTTCAGACGCTTGGCAATTTCCGAGCGGTCAGGTTGCATGATAATGACATAGCCGGTCCAGTCTGATGAGACTTGAGCAGAAGGATGCCGTGGACATTGATCGATACCGTCGGCGAGCACGAGGTGGCATTCCCCGCAAGCAAAGGGCATTTTCACCATGTTCACTCACTTCCTTTGTTCTGTTCCCAATTTGGTGAACCCAGACCGTCTTGCTTGCTGGTCAAACCAATCTTGGAGCGGCGTGGGTCGGAAGTATCTGGTGAGAGGGACACAATACGGGCCCGGACGAAGGAACCAACACCAAGTTCCTTTCCAGCTGTATGACGGCCGGTAATCTTGTTCGCTCCGATGTTGATGTCGACAGGCTCATCCATGATCTGGGATTTGTGAAGCAATGCTTCCATTGGGCCAATTCGAACGAAGGCTCCGAACTCATTGACTTCCGAAACTGCTCCTTCAACAACCTCTTGGTCGTCCATGCAGAAAAGAACTGCGTCAAATTGAACACGTTGGTAGATAGCACCGTCGCCGTGAATGATACGGCCACGGCCAATTGTCTTGTGGTTGTTGGTTACGAGAACAAAACGGTTCTCATCATCGAATTTACCTTCAAAGGCATCCATGGACAAGCGGTCGATGTGCTGGTCAAGAGACTGCCCTTTTCGCATGTATTCTGCAGGGATACGAATCGTATCTTCCTTGGTAACAACCTTGTACATTTTTTCACCTCAAAATCCCTCCAAAGGCGAGGTGAAAAACGGGAGTCAAAGCGACTGTTCCGTCCATCACCGGATTCACCTCAGGAGAGAAAGCGACCGAAGTCATGTGACTCCACCGACGACCCCTATTTAATTGAAGCGGAATATTCCTGCCTGTCCGATAGACCAAAAGCCGCTCCGCATCATCTGAAGCATCTAGGAAAAGGGGTTTTAGAAGAGAAGAACGCCATAAGCCATAACAACCCTCCGGAGACGGTCATGTATGATGCCACAGCAACGCGGTTCAACTCAGCGCGCCAATGTTGCTGCGCTCCTGATGGTCTGCTTGATGGTGAGCCTACCAATGACGCCCCTGTTTTCACCGCAATCAAAAGTGCTGGAAGAAGAGACAGATGTTCAATTGACAAGTTCATCCTACGATGCTTATGAACAACCATGGGCGCAATACGGGCGCACCCCTACTCACAATTTTTCTATGCCGAACCATGATCCAGATGGAGGCCCGGGTGAAGGCAATGTGAGTGACGTAACCTCCCTAGCATCACTGGTAGACCCCATCATCAACTGGCAAGTGTTCAATTCAGGCGATGGCAGTGATGCATACGGGTCGGTTATTGGCGATTTTTCGCAAAGCATCAGTGCATCACAGGCCGCTGTCGAACGATGTGGACAGGGAACCCTCTTTCCAGTGATGGTGTCAAGTACCATTACAGACGGTTCAAGAGAGAGTTTCTTGAACATCATCTCCGGCAACGATGCAAAGATAGCATGGCGTGTGAGCCTCGGCATTACCGAAGCGATCCGCTCTACTCCTATCATTCACGACATTGACGCAGATGGCTTCCAAGAAATCATCGTGGTCTATGACACACAAGGTGCGCTCAACATTGATGTTTGGTCTCCGCGGCTCACATGTACTGAATCAAATTGGGCCAGTTCGGGCCACAGCAATGAATTGCTTTGGTCCTACACCGACGCTGACGTCCGTATCGGATCGCCTTCCCCACATTTCGCCACGGCCAATTCAGATCACAAGGCGGTAACTCAACCACTGCTTGCCGATTTAGAACTCGACGGCACTCCTGAACTCGTTCTTGCAGTTGTTGACGACCCCGATGACAACCCAACTCCAATGGTACACGCTTACGCCCTCGAGAGTGTGCAGCCATCAGATACGGAATGGAGCGTCAATCTCGACAGAGGGACGCACCCAAGTGACCCTGTATGGGCACAACTTGACGGAACGACCACCAGCGTATTGCTAACAACAATCGATGGCAATACGGGCAATATGTGGATTTGGAAAATTGATGGAGATTCTGGCTCATTAGACTGGGAGCGTGTTTCCATACAAGGGACTGACTCCGATTCTGATTCACCTCGCCTCCGCCTTCCCGGACCGGTCATTACCCAACTCGATGCGGATGATGCTCCTGAAATGATTCTCACCGTTCCAACGGACCCCAATGGAAGAACGTCAGGGAACGGAGCTCGCTTCATTGGGATGGAGATTACCTCCACGACTGAAGTCTTCAATTTCCGTGCACAAAACGGCTATGCAGACGCCCAACCCCTGCCCATAGATACGGATGAAGATGGCATTTTCGACAGGCTATGTTGGGTCACCTGGTATTCGGAATCCTCAGTGAGTTTCAACAGAAAAGGTATGCTTGGTTGCACCGACATCAGTGACGAGAACACCGTTAATGAATGGACAAGAGACCTCCAGCGTGGAAGTGGAAATGATAATGACGAAATCGCAGTTTCACCACCGATTTGGATGGACATTGACGGTGAAGGAACTGCAGAGATCGTCGTGGCCTTTGGTCGCAGAGTCTGGGCATTTGACGGTGACTCAGGAGCATCGGCGGACATCAACAACGAATGGGCGACCCCACTCAATATGCCTCACCGCACCTGGACTGCACCGGCACTCGCTGATGTCGATGGCGACGGAAATATCGACCTACTCATCGGCGATACGCTCGTATCAAATCGAGGCCCGGACTTTGCCCCTTCCAGCGATAACCGAGGACTTTCCTTTAATCCAGCACAAGCAGACCCAGGGGCTCTGGTCACGGTCACTGCACAATTTTCCAATATAGGGACTGGAGAAGCAGGCGATGACCTCGATGCTGCCATCATTATGAACGGGGTTGAATTGACTCGTGAGCGATTCACAGAAAGTGAACCAGTCGCCCCGTCGGGAGAAGGCGGACCACAGACTTTTACCGCAGAATTCACTGCTGAATTAGGCATGCATGAATTTGAATTGGTCCTTGATGTAAATCAAAACATCACCGAACAGCGGGAGGACAACAATCACGCCGTTGCATCCTATCTTGTCGTTGAACCATACGTTGCAGAATTAGACGGGCCCATAGAAACGACTCGAATCAATCCGGGCACGACGCAAACCCTGTCCGTCCAACTTACTGCAACAGGCTCCCGAACTGCAGACTGGACGCTTACCTATGATGATTCAAACCTCCCGGAGGATTGGACCTTCCAGCCGAGTTCAGGAGCAACATTGAGCGTTGAATTAACCCCTGAACTCAGTCAAACCGTTGACTTTGACACCAGCATCCCCTCAGATGCGCTCGGTGATGAATCGGGTGTTGTCTCCTTCCTCTTGTCGTTGAACGATGATGCAAGCGTCAATACCACACTGTACGTACCCGTCGAAGTCTTCCGGACTCGCGGATTGGACATGGTGGGTGCTACGGGCCTCAATTCATCGATGGGGCAAGGAAGGCCAGGAACCGTTGCAAAGTCGTGGTTCATGGTCGAAAATCTCGGCAATGCTGTTGAAACAACCACCTCAATCACGTGGACAGCCCCTTCTTGGGGTGGTTCACCTTCGCTTCATGATGCAGATGGAAATGAGCTCTTTAGCGTAAATCTGCAACCTGGTGAAGAAAAAGAACTCCTTGCCTATCTCGACACACCCGTCAGCACAACCATTGGCACCTCGACCGAAACCACCCTTACAATGTGCATGGGGAGTGGAGAAGAGGCGCTCTGTGAATCGTTGAGTATTTCCTTTACGGCCGTAGAAATTGCAGCCACACCAACCCATCACCGAACACTACCGAATCATACACTCGTATGGCAACTCAATGGTGAATTACCAGCATCAGGACAGATTCAATGGAATATGGCAGCAGCGGATATGATTCAGCCTCATTGGATATGGTCTACCACGGGAGATTGGACCATCAATGGCTCCTTTTTGGAAAGTTCAGGCGTACCGCAGAGTGCTATTGGAGGACAACTGCTCGCTTACATTCCCGAGAATGCCGTTCCAAAACGGCATGCATTCTTCGACCAAGACCAAGTTGAATCCAACATGGAACTGAACCTCACCGTACAAGTGCTTCAGATCTATCGGTCCAATATCTCGTTGATCGAACCACTCCCTGCAACCCAAGGAGAACCCCTCTCACTCAATGTGAGTGAACCTCATCGCTTCCTCCTCTTCCTCCAAAACCCCGGGAATGGAGAGGATACGTTTGTACTCACTGCAAGCATTGAGAGTCCAAATCACGCTTCCACCCCTGAAGTCGACGTCACCTTCTACGACCCTCAAAAGACACTCGGAGCACTGTCCACTGGCATTGGATCTGTTGATGTAGAGTTATCCGAAGAGATACCAGCACTGTTGCCGTTTACGATACGCTTCACCTGGACATCTCTTGGAGGAGATACTGTTGCTCAAAGCACCTCTGCATACGTTCAGGCGGCCCCAAGTCATGAATGGGATGTTGCTCTGCTCAATCAAAGCAGTATCGAAGCAGCACCCGGCACAAGCGTTCAATTTGATTTCAACCTGACCAATATGGGAAATGCACCCGATCACCTCACCATTGTCCCGCTTCTGCACGTTGTAGGATTTGGAAATGATAGTGTTCTTTGGACGGCTGATGAAGTGAATACATCCGTCATCCCCATCAACGGAAGTACGTCGCTGAGCTTCACGATCGAGGTGCCCCTGGGCACATGGGCGGGAACCATCACCGAGGTGACCCTGCAACACGTGGCGAGTACCTATGTCATCGGACAAACATCTGTGAATGTAACCGTGGCAGAGATTTACGGCTGGAAATTGAATCTTACTGGAACCGACTTAGAAATCGACCCTGCTGGCCAAAATCTAACGCTCGATTTAATCCATGAAGGCAACGGGCATGAAGTCCCCTACTTCGCAAAGGCTGGAGCAGGATGGAACATCACGCTGCCTGACTTCGGAGACGTGGTTGAACCCTACGGCACGACACAGTTTACCGTCATGGTCCAACCTCCTGAAGATGCAATAGCAGGCGAAGTTGGCGTGATGCGGATTCGTATTACAGGAGACGACCTCAACGGGAAGATCGTTGAGGAAATACCGCTTCGAGTAGGAGTGGCACCCCAACTTGATATCGACCACCGCGGCACATGGAGCGTCAATAATCTCGGTGGCTATCCGACTGCATGGATTGTCAATGAAGGGAACGATGTGGCCCTGATTACGCTTGATGTTGACGGCCTGCCAGAAGGATGGACCACACAGCAAGGAGTGCAGATGGTCCTCGCACCGGGTGAAGTCAAAGGTATGCCATTATCGCTCACGCCCTCAGCTGATTGGAACCAGCAACGCTTCCTACTTACGATCAATGTCAATCACCCAATACTGGGAACGCTACCGCACAATGTTGAAGTCGAATATTCAGAGTTATCCTTTGCCTCAACACCTGTCATTGACAGTTATATCGGTACCGAGCACACGTTCAATGTTCACGATGATTCTGGCGAAAATCTCGCATTGTCCGCAACACTTGAACTACAGCGTGACAATGACCAGGTGGCCTTTACTCAACCGGATGATTCGGGTGAAGTACGAATCTCCTATGTGGGCCCCTCCGCCACAGGCAACCTTTCGCTCTACATCGTCGCTAGAACCTATCCAGACGCGTCCGTTTCATGCGAATTCATTGGTAATGCATTTACTGAATTGGGTAGAGCATCCCTGTCAGGGTCTATTGGGCAATGCGAACTCGTTGCATCACATGACGAAGACCTCCGAGCTGTTTTGACATTGATCACCTCTGAAGGAGAGCGCATTCTCATTGATGATGACGCATGGACGGTATCTGCAGGAGAGAATGCTACTGTCAACATCACAGTCAGTGATTGGACACCAATACCTGGTGAATTTATTCTTATGGCTACCATGTATGACCAATTCGGACGTGAACTGGACCAAATCACACAAGCAGTTGTATCCCGAGCGAGCGATTGGAACATCGGCATCAACTCATTAACAAGCAACGGAGACATCACTGTGGGTATTCAGCGGACGGGATACAGTGTTCTTGCTCAAGCCGTTTGTGAATTGGAAGTCAGTGCTGAAGGAGGATGGAGCAGCACCTACTATGTCGATGTAGCCTACTCAGATTTCGCACCGGTCATATTGATTGAAAATCCTGGAGAAATTGAGAAGGATGAAAAGATTACTGCGGTACTTTCCTGTTCAGTTCCCTTTGACCTTGATGATGACCCAGAGGACGATACGGCGTCCACATTCTACAAGCCGGAAAGTTTGCTGAGTGTTTCATCGAGTGATGTTGAGTGGATCATCGGTAGTGCCATCATCGTCATGGCGATTGCCTGGCTAGCCGGACTCATTCGACCACGTCAAAAGACCATAGCGAGCGAATCACCTTCACGTAGGGAAGAAGTGAAACCACCTCAAAAAGAAGTATCCGTAGAAGAAATTGATGACATTCAATTTGATGTCGGCGAGGAGGAGGCGGCGGTAGAATTTAGTGAGCGCGAACTAACCCCAATTGATGATGTCACATCCACAATTGAGATCATTGAAAATGACGACATTCCAGAAGAATCCAATCCATCTGCGAGCGGTCGTCTTGCCTCTATGCGGGACGAGCTTGATGAAAACGACGTCGAAGAGCGTGAGGGTTCCATTGAAGATCGTATGAACCAATTCTTTGGCAGATGAAGTTTGCATGAGAAGGTATTATTCACACCCCGCAGTGCCCAGCACATGGACGAGGAAGCCCTTTCATCAACATCTCCATTTTACACCCTAGACGCTTTTAATGGTCAGTGGGCATCTCACCTCGTAACTGCAGTAGAAGAAGCACAGGACGGCAATACCAGTACGTGGGAGAATTACATTGCTCAACATGACGATGTTGCACAGCGAATCAAATCTCAGGGAATCAAAGAACCACGATCGTATGAAACAATTCAATGGGACGCTGCAACCCTCTTGTTTACGGTTTGTGTCGAAATAACGGATGATGGACGGCCCCTGCCCTTGGGAGACCGATTGAATCGTGAACGATTTGGACGCTTCCCTTATGGGAATGGTTCAGCACTTAGCTACCTCCTCGAATATATCCGACCCAATCGAAGTATCACTGATAACGACGGCCAGGACATCTATGATTCAATCATTGATGATTTGCAAATGCTATCGGGTGGATGTACTGAAGAATTCCGCGGACATACCATGTTTGAATCTGGATTCGGTGGGATGAATATCCAAGGTTACCTTTCAAGGGAACAAGTCAGGACATTAAGGAAAAATCTCGCTTCAAGAACATGGACTGCCTCATATGAGGAGCCCCTGGACGGAGGAGTAGCGGACGTTGCAAAGCATTTCATGGCTTTATTGAAAGCAGCTGAGCGTAGACAAGTTGGTGTTGTCCTTCGCTCACATTCCTAATTCAAAATGTCTGAGATGTCAAACGCTCGTACATTGAAGCATACAATGCTGCCGTCTCGTCAATGACTGACTGAGGAAGGGCTGGAATCGGTGGATCGTCCGTTCCCGCATCACGGGCTGCTTTTAATTCAATTTGATGCCCTGTTCCAATGTAATGGGAGCGGACAAATTCCTTGCTCAACTCAATGCATTCACCATTGGCATATGCTTCTGCATCCCACCAGCGGTCTTCGTCCAGAGTTCCAAAGGTATCCACCAACACAACCTCTCGGTTGGTGCCTAAAGCGAATTCTTTCTTACCGTCAACGTGGATCAAACCATTGCGTGCCGCCTCACGTTCGATGATTTGGTCAACACCAAGCGCAGCGGCTACAATAGCATCGTATTCTTCTTCGGTAATATTGGAGATTTCAAGTCCTTCTTCTCGACTAATATTGCGATCAAATTTTTCAAATTTAGTGGTGACTTCCACAAAGGGTTCAGCGAGTTTGACACCGTATTCACAGTCGGGTGCTACACCCAATGCTTCAGCGGAAAGTTCTCCACGTTGGAAGCGACGCCAAGCAGAACCTGAGAGGTAATGTCGTACAATGACTTCAAGAGGAACGAAGACCCATTCCATATCGCGAGGAATTGCTCCAGGCTCTTTGATGACCTTGACCTTACGAACCAGACAGCGATCAGCCGCATTGACCTCGACCAGATGAGTTTTGCAAATACCAGCTTCTTCTACCAGTTTAAACCAGTGAGCAGTTGTCCTGTTGAGCGATTCTCCCTTTCGAGGAATAAGTGAAGGAATGATTTGATCAAATACGGATATCTGATTAGTGAATCTAAATTCCAGAATTTCTGGATCCTCGGTCGACCAAACTTGCTTGACTTTTCCCTGGTAGAGCATTTCTCCCATGCCAAGATGTCCGAGAATCCAGCCTTTGAAGGTTTCACATTCGTTTCATGGTGAACCATCAGAGGAAACCAAGTGCATCTTCAATTCGATTCAGTTCAGGGCCTGTTGTTTTTGTTCCAGATACAGCTCCGTCATTTGAGGCGCACGTACCGGCTCCAACATAGGGCGAACCGAAGGACACGGTCCCGACCATGGGCGGAACGCCGAGAATATCCTCAATCAGCATGGCTTCATCAGGTGTCACATCTGGATGAAGAAGGACACCTTGGTCGTTGGCGATTGCGAGACTTCCGACGACGTCTTGTCCAGCAACGGTGGTAGAAACAATGTCAACACCCAAAACCTCTGCTAATATCTCCAAGCCATCTTGGGGGATGCTTGGTGAGGCTACAGCACCGTGATCATTCACGACCAGGAGATTCCCCGCAGTATTGACGCCGCCTTCCATTACGACAACATCACCAAATGATGTCAATTTGTCAATATCTTCCTCTGTTGCGATGTCTGCAACTGCAATCCCGCGCTGGTTGCCGGATACAAGGGCACCAACAAGGTTGGAGCCTCCGATGGAGATGGGGTGGAGTTCTAATCCGATATTCGTTGATAGAATCTCAAGAGTAGGTTCTGGAAGTTCAGGAGGGTGAAAAAGAACTTTCCCTACCGTAGCAAGATGGACACCAACCTGGTCGCTACCAAAAATATCTACGGTATCGATTGGCATGTGATCATTCCTAAGGTTGGGACGTTGGTTCTAAAAGATGGTGTTGGGATTCCACTAGAACGCAAAAAAGACCGGCCTCTAACGAGGTCCGGCCTAGTGCGCCCTAACGGGCTGAGGATACCCGAGGTGAAAAGAGAGGGGCACAGTGACTTCCTTTCCCGTGGACTCTCGTACCACAGTAATGGGAGAGACGCAGAAGGGCTTGACTTCTGGGTTCGGAATGGGACCAGGTAAACACCTTCGCTGTGACCGTGCACCCATCTCTTTTCGAATCGGATAGGATGCGACGTAGCGTCGCAAATGAATTGGCATGAAATTTTAGACGAAGGGCACTCATGGTGCGGATACATACACGGAAAAAGATGCTCGAACATTAGTGCCGCTGGACTGAATACGTCGCCGAAGCTTCGTACTTACATCCGCGGTCTATCATCTCGTCTTTTACGAGCGTTCTGAGGTGTCTCGTCTTTGGGGTGGCTTCGAGCTTAGATGCTTTCAGCTCTTATCCTTCAGGGCGTGGCTACCCAGCATTGCCTTGCCAGACAACTGGTAAACTAGTGGCCCCGAGCCCTCGTTCCTCTCGTACTAAAGGACCCCTTCCATCAGACACCTTACGCGATTCTACCACCAAGCAACAAACCTGTCTCACGACGGTCTAAACCCATCTCACGATCCCTTTTAATGGGCGAACAACCCCACCCTTGGGTCCTGCTGCAGACCCAGGATAGGAAGAGACGACATCGAAGTAGCAAGCCACCAGGTCGATGTGAGCTCTTGCTGGTGACAACTCAATTATCCCCGAGGTAACTTTTCTGTTATCTACCGGCCTCAAATATAAGCCTGGTAGGTTCGTTAGGCCCTGCTTTCGCATCGTCGATCCTTATTGTGCGGATCCACGTTAAGCCAGCTTTTCCCCTTACAGTTAACGGTGGAGTGCTGAACCACCTAAGCTGACCTTTGGGCACGCTTGTTAGGTTTTCGAGCGCGTGGCGCCCCACCCAAACTGCCCACCAATCGGTGTTCTCATTAAGAGTTAGCATTGTTACCTTCCAAGGGTGGTGTCTCTTCTTTCGACTCCCCCCAGGACTGGCGTCCTAGGGATCAACATCTCCCACCTACACAGTACGTGGAAAGCGACAATGCAACGACAGGCTGCAGTAAAGCTCTACGGGGTCTTCGCTTGCGGGTAGAATGTACTGGACTGTGCGCCAGTAAAGTCAATTTCGCCGGACATATCGCGGGGACAGTGGAGCCCTCGTTGGACCATTCATGCAAGTCGCCAATTAAGCGACAAGGTATTACGCTACCTTAAGAGGGTCATAGTTACCCCCGCTGTTTACTGGTCCTTCGTCAGGTTGAAACCCGATTTAAGATACCAGCACTGAGCAGGATTCAGGGACTATACACAACCTTTCGATCTAGCAGTCCCCTATGTTTTTATTAAACAGTCGGAGCTCCCTGGTCACTGCGACCAGATTGTTCCCAATCTGGCACTCCTTCTCCCGAAGTTACGGAGCTATTTTGCCGAGTTCCCTCGCGATATTTGTATCCGATACGCCTTAGGCTACTCACCCAAAAACACCTGTTTCAGTTCTCGGTACGGTCTCTCCATACGGCTTTTCATGGGACCTGGGACTTTCTTTCCTTCTCACTGTGACAGTTCTCCAGAAATTAGTTATCGATGGACCTGGCATATGATCCATTGACTTTGCCCAAGCCGTCACCATTATTGTATGGGAGGCATACGAATATTAACGCATTTCCCTTTCGATCATTTCGGTTAAGAATGACCTTAGGACCGGCTAACCCTCGGCTGATAAACAGTGCCGAGGAACCCTGGTTTATAAGGCGGTGCGGATTCTCACCACACTGTGCTGCTACTCTTCCCAAGACTCTCATTAGTACACGGTCCAGTAGACCTCAAAGCCTACCTTCCGCCCATGCACTACGCCGCGTTACCACATCATCTTTCGATGGTCTGAAGTATCGGTAATCAGTTTGAGCCCCGTCCCTTTTCCCGGCCCGCAAGCTAGACCAGTGATCTGTTACGAACTCTTTCAAGGATGGCTGCTTCTAAGCCCACCTTCTGGTTGTTTTCGACCACGGACACGGTTTGTCTGTGACACTTAACTGATATTTAGGGACCTTAACTTCAGGCTGGTTTGTTCACCTTGCGTAATGGTAGCTTACCCACCATCACTCACTGCTCGTATCTTCAACGATTACACCTTCGGAGTTTGGCAGCACACCGAGGAATCGCTTCCCCTAAATGCACAATCAGTGCTCTACAGCGTAATCAATCTCCACGAACGTCTACCTACGAGTAGTTTCACGCGGAACCTGCTATTGCCCAACTCGATTGGACTTTCACCCCTATACCCAGCTCGTCCGAGCGATTTGCAGATCAGCAACGGTTCGATCCTCCACCCATCTTTCAACGGGCTTCAATCTGGCCAGGCATAGATCGTCGGGCTTCAGGTCCTCCACCATTGACTCCAAGCGAGCACACTTCGTCCCTCACAGTAAACTGCTGCGGACTTGTCGGTTTCCCTTCGGCTACGTGGATCAACCACTTAACCTCGCCAATGATCAAGACTCCCTGGGGCATTTTTCTAAACGCACGACTGGACGCTGCTCATATCTTCGCTTTCACGCCCAATCAGCCTGTACCCAACTGGTTTCACGATCTTTTCACATCCCGCTAAGGATACTTTTCAGCTTTCACTCACGTTACTTGTAAACTATCGGTCTCGAGTTGTATTTAGGATTGGAAGTATCTGCCTCCCATATTCACACGCGATTTCCAACGCATGCTACTCTGTGACAGTCACGTGGTCATATCGTGTACGGTTACGGGACTTTCACCCTCTTTGGATGTGCCATTCCAGGCAACTTCACCTTCCACGACTTAGACAAAAGACTGCCAACCACATTTCCCTCTCTTTCGATTTGGGATTCGGCTTGTCCTATTCCGTGTTCATTCGCCACTACTAACGGAATCTCAATTGATTTCATTTCCTCCACCTACTAAGATGCTTCAATTCGGTGGGTTCCCTATCGCTAAAGCGACCGTTTCCGAAGAAACAGGAAGTCCTATTCAGCCATCTGCGGATCTTAGGCATACATGCGCCTACCCGCAGCTTATCGCAGCTTGTCACGACCTTCATCGGCACTCGAGCCGAGCGATCCCCCAGTTGGGTTGTAGCATCACATGTGTATGTTACCACACCATATGAGTAACCCTTCGGTATCTATATCATGCCAATTCGGCCTCCTCAGAAAACCACCTCCTCGGGGTGATTCTCCTCAGCCCTTCCCCCATCACAACGTGCATAACAGGGTGCTAAGCAACCACCCGACCTTCCCCCCGTATAAGAAGAAATCGGTCATTAAAGGTCCAGTGGATGAAGAACAGTCTTCGTGTTTACGACCTTTTTCTGCCCCCATGGGACTGAATCTATGATTGTGCAGAAAATTGTGCCAAATTTCGTTGAACTACATCGTCGCTTCCGGCGAGTTTGAGGGTAGCGATAGCCTGGGCGGGTTGCCCAAGTTGGAACATCGCAACAGCTGCAGTATTGAGACCTTTGACAGAGCCTTCATCTCGGGCATTGTGCACGTTCATGATACCCAAGGCTTTCTCCGAACGACCACTGTCGATGAGGGCATGTGCTAGATTGATCAAGATTTCGCCATTGGTTGGAGCATTCTTTGCTGCTTCTCGAAGCGCCAGGATAGCCGATTCAAATTGTGCTTCAGCAAGTTGCTGTTGCTGAGGGTCAGGGTCCGCCTTCATACTCGAGGCACGCTGGAGTAAGGCAATGCCGTAATTGTTGAAAACTTCAGGACTGGAAGGCAGTCGGGAAGCCAACTTCTGAAAGCTTCTTGCTGCTTTCGACCATGATTGTTGTTGCATCGCTTGAAATCCTTCCTGAAGGAAGGAAGCTAATTCTTGATTCCCCCCCACGTCCACATTGAGAGCCTGAATAGGATGAAGATCCAGTTGAATTGAGGGTGCAACGGATTGGGGCGGTGATGCTTCCAGGGGAGAGTAAAATACTGCTGCAGGCGAATCAGTTGAGTGGTCATAGACTACGACATCTTCATCGAGGGAGGCATAACTCACCTCGATCACCTCGTCAGTATGGCCATAGATCTCTTCGTAATCAGGAATCTCTGCATCAATTTTCCAATAGGCAGGTACGTCTTCTTCCTCTGTATCGGACGCTTGTGAAACCAAACGGGCTGAGTCAAGTCGGACCGGTTGGGAAAGTGGAGCGGGTGCAACAGGGGGTGTAAGTTGTTCGACCTTAGCAGGTGCTTCAAGGGGAGGGAGTTCGAGCATTGGTTCTACTTCATCAACAAGAACGGGGGGGGTGGTTGGAGGCGTCGTTGGGAGCGTAAGGGGCGCTGGAGCGAGCACCTCGTCCACGGCGGCAGCCTGGGGTACTGGAGCAGGCTTCTCCGCCATTGGTGCGAATGGAGTTGCTAGAGAGGGTTGTTCTGTCTCGACTGCCTTGACGAACTCAGCAGGTTCTGAAGTCAACGGCAATCGGCCATCTTCTGACTCAGTGGAATCAAACGGTATACCTTCAGCAAAACTACCGATGCCGAACGGTAAATTCGAGGAATAAACGTTGGATTCACCTTGGAATCCAAACGGTAGGTTACTGGTAGCCCCAGACTGTTCCCCGTTCTCGTCCGGCACCGGAGGCTCAATACCTTCCAAGTCATACCAAGATTCTGCTGCATCATTCAAACCCGGGACGTCCGTAGGGAGAATTTCTTCAGAGTCCAATGTGGTTGACAAATCGTCACGATGTTGACTGCCACAAGCTGGGCATGATGTCCCACGCAGGGAAAGCAAACCGCAGACTCTGCACTCAAACATGGCTCTGCCTCATCATAGCCTTGCCGCCAAAGGACTTGAACTCAGCGCCCATGTGATTGCGACTCACTCTTCTTCTCCACGAAGCATACCAACAACGACGCTTTTGGTGTTAACAATCATTTCTTCGATGCCATCTATTTCATCGTCAACCAGAGCTTCTGAGAATGACTTCCCTTTGCTCCGTCCACGAGCCAACTGACCGATGATGCTCAACGATGTGACACCAATAAGGATGAGTTTGACAGAATTGGCACCTTCTTCTCCACCGACAACGAAGACCAACAGCATGTACAAGGACACGATGAAAGTCGTGATGATCATGATTGGGAATCCAGCCCTGAAAAATTCATTGAATGAGATAGGGTAACCGGCATCCTCTGACATCCCTGCCGTAACCACGTTCGCTGACGCACCAATGAGCGTCCCGTTGCCTCCAAGACAGGCTCCGAAGGCCAGAGCCCAAATAAGTGGAGTGAGGAGGTAATCGCCGAGATTGTATGAAATTTGCAACACGATTGGTATCATTGTTGCGGTGTAAGGAATATTATCGATGAATGCAGATGCAACCGCAGAAACCCAAAGGACGATGAGAATGGCGGCAGCAAGGCGTACTGTTCGTCCATCTCCGGTATCACTGCCAAAGAATTCAATGGCCTTTTCCACATATTCTCCAATAAAGGCGATCACACCAATTTCCTGAAGCGAGTGCACGAGGACGAAAAGCCCGGCAAAGAAGAGGAGCGTAGTCCATTCTACGTGGTGCAGAGGTTCCTCAAGTTCGTGTCGATCGGTCGCAAGGAGCATGACCACAGCACCAACCAGAGCAATCCAGGAAACGGCGATGTGCGTGATCGGGTGAGCAAAGAAATTAATGATGACGAGAACAAGAATCACACCAGCAACTCTGAGCTTTGCTGGATCTTTGATTCCATACTTTGCTTCGAGCTCTGCGATGTCACGAATTCGTGTTCCGGAAAATTCATCGGCGTAAAACCACTTCAAAAACATGAACGAGGGCACAATGCACATGAGGATACCCGGCGCCATCTCGATGATGAAATCGTTGAATGTCACACCGTATTGAGACAAATCAATACCGGCACCACCGTTGTAGGTAGGGTCGACATATTTGCCGTCTTCAGCACTGGCAATCTTGCTCGCTGAAAGACCTGACCCGATCATGATATTTGGGGGGTCACCGATCATGGTGGCTGCACCGCCAATGTTTGAAAACAACACTTCAGAAATCAATAACGGTATTGGTTTGATATCCAGAACTTTAGCAAGTTGGATGGTCACTGGCGTCAACAAAAGCATCGTAGTGACGTTGTCTAAGAATGCCGAAAGAACTGCGGTAACAGAACAGAGAATGACTACAAGTGTCCAAATTGAACCCCCGCTTTTCTTGTAGGAAAGAACTGCAAAATACTCGAATACACCTGTATTTGAAAGAATCCCGACCATGACCATCATCCCCAGCAGCAGCCCGATGGTTTCCCAATCGATCATCGTAGTAATTTCAGCGAGTGTAAAGGTGTCTTCAACGGCGTAATAATTCAAAGCCAAAACTGCGAGAAGGCCGCCCACAGCAGCGGCAAGAGTTCGGTGGACCCACTCGAAAATGATCAGGGTATAAACACCGAAGAGTATGATGAGACCAACGATAATGGCTTGTGATTCCAAGCCGTCTTTGATGTGCACCTCAATGCCAACACCTCCACCACCTGCTGCTTGCGTGTATCCAGAGAGAAGCATGAAACCTACAAAAATCAAGAGAAGGAAAGAAATCTGTCGACTTCGGTTTGTGAAAAGATGAGAGTTCATAAGGTGACCTCAGTAGATTGTCCGAGCCGTGGTCACTCTTTGACACTTTGCTTCCAGAAGAATCAACTTCGCCACAATACGCCAATATTTCCACGCTGCAAGACCAGTGTAGCATCGCATTGCTCTGCGATTTGAGCCCAAACAGCTGAACGTTGTTCACGCTCGAAAAGGCCCTTGTTGACTTTGATTTTCACCAGCGAGCGAGAACGTAATTGCTGACGTATTTCATCCATAACCGTCTCACTTAGCCCGGATTTACCGATGCGCACACTGGGTCGAAAATCGCGAGATTTCGCCTCGCTTAGGATGTTGGATGGAATGGTTGCCATTCAATCACTCCGTCCGTTGATTCGCGCTATTCGATGTGCTTTGGGCCCAGCCCCATACCTCCGGATGTATCCGCAATGAAGGCATGTATGGATGCGTTGACCCGCCTTGATACGGACACGGAATTGAGCGGTGAAACTGTGCGATCCCCAACACTTACGGCACACCCGTGAACGAACCAGAGAAGGAAGGGGTAAGCGATGGCGTTGTGACACCTTGGAAAGGTGGACTGCGGCCGATTCAACAACATCGCGAGGATGCTCAAGAGGATGAAGGAGGATCGTTGTGAGGTGTGACTGAGCACGTTGTGCCTTCTGCTCACGTTGTAGGCGTGAACGTCGTTGCTTGCGGCGGCCCATTTGAAACCCTCACTGAAGTACGTAGAGTAGATCTGTCGTAATGTCATCAATCGCCCGGTCGCCGTCAACTCTGTGAAACAGCCCCCGTTCCTCATACCATGAGGCAAGAGGTGATGTTTGTTCGTGATATGCTCCGAGGCGTGTCAAGACGGTTGCTTCCGTGTCGTCAGCGCGGCGTTTCTCAACGTATTGACCGCATTCGCACCCATCACCCGGTACGGGGTTGAATACATCATGATAGACAGTCCCACAGGTCCCACAGGTCAAACGTCCACAGATACGTTCAACGATTCGTTCATCGGGGACGTCAATGGCCAAGACATGCGTAATCTCGGTAAGTTCACTGAGCGCTTCAGCTTGCGGAATGGTTCTTGGAAAGCCATCAAACATCACACCATTTTTAGCATCATTTTCCGCTATTCGCTCTTCGATGAGACCGAGGATCACGTCGTCGGGAACAAGAGCGCCTCGATCCATGTATGATTTTGCTTCAAGACCGATAGCCGTACCCGCTTTGACCGCAGCACGGAGCATGTCTCCAGTTGACACCTGCGGCAGGCTGGTGTGTTCGGTGATCCGTTGTGCCTGAGTACCTTTGCCGGCTCCGGGGGGACCAAAGAGAACGATACTGCCCATGGATTGGGGTGCACACTCCACCCTTTCAACGTTGACACGGTTTCAGCCTTGTCGCTTCAACCATTCATGGCCATAATGCCGCCATTGTTCGGCCGTCCAACCTGACGGTAATCCACCAGGAGGAAGAGGAGGGCCGCTCTGGACGACTGGCTGAACTGGAAGAGGTTGTGGTAATGGAGGTAGAGGTTTCGCTACTGGAGGCATCCCTGCTGGTGGAAGACCCTGTGGCAGAGGTGCGGGAGCGGCTCCACGAGGAGACAAGCCCCCAGGGGGCAATCCCGAGGGAACTTGAGTCGGAAGTGCTGGAAGATCCATTGATTGCATGATAGCCTGTGCTATTTCATCATCGCTTACTTCCCCGCTGGTCAAGTCATCAACTGCATTGCCCAGATCGAGCGCATCATTGCGGCGTTCGTTGAGATGGTCCGGACTGACATGTGTATTTGGCGCTACCAATTCCAATCCGTCGTCACCCATTTCACCTGACTTTTTCATGCGACGACCGACCACGATGAGACCGATGAGAATGACAGCGATAAGCCCGCCGCTCACTGCCGGAGGGAGCATGCTGAACAGCCCACCATCACCGGTGGCTGTTTTAACACTTACATCGATCATTTGTGATGCAACTACGGTCGCACCTACCGTGATATTGAGATGAAATTGTGCCGTTGAGCGACTGACTGACTCAGATGGCATGAGCGTAACAATAAGATCAACCGATTCACCCACTGCTAAGTCATTTAGTGTTGAAACACTCAGATCTAAATCCCAATCATTACGGACCATTTCATCACTATCCAACAACACTCCATTTACCTCTGCATTCAATGGAATGTTCCCATCGTTGCGAATAACAAAGGTGAGAGAACGTCCATCATCGCGAGAAATACCGCGAAGTGGTTGCTCGCTTTCACTTTGAACGGTGATGTTGGCAAAGGAGGATTCAACAACGGCAATGGTCATCATTTGATTGGATTCAACCACTCTTCCAGCATTCGACCCTGATACCGCAATCAGGATTTCAAACGCATTTTGGGACACTTGCTCTTGAGCTGGCGGGATGAGCCCAAAGCGGACCAGTTTTTCCTCACGGGGTTCAAGATAAAGCGTTGGATTGGCGAAGCCTACTTGCCATCCATCGGGAGCTAACCCATGAGTCCAATTCAAGGTCAAGTCGGTATTTCCAACGTTCTTTGCGATAAATTCACCATAGGAATAGAGGTCACCAATTGAAACATCAATGGTTGAATCAGTAGGGGGCGTAAGCATGATTCCCAACTCATCACGAACAATCAATGTCGTGATATTTTGGACGAAGTTTTGATTGGAGCGCTCCGTTCGTATGGTATAGGTATTCGAGTCGCCTTCTTTGGCGGTGAGGGGGACTGCCATGACGAGTTCAACCGTTGAAGTCATCCCCGGTGCCAATGCAATTGTGACTTTGCGTGAATCTTTTTGTGTATCATAACGAACTTCCATAGCCCATTGTGGATTGTCGGGCAAAACTGATACTTCCAATTCTACTGCGATATTTCCAGTATTTTCCACTGACACATTCAGATGGACTTGTTGCCCGCTATCCACTGAAATATCGTCTGCGATTTGAGAAGGACCAACCGGACCGTCATCATCAAGCAAGTTCACGTCAAAGGATTCCTGGGGCAATACCTCAATGCTGACTGTTTCGGTGAAATTCATTGTAGGGTCGGTAAATGATGTGACGTAACAGGTGACTAGGTCGGTATCACCCGCAGCAGGAACTCCATTTGCGACAAGAGGCACAATAATGCGAATTGACATTGGCAAGTACTCGAGAATATTGAGCGGTTCGAAATCCAATTGGGAAGAATTTGATCCTCCGAGCATCAATTGCCATCGTTGTTCAGAGGTACAATCGATGCTGTATTGCGCAGGTGCATTCCCCGTATTTCGCACCGAAATTGAAAAGAAACTCGAGCCACCTGGTTGTGCAGACAACCCACTGCTTCCCGCCGTGACCACTTGGACCTGATCAATTTGTTCAACAATGATGGTGACGCGTTGGGTATGTGTAACTGTAGGTTGGAATTCATAGCGTGCTGTGAGTTCAACCACATAGGTCCCTGCACGAACAAAACGAGGGTTTTCAGGGTTCGATGTGAGGTCTGCGTCTAAATCCTCAAGTCGTAGATTGAGCGTTTTATTGGCGTCCTGCGTTCCTTGGGCAGTGAGAATAAAATTAGGTGTCTCGTCAAAGTTTCTGGACCATAGATCATCGCTCGGTAAGAAGAAGTCGTCCCGCCCGGGCGCTGGAATTTGAACCATCGATGAAGAGAGCAAGACCGATTGATTTCCCGTACCCTCGTGGAGAATCACAAGAGGCAGGTCAATCCCAGAATCGTTACGGACGTCCAAATGAACAACAGCGTTGTCAGAGCGTTCCTGCGCAGTTTGAGGAATTGTTCCATCATCGTTGGCAATGACGACTCGAACACCAAGAGCGGTCACCTCGACATCCTGCTCCCAGATATTGTTGTCCGTCCCACTATTTGCATCGTTCATTTCTGGGACTTGATTTCCAGTATCAATGGCCAAGCGTAGGGAATGGATACCGGTCGTGGTGAACTGATGGAAGATCGTATAGGAATCAATCATTCCAGGTTCAAGGGGAGAACGAGTGGATGTTGCTATTGTTTGTTGGGTTGTCGTGTCTTCCAAAATGATGTCAAAATCACCGGACATACTCGTTCCTTGGTTCGCCCAAGCAAGGCGAATGGAAATCAGATCATCTTTGAGTGGATTTAGAGAAGAGGTGAGGACACTGCCGTCAAAGACTACCAAATCCGCTTGCGGAGTTGGAGTCGCAACGGCTGCCATCACGAGGCCAAAGTTTTGTGTCGTGCCGCCACGGTGGAGGACCTGGACAATCCATTGACCTTGCGAGGGCTGTAGGGTTCCAGGAGCGATGCGGATTCGTTCTACATTGTTGGTATCATCAGCGGAACCACCCGTGACTGAGAATCCTTGTGAGAATTGATTGCCGAGCCATTCTGTTCCTGACGGATCGATGAGAATCAAATCAAGGTCGTTGACCAGTCGGTTTTGGCTATCAGGGGCATTGGCACTGCCCGCTTCATCGGTCCATGCGAGGGTGATATCAATCCCGTGAGACGGGTCAAGTGAGAAGGAATAAAGGAGACCAAAACCAGATTCAAGCGGTTTGTCATCATCGAAGAAGGTGTCGAGCGTTGTCGTCCCGTCCGTTGGCATCACGGTTCGTTCGAGATTGACCTGACCCCAACCCTCGATATTGTTTGGTATATCGGGTGTGCCCAAGTCGGTTGCTCCGTTGATCAGGGCTGCTTTGACCAACGCACTGGATGGTGAATTCACACCAGCCTGCTCACGAATGAATTCACGGGTAAGCGCAGCCACACCGGATGCTACTGCAGTTGCTTGAGACGTACCTGAAAGGGACATGTAGTAGGCGTTTCCACCAGCGTGCGATCCTGTGAGACAATCTGGCCCAGCAGGGTTTTGAGCCTCTTCAGCCAATCCTGAACAAATGCCAACTCCGGGAGCAACGAGGTCGGGTTTGATTCGTCCGTCAAGACTTGGCCCTAAAGAAGAAAAATTAGCAACTGCACCAGCGCCTGCGGTCCCAGATGCGCCAGTCGTCGATGCGCCTATTGCTATGACGTTCTTCGCTGTTCCGGGAGACGTGACTTGGGAGGCTCCAGATGTCCCTCGATCACCGACCGAAAAGAGTGGCGTCAAATCTTGTCGGTCGTTGACGAAGATGTCAACGGAACGGGCATCTGCAGTATATTGACCGTAATTCCCATTCAGACCCCACGCATTGACAGCGATACGGGCGGTCATTTGCTCAGCATCTCTGAGAAGGTCATAGATTGAACCAATTCTCCCGAAGACACCGGTGGGGTCGTGCTCAAGAGCGTACATGACAAGGTTAGCATCTGGAGCAATTCCCCTGGCAGACATGTCGCCTGAGCCATCTCCCAGGACCGTTATTGCAATGTGGGTACCGTGCCCCGCATTGCTATCAGCAGGTGAAGTATCCAGTCCGAATTGTGTGTATGTGGCAGCGACACGGCCCGTTAAATCCGGGTGGTTTTGATCCAATCCAGTGTCCGCAATTGCAATCATCTCCCCCGAACCATCGAGGGTAAATGCTGCATTATTCTCAACGCTCTGAACACCAGAAAGGGACCACGCAACGGCATTGTGCACTCGCATTTCAATGGCAGGCTCGCTCCAAATAATGCGGCCATCATGAGCTATGTTGCGAATGAATTCAACATGGGATTGAGATGGAATCAGGGATTGACAACTCCAAGCATCGCACCATGCTTCCGAGGCACCGTATTGAACGAGGTCGGTTGCTAAATCTCCGTAACCTCCAAGACCCAAATCAGCTGATGGAATGATCTGAACAACCCGCTCTCCATCCGCAGGCGTCAATAATTCAGGTGAGATACGCCATCCTGGCTCTTGATCGCCGGCCCACCGAATCCGAGGGTCTTCATTGAGTGATTGGATCATGGATGGAGGCGAGTGGGGAAGTCGCACGAGCCAACCTTCATCGTGAAGCGTATCGAGTACCTTCAAATCATATTCTGCCACGAGGTCTGAAAGGACTTGTCCGTTTGAATCATGAAGTTGGACGATGGCTAAACCCGTGTAGGATGCATCGTTTGAGCGACGCAATGTCGGTGCAACGTCCGGCCCGCTTGTTTGCGTTGGGTCAAAACTTCCTGCTGCCAAATGAAGGATGCCTGTTGCATCTTTCAAATCGACAGAAATCATGCTGGCGTGTGGCATTTCACCCCAATGCTCTGCAGCCAATTTCAGTTGCTCCTCATCAGAAAGCGGCTGAACGTCCATCACATCTGGTTGATCTTGAGATTCGAGATAGACGGTAGAAACCGTGGAATTAATCGCCGCAGAGAGCGGCGTCATAACGAAGAGAAAGAGTACGAACAGAAGGGTTACTCGTGAACGCATACCAATGGGACTTCCACCACGCTTTTGAATACACCTCATCGGTGTGCTTACAATCCATTGTAGGCGAAGATGGCTGCATCGGTTTTTTCAACCGAAACTCTCCAGTCTGACTCAGTACCTGTTAGCGCTCTAATGGCGTCGACATTTTCTGGAATCACATCCGACTCTTGATGGATTGCTTGGAAATAATACAGCGTATTCCCATCGAGTTTCACGCCGTCTTCCCATACGAAAATCTCGTGGAGGTCACCCCATTTTCGGCCGATGTCTCGTGCGTATTCCATGACTTCAGCAGTCGTTGTGATATTCGTTTCTTGTCCGTTCATGATGATGATACGAGGTTGCTGTGACCAGAGTTCGAGAACGCTTTCGGTGGTCAGACCGTGCCCGTCTGGGAGGGTCGCCACAATGGAATGGCAGTGCATAAGCGTGGTAGGGACTGCAACGGCCATCGAGTTGATATTGATTTCTGGTTTCACCGTCATCACGTCTGGCCCGTGATGCGAAGGTACTTTCAGAACTGGCTTGATGGCGTTGATCGGTCCCTTAGCAGAGTCGCCTGGGTCTGCAGCACGGCGAATCATGGTACATTCAACTTTCAGAGAACCACAGTGTTCGTAGAGCGGGACGAGTGTTCGAGAAAGGCCCGTTGTGTTGCATGAAACGACGCGAGTTCCCCGGGCATTCATGTTCTCTGCATGATTGGCTGAAGAGGTATATGACATGCCTGCCATGGCATGCTTTTCACCACCTTGGAAAATGTACTTGACACCCGCTTTGACATACGTTTCCTTGTTAGCAGCACCAACTTTACCGGGTGAACAGTCGACGACAACATCGGCTACGGCAAGGAGATCGCTCAAGCCACCGTGACAGGTATAGCCTGCATCACCAAAAGCAGCGATGCGTTCGGCGTCATCAAAGGTGCAATACAGTGGGAACCCTTTGCGAACGGCTAGGTCACAGCCGAATGATGGACGTGTTTTGGTCACGCCTATGATCTCCATGTCATCTTGAGCGTCAACAGCATCAGCCACTCGCTTTCCGATTGTTCCGTATCCGTTGATGGCGACTTTGATGCTCATGACCCTCTCCATGCGTTGCTCTGTAAGAACCTCAATAAACACTTCTTTTCTTCACGAAGCCGATGAATGGCGTCCACCAGCCAAATTACCTCTCACCGAGAATAACGATAGCAGGATATTTGTGCATGCTGTGCAAGGAAGTGTTATGGCGGATGTGTCTGAGGTCGTTGCTCGTTCGATGAGTATCAACGAAAAATTGGGTCCACGCTTGCAAGCAGCAGCAGACCAAAACGCAATTTTGCGTATTGGTTGGACCAATGCTGGCGACCCTGTTCCCAAAAATGGAGAACTGGGGTTGTGCCCCGCACTTCCCGACGGCGCACGCATTCGGGCGCTCGGCGTTCTCGGTTCATGGGTTGCTGCTTTTGGCAAAGGAGGATCCTTTACCCTCCAAGGTGATGCAGGAAGCTACCTCGGCGCAGCAAACCAAGGCACAACCATCGTTTGTGAACGAATGGCAGGAGATTTTACAGGCTACATGATGAAGTCAGGAACCATCACGGTGTTGGATGGCAGCGGGAGCGATTCCGGTGCAATGATGGCTGGAGGTGTCCTCATCATACGAGGCGCTTCAGGGCCTCGCATTGGCGGCGGAATGACGGACGGACTCATCGTGATTCATGGAGATGTTGGCCCCGACCCTGGTGCTGGAATGACGGGAGGGCGAATCATCATCAACGGACGCTGTCCGACGCCACCCCCAGGTGTCGTATTACGTCCCTTAACGAAGAAAGAAGTTATAGAAATCAACGCGCTTCTCGACGATGAAAACCTGCATGTTCCGAGTGATGCTGTTTGCCTGACACCGCAAGAGGAGATGATGATCGAAAGCGTGGGATTCGCTGTTTCATCTGGCGACCTCAGCCAAATAGGCTTACTCAACGATGAAGAAGACCGTTTGCCACCTTATGCAACCGTTGACACAGTCGCCCTCGTTGGAATCAAAGAAAGCGTCAAGTCACTCGCTCTCCCCTTACCGCTCCTTCCAATTCTTGAAGACGGTGCCACCATGTTGGCCGGGAAAAATGAGAGCGATGGATTGAGTACGATACTCAATCGGCATCCTGCCTTGGTCGAACGAAAGCCAAGGGCTGTTGACCTGTTGCTAATACAACCTACAAATCTGTTGACAATCGCTGAAGACTTGCCAAAAGCTGGAGGGTTTGCAATCGATATGGAACGAATGCCTCCAATGATTGCAGAACACATCGACGGATTGTTGGTGGCACTTCGAGCACTCGCCAAGGCCGATGTCCCCGTCATGTTCATCGATGGCATCAGTCGGATTCAATCACTTCATCAAAAAGCAGCCTATCACCAAATCGATGTTGCAATGGCGCGTATTGAAGATGGATCTGGGCTTTCTGAGGTAGCATCCCTTCCTATGATGGGTCGTTCTACGAAAACAAACCTGAGTGGGCACGAAATTCAAACCGGGCTGATGCTCGGTTTCGCCGCAAATGCCCACGACCTCGCCGTATTGGTAGGTTCTGGAATCAACATTGTATCCTGTGAAGCTCCGATGGCGGAGACTCAAGACATCGGGTATTGGTTACAGGGCACACAAGCCGACCTGTCAGATCAACTCCGACGTATTGGATTGAGCAGCATCGACATGCTCGATCGCAAGCATCTCAGGGCATTGGATCATGAAACAGCATCTGTGGGAGGACTCCGCCTTGCAGGATACGGACGACCTCTTCCTCATTGGTTTGCACGATAGGTGAACGAACATGCCGACCATATCAGTTCAACAAGATCTCTTGCGTCACCTGTTGGGCCAGCATGGATTAACGCACGATGTTGAAATCATGGGTGATCAATTGCCATTGATGGGGACGGACATTGACGTGTGCGATGACGATACCTTGGACATCGAAATCTTTCCCGATCGACCTGATTTACTAAGCGGTGAAACACTCGCACATGCTCTTCGACCCTTCCTTCACGGAACACAAGCATCGCCCGATATGGAGGTCAGTCAAAGTGGCATCACCGTTGAGGTCGATGCACGCTTGTCGGAAGTTCGCCCTGTCATCCTAGGAGCGATTGTCAAGGGAGTGGAAATACACGGCGGTGAGGAGGAGATTGAAGGCTTCATCAAATCCTTGATGGATCATCAGGAAAAACTGCACTTCGCTCTCGGAAGGGGAAGGAAGCGAGCATCGATTGGAGTTCACGACATGTCTGCCCTTCAAGCCCCTTTCCGTGTCACAGCGGTCCCAGGAAGCACCGAGTTTACCCCGCTCGGCGAAACCTCGCCAATGACCATCTCTGCGATTCTTGAGCAGCATCCGAAGGGAATCGATTATGCTCACCTCCTTGAGGGCATGGAGAGTTATCCGTTAATTCTTGACGCAAGTGATGCAGTCCTCTCATTCCCCCCAATCATCAACGGACGCCACACCACCGTTCACCACGAGACAAAGGAGTTCTTCATCGACGTCACAGGTTGGGATGAACGAGCCTGCGAAGCAGCACTCATGTTGGTCTGTTTGCAACTTCAAGAGCGTGGAGGAAGTGTCCATTCCGTAGAAATCAAAACGTGTCACGGGGACATAATCCACACCCCTGTTGGCGAAGGTGTCGTTCATCACGTACCCGAAGAGTTGGTCGTGAATCTACTGGGTCGGTCATTCAGCGATGAAGAATTGCAACACGCCATCAATCGCATGGGCGGACGGTACAACGGCAAAAGTATGGCTCCGTCCGATGCTCCACTCAAGGCTGAAAAGATGTCTCAAGCGTCTGCAGGCAAGGCGCTTCTTGAGTTTACAATGCCACGATGGAGATTTGACCTTCTCCACCCCGTCGACATGGTTGAAGAATTGGCCATCGGACACGGGTATGAGGACCTTGGAGAAGACAGCCCGAAGGCTCAGTTGACTGCGCAACCTCGTGACGACCATAACATGCGTCGCAGACTACGAGAATCAATGCAGGGACTTGGGTTGATGCAAATCCAATCACTTACGCTCTCTAACGAACACGACCAGTTTCACAACATGCGATGGCAAAGCACCCATCAGGTCACCAGCATTACCAATCCAATTACGATTGACCACACCATGCTCCGGCAGCATTTACTCCCTGGCTTGTTACGATTGTTGGCCACAAACCGACATCATGAATTGCCACAAGGCGTCTATGAACTAGGCAGTGTCGTTCGGGACCATCGCAATACAGACCGATTGGCATTTATCATGGCTGAGCGTTCCGGTGGCTTTGCATCTGTACGCGGCCGAATCCAAGCATTATGCAACGATTTAGGCATCTCCTCATGGCATGCGGAACCTCTTGAAGCCAACGATGGCCCCTGGTTAGCGGGCCGTGGCGCCAAATTGATCATCAACGGTGAATGGGTCGGATGTTTTGGCGAAATTGACCCTGCAGTAGCCTCGCTGTTTGAATTGCGCGTGCCTCTCAACGGAGCTGAACTTGATGTCGCTGCATTGATGAATCTGGTAACCGATCCGGTATGAGTTGGTATCATGTGTGGCAGGTTTGCACTTGCTCGGCCCCTCCAAGAGGTGGCCAATAGCCTGAATTGTGAACCGCTCTCAGATCTCACTCCATTCGAGCCCTCATGGAACGTTGCCCCTCAAGCCTGGGTCCCCATTGTCACACAGACCGATGTTGAGCGAAACCAACCTGCTCCGCGCCACATGCGACTCATGCGTTGGGGCTTTCGACCTTCGTGGGCTCAGCCATCGAATCGTGAGCCGATTAACGCCCGGAGTGAAACGGCACATGAGAAACCAATGTTTCGTTCGGCTCGAATCCATCGGAGAGGTCTACTTCCAGCAGATGGTTGGTTTGAATGGATGACCACCCCGCAAGGAAAAACCCCTTGGTATCACTATCACACGAAAGGATCACTGAGCTATATGGCGGTCATTTTTGACCAGTGGAGCGATGGTGAAAACATGATTGAATCCTATGCTATCCTCACGCGGGATTCAAATGAAGATTGTCAACCCGTTCATCATCGTATGCCGGTATTGGTTCGGCCGGACCAAAGCGATGCATGGCTTGAGCATGGGACCCTCCCTCCTGTAACCGAACTCGGCATCATTGATCGTCATGCTGTTGCAAGAGATGTGAATCATGCTCAACATGACCATGCAGGCCTTATTGAACCGATAGCGACACTGTTCGATCAGGAATACGGAGTGTAGGATCCATCACCTGATTTTGTGTGAGGGGTTGGTTCAAATTCCCCGTTCAACTTGCGCTTGTAATGATAGCCATCGGTATGGTGGACCCATGTATAATCAGGCGCCTCATCAACCACTGAAGGCTCGGGGGCAGAAGGTTCAATTTGTTGCGAAGTAACACCGTCATATCGTATAGATTGGTCGCTAGCCGCTTCAACGGACGAGGAGCCATCACCAAACAATGCGAGGGCATCTTTGTAGGCAGTTGAATCCACTTCTTCTCGTGGGGGGCGAGCATTTGGGTCCTCCCCTTTTCTGTAAACGATTGCAGCGGGAGGTGCTTCATCGACCTGTGCAATTGGTTCCTTTTTCTTGAAAGGCCAAATTGGTGCCATGGCAACCCCAAGGTGCATCTCTTCATGAAACCTACGAATCAAGTACAAGCAGATGGGAGTTCACTTCAAATCAAAGACCATGCACCCTATTATCATGCGAAGCATCGGCCTCATACTCTTGATGGTCTTGCCCCTGCTTTGTCCACCATCCATAGCAGATATGGCTAGCCATGGAAGGAATCAAGAGACGATGGGAGTTACGGCCCAAGAGAACGTGATCCTTCACCAAAACGAAACCGTAAGCGCATATGTCACATTGCACAATAAAGCCACAATCAATCAGGATTTTACCATCTCACCTCTTGCCTTTCCAGCCCCTTTATCTCCGGTGAACCTACCGCTTACCTACACACTCGTCCCCAATCACCTTCAGCAATTTGTATTCGGCATCAAAGCGGATGCTTCAGCCAGTTTCTCATCCTATCAAATTCAGCTATCGATCACCTCAGACATTGACGCTGCAATCAACCATACTGTCACCATGAACGTCACGGTAGCACCCTACTCCAACCTCAATTTTGGAGTCGAGGGGTTAACGGCGTTAACGGTCGATGAAAACGTCCGTACGTCGGTTGCTGTCAATTTATCCAACAACGGCATCTACCAGGACAACGTCACGTATTCATTGTACACCCAGTCAAATTGGAATTGGGGGTGGAACATGGCCAACCAAATTGGCGACGACGCATACACTGTCTTGTCTCCAGACACACTGGTATACGTCTACCTATGGGTTGATGTCCCAGCGGTTGAAAACGGTATGCCCTTATTGCAAACAGGACCGAGGTTCACGCTCACGGCAACATCGAGTTTGGACAGCGCTACGACCTCATGGAGTTTTGATCTCCTCATGAACGAAAAGAAAAATGTCACCATCGACGATGTGGATGAAGACATGATCTTGGCTCCCAATGAAGATGGGCGACTCAATGTGGTTGTTCGCAATGTGGGGAATTCACCCAATACAGTCAATATTTCCCTTCAAGGCGTGGACGAAGCAGGCAATCCCCTGCCGAACCTTCAACAAGCCGACCGTTTCAATGTAAATGGCTGGACAGTGGCTCTCTTTGGAGGCCTTGAATATGTAGAACTGCTGCCAAACGAATCGAGAACCATTGAAATTGGCATTCAGTCACCAAATGAATTCTCAGGCGAAATCTTTGTTCAAATTCTCGTATTTGCAGACGGGGCGATGTTGACCACTCGAAGCGTTCAGGTGAAAGCGAGCATCCAAAGGGTTTCATCTGGCAACCTTTCCTACACCCAAACAGGATGTGATTCAATCCTGCCCAACCAGTCTTGCGACGCCACTTTGGACGTAATCAACACGGGCAATTCATACAACTCATATGCACTCCGTACTGGCAGCGTTACCGATGGGTTCACCGTGGTATTGCCCTCGGAAATATTGCTCGTTCAAGCCACTCAAAGCAAGACTTGGCCGCTCGTACAGATTTATGCTGAAGAACAAGCAAGTGCTTTTCGTCTTGGTGTAGCAACCCTTGAATTGCTTGATGACAGCGGTATGATTGTGGGCTCTGTTGAAATTCCGCTTAAAGTAGCACCCGAGATCAAATGGAGTTTCCGCAATATCGAAGAGCAAGTCAATGCCAACGGCCGATTATCGATTGCAATGGAGGTTCGCAACGATGGAAATGCCGTTGATGGGCTGCTCGTTCAACTTCAATCAAGTCATTCAACACCGATGGGATTCATTCCACCAGATTCTGCAATCTATGAGGATGGAGTTGAATATCCACGCTCCTTTGAAATCAATGACATACCTCTAGGAGCGAATTTCACGATTCGTGCATGGGTTGATCTACCGCAAGATCAAAACAGCAACGGCACCGTCTTCATCAACACATCAATCCGCTCCCGTTTTGCACCAGAACTTCCCTTTGTCCACATGTCACAAGGTGATTATCTCGGCATGGTATGGCAACCAGCAGAGGGAGTTGATGAAGGATTTAATTGGTCATCTGCCTTTGAAACGACGATGAATTACGTCAAGGCATGGGCTTTCATCGTGATTTCCATCGTGGCCGCAGGGGTCATCATCTACAAGGCGATCATCGATCGTGATCGGCGGTTGAGCGAGCAAGCCATTCTTCCTTATCAGCAAATCAATCCAGACGCCAATGATTGGATGGATAAATTTAGAGACAACGATGTGGATTCCATAGAAGCGACCTCAACAGCAACACATACGGGTGAGGCTCGCAGTAATTGGGACCCAATGCTCGTCCAAACTTCTCCAAGCAGACAGGATCCTCCCGTAGAGCCCCTGCTCGTTGAAGCGGCATCGATCATTCTCGGCAAGGGTACTGAGGAACACCCTGAGGTTCTTCCCGCATCCCAAAACACCAACCAACCTCAAGACAGCGTACCACTACCTTCTTCACAACAAATGACTGGGTTTGTCCAAACAACTGAGAGATCATCTCCACATGGTCCTCCCGACGACCTTGAATTCTGAGAGGGCTTTGCATGCTGGTTGGAGTTGACGAAGCTGGACGTGGCCCCGTACTCGGCCCACTGGTCATCGCAGCGTGCGGCGTGCCGTCTGAAGATTATGATCTCCTCATCAATGCTGGTGTAAAGGATTCAAAGGACCTTTCTTCAAAGCGCCGTGATGAACTAGAGGCTTGGTTTTTCACACAAGCCGAAACGAAAGGTTGGGTTGCTTCCGTGGTCACCTGCACACCTGAACGGATCGACCTTGCAATGCTTGATGACGGACTTAATTGGCTCGAAGTACGTGGATTTAGTGAGGCGATTGGTGAACTCCCATGTCGCGAAGGCGTACAGATTCTAGCTGATGCATGTGATGTGAATCCTCAGCGATTCACAGACAGAATCTGTGAAAGGATCGAGGGATGGCCTTGGAAGAACAGTTCGATGAATAGTGAGCATAAAGCAGATCTTCACCATCCCATCGTGGGAATGGCGAGTATCTTGGCCAAACAGGAGCGGGACCGCCAAATAGAGCAGCTCAAACTGGATACTGATCTCGATCTCGGTTCTGGCTATCCAGCAGACCCGAAAACAAAAGCCTCCCTTGAACACCTGATTACCCAATCTGGAATTCATCGCGAAGTTCGCTGGGGATGGGCAACTGTTAGACGTTTTTGGGAGGCCAACAGAACAGGGGACCTCCCGGTAAGAGGGCAACTCAGAACGAAACAACAACGTTTGTTCAAGAATGATGATGCAAGCATTTGATGAAGGAACGCTGCGTGCATAAAACGATGGCGGATACTTGGGAACCTGATGCGAACACTCGAGATTTTTTCCGTCATCTCGCTTATCAAAATGCCATTGAATACGAAGGAAAAGGTGCCGTCGGCTCTGTTATTGGCCGAATTATGGGTGCGCGTGCAGATCTTCGTCAACACGGGAAAGCGGTCACCGCATTGGTTGCTTCTGAAGTAGCCAAAGCCAATGAAATGGCTGCAGAGAATGGTGTTGAATCCCTTCGAGATATTCTCGCTCATGAAGCCCCCGAACTCCTCCAAAAGCGAGAGGTGAAAGCACGACGGGAGGGTCTTCCCGATCTTGTGGATGCTGAAAATGGATCCGTTGTGTTGCGTTTTGCCCCGAATCCTAACGGACCGCTTTCCTTTGGACATGCCAGAGGTTTGGTCATCAACAGCACCTATCGAGAAAAATACGATGGGACGTTCATTTTGCGTTTTGACGATACCGATACGAAAGTAAAACCACCCATGCTTGAGGCGTACAAAAGCATCGAGGAGGAAACGGAGTGGTTAACCGGACGCAAACCTGACCGTGTTGTGATCGCCTCTGACCGAATTGAAGAATATTATTTGCATGCAAAGCAGATGCTTGAGGGTGGCTTTGGTTATGTTTGCCGCTGCTCGGCTGAAGAATTCAAAGTACACCGTGTCGGTAAAACACCATGCCAGTGTAGAGACCAATCAGCGGAAGACAACGTGGTGTTATGGAATTCAATGCTCAAAGGAGTCTTCAAACCTGGGGACGCCGTAGTCCGTGTAAAGACCGACATGACGTTGAAGAATCCAGCGCTTCGCGATTGGCCTGCTCTTCGTCTGCAAGATACGAAAGCCCACCCACATCCTCGTCCTTCCGTGGCTTCCAACTACATTGTATGGCCTTTGCTCGATTTCCAAAGTGCCGTAGAAGACCATCTCCAAGGAGTGACCCATATCATTCGCGGAAAAGACCTCATGGATTCCACCCGGAAGCAGAAATTACTGTATGAGCATTTTGGTTGGACCTATCCCGAAACCATGTATTGGGGTCGAGTGAAAGTGCACGAATGGGGAGGTTTTTCCACCTCTCAAATGCGTAAGGACGTCGAGGCTGAAATGTATGATGGATGGAGTGACCCACGTTTGCCTACCCTTCAAGCACTCAAAATGCGAGGTATTGATTCCAAGGCACTCCGATCATTTTGGCTTGAATTAGGTATTACGCAGAAGGATATCTCAGTCCCGCTTGCGACCCTGTATTCCCACAATACGAAGGTGGTCGACGGTACTGCACCACGTCTCACCTTCGTTCGACATCCAATTTCATTCTCCCTCGAGGGGAGTACACCTTCTGAGGTCTCACTTCCCGTTCATCCCAACGATGATTCAATGGGCATGCGAACATGGTCCTTGCGTTCAAAGAAGATTTTGCTCGAAGGCGACGACATCGAACTGATGGATCTTCGACTCAAAGAATTCGCTGACGTTGCATTGAACGATACCGTTGCGAGCATTGGTTCCAAAGAACGAAAGGACAACCGCCCTATTGTTCATTGGCTCTCTGCCGACCACTCCAGGGAAAGTATACTGCGTTATACCAAGGACAACGAGATTCATCATGTCACGGGCCAGGTTGAAACACACGCCTACACCGCAGGTACCATCGTTCAACTCGAACGCATCGGCTACGCCAGAGTCATGGAGGACGACTCACTGCTTCTCTGTCATGAGGACCATGGCGAAGAAAATGTTTAGGAAAATACATAGGTAACCAAAGCAGTCATCAACACATGAGCAAGACTGTTGGTGACCTGAACCTTGAAGATGAGCATACGACCGTTGGCATTGACGATACCCTGCAGGAAGCTGCCTTGCGCCTGTTAACCACATCTGGTGGAATACTCGTGGTATTGGATGATGACCAGCGTGTCAAAGGCGTTATCGGTCAACGCCAATTGATCAAGGCACTTAGTGAGGGAGTTGATGCAACGGAAAGTCACTGTCACGGACACATGGAAATGGATTTCATGAAAGTCCATCTTAAAGACAGCCTCAAGAATGTGTTGAAGGACATAAAAACACGCACACCACAAGCAGTTGTTGCCGTTGATGAAAACGAAGAATTTGTGGGATACTTCTCACCTAGCGACTACCAAGATGCAGTAGACTTGGTTGCGAACCTGAAAGGGCTCAACCTTTGATTCAAGCGACCAATTTGATGGTGCGTTGACATCCTTGACAAGCAAAGCGATGAGGGCGTTC
The DNA here is from genome assembly GCA_016778305.1 of Candidatus Poseidonia sp. Taxonomy (GTDB): domain Archaea; phylum Thermoplasmatota; class Poseidoniia; order Poseidoniales; family Poseidoniaceae; genus Poseidonia. The sequence goes on along the minus strand of JADHPT010000001.1, from coordinate 51,927 downwards.
ATCGGTCGTTACGGCGTTCATAACCTGGCAGGCGGGACACGGAATCTGCGGGTGAACGATGGCGCCCCGGGTGACGCCGTGCAGCAGTTTTGGACTTGCAATGGCAGTCGTCCACCAAATGAAGCTCATGACCAAGATGCTCCCTCCGATGAATTCCAAGGGGTAACCGAGAATAAGAGTCAGGCCAATCACCGGGATGAGTACTCCTTCAAGATACAGATAGGTGCGTTTTCGATTACGTGTAATCAAAAGTCCAATGAAAAATGAACCGAAGGTCCCGAGGAGCGTGAGAATGGTGAGTGTGAGCGGTGCAAATATGATCAGCCGGGTCGCGGCTGAAGTCAGCGAAAATGACTCGGATTGGCCGATACCTTCCCCAGAGAGCGTGACTTTGTCACCCCAAGGCATGCGGGAAACAGAAAAATCAAACGCGTCAGATTCTCGCAAAATACTCTCGCTAAATGAAGTTGTATAACTCGATGAGGCCTCAAGGTTAAGATTGAAACTCTTCCACAATGGTACTGGTTGAACGACGGTGAACTTGCTGATCAAATCCATTCGCAACGTCTCTTCCGTGATCAATTCCGTTGTTAAAAACCGAATCGTGACCGGGTGATTAATCACCGCATTTTGACCGTTCAAATCAACCTCAATTTTCAATTCATTAAATAAGCGGAAATCCCCTACCAATTCTTCAGAATTTAGACCGAGCCCTTCGGTGAGATACATGGGCCCGAGGGTGACAAGTTGACGTTCAAACTCGCTCAATTCCACCGGTTCAATGAATCTGCTCACACGGTCCTCGTCGGTGACGGCGCCCGCGCTGAAGGCACGAAGCATCGATGTAAGTGCTGGGTTTTCATCCCCGATGTGATCCATTCCCCAACGCATCCAAAACGCAATTTCGTCATCCATGGTAATGGTCGTGACGCGCTCTAACTTCAAATTCCCATTCTCAGAAGCAAGATTGATGTTGATATCCACGTCGAGAAAGCTTCCAGCACCATCCGTTCGCAGGGGTTCATCAGGAGGGTAATAGGTGCCCGTACCACCGCCAGTGTCAAATGTTTCAATCTCAAATGAAGCAGAACCTTTCAAGGATGCCTGGTCTTGCTGGAAACTTAACTCAACCTCAACACCAATCGTTTCGACACCTCCCGCTGCATCCGACCAGGTCCACGTCACTCGAACTGTATCGCCAGATGCGGTTTCAATCGGGTCCCCTGTCACATCCCGGCCGTTAACTCGTAAGTTGATTGATTCAGCGAGCGCCAACGTCGTAAGACCCCACGGGGAATCAAGGCGAACTGCAAGATAAACATCAGAGCCTTCAACTTCTGGCTCCAACATCAAAATGTCCAAGAGTGGGATGGTGGCTTCAAGCGAAGATGGGTCTTCTTCACTGCCCCACAAAAACTCCAACTTTGCATCTGCACCAGGAACGCTGAAGACGATAGCTTGGGCCTCAAGTTCAAGTTCAATGTTGGAAGTCCCAGTTGTTGAAAGAGATTCAATCTCAATATCAAAGGTCAGTGAACCTGAACCTTGGGCCAAGAATGATGATCCGGGTTCGGTTTGCGCACTGAAACTTTTCGAACCAATATTGACGGTTGCTGTGGCATTGATTTGAACGCCAGCAGCATTCTCCACCGTGTAGGCAATCGAAAAGGTCCATGTTGATGATGGAATTTCACCTTCCCATAGATTGGGCATCATCCAGCGTCCGAGGCTTTCTTGTGAGGACACAGAGGTTTCAAGGGCAATGGATTGGGACTCTTCGCCGAGTTCGGAAATGAAAGGCGTTAATTTTCGCTGACTGTCACTGCCTAAAAGATACAATTCAACCGGTGATGCATCGCAGCAAACCAGGACTTCATCAGAGGCATCGGCAGAAACTTGAGGGACCATCGGGAGGAGAATTGTTGCCGCAAGCAACGCCGACAGAAACAATGCCAGTCTCATTTTCCTCGCCCATGCTACGGTTGGCGGGTTCATAACTTGAACTCACCCGCGTGAAGAAAAACTATCAAAGTGCTTTCTCTAGCAGGTCGCCGAGTTCTTTCTCAAAGAGCGTTACAAGGGCTTCGCCAACCTCACCCTGAAGGTCATCTGGCAGCAACCGCAAGCCGAGCCGGGTCGCAGCCCGAGTGGCTTTGAGCTCTGCGTAAATACTGCGGGCTTTCGACTGGAAATAATAGCCCACTGCTTCCTTGAGTTCCGCTTTCAATTCGGGGTCCTCTTCAACCTTTGAGCGAATATGACTTTTCAATTCGTCCTTCACAAGGTCCCTGAATGCTTCAATGACGAGGTCTTCAGTAGAGAGTAAATCTTGCAGTTGACTTTGCATGCTGCCCGTCAAGAGTCGCTCAATCGCCATGGTTACTCCAAGAGGCCGTGGGGTTTCAAACCGTCGCTTGATGTTCAAGCATCAATGAACCCGTTCGTAACCAGTGATCGAGTCGTTGTGCGGCATGGATACGCGAAGCATCTGCGTCCTCAGGCCACTCCTGACGCAAGGCTTCGGCCTGACTCGCCAAATCAACCGCTTCCTGGCCGACAAGCATCCGCTTCCAAACCAGTTCCTCCAATCGCGGCGTTGAGAGACTCGAATCGGTCAAACACGGCAACACCAGTTCACTAAGGGCTTGCTTTCGTTCATCAACATTCATCGTTGGCCAGGCTTTGTGCAACTTGATTAAGCGGCGTTCTGGAAGGTGAGGAATCATTCCTTGACGCGGTTGACCTACTTCAGGCAGCGGCACGATTCGAACACTGCCTTCTTCCTTCAAGTGAAGAAGAACCGCTGAATGGATGGGATCAAGGGTGGTATCAAGGGCTCCCCGCAGCCATAATCCAAGTGACATATAAGGCCTCAATTTCCTGACACGACGGCCGTTTGGAGCAAGAAGCGCAGCAATGGCTGCACATTGAATCACACAATCAAGCGAACCGTGATGAATACGATGCTGATTTCCCATTTGTACCCTCGTAGCCAGCGGTACGAATTGGAGACCATCAACGTCTGGAAGGTCTTCAACTTGCCAGGTCTCCTCTTCTGAAGCAATCACGACGTTCACACCAGAAGAAGGGGGTGGAATTTCTAAGATTTCGTCACGTGGACGATGATGTTTTGGTAAGTAAAATCGACGACTGTATTTGATTCCAGCATCAAGGCACGCTGCCTCTAATTGGCCAATTGCAAGGAGCCCTTCGAGATTTGCCGGTGCATGAAAATGAAGCAATTCACTCGACTTCATGCACTCAAGGTCAGCATGAAGCTTGTCGCTCACAGGTTGAACGAAGGGACTGTTGAGTAAATCTCGCATCGTCTATCATTCTTACGAACAAACGACACCAAATCAAGGTGTTCATTTCTAGGGATGAATCACTCAACCATCAAGCGGAGTTCGTCACGCTTGTAACGCCAGTCCGCAGGAAGACGGTTTTCGCCCTTGTAGTAATTTGCAAGACGGCGAATCTTGGATTCGGTGATTTCCAAAGCACGCTTGTTGTGAAGGTCCTTGTGGTTGCCCGATCCCAAGTGGTTGATGATGGCGACTGCTTGTCGCATGAGGTTCATCATATCTTCAGGGTAGGCGCCTACCATTTCATTCTCGGCCAAAACTTGGCCAAGGCGCTTGCCGAGGACCAAGCGGACGTTGGGGACGGCATGCTTGTCACGAAGAATTGTGCCGATTTCGGAGGTTGACTTTCCAGCCTTTGCAAGGTCAAGAATGATGGATGTAACGGCATCTTTGTCCGTATTTGACCATTCGGGAGCCTCTGCAACGTGCGGGCGGGTTGAGCCACTTTGGCCTTTACGAGACTTATACATACGTGCCATAGAGCGTCACCAAGCGACCTTCCGACTTATCTCCCCTTCTTAATCACTCCGCACAGTACGAAGAGCCTATCTCGTCTCAAGGCATCTTTTTTCGTTGGTGCGATTTCGCAAGAGTCCCCGGCGTTCCAGCCCATTCCCACCCCGGAGCTTCAGCTCGAGCAAGGCCAATGACGACTCCGTTTTGGTAGACCAGCAAGTCGTCACCGCAACGAATCATTGGATCGTAGGATTGCACCATCTGGGCAAAAACATCTCCTTTCCAAACCGTATCCTCAACGAGATGGATTTTTGGCAAGGCGTTGTGTTGGGCCAACAGGTCAATGGAGGCTCTTGAGAAAGAAAAACCGTTTCGATCAATCGACCAAACGGCGATTTGTTGGCCGTCCGATTCCAATCTCCACCGTGGCAATTTACCCCGAACCACGATGTTTTCACACCAGTCGTCATTTTTCATGGTCTTCCGAGCAATGCTCTTGAAGTGCTCCAAAAGTCGGTGGCTATTCTTTTGATTGCGCAACTCATAGGTCTGAACTGCGTCCTTAACTGCCGCCGTGAGGTCTTGGAGAGCATCATGGTTGGTTGAGCCTCTTCCGAGGCGTGTATTGACTACCTCAATTTCAAGAAAGTCCAAATCCATGTTGGTGTGGTTGATAATTCGTTTGTAACCGGTTCGTTCAACAAGTGACTTCAGCATCCGTTCTACTCGGGCCAACTCATCAAGGTTCCAGTCACCAGTCACCGGCACATCGTAATTTGAAGCGGGCCATACATCCTCGAGGTCACGGGGAACCAAACCAAGGGGTGAAGTCATCATCACTTCGTGGCAACCCGTTGATTGAATGGCACGAATGAATCGGCTGTGTGTCTTAGACAGCCGATATGGCTTCCGTGCGGAGCAAGGCAGGAGAATCATGACCTCTCGGACTGGTACTGGCGTTTGGTACGATGAAGTCATGAAGTGTTCCCACTGTTCAACAAGCGGGTCGTGCAAGGCTGCTTCGCTGAAGCAGGCAAAGAGTTTGTCTGCTTTGACATGTGAGGAGAGTGCGTCGTGTTGCTTGCTGACGAGATTTCGATGATGTCGCAGGTGTTCAACCGATTTCGGACTCGAGAGTGATTGCCGTTCTGCGAGGGTCGAAAGCGTACCGTGAACCATGGCTGCACGAACCTCATCAAGTGCCTTCATCCAGTGATACGCCTGAGCCTCCATGACGAAGGTTTCGTGGTCCAGCGGGAACCTCGGGCCTTGTTGGGTAAGCAGCGCCTCATTAGCACAGGCTTCACGGCTACGTGCCATGTCGAAGAGGTCAACACCCATGAGCGTCAGCAGTGCGACATTATCTGGGCCACCGATGCCCGGGGCCCACAGAAGCGCACCTGGGAAGCGTTGTTTGAGAGCCAGAAGGGCTTGCGATAATTTCTGTCCTTGTCCAGCGAGTTGTACCGCATCCGTCAGCACAACAATGTCTGGAGTGAGTGATGGGTCGATGAGACTCTCATCGTGATTCATGCGTTGCCACGACACTGGCAGGAGTGATGAGGTTCCTTGCATCTCGCCCGCATTGGCATCCTCGAGGGAGGGAGGAAGAACATGGCCGACACCTACTGAATATGAGGGCCCTATCTCAATAAAATCTGGAGCCACAAAAGCACCTCTTGCCTTCATTTCAAGCGTGGCGGGGAGTGTTGAAGTGGAAGTGGTGCTAAAGGGAGCATAAGGCACAGGAAGGGCTACATCATCACCCATGAGCACGAGCGATGGCGTCAGACTTGTAGGGGATTTGCGATCCCCTAAACCCCATTGACGAGAAAAACGATGACGGTGCATCACGGTACGTGCCAAGCCCTCGCCCATGACGCGTCGGGGTCGCCCGTCTTCTTCAAGGGTTTGAAACAAATGAGGGGATTGCTTTGATAGCCACCACCGGTACGCCTAAGCATGGGAAGGCAGTACTCAAGAGCGATAGCCCTCCTCATGCTCGGGCTTTTCTTGATGGCAGCAATGCCTCTTCATGTGGCTGCCACCCCTATCGATTTCGACGCCGAGCAACGTCGCAACACGGTCGAACTTGTTGCGGGTGAGACCTATGTTGCACGTCTCACGGTCGAACCCAACACCACGACGATGGTAAGCGTCGATTGCGATTCTTGTGAAGTGACGCTGGAACATGACCAAGCCTCGGCAAGTAACGGGCAACGTGTCGTTCTCTTCACCGAGGATGCGACTGAATTGACCTTGACCCTCGCCTCCTCAGTTGATGAGTCCGTGCAGGTTTCATTGGCCAAGAACATATCCGATACGCATCCGACAATTCGTCCAAGTCCCTCCACGGTAACTGAGGGACAAGAAGTGGGCCTCTGTGCTCATGCAAGCATCTGCATGGATACCGCAACTGGCACCTTGACGGGCATTGAGAACAAAGATCTCGTCAACCTCCATCATTCAGGCATTCTTGATTCTGAACATGATGAATACGTCACCGTCAATGTTTCACTTGGAGATACACTTGAGTGGCAATGGTTGGAAACAACCGACGACGTCACCCTGCAAATGTATTTCCAAAACAGTACAACTGAAACCTTGTTGTACAATGACCACCATCTCACCGATGCCTTCTCTGAATTTTCAGAGCAAGCACCTTCCTCCGCATGGTGGACCGCGCAAGATAATGGACGATTTATTGTACGACTGGGTACCAGCGTTTCACCAACGTTGTGGAGTGCCAACATATTCCTATTTGAGGCGCAAACGACCACTCCTCTAATCGGGCATGACCTGCATGACGGGAGTGAAGTGCTCGGCCACAATTCTACCGTTGCTCACCTTGACTGGAACCAAACTCACTACTTGGACCTCCACACAGAGTTGGGAGATGTTTATTTGCAAGTCGATCAGTTGTTAAACGGCAACTGGGTTGAAGGCGATGAGCACTACTTGGCCAAAGGAGAATCGCTCCGAACCTATCCCTATCCTGGTGTTGACGGAGGCCGTGTCATCATATCACAAACCCAGGTCTTTGGCGTTGACTTCAACATGCATGACTTCAGTGACAGCGATGGCCTTGAAGCTCCATCAGTCCTCCCAACATCCAGCGAGGAAAACAATGCTTCGTGGCCCCTTCTCAACCTCACGAGCAGTCTTGAGGCGGAATTCACACTGGGAGTTCACGATACGGTGGACACCTACCGAATGGAGGTTGACGGATGGATGGATTCGATTCATTTCCTCCAATTCACGGTTGAAGGAAATATTTCGGATTTGGAACTTCAAGTTTGGGATATTGATCAAACCACTGGGGAGGTCCTGAACACCGACATTACCCGGCCAGCAGCAGATCAATTAAAACTCGGCCTGCAGGTTGGGCGAGGTACACAATATCTACAATTACGCTTCCAGAATTCATCCGAAGTCACACCTCATTTGTGGGGTGAAGATGTCCCCTCACACACCTACCGTATCACTTCGACATACGCCCTGGTTGATGAGGGAGAAGAGCCATGGTTCCCTCCCAGTGAGGATGCTGTCTTTTGGGGAGGGTTTGCCCGTTGGTTCCTGGGAACTCTCTTCTTAATACCCGTTCTCTACCTAGCGATTGATATCAAACGAGCCAAGAAGTTTGGTCGTGAAATTATTGAGAAAAAGGAGCGTCTTGCATGGTACAGTGCACGTTTGGATTCTGGGGACCTCGACGTGAAGTCCTCGCAAAAAGATCTCGCTCGAGCTCTTCACGCTGTGGCCCAAATGGAATGGGAGGATGGAATGGATGCATGGGGTGAGCCAGCGCTCCACCATCGTACCGAACATCTTGCACTCGCTGTTTGGCGGGTGGACCAGAGGATCGCTAAAGTTGATCGAAGTTGGCCTTTGGTGATTGGTATCCACGTTATCGAAGATGATTGGGAATTGGCTGCCTTAAGGTTCGATGCGCCGGATGGGGCAGCGTATGAAGTCGTCTCGGTTGAACCACGATTTTTACATCAAGGCGAGGAGATCTTTTTGGATGCACTCAGTGAAGGACACCGTACCTTTTTGATGGTTGAACTCAAAGGAAATGCGCCATCTGTTGACATTGAACTTAACGGACGAGTCAACAACCAGCCATTTGCAGCACGAATTCCTGAAACCCTCCCACGAGCTCTTGAAGAATCATGAATTTCGGCGTTCCCGAGCGTCATCAATGATACTTTGCTGTTGGTCCTTGGGACCCAATTCATCTCGGAGAGTAGCCATTGTTTTCTTAGCCGCTTTGGGAACCTTCGACGGCATGTGCAGTTTCAACAGAACAATGACATCTCCACGTCCGCTGCCTCGCTGCCTTGGCAAACCTCGCTTTTTGATTTCGATGGTTTCACCTGAATTTGAGTTGGAGGGGACTTTGACAACCAGTGGTTTACCGTCCAAATGGTCAATCGTGATACTCGTTCCCAGAAGGAGGTCAGGATACCCAAGGGGCAGGGACATGATCAAATCCGAATTACTTCGTTCAAACCAAGGGTGCTGTTCTACTTCAAGTTCAATGAAGAGGTCACCGGGTTCTCCCTGACCTTGAGGGGCTGGTTCGCCTTTGCCACGCATCCGAAGACGGCTGCCGTCCTCGGTACCTAGTGGAACAGAAAAGCGCAATGTGGAGCTTTCCACAGTGCGGCCTTTTCCGGAACACGCATCACATGACTTCTCGCTGACACTTCCTCTGCCTGAACAGGCCTCACAAGGTTGAACGGATTCCTGGATGAAGGGTCCAACTTGTTGACGAACGCGTACTTGACCCTGGCCCGAACATCGTGAGCAGGTCACCAAGTCGCCTCCATCTGCTCCTGTACCGTCGCAAGAGACGCAGGGTTTCGGCAAGTCCAGTGTGACCTCCTGGTCGGAGCCGTTCAACACGTCAACGAGGTCAATAGAGTGACGAAGAAGAATGTCCGAGCCTCTCCGACTTCGGCGCCTGGAAGAACCACCAAACATGGACGAGAAGAAATCCCCTCCGAGAATGTCTTCCAAATTGATATTGAAGCCGCCTCCACCAAATCCGCCGAAGGGATTGCCTTGAGGGCCATCATGTCCAAATCGGTCATAATGAGCACGCTTTTGCGAATCCGAGAGAATCGCATATGCCTCTTGGATTTCTTTGAACCGATCTTCAGCGTCTTCTTCTGTGCTACGGTCGGGGTGATACTTCCTGGCAAGCCTTCGAAAAGCATTTTTCAGGTCGCCTTCGCTGGCCGAACGGTCGACATCCAACACCTCGTAGTAGTCTCGTTTGTCAGCCACAACAGTGCCCCCTTACCCGCACGAGGAGGGGTCCGCTTTCAATCTCACGGGTCGTCATCTAAAGATCCAGGCCACAATGCGGGCAAAACCGTTCACTGGGCGTGACTGGTGATTGGCAACCAGAACATACGGGTCCTGATGTTTGAATCCGATTGCTTGGACTTGGCGCCTGACCCATCATGGCCATGCTTTCAAGCGACTCCGAGGGCAGAGACTTTTTTTCCTCGCTCGTCGCGTAAGCATCTCGCTCTTGACCGGAAGATGAAATGACTGTTTTTACGCCACCAGAATCACTCATGCTGGTCATATCAATCTCGGTATCATCGTTGCTCTTCGTGAGCCTCAAGGGTGCGATAGGGCGCTGAGCAACAACTGGAGAGGAAGAGGCTGAGGCTTGGAGACGTGCCTGACGCCGTTGTTCACGAAGTGCACGAGAATCGCGACCAAAAATACCGGAAACCCCGTCTAAAATCTGATCCATCAAACCCGTTTTACGAGTGGCACCAATCGTCCCTGTAATAGCTTCATCATCGAATGAAACCTCGCCAGAAACCCGTGCAGATGCTTTTCGTACATGTTGGGATTCCGTCAACATGCTGACTTCAACCCTCTCATCTCCCTCAAGTTCCATCTCGGGTGCTTCACTCGAAAAGGCTGCTACGCTTTGAGTGAGGCCAGCTTTGGTAGCGGGATCCATTGCAGCATTGAGTTCGACATTTGTATCCCAAACACCGCGTTGTTCAGCCTCGTAGACGTGCTTAATTTTCTTCATAGCCTTCGCACGATTGTATTCATGGTCTTTGATGACACGAGATTTACGAAAAAGTACGATGCCGAGTATAATGGCAATACCGTACCAGCCGTACATCAAACGAGGTTCGATTTCAAACATTGTTCGGAGGGGAGGAATTGATAGATGTGTGGCACCCATGAGAAGGAGTGGCAGCACGGTAAGTCCGCGGGACGTCTGACGCCTTGCTTCTACCATAGAATTCAATCCCTGCTCTTGTTCATGACTCATGTATGTATGGGCACGTTGTGTTAACTGCGATCACTTGGCATGCGTCCTTTTCTGAAGAGGCCATCCACCAAACCGAAAGAAAAACCCGCGTGCAGTATCAACAGAGCGAGAGGCGTGCCAACGAGGCAGGTGATATCCTTTCGAAGAATGCTCTGGCGCATTGATTCAATCGCCAATACACCAAGGTAAAGTCCAGCCCCGACCCACCATAATGGCACGCCACCAAGGAAGAGTGCCATGGTTCCAGCAAGTCCAATGATCGGAAGAAATTCTTGCCATTTAGCCCGCTTTGGGTGTTTTTTCAGCACTTTTGTGCGCCAAAAACCATATCGGTGGCTCATTTTCCACCATTTTCCCAGACGTTCCCGCTTTCGCATGATGACCTCACTGCTTGGTGAACGATAGAGGGAATATCCTGCCTCCAGCAAGCGCATTGAAAGTTCACTGTCCTGACTCGTAAGGTAGGACTCATCCCAACCCCCAACGGCCTCAACAGCCTCGCGCAAATGCATCACAAAGGCAGGAACTTGGGTCGCTTCGACCTCGCTGAAATCACTGAACTGACCGCCACTTTGACCCAATGGAGAAAGGAGGGCAGATTCAATCCAGGATTCAACACGTGTCATCGATGTGGTTGGAGAGCATACTTTCACTCCGACACCAGCCAGTGGTTGAGCACTGAGTTGCTTACAAGTCTCCCAAGCCTGAATGCGATCTTCGAGATGGGTCGAGTTGACACGAGCATGCCCGATCATTTCAATGAGATATTGAACCGTTGAAGGTAGGTGTTTCATCGCCTGATTACGGCCGTGTGAAACCGTTCTTCCAGGGTTATGCAACAACATCAATTCTGGATATTCTTTTGATGAAAATTCCTTTTGTAAAGCCTGCACTACATCTTGGGTACCATCGGTTGAACCACCGTCAAGGACCATGATCATGTGAAGAGACGGGTCAATGCTTTGTTGCAAGAGTGAACGAAGACACATCTCAATGTGATTTCGCTCGTTGAGGACTGGAATTATCGTGGCATACGACGGTCCGTCTCCTCCTCCCATAGACTAAAAATACACGAGGAGATTTTCACCCTTTGCCTCAAACAGAGGAACGGAGGGTATGTTCTTGAAGGAAATGGATGTACCCGAAGCATGGTTGGGAGCAGGCTCCGTCTTAGTGGCATTGGAGAAGGTATCTCCGTCACCATTTCAACACGAGTTACAGGGGCGGATTCCTCAGAAAAAGTACGACAGGCATTGCACCATCTCTTTCCTGAAGCCGTTAACGAAACACCCATGGAAGAACCAACGTTTGGAAAAGGAACCGATGAGTTCTGGCACGTTCAAGAACCTTCCATGACCACCTTTTTGGGCGCGCTCCACGACCAGAGGATTCTCGATACTGCCTTGGACGCCATGTCCAAGAACCTCGCTGATGATTCAACGACCTTTGAATTGAGCCGGCAGGCTGCAGCGGTCGGAAAAGTAGCCTTTCCGATTCCCGGTGATTCACCCCTCGGTGGGGTGTTTCGCATTGAGCTCAGGGGAGAAGGATTGGCGCAATGGATTGAAGCAGCGACATGGCACCCAGGGAGAGCCCAAGTACCACGTACCGTCAACGACGAACGTACGATGGATGACGATGGTGAAGCCTCTACGTGGAACTAATCGGACTGTGCAAGGTGGGCATCCATCTCGCCATCTCTCCCCGTCCAGTCCAGTTCATCTCCTTCGCCTCCCCGTTTCCAGATCCAATGATCATGAACTCGAAGGGTTGGTTCGTCTGATGGTGTTGTCAAAGAACAAGCGATGAGATGAATCATGAGTGAGGCATCATGGCGGTTGTGAACCCACGTACCGAGTGGATGAAGAGGGCGCACACTAAGGTTTAGCTCTTCATCAAATTCACGGATAAGCGCCGTTCGCCAGGATTCATTCTCGTCTATTTTCCCACCTGGAAACTCCCATGTCCCTTGCTGGTCGTGCCCCACCGCACGTCTTGCAAGCATGTGATCCCCTTCAGAATTCAAGAGGCAGCCAGCAACAACATCAACAGGTTGGAAAGGCGTTGGATGGAGCATAAAGGCAACCGTTGCTTTGACGAATTCCAGAGCGACTGCTCGGTCGATGACCGTCTCAGGTGGCAGGTGTAAAAACAGTGCAGGATTGGGCAGTGCTCTGTTCTCATGGGGTGAAGAAATCAAGGCTTCAAGGGTTCTGTAATAGGTTTCGTTGCACAAATATGTACCTGCATCAATGGAGATCTCAAAGGGGGATGGGAAAGCGTCCTGCGGCCAAATTGAAGGATCTATCCAGCATCCTCGGTCCCCATCACCGGTCAAGGTTTCGTCCGATATCTGTCGTCCAGCATTATCAGGAATCCTCATTCGAAGGATGTCTTGAGCTCGCCTCTCTATCCGAGGTTGAATGCACTGTTCACACAATCCAAGGTGGACAATTGCGTCCCATGATTCCCCTTCCTTGATTCGCTGAGCTGTTCTCACAGAGCCGGCTTGATCGACCGAAAGAATATCAAAAATAAAATCCACCTCAATATGAGATGCATTCCACGGGTGATCCAACCGTTGCACACCCTTGAATTGCTCTGCAAGGAGAGAACTGATGTTGGTGATGTGCACACCAAATGGTTCGAAACCCGTGACGAGAACCCGAGGTCTGCCCATGTCTGCTGTTAGGACCCCCAGTTATTCATCAATACGCCTCATTGAAGGCGTCACCTTGACAAATGAAGGGCTCTAGCATCATGAGCATGGAGGAAGAATTGGTTGTCCAGTTCACCCCTGAACAATCCCAACAAAAGAAGGGGTTGCTACCAGTTCGTATGCTCAAAGAAATTTGGCGGGAAATCACCTTTGGAGTAGGGACATGGGGCGCATTGCGTCCTATTTTCGCCGTCCTACTCTCCATTATACCCTTTCTCTACCTCGGTCAACACTTCAATCGTGAGCACCGCCGTGGCATTGACTGGTTATTGTTGCAAATTCCCCTTGCTCTGACCATCGTCTTGTGGATTGGGTTGTACCTTTGGTCTATTTTTGATGCCTGGCGTGATGCCATTGCTTTCAAGTCGCAAATTCAAGACCAGAGTTGATCGCGTATTGGGATGGATCCGTCTGCTAGGCCGGCCAAATCATTCAGGTCATCACTGTCAAATTCATTGGGCAGAGAGCCAAAAATGAAGTTGGCAAGGTCCGTTGATTCAACAGCCCAATACATGACAGATTGATCATTATTGGAGTGACCTGGATGCTCATCATCTTCGTGGTCAACCGGTGACTCATAGACCAGGTTGACCAATCCGAGAAGATGTCCGACCTCATGAACAACAACGCTGTTTTCGACATCTTCAGCAGACGGACGTCCGAAGGGACCTTCTGCTTGTTCAATAGAATCGCCGAAAAGGGCAATGGTTGATGCGTCAACAGCGACACCCAACACCGATGCATCAGTGTAGGTTCCCGCTGGGAAAATCAATTGCCAGCGAAGAGTAGAATCCTCACGGGGAGAGCCGCTTTTTTCTTCCCAAGCTTTGGTACGAACGTCTTCTGCAGTCCAATCCCCTTGTTGTCCAAAATTCACTTCCTGAAATTCAACGCTGATCCCGTCTGGTTTGTCGCAAACGCTCGTAAGCCGTTCAATCAACATCTCCGTACTGCTCGTTAAGGGCTTATATCCGGGCTCGTAATCTACTTCAACGATCATAGAAGTGTAGGATGTAGAGGTAAGACAGGCAAGTGTGAGGCCACCCGGTATGCCCTTACGCTCTGGAATAATTTCGTCAAGGCTGTCTCCAAGGCAACCAGCAAGGTTGGTAAATGCAACAAGCACAACAACGACAAGTGTCTGCAGTGTTTGCCTCTTCATGGCCAGCCCTCCCATACCTTCTTTTTCAATCTCATGCTTACCAGTCTTCGGGTATATCAAGTGGTGAGAAGAGTTGACCTGGTCCTTTGGCCAAAGCTAATTGGGTTCGTACCAGATGCTCCCATGAACGCAATGCTAAGAGAGCCTCAATGATGGAGGCATCAATTTCAATGAGCGTTACTCGAATCAATGTTTCAAGGATATCCATTCGTTGTGCGTCGACTACCTTCATCACTTTTTCAACAGGAAAATTCGTACTTGATTCAGCCGCCTCTACATCCAACGGCCACGGAAGTAATACATTCGCATGAGCGCTTTGTTGAGCAGAATCAAGGTGTTCTTGAAGCGTCGCCGTCAAGGCACTCATGTGCTTTTGAAGAACAAGTGCAACTTCAACCAAGGGCATGCTGAGTTGATTGATGAGGTTGACCATGCGCTCCTGCAGAGTCACCAAACCGTCTATGGACCCATCATCGGACAAGGTACCACCTCACTTCTTTGATAGGGCGTCAATGTATTGCCAACCGTAGGAATTCCACTGGCTCTCTGTCCATCCCTCTGGTAGTCCAGTAGGGGGAAGTGGGGGTGGAGATGTACGATTCACAGCGGGTGCTGCGGGGATAGGTGGTGCTGCAGGAGCAGGAACCATGTTTGGCGGTGCAGGCGTTGCGGGCGTAGCGATGCTCGGAAGGACCTTTTGATCCTCCATTTCTTGAACCACTTCTTCGGTTTGATCGGCGGCTTCCTCCTCGGTTTCAGGTGCCAACATTCGACGTCGTAGCACGAGTGCATACATTCCGAAGGAAAGTGATGTGAGCGCGATGATGAATAACGTCACGCTGAAGATGTCATCAGAAACCTGCTGTGAGAGGGCTTCACCGTCACGAACCGTTTCTGCCTTGACCAGGAGTGATTCAACACTTTGACGGTCCATTTCAACGCCGTCAACGAGCACCAGTACACGGTATTCAATCGCCGTTCCCTCCTGGGCATCGGCTGCCACTGGAAGAGATGCTGTGAAGGTCTGCCCGGTGGTAACTTCTACGCCGACCATTGAACTGGTTGACCAGTATCCACCTTCGACGAGTTCCTGCAGGGCATATTCAACCATGCCATTACCGCCGAGATTGGTAGCGGTTACCGTCATCGTTGCTGTATCACCAGCATAGGGACTGGGATTATCCCACTGGAGTTTGGTGCCTTCATCTTGGAGGTCGACACGGGGCCCGAGAAGAGCCAAAGGCCACGAGGCAAAGGGCTCCATCATTGAATTGGAAGCCGTGTCGTATGGATTACCTGCTTCATCGGATCCCGAGACCCATACATCAACTGCGTAAGAAGGCAACAGGGTCGTCGCTCCTGCATCTGTCAAATCCAACTGACCGCTCCAAATGAATTCTGAACCAAAAGAGATCACGTCGGGAAGGAGGACACTGCCCCGTGAAATTTCTGCTTCACCTGCTTTCACACGATAGTGTAACACTGCATCTTCATTGAAATTGAATCCGTTCTCATCGTTCGTGATAAGACGTACTTCCAAGTTATCAGCCTGGCCAATCGAGAGAGGTGAACCGTCAGGTACACCGTTGAGAGCAATTCCGCCGATGGTGGGCCGCACGCTGTCAACTGCAAGACGGACGCGTGGGGAAAAGGGAGTTTCATCCACTGCAAGTCCGGGAAGGTCGTCCATGCTCAAGCGGAGATCGAGACGTCCCGATCGTACCGAAGGCACGAGAAGGTCAAGACTGAACTCACCATCATCGCGTGTTGAGGTGCGCCAATTATTTTCATAATCTCCAAAGACGACGTCAAATGCACCCGGTGGTGCTGGTGTCTCGCCTTCTGAGAAAAGGACACGCCCTGAGACACGTAGGGCTTGTCCTGCCCCGATAATGGTCTCATAATTCTCGGAATTGTAGTGATTCTCGCTGTTGCGGAGTTCAATGGCACGTATGTGCCCTGCTTCAGTATCAAAGCGGAAATCGTTGTCCAAACTCCACCAGTCGTCGCCCAGGCCTTCTGTTACTTCAAAACATGGAATGATCTCCCCTTCGTTGCAGGGCATATCCGTTACACGAATACGCGGGATGAAATGTGATTCACCATTGGTATCAAAGGATTCAGGGAACATCCAAGTAAGTTGGAAACGCGCCTGTATGACGATAACTGATTCATTATTTTCTTCAACTTCGACCGTTGAATAGAGATTCGAGACGGCGATGTTGTCGGAACCAGACACGATGGTAGCGACCGGCTGGCCGTCGATCCCTTCTTCAAGCGTGATGAACATGGATGATTCATCATCCTCAAGGTCGCCACCAAAGGCTACCTGCACGTATTGTATGTCTTGCCAACCATTGCGGTCACTCAACTTGATTTGAGCCGTATATGGTATGCCTGGATGCATCGGCTCGTAATCATCGTGTCCAATGATGGATGAGTTACCAAGATCCACGAGAGGCTCAAATTCCTGTCGTATGAAGTAGGTCACCAGATCGGCATCCCAATCGGGCAATACTTCGCCCGGACGTGTGCCACAGGTAATGGAACTTGGAGGGCATACAGGTCCCTGGCCCATCGCAATCTGATTGTCCTGCTCATCTTCTCCGCTGACGTAGAAGGATACACGTTGCTTATGAAGCAGCATTGAGTCGTCAATGAGGCCATCAAAGATGTTCAATCCTCCCGTACGAGTTTCGGGGGAGGAAAGGGTCATGAGTTCATACTCATCTTCATTCGGTAGACCATCAAAATTGTAATCGTTGCATCCAATCGCCTCACTCGCACGGCAACCAATCCAATAGTGAAGGTTGATTTGCTTGGGCGGGTCCACGGAATCTTGAACCACAATGGAGACTGCCTGTCCAACTCCAGAAGCCCCAGCGTGACGTTCTTCTCCATCTGCAGGTGTTGCACTCAAAACAAGTGGAGAATTCCCGTCAAGAATCAGGCGTATCGAATTGTAATTGGGGTTGGTGTAGGTTGAACCGTTTTTCAAATCCACAGCCTGAACATAGAAAATCATACCACCCGGTGCTGATTCAATGGGCGAAGTGAAGGTCATGTTATATTCACCGAAAGCCGGATTGACTTCTTGGTAAAGCTGCGTCGGCTCACCAATGGGGTCGCCATCATAGGTGACATTTTGACCGATGACACGGAGTGAAAAACTACCGGCTGGAGGCATCAATTGTGAATCCTGGAAATGTATTTTACCACTGAAACTGAGATTGAAGCCACCACGGACCCAATCCATGGGGTATAATTGGCGCCCTGTTTCTTCCCAGACTTGTAGCCCGTCAAGTTGAATGTCGTTTTCAACTGCCAAATCCATGCTTGTCGTATCCCACTGGTTGACCGCAACCCCCAAGTCATCTTCGACGGAAATAATCGCTTCGGTTGAGGCTTCATCGTTCCAACTCCAATTAACTGAAGTCGGCATCCAAATCGAAACAACACCGTCAGAATCCACCGTTGAGGTGCAATTGGGGGCATCAAACATGACAATTTCTCCAACATCATTGTTGGTGCTGCAGGCATCCCCTTGCTCCCATGTAAAGGTGGGATTTTCACCGTAGGAGTGATTGATGGCAATAACTGCCTTTGTCACCCGATCAACATCGTCGCCGGGTGCAACACGAGTGATGAAATTGCGATAAATGCCGTCCGGTGCTGCCAACCCGCCCTCAAAGGAAGCATCAACAGCGCGGGTTTGCATAGCGTAGGTAATGTCAATATTGGAGATTTTAACCCTTCCAGAAGACGCTGCCTTGACGCCGATCGGTATGTCCAGCCATCCCTCACCGTTCTCTGGAATGAAGTCGTTGAAAGCATCAACCAGTGTTGGTGCTTTCTTGACTATGTCACCGACGACCGAATCGTCTGAAGCGACGACTGATGACTCGTTGAGGAAAATATCAGATTCCCAATCATAATCGCCGTCGCCGCCAATATCGATCATCGGGCGGTCGGGATAACCCTCTTCGTATTCGAGAATGAACTCGTCAACACTTGGTGTCAGAGACGGGTCCGTAGTGGTAAAGGAAATTCCATACTTCAGAGTATTGCCAGCGGCCTCAGTTGAGAAACTGGTCTCAGCATTGTTGGCTGCTGGAATCCATACAGAACCGTTATCGTTGGATACGGTGACTTGTAGGGTCGTACCCGCAGGAACATCCGCTGTCCACTGAGGTCGTACTTTACCGACTTTTGTACCCGTATTGAAGTGAGGCGACTCCCATTGTCCGGAGGCAGTATAGGCCGTAGCATATTCCATGTCAACCCACCATGATACTGCGGTTGAACCGATCAGTTGCGCCTTCCAAACCAATTCCTTACCGGGATAATCAAAATGAATCGTCTGATTTGATTCTACTGCTTCCCAATGGGTGCCGTTATCTGCGGAAACCCAGTAATCCACGCGGTCCCCAATAGAAGCAGCCGACCAGTAGGTCTGGACATTGACCGCCAATACATCGTCTCCAGATTCAACAACGTCTCCGTACCAAGTGGTTGTTCCAGGAGCAGGTGTGGTCTCATACAACCAACTTGTCCCAAATTCTCGATAATACAGCGTTGTACTGGACCAGGTTGAATATCCGCTGTCCACGGTTACGAATCGGTCACCATCAAACTGGAGCCCGTAACCAAGCCGAGAGATTTGTCGAACCTCAGTTTCAGGGATGAGGGCTGTTGATGAGCCCGAAATGGACCATGCTTCAAGTTGGTCACGATCGTTGTAATACGCGTCTTTTTGGCAGCGCATAAAGAAGGTCGTACCGTTCATCTCGAGGCCACGCAGCATCTGTTTCTGGCTGGTACTGAAGGTGCCACCACATTCCCACTTGGAACTCGATGAAGATGAATACGTGTAGTATTCTTGGCTGCGAGTGTAGGTTGAGGTACCATCACCCGAGAAATCATATCCATAGAGGCGGTTCATGGCATTGTGAGCAACCCAAACCAAACCGGTTTCTCGGTCGTAAGCAATACCTGTGTATTCGCCAACAGAAGGTGAGATGTCATAAGAGTCAATGCACGTCCACGTATCGTCTCTGGAGATATCCATCTCCAACACGCGATGATAATTGACGGGAGCCGAAGAGCCGTAGGTGTAACGATAGCCTGAAAGGATTCCAAAGAGGCGTTCATCATCGGTGATGGTCCAATCCCTGAATCCATAGTAGCCGTAGTAGGAAGAGGAATGCTTCTGTGGGAGGGTGCACTGTGCTTGGTCAAGGGTGATGATTGATTCTCGTGAAGCATTGTTGGCATAAAGCCTGTGGACGACGTTGTGGAAGGTTGAGGAAGACCATGTGGACAGGAAGAGCCAATCATGGTGTTTGAGGATGGCTCCTTGGCTTTGAGCATTGAAACTCGACGAGGTTTTCGTCAATTGTTGTGAAAAGAGGCTTTCGGTAGCGTTGGAAGTGTGTGGTTGTCGCAAGGCGTAGGATCCATTATCCAACCATGCATCTGAGTTCGAATTGACGTAAGCATCATCTCCGTGAGGAAGAAAGTTTCGGCTCCGATTGTCGAGCGCTAATGTCAAATCTCCCGAACGATCGTCAACGTTGGTTTCATCTCCTCGAATCCAATGGACACGATCATCAGCAACGACTTGAGACCAACCCGTAGCAGAAGCTCCAGAAAGGGTCATGCTCACATCGGTGACCAAGGCACCTTTGGGCAAGGAGACCTCGGCTCCAAGGTCAGGATTGGCTCCTTGGTAGAGAGCAATATATTCGTTTGAACCGTCTTTAAATTCGTAAACGTGACGGGTGCCCACGGCAGCTTCCGCATCCGATGCGAACAATTCAGCCATTGGACTCAATGGGGTAAACAACATCAATCCTACCAAGAGTAAGAATACGCCATAAGACGTCCTTGAATGCTGACCGCGACCTTGCATGGGGCGAACACAGCCGACATATACTTTGAACCATGCGGTCAAAGGTCAGTCATCCGAGATAAGAAATCAAAAGGTGGTCCTTGAATCATACCGGATTGGCGAGGAGTCACCGCGAATTCCATCTTCCTCATCATCTCGGACTTCAAACCAGTCATTCATCCAATCCCCATCAGTATCCCAATTGATTGGACTGCTGCCCTCAGCGAGGTGATCATCATCGAAATCCAAAAGATACCAGCCGAACTCATGCTCACCTACGTTCCGTACCGGAGGCGTGTTTGGTGAGCCAGAATAGTAGATCTCCCATGCGTCGGTCCGATTGCCAGCCATCAACACGACGTCATCAGAGGGGTCAACAATCAAGAAATTACTGTCGCCATCGTCCACGATATAACCATATTGACGGTCCATGCCAGCATATTTGTCAAGTTTCAGATAATTGAGGTTCAGTTCATTTGTTTGGCCGAGCCCCAACAAGGCTGCTCTGAATTGCCACCCTTCCGTCACGGGAGCCCCTTCGTGGGTCAATCCACTCAGCCGGACTGCATTTGGAGATGCATAATCACTGGTTGTAATGGCATAGAATTCTTGGAAATTTGTGTATGATTCGTAGGTGCACCCTGCCCCTGAACAATCCCAATTCCCATCTTGATCAGGGTCGAAGTTAGCATCGTTCGGGTCGGAGGGGTCCAACGTAAACCAGGTGAATTCCAGATCGGGGCGACTGAGTGTGCCTCCTGAGCCATCCTGTGATAACGGCAAGCAGGACGTTGTACTCGTATCGCAAGGACCACCTGTGGCAACGTCGATCCAAACAACCCGGATCTCAAGATTGGTGCTGAAATTGTCATTGTTCTCGTTCCATCCCATTTTGTATTCATACCAGTCAGGGAGCATATCGCCATCCGTGTCGTTATCACTCGGATTGGAACCGTACTTGAACACCTCACGTCCATCGGAATAATTGTAATCACGTAGGTGAGAGGTCACGACACCGTTCACGACGGTCGTCACGAAAGTACGACTGTCCTCGTCGCTGTCGTTGAGGTCAGGGCGTGTCTCGTTACCGTACTCCATGAAATTCGTGAACGGAAGGTCTCCCAGTCCATTCTGGATGAGTTGCCCAGATGGTGTAAAGACCCGATTCTCCCATGTGCCTTGTTCGGCAGGGGTATCAAAGCTGGTTCGATCGTACCATCCGTCATGGTCTCCGTCGTAGTTAACGTCCCACGGGTTAAGGGGGTTGGCTGCCCAATGATTGATGGTCGTAATATCGTCCATGCCGTATGTCGCGTAGCAGTATTCCCAACCGTCTGGAATTCCATCACTATCGGAATCAGAGTGGGTCGGATCGGCCACACCTCGAAGACTCCGATTGAAATTTTCGCTATCATAGGTGTTGATTTTAGCCATTCGATCCTGAGAGTCTTGTCCCTTTTCCACGAAATCAAGGTAAAGTGCGCTTTGGGCTTGAATCAGTGAATAGCCGAGTTCTTCCTGGTAGGCGGCCATGGCATCCTCTCCGAAATCAATGATTCCAGAGGGAACAGTGTCTCGGTTCAGGTATTTCCCCCACGTTCTGGATTCCCATTCACGTAAGTTGCTGAAAGTTTCGTTGACGTCGATGGTACCGTCTTCGTTGCAGTCAAAACTATCTCCGTCTGAATCCAAGTTCACGTCTCCGTCGATAAGAGGATTCATCGCCCATCGGTTTTCTTCAAGGTCCCAAGAGGTGAACCAGTACTCGAAGCCGTCGTACATGCCATCACCGTCGGTATCAGCAATGGTTGGATCCGTCATGCCAAGAATGACCTCAATGAAGGCATTGGGTGGCTCACCTTGCTGCCATGCATTGAAATCGTTGAGGAGCCGTTTACCGCGGGTTTCCTTTGAAATGAGGATGTTGAAGACACGCTGTGCTTTTTCAGTAGGTTGTTGATAATCACCATCGACGTGCAAGAGTGGCGCGTCGCTTGGGTGGTTAATACCGTTGTCTGGTTGTTCCACCGCGAGGGCAAATTCTTGGCGGTCGATAAGTCCGTCTTCGTCCCCATCAAAGTCGCCGTCCCCTGCGACCAGTGGATTCAGCGTCCACATATTGGCAGAGACGTTCCAGGTCGTGAAGAGCAATTCAAGCCCGTCGAGCATACCGTCTCCGTCAGTGTCGACATTGTTCGGGTCGGTGGTCCAACCTGTAGCGTTGATCTGATCCTGGGAAATGAAATCACCAAAGGAAGAATCGGTTGGAATACCGGGCCATTGTTGGAGTGCATAGGCTTGACCGATCGTGGTAACAAACCATTGAGGCGATGAGCGGTTGGCATCCGTTTGGGAATACAATGGGGAAATGGAGTTGTACTCTTCCCAGTTGGTCATGCCGTCGTTATCGGCATCACCCCAACGGTCTGAAGTGTCCATTGGATTGAGAGTCCATTCATCTTCGAGCAAGTCCCAGCGGGCAAACCAAATTTCCCACCCGTCCGGCATACCGTCGTCGTCCGAATCTGCATCCAATGGATCCGCTGCACCAATGCTGTAGGATGATTGCCCTACTGCGAGTGCCCCCGAGGCGCGTTCGCCAAAATTGGCTTCAGGCAATCCATATTCTGAGATATTCTGGAAAAGATTCGTTGTGAAGCCATTTGGCAACTCAACTCCATCAAGTGTCTGGTTGCCGCTAAAGAGGTCGCTACGGATGTGATATTCGAGATAGTTCACAAAAGCCTCGTCCGATGAGATGCTCCCGTCCCTGTTGATATCGTATCCGTCACCGTCTGGGTTCTCAAAGGCGTCAGACCCGTTGAGCGGATTAACACCTTTGCGAGAAGGGTCCCAACTGCACAAGCCTTTGGATTCCCATCCGTCGGGAAGTGTATCTCCATCCGAATCAATGGCATTGGGGTCGGCTACAGACCAGTTGGCTACGGCTTCAGGGGATTCGCCGTACTCGGCGAGTAAATCCCCGTTGAGACCAACCAATCGCACAATGGACCACTGATATTCACAAAGGTTTGGCAAGCCATCACCGTCTGCGTCCCAGTTTGCATCTTCAGCACGTAGAGGGTCTAAACTCCAGTTATTTCCTCCAGTGAAGGTTGCGCCCACCCATCGGCGATGTTCAATCTCCCAACCATCAGGCATACCATCGCCATCAGAATCGTGGTTTGTGGGATCGGTATTGCTGTCAATATTGGCATATTGCAGATAGGTGTCGTTGGCTGCGAGGCCTGCAGCGTCGTTGCAAATGTAGACAAGTTGGACGTCATAATGGCACCAGAGATTCGATTCTTCAAAGAAGAATCCGAAGTATTCAGCACCGTCTCCCAATCCGTCACCGTCGGTATCTCCCTCGCGGGGGTCGGTTGAATTGTAGCCTTCAGGCGTTGATTGAACGTAACGGAATTCATCGAGATTGGTCCACAAGCGCTCCAAATTCATATCACCAGATTGGTCGAGATCAAGACCGTCCCCGTCGGTGTCATAAAGTGCATCCCAAGGGTCAGTGGGGTCCAGTCCGTGAATGACTTCCCAGCCGTCTGGCATGCCGTCAGCATCGGAATCATTGGCGCCCGGATCGATGAGTTGCAAGTTCGCGTAGCGTCCCGGAGAGGCTCCTGCAAAAATGGTCATATTCCCATCAACGAGCATGGTGCTGATGGCAGTAATTTCACCCGGAAGTCGTGTCTGATCCTGAAGCCCATATACGGCGGTGTAATCACCGGCAATCGCCCACATGCCCCAATCTGAACCAATCAGCAATTCGTCACCTGTGACGTAAATCGATTGAATACTATTGGTTTCTTTGGATAATGTACCGTCCACACCCGGATGCAACAGGAGCCCACTGTGCTCGATTGTATCCTCTACGAGATTCATCTTGTGCAATCCCGCTGGTGTTCCAAACCATAGAGATTGAGCATTGTTTGACGAAGGACCGTCAAGAAGTATGTCTCTCACTTCTGCTGGATTGCCAACAGTACCGAGCGGCAAACTGCGCAATTCATCAACGTCAGGTGAGATGCCCGTTGATTCTTGAGTGTAGAAGAAACGCCATTCACCAATAGCCTCGTCACGGGCCGAAGCTGTTTCAACCGTCATGAGGCCTCGGTCGGTAGCTACGAAAAGAACGAGTGTTGAGCCTCCGACAGAGCCGTGTTCAATGTCCGTGACCGATGCGTTAGCTGTTTCAAGACCAGCACGCAAACCTTGCCCGAGAGCGAAGGTTTCGCTGATCGATCCGAGCGACGAGATGTCGATGATTCCACCAACACCTGCATGCCCAAGACCGATCACCTGTTGGTTTCCGTCCGTGCCTTGGAGAAGGGACAGGGCGTGAAGTTCACCGACCATGCTCCAATCCCATGAGTCCAGATTGGCGAGTGAACCATCTGCCAAAAGCGGAGCAAGGCCAAAACCTGCCGTCGTAGCGAGAGCAAGGGCGTAGGGTATGCCGTTTGCGCGGACCAACAATCCATCGTGAATTTCCACGCCTTGGGGCATCCATTGATGGTATTGGGAAGATTCCTCTAAATTGAGTACTGAAATACCATACTTTGTCATAACGTAAAGATCTCCATCTTGCTCATCAAGCGCACGTATGTCGTGGTGCATGACGGCCATTTCATCTTCTATCGCATCGTAGACCAGTGGCATAACGTTGTAATCCGTGCCCTCCCCGAGTGGTGTTGACTTCAGTCCCGGGTAAACCGTATTACCCTCATCGAAATGAACGCCGTACTCTTGCAGGGTGGAAAGGGCTTCTCCGAAATCCATGGCCGTGTCCGTTCGAGCAAGGTCGGCAGAAATCGCACCATCACGATTTGTATCCCAGCCGTCTCGGTCAGGGTCGGCAAGTGCATTGCTACGGTTGAGGGGGTCCAGTCCGAAATGAACTTCCCACCCATCGGGCATACCGTCACCGAAGGATGGATACAAGGGGCGAATTGAGAAACCATCCCAATAATAGCGATCCGAATCGTCAAGAAGCGGGTCGGTTCCAAGCCACATATCTTCGCCGACTGGAGCGGTTGAATTGGTGGTGCAGGCTGGTAGAAGATTATGGAAGGACGCATTTGCCCCTGATTGAATGTAGGGCCAGCTCTTGAGAACTGAACCCTCTGGAAGGGTTGCGTGACACCACAAACCGTCGAGCTCTGTCGTAAAGTTGAGTGGAGTTCCGTAGGCGTATTCTTCGGGAGCGGTATACCGTTCGGATTCACTCATTTCGCCGTTTCGGTCAACATCAAAGCCATCGTTGTCCCCATCGAGGGTGAAATCACTGTTGTTGAGTGGGTCAAAGGATCCGCAGTTGTAACGTTGTGCTGATGTGTCAAAACCACCTGTTCGGAGGCACATATACGCCTCATATCCGTCGGGCATTCCATCACCATCGGTGTCGGAAAGACGAGGGTCAAGGTAGATTCGGTCGTTATTTTCATCCAGTTGTCCCGTTAAACCTCGAGGAAATCCAGGTGATGTACAGTTGGCAGGATAGGGCCAACAAAACTCTTCGGTTGCGTTCAATCCATCACGATCAAAATCAGTGGATGCATCCGAGGCGTTATTTTTGTCCATGCCTTGAAGGAATACATCACGTCCGTCGACAGAGGTCCAGTTCATCCATTCTTCAAAGAGCGTTTCATGGACGTCAGGGATCATATCACCATCCGTGTCGGTGTTGGGTGGAGGTGTTTGGGTAGTGTCGTCAGGATGGATGTTCGCCACATTTGAGATGGCTGGAAATTGGGACATGAAAAGAAGGCTTGAGATGACCGCTATGGTCGTCAACAGTGTAGATTGACTTCTCCTCATATTACTGCCCCATGCGTAACATACGCTTCGCCCCGTGAACACCTTTGAAAGATTGCTTATGAGGCTGATGGAACATTGTTCATACATTGCTGGCTTCCTCAACCCTCAAACCATGCAAAAACAAGCCGACTGTGGGAGAGAGAAGCGGTGTGTTCAAGTCCCTCCCGCGACGGGTATCTTTTGTTCACATGACGATGACCATCACGCACTTGGGAACGGGAAGCAGAGGAAACTCTACTCTTCTTGAAACACCCAATGCAAAAATCCTGATCGACCAGGGTTTCAGCGGTGTCCAACTCAAGAAGCGATTGGCAAGACTGAATTTGGAACCAGAAGACATTGATTGCGTCGTTATTTCTCACCATCACGGTGACCACGGAGGGGGCGCTTCCGTCGTTCAATCCAAATGGAACATCCCCGTTTTAGCCAACGAACGGACAGCCCTCGAACTCGGCCTCAACCCAGAACTTACGAAGTACTTCAACTCCCTTGATTTGGTGAAAATTGGTGACGACCTCACACTCCTACCCGTCCCTGTCCCTCATGACGGGTCCGATAACGTCGCCTTCGTTGCCAGCCACGGAGGAGAACGTGCTGCCATCATTACCGATTTGGGATCTTGGACCGACGAACTGATTACCCATGTTCGTGGTTGTGAACATATCTCGATTGAATCCAATTATGACCATCAACGATTGGTTTCTGGACCGTACCCTTATTCACTCAAAGATCGCATTACTGGCAGAGGCGGTCACCTTTCCAACGACCAAACAGGTCAATTCTTAGCGGAAGTTTGCACTGAAGCAACTCGTACCATCACACTCACCCACCTCAGCGAGAAAAACAACATGCCACATATCGCTGAGTCGACGGTTTTGTATTACATCGAGGAGATCTTTAGCGGGGACCTCAAAATATCAATGCAGGACGGCCCGGAATTCTCCCACTACATTGGCGATACTACGAAGCGGGTAGAAGCGGAGAAAAAGACCGCCAACTGAGCCATCATAGCCAAAACAAGGTCAATGGCTAAATGATACCGCATCGTGACATGGAGCGTGAACCAACACGCCGAGGTCATATCACGACGCCAGTCCAAGCAGGACGAGCGTGCTGTGAGTGAAGTTCTTGGCGTCGTCATGCTCTTGGCCATGGTCATCACCATTATGGGCGGAGTGTGGATTTTCCTCAATCCCTATCTTTCGGATTTTGAGGACAATACAAATTGGAACTCGGCCAGTGGCATCGCAGACCGAATCGAAGATCGTGTCGAAGTTGCTGGCAATGCCCCGGATGGAACGGGCTTTCGTAACACACTCGCTATGCAATCCACCTCGATACGCTCCGTACAAAACGTGGAACATTGGTACATTGCTGCCGATTTCACACCCACTGAGAGCATCACGCTTCGAACCGTCAACGGCACCACCATCGCCGTATTAGCGGCCAATGAGAGTGCCCGAAGCATCACCATCGAGTCGGAGCTGAACGAATTTACATCCGCCCTCACTGCGAGCCATCAAGAAGTATTTGTCACCCACAACATCAGCGATAGTCATTGGATGATGGCGAGCATCTATGGAGAACAAGGTCAACTTCTTCACCGTAGTTTTGAGATCACGCTATCGGGTCTACAAATTCAGACATCTCTGGGTCAAGGAGAACATCAAATCGTTCTCATGAACAATGCACGTGCGGAACGCTTCCCGAACGGTGCGTGGGATGTGACCACCATGCCGATGATTGATTTTGATCGGATGGCGAACGATGAGTTGCGCCTATCCCTTCTTCTTACCGACATTGTTTCCAACGGTTCAATCGGCACTGGAAGCAACATTGGAATGGAATTCATCTCGCAGGGACCCATGACACTGTTCAGTGGACCCTCGTACAATGTCCGGTTCTTGGTCACAAATGTTCTGCATGACGTTATCACACCTCAATATCACGAGACATGGCTCTCCGACTATACCATTCAACGCTCGGCTGGAACGCTTGATACATTCATCGGTTTTTCACCTTATCAGCGAGCCAGTGGTGCTGATGGATTCAGTATCTCCTCACAAGACCTCCCGCTCTATTTTGAAGTTGACTTGCAACGCATCGAGGTGAGCCGTTGAAGTTCAATCTGAAGCGAGATGAGGAGGCAGTATCGGCTGCTGTCGCTACCGTCCTCCTCTTTGGAGGCGTTCTTTCTATCATCGGTTTGATGATGATTTCAATGATGCCTGTCATCGAAGAAATGGAAGGCTCGGTTGAACGACACGATATGTCATCACAAATGACACTCCTCGCTCATGAGACCGCTGAGTTGAGCGAACGTGGCATGCCTGGTGATTCAACTCATAGCACCCTCATTCCAGTGGATGGAAACCTCGTATGGGACAGTCTACGAGGCGGTATGTGGTATTCTGCTACCTGGGAAGAAGCAATGTCGCTTCGTGCCCGTGGGGCACTTGACTTTGATGATACCCTTGAGATACGCCACCCCGAAAGCCTCGTTTCTTCGGTGTGCATCACCGACTTGCGTCTCGGTCCCGACCGACCTTATTACTACACGCTGGACCCAGCATTTGATGCCGCAAGCGTCACCGTTACACCCGGCCTTGCCATGCCGCTTGGTCCAATCGATCTCACACTCGCTGAAGATGATGTAGAAGTGGAGACAACACAACTGCGAGTGGATGAAATGGTTACGCTCAATCTCAGCGCTCGCGGTGAGACTGTGCTTGCATCCAGCCATCCATTGAACGTTATCGGATTGCGAGGAGATGGAGGTGCCACCTACATGCTCCCCAATGACCCGGAACCCGCAGATAAACGCGGGCAAGCATGGTCCATACCCGTGCAGGCTGGTCCCACATCACTTCACATCATCAGTGATGTTGCTAATCAAATACATCTCACCGTAAATGGAGAAACTTCGATTCACTACGGCTATACCAGCAACCTTTCTCGCACCTCGGTTACATCAACCCATGACCTCAATCTCTCCCAAGCAGCCGTGATTCACGTAACGACAAGCGCACCCTCACGTATGCTGCTTCTTGCAGGCAGCGGTGATGATGTCGGAGTAACCTCATGGCCTTCAACGACAGGCGCCTACTTGGGCCAGACCTTCCAACCACCCAGCATGGATGGACTCCTGCGCCTTTCAAATCCCGGCGAACAAATCATCACCATCACGTGGCGAGGTGGTGGGATTTCGGTTCAACCAGGCGGGGTGGAGGATGTACAATGGCCACCAAGCGGCGTTGATGGATCTCCAACCTTGGATGGTGATGGGGCCTTTTTCGTCACATGGTCGGTCGCTCATGAAACCAATCTCACCGATGCCGTAACGGGCCATATGTGGGTGCCTGCAGGGGACACGGGCGCCTTATCGGGTGGCTCCTTCGCCTATCATAACAACCACAACACAACAGCGGAAAACCTGCGCATCCAACTGGCTGGTTATACCTCCTCGTGGAATGCAAGTGGTGCAGCCAACCAAACCGGAATCTTCCTCGACAGCAATGACGATGCGACACTTGTGCTCAACAGCGGTGAAACAACCGTTACCGTTGAACAAGACCATCCGATACGTCTCATGCGTTTGAGTGGAACCGATGGAATGCAGCACCTCGTCCATGATGGAGCAGAGCGTTGCACAAAGGTCAACACGCAAGCCAGCGGTTGGATCACTACCGATTTGCCTTGGGAGCGCATGGGTGGACGAGGCGAAGTTGACATCAGACGAGCGTGGAATGAAGGGCGCCATCCTGCAAGTCTAAGCATTGACGTATTGGGCGACAATGGTGAAAGCGACCACGCCACGATTGGAACGGTTTGGGCCTTCCATTTGTCTCGCCTATCCTATCAATTTGCATCATCAGTTGATGGCATGGAAGTCGCCTACAGCGGAGGAGCCGTGCTCACAAATCATCCTGAATTCAGACCCTACGTAGTCGCTCCACCATCTGACCGTGGTGGTCCTGGCCCTCGGTTTGCAGCAACTGTCCCTTCACTCCACCCCACAGCAGACAGTATGACTGGGGCTGGTGAACTTGAACTTGACATTGAACTTGTTCAACGTACATCGCTCGCTTCAACACCTGCATACGAAGTTCGACGAGGTTGGGCCGAACCCTATGGAACGGCCATTGCTGATGAAGCCGGTATCGGGTTGGAAGCCAGTGAGGATTGGACGGTCTATCCAGGGCGTTTGGATTTACTCACGGATTATGTAGGCTGGGTCCCAGACCCATCATACGGCACATCCGAGGCAGTATGGCATACAAATGGAGAAATCATTGAATTCACGCTCCAGATGGCATCACTTGATGTCCGCTCGCGGGAGGTGATGATCTGAAGTATCCCCAACTCACAAAGGACGTCCGGGCCGCTGCAACTGAACTGGGTTACATCTTCACCTTCCTTCTTGGTGTCCTCTTGATGACGATGTTCAGCGTTTGGGCATGGGACATTGAGACCAATACCCGACTGCGATGGAATGAGGAAGCAATCCAAGCCAACATGGACGACATTGCAGCAGCTATCGAGCGTGCTGATGAGGCCAGCCGAATCGGTAATGTCAGTTATGCCGAAGAGATATCATGGCGTCCAACTGAAGCCGATGAATCTCTCTTTTTGATTGAATTAACAGATACAGCGGTGATTCTTGTTGACGAAGGAGGCTCACTTGACATGAGAGTCGCACTTTCTGGTACTGGAGCGGGCACACACGAAGGAACAGTTCCCCTCGCCGGTGTTGACCGCTTGTGGGTTGTCCATGAAGATGGTGTGACCTTCTTGTCACTTGACAGACCAAAAGCAGTCCAATGATTCAGCGACCCATGACGGCTCTGTGAACCATCGTTTGAACTTCCTTCATACGAGTTCGGGCACCGAGTTCTCTGAACACAGTAAGAGCACGTTGAAGATATTCCATCCTGCGTTGTCGGTCGGGCGTGACGCCGCCCAAACGAGTTAACAATTCCCCGATTTGCATTCGAAGGTCGTTATTTTCTGCCACAACCAAAGCCTCCCGGTAGTGCTCCATCGCTTCTTCCGTCCTTCCAGCATCGTGCAGAACTTCACCAAAGAGGATGGTAATCTCAACCAAGGCTTGTGGGTCACCCGCTTCGTTCATGGCTTCCAAGGCTTCGTAATAGTGGAAGAGAGCGAGTTCAGATTGATCAACGCGGGAATAATATCGCCCCAAGACAGCTTGGGCCCGAGCATGAAGAGCAGAGTCTCCGAGTTCAGAAGTTCGTTCGTGTGACGCCATGGCATGTTCACGTGCACGTTCAACCTCCCCGAGGTCAATGAGTGCACGTGCGAGTGTAATTTGACTGTTGAGAAGTTTATCGTCCTGTGAACCTTTGAGAATAGCTTCAACTTCACCATATGCCTCCAAGGCTTTGTTTCGTTCGTTCTTACGGCGCAAGAGATACCCGATGTTGTTGTAGGTACGAGCAGCCCAGCGAGCATGACTCAAGGCGATATAGTGCTTGAGTGCCTCTTTGTGACGCTTGAGAGCGGTGTCACTATTCCCGTGTTTACGACTCACGTCCGCAAGTGCCGACAAAATTTCTGCCTGGACCAATACATCAGACTTCTTCTTGGCCAACTTGAGGGCTTCGTTCAAGACCGCCTCGGCATCGTCAAGACGCCCCAAGAGTGCGAGCATCTCACCACGTAATTGTGCTAGGGAAACCATGACTGCATGTGCGAGATTCGAAGTGTCTATTTGTTCAACCAAGCCGAGCAATTCCATATGACCCAGAGATACGAGTTGCCTCCCTTCCTTCACGATAAGATCGGAGGCTGCATCAAATTGTTTGGCCTGGATTGAATGGTAGATCAATTCAATGAGGACGTCATGATTTGGCGATTGTTTCGTGTACCAGTCAACGCACTTCCCGTGAAATTCTTCTCGAAGGGCTGGCGATAAGCTCCGTAGGAGAAACTCTCGAATCAAATCGTGAACGTCGTATGTTTCTGTATCCGCTTGGCGGGCCAAACCAGATTCTACCAATTCATCGAGTTCATCGGTGTCAAGATTCTGCTGTGCCAATGCTTCGAGTTTGACTGGTTCACGGTAGATGGAGAGGGCGGAAAGAACTCGCTTTTGTTCTGCGGTTAATTTTGAGAAAATCTCAACCGTCACGTAATTCTCTAGGGTTTCGTGAAAGGCTCCTGCAGAAGCGCCGCGATTGATGAGTTCCAGCACCAACGGGTGACCACGAGACAATCCGTGGATGTGCAACCATTGTTCGTCGCCGAGTTCAACGAAACTGCTGAGGAGTTTACGACCTGAATCGGGGTCAAGACCGTCAAGCGGTAACACCAGGCTGGCGATTCGCCCTTCTGCGTCCTTGGTGGGAACTACCGGCTTGAATGACCGGGAAAACATGACCAAGCCTATTTTCTCTTGGCTTCCCAATAAGGCCAGTGACATGGCCTGGAAGGTTTGATGAAGCACCAAGTCCGATACTTTGTGGAAATCATCGATCACAATCAGTGAAGGTGAACCTTCGAGGGCTTCAATAAGAAGGCGTGCTGCATCTCCAGGCTGAGGAATTGGTGTGGCAGCAAGATAGGTCGTAAAGTCCGAATTACCCATGCTGGAAAGCCAATCAGCAATGGATTCAAAGAACGAACGGGAGCCTTCCCATTCTTGGCATCGGTGGTAGAGGAGATTGCGACGATGCATGAATCGTTCAATGAGTTTTGAAGCAACAGTCGTCTTACCAATACCTGCAATTCCGGGAATAAGAAGCGTCGTTGCTCGAGCCTCGAGCAAATTGACCATGTTGTCTAATTCTGTTTCTCTTCCGTAGAAGTGGCGCAAGCGTGGCAAATCAGCCAGTGATGTGACAAGTTGTTTCTCAATGTGCTTTGAAAGGTCTCGTTCAACGAGATCTGCCGAGAGGGTGCGAAGGTCAAGGCACCCGTGTTCGTCGAGATAACGAAGAATATCTACCGGTCGCATCTCAAAGGGGAGTACTGACTTCGCCCCGCCCAAAGTAGTGTCAATGGGAGGCTGGTCATCGAGGATACAACGAATTGGGTACTCTGACAAACGTTCCCACGTGTCTCCTGCAAGCAGGGTTCCACTATCGGTCAAAAAGTATGCTTTCCGTTTTCTCGATACACCTTTCACGTGAGCCTGGCGCTCGACAAGTACACCGTCGTCTTTTAATCCCGCAATAGCACGAGGGACATTTGAACGAGCGATAGCAACCGCATTGGCAATACCCATTTGCGACAAGGCAAAGGGGACTTCGATACTATCAATGAAATCGGAGTAGTCTAGCAAATGCAACAGGATTCGCTCCTGCACGCCTGGTTTAGGTTGAACCACCATTGAATGCGCCCCCGATGTGGTGTTCACTGTTCGGGCTGATAATTGGGGTCAGGAACCCACTGATTCGTTGTTTGGTCCCACAACCAACCTGGGTGCTGAGCAGCAGCAGGTGCTGCAGCTGCAGTTTCCTGAACTTGGCCCACCTGTGTCTGTGGTAGTGGAACTGCCGCTTGTTTCGCCTTGGCCCATGCGTATGGGTCTTCCTCAGCACCAGAATCATCGCTTGTTAGCTCATCTTCGTCGGGTACTTCCTCGAATTCAATGAAGAAGAATGCCCCCACTGCGATCAGAACGAGAACGGCTATCACGATGAGAATAATTCCAAGCATACCCGACTCACCGTCTCCCGAACCTGCGACGTTGATGGAAAACTCAGCATTGTCGGTCTGTCCAGCGAAGCTGAAGGTCTGCCCGTCCATCTCAAAGATGACCGCAGAGGACCCTTCGATTCCAAGTTGACTGGTTGTCAAATCCATGGACCAGGTACCATCAGAAAGAACGCGAGTAGAATTCAACTTCGCATTTCCATCTGCGAAGCGAATGATAACTTGGCTGCCCGGTAGACCTTCACCCTGGAAGGTTGCAGGGTCCGTAGGCGTAATCGAACCGGTATCAACACGCTCTGCACTGAAGGTAATGGCACGCACCAGGAAATTCACCTTGAGTGAATATACCTTCGAGTCCTGATCGTCTTGTGCGTAGAACATCACGCCGTTGAGCGACCATTCGGAGATGGTGCTCGTGGTTTGGGCCATGTAGTCCATTGGGTCGTATGTTGCAACACCTGTCACCCGGTTGATTCGCATGAAGTCTCCATAAAAGTCGTCTTCGATGGTGCTCTGGTCGTCAAAGACGCTAAACTCAAGATCGTTATTTGGATCACCGCTTCCATCTGGATCCGAAAAGAAGGAGGACAAATCAATGGATGCACCTCCACCACATCGGTCAAAGGAATTTGACTTGGTATCACAGAAGATGGTCAATGATCCTGCCCAACCAGTTTCGTTGAAGAGCGGGTCGAGGTTTGCTGCATCGAGCGGGTTGTTAATTTCCATACGCCAAACTGTGGCTGCAGAGTAGTCTTCACCGTCATAGGCACGAACTGTGACTTCGTAGATCACTTCGTGAACCAATCTCGACGTATCCCACGTTGCGACCCAGGAGCCATCAGGGTTGAAGGATGTCACAGGCAACGGACCGTTGTTGAGAGTCAAACCGTTTGACAGGTCGACAATGTCAATTTCAACCCGTGTTACTTGTCCACCAATGTCTCGTGCAACGCCGATGATTTTCGTATCAACCTCAGCTCGAATCGTATCGCCGTTGATGCCACCGGTTAATTGGTCAGCAGATCCTATCCATGAAAGCTGGAGATTTGGCGGAGTGTTTTCATTGACGATATTGAGGACGCGTGTCTCAACATTACATTCTGATTCATTATCGATGCAAAAGTCACTGTCGGCAGCCCATATCGTCACCGTATATTCACCTGAGGGCAATTCGGAAACATCCCATTCGTATGCCCAACTTGTGGAGCCGCTTTCTGCGAATCGTTGGATGGTACCCGGGCCAATAATATTGAACCAAATTTGTTTCACATCGCTTCCAGAAGTACCTTGATAGGGGTCAGATGCAGTTCCCTGGAACAAAACTTTGCCCGTAGAGTGCGTGCTTCCAGTCGATGGAACATCGACAAGGATGGTCGGTGCTACCAGATTGAGTTTGTATTGACGTACCTCAACTGGAGAATAATCCAAACCATCGTAGGATCGAACACGGAAGGTAACGTCGCTTTCACCTTCTGGGTGAGCGGACATATCCCAGTCAAAGGACCAGTCTTTGTACGGATGGTTCGCCATGGTTATGTCACCGTTGGATCCGGACATATCAGAGGCTGAATACCACTCTGAAGAACCAGGTGGTTGTATTTCTACACGTTCAATGACACCGAATTGCTTCTGATTCGCAGTGTTGTCGTTGGCATATGGCCACTTGGCACCGTCCCATGCTTGACCGGTCAGGGTGACTGTCGTGGCAAATGAAGCGCCGTCTATTTCGTTGACGGTTACACCTGGCCGAAGGTTATCAAGATTAATGACGTCATCAACAGGGCCAGAGAGAACGTAGGAGAGGTCTTTGGTACCACTGCCAAATTTGAAGGCTTCAACGGTGTAAAAGGGCATTTCACGGTTGCCACCAACGCAGTTTGAACCGTCATTGGTCGTTGTGTCATCTTCGTCGATGTAGGTGTCACCATCGTTATCAATTCCGTCTGCACATGAGTCCTCGTCAACATAAATCGGTTGACCCGTCCCGTCATTGGAACCAGGTATGGCTGCGTTTTTATCACCAACTTGGTGATTCCAATTGCGGTCGAGTAAGAAATCGGAAGGTAGGGAGACTTGCTGGGTAAAACCGAAGGCATCCGTTGTCAATTCGTAGAGGGGCAAACCAGTCGAATCCTTGATCACCACTGTTGCTCCAGCGACGTTGGAATTCTTGGCTTTGACTTGGTATCGCACAAGTTCACCTTCACGAACTTGAGAACCCCATGCTGTGTTTTGGTTTTGAACATGAATCATGGTGGAGTCGAAATTTTGCACATCTGCGTATGAGAAGACCGTAGCATTGTCGATTAACTCAAGCGCCAAGGGCATTTGAGCGGGTGGCATGCTGACGGTACCGGGCAGTTTGAGACATTCATCTTGAACGTACGGACATTCTGCACCGAGCCAGCTGATACTAACGGGGAATAATTCACCAAAACCAGGTGAAGGGATTTGCTCGGATTGGACCGTCATTCTGGATTCTGTGACGTTGTAAACTTGAGAAACACCGGTCCATGTATTGCCTGAAAAGTAGGCGATGGAACCATATTTGTTACCGTAATTGTCGTCATGCACGCTGATATTGCCCGCAAATCCACCTTGGGAATCTCCCGTATTGCGTTGTACATTGACGATGGAACCCTTGGCGCGGATGATGTCTCCCGTACTGTTGGTGATCGTGTTGTCAACGATGGTAGCAGAGGAACGGAAAACGTGGACCGCAGGACAGGGGAAATCACCATCATACATCTGTGAATTGCATGTTCCTGTGTTTTCTCGAATCATGTTGTTGGCCAGATAAAGGCGAGCTGCGCTTGGTGCCGGTACTTGCCATCCAGAGTCTTGGTAGTGATATTCTCCAATGAGGACGGGTTCTTTGCCCGTACTTTCGATGGTGTTGTTTTCAGCGATGACATCGGATGTGCCGTAAATCCAAATACCGTTCCAGCCCCCTACGGGGCCAATTGAGTTCTCATGGAGTTCAACAATTGATGAGCGGATACCAACGCCTGAACCCTCTGCAGCGCCACTGATGGTGTTACGTGCAGCGTACACCTTCGCTCCATCGTAGGCGGTGAGACCTGCACCTTCTTCAGTTTCGATCACGTTATCGTTGACGATGAGCGTGTGTTCGATTGAACCGGTTGTTTTCAATGAGTTGGTGTCAATGGCGTTGCACTTAACGTTGATATCCGAGTTCGTGAGGGAGCCTGAACTCGATTTCAAGAGTAATCCGTAGGAATTCTGGCTGATGGTGAGATCGTCCATATCGATGTAGGAATCTTCGACGTAAATCACCGCACGGCCACCGCCTTGTTGACCGCAATCTGCATCATTGCCTACGAAGGTCGATGATTTGAGTTGGAAGGTTGAGATAATACCTGCACCAGCACCATAAGCACGAACTGCCGCAGCGTCGTATCCCTGGCCGTCAATACCAAGTTCGAATTCAGAGTTTGTAATGACTGGGGATGCGAGGTCGACACCGATGATGTTGGAGGTATTGATATCTGTGAAACTCAGTCCGGTTGCGGTCGTACTCGATCCGTCAAACACCAGTGCGCCGTATTGGACGGATTGCAGACTCGGCACGTAAATAGGGTATCCGTAGGCATTCTCAAAGTGTGCAAAGTTGATTGAAGTAATGGACTGGTCAATGGTGTCACGGATGATCATTCCCGAACCACAAGCAGCGTCGGGGTTGTTAAGCACGTTTGATTGATTGCTAAGGCATCGTCCGACCTTGTTGTAGTCTGTTGGTGTTTGCCAAATGAAACGAGCCTTGCTCGATGATGAACCTGCACTGGCACCGCAAGATGAATCTCCGATACAAATAGCCCCTTCAACATCGATGAATTTTCCGAAGGGTATGTTGACCGTTGTACCTGCGTTGACGATAAGTTTCGCACCTTCTGCGACCGTAACGTCGCCCTGGAGATTCATCGTTCCGGACCATGTCTCGGTACCAGTCACGGTTCCTTGGGTTGTTTCGTTGACGGCTTGAGCAGTTGGGACAGCGGCCATGCCAATCACGATGGATACGAGATACAGCATGATGAGCGACATAGATTTTGTTTTTAGATTCCGGGACATAGTCAAGTCTCCAAATTGTCCCATGAACGGGACGAATATAATACTGCGCCTCAATTGGCGATTGAATCGTATCAATTTATCTTATTTGTATCATTGTATGCTCCGAATTATGGAATTTTACAAGACCTTTGGCAACATAAAACGGCAATAATTTAATGAAACGACTCCCCCAATCGCAGTCCTTTTTGGGTTAAAATATCACTCAGCAGTCCGAAATTAGGCGTGATTGCTCCATCCAAGCTTTAGCATCAAGTGAGCCGTAACCGAAGTATTCGTCATGTTCAGAAGCACCTTGTGTACGCGCTGATTGTTGCAACGCTTCTTTGACATGGATGAGACATGAGGCATCTCCATCAGGTTGAGGTTTTAGGTTCGGATTCGCTTCGAGGATCAGTGCAAGTGCTCCCGCAACGAAGACGGTCGAATCTGATGTTCCACTGCTCGAATACCACAAATTTTGGCCCCCTGTACTGATGATCCGTTGCCCTGGCGCCACGATTTCTGGTTTTTGATGCGGGCTTAAACGGAACTCCCCTGCATTTGTCATCGGTCCTCCAAGCGAGGAATTTGCCCAAATTTCACCGGACTTTTGCGTAGCCCCCACTGAAATGGCTAGCGTGACACTTCCTGGCGAGGCTACATCACCATCATCATCTTGGCCGTCATTTCCAGCGGCAGCAACGACATAGACGCCAGCGTCTGTCGCTTGACGAACCGCAGACGCAGACGCTCCTTCCCGGTTTTCCCCAACGGCAGGAGTTCCGCCCAGAGAGAGTGAGATGATATCAGCCTCGAATTCAAATTGGCACCATTTCACCGCATCTGCCACATCTGAATCCAAACCTGCATTTTCACCATTTCCGTTGTCCTCGAGGGCCGCTACCATTGCAAAGGTCACATTAGGAGCAGCCCCTTGTTGATGCTGCCCTGCCAGCAGAATTCCAGACATCAGGGTTCCGTGGGCAACAACCCCGTAGTCCATTGGCGTTACTGATGTACCGATAAGGTCCTTGAAGACGACCTCAACATCCATGAGGGCTTCATGAGTGGCGTCAATACCCGTGTCCACCATGCACAATCGTACACCTTCACCACTCCAACCGTCTTCTTGTAAGGAGCGAATATTTGTTTCTTCGTAAGCCCACTCTGAATCTGGAAGCGGTAATGCAACCACAAGCCATTGGTTTTGCCAGGCCAGAAGACTGACGGAAACAAAGACTGCAAAAGCGATCATCCCTGTGATGGTTCCACGGGAGCGGTGACTCCTCACGATGGGTTCAACTTGTACAGGAGCCCACCCCATAACTTCCGAACGCCATTCGTTTTGGAAGTCAAGTACCGTTGGATCAACAGCCGAAACGATGCTCCGGTCCGTTGGTTCTGGAAGATACTCAACGTCACGAAGTCCCTCCATGGCTTTCACTCTACCGTGTTGGGCACAAGAACCCTTGTTTGTTTTTGCAGCGAAAAACGAACATCAGAACTTCGTTCCACCACGGCTACGTGCTGTGCGCACACCGCCGTAGATCACGAGCAAACCAAGTGCTACAATCGCCAAAGTGAGCCAGATTGAATCACCGTCAGATGAAGTTGCAGTGTTGTATTCGATCGATAGGTCAAATACGCCGTTGTCAGGAGTGATTTCCTCAACGTTATTCGCTTCCTCACCTGCAAGTTCGACTCGAACATCGTAACGCTTGTTTCCTTGCGTTTGTGTGATGCCGTCAAAGACCGCGTTCACGGTGCTTTCAGCGGGAACGGAAATCGTCACGGATCGCTCCGCCTCACCATCAGGAGTAAGATAGACAATCACCGATGTAGCATCGAGAAGACCAAGGTTTTCAACGGGGATCACGACATCGCCGGATACACCAGCGATTTGGCCGGATTCAGTGACGATAGCACCTTGATCGATATTGAGCTTGATCTGAGCGTACTGGACGGTAACATCAATTTCTTCAGGTTGTTCTTCATCACTGCCGATAACATAGACAGTCAGGTCAAATTCACCACCGTCAAAGGACGCAGGAGCGAAGACTGAGAATTGCTGCGTTCGTGTTTCACCCTTTGCCAATGTCAGGTTGGTATTCATTGGAGTGACCGACCAATCTGCCGGCACACCGCTTTCAAGCAATTCAATGCTGAATGTATCCTGGCCGTTTCCATCATTGGTGACCTCGAAGGAGAACGATCGCTCCACAAGAGGGGAGATACCGACGACCTCAGTTGCTTCACCGATGCTGAATCCGAAGTTTTGAGGCACAATGACCTTGACAGAGGATTGACTGGCTTCGCCAAGTTCGCTTTCCATACGTAGGGTGACACGATGTGCATCATCCAAGTGCCAAGCGTCTTCAACCGAAGGCAGCGTTACTCGAATGCTTACCGTTGCAGTGGCGACAGCCGAAGTTTCGTTATCACCAATACCAAGGCTCACGTCAGTGCTGCTTTCGTAGGCTTCGCTCGATGTATTGTACACTTCAACCGTCCACAATCCAGAATCTTGGGCAAGGCCCATCTCAGCAGAGACAGAGAAGATATCCATCACTTCGGTACCGTTGTAGGTCACATCGATGTCAAAGCTGATGACATCGTAGTTGCTCTCGTTTGTAGAGGATACACGGGCCATGACTTCTGGGTTAGCGATGTCAACAGAGGTTGCGTTGACCAAGGAGGCATTGTTGTATTCCAAAACCAAGTCTGAATTGACACGACGGTTGTAGTTCAACGTCGTCGAAATCGTAGAGTCTGCGTTCACGTTAGCAGTTTGACCACCATAGTATTCCATCTCAAGTGCGTCATCATGTTGCACCGTGACAAATTCGCTGTCGAAAGCAACACTGCCCTCGGGGAGCAACTTTGTGAGGGTTCCGGATGCTGGTACGTCCATCATCCAACTCATCTCACCAAAGGTCACTTCGATGTCAACCGGTGCTTGTAGCATGGCTGCTCCTTCTGTATCATCAGATCCAGCGTGGTGGCTTTCCTGTGCGATATCGTTCCAAGAGGTTGCGAGGTCGACATATCCGCCAAGCGCCATCACCATCGAGATGT
The DNA here is from genome assembly GCA_016778305.1 of Candidatus Poseidonia sp. GTDB lineage: Archaea > Thermoplasmatota > Poseidoniia > Poseidoniales > Poseidoniaceae > Poseidonia. The sequence goes on along the minus strand of JADHPT010000001.1, from coordinate 11,364 downwards.
TTCCACCGTTGGCAACAGAAGCATCGAGCATACCAATGGCGACACCGCCTCCATTCGGACCAGGATTCGTATCGGTCACGATGACAATCCATTCACCCGGTTGAATTTCTGCATTCCATTCGAGAACATCATCAACCACGGTTCCTGTGAGTTCAATGATGTCCCGCTCGATACCGACAGCGGGATAGAGAACAATCGAAGCGCCCTCAAGGCGAGCTGCATCAATTTGGTCGGTCACCGATCCAGTCACCTGAACTGAACCAGCTGAAACTTCAATATCCTTTGAATCGGGACTGTCCAAGACCATGTATCCAGTTGTGTTGTCAGTTTCGTAATAAACGGTCTCGAAACCATCCTTTGTCACCGAAACGTTGTACACGTCACGGATTGGGACAAAGGCTCGCCATACTCCTTGCTCATCGCTTTGAACGACGGTTGAGTACTCGGAATTATTGGTTCCTTGAAGGGTGACATTCATTTCTGGAATACCTTCGTTCATGCTTGGTAGACTGTTATTATCGAGATCCCAATAGATTTTACCACCAATTTCAACTTCCAATGCAGCGTAATTTACGTCAAGAATCAACGTATTGTTGTCAGCATCATCGGTTGTGAACGGTTCGCTACTGGTGTCCATGAACCACATTTTCGTCCCGACAGTGCGGTTCAAGTAGAGACTCCAACTTCCCGGCATCATCATTTCAGAGGAGTTACCGTCATCATCGGTTCTTTCGAAGGTGATGTTACCGTATCCGTCATTGCTCACTGCCGTGACGCTCATGTCCGAAAGTGCTGATTCAGTTAGCAATTCCTTCAGTTGCAAGGTCACATGCACGCTTTCCTCTGTGTTCAGATCAAGATTGAGACGGTCCGAAGTTGCACCGACTGACAGAGGTTGACGGAGGGTTTCAGTAACATTGTCTTGCATGAAGGGTGCGACAATAATCAACCACTCGCCAGCGGGAACATAGGCCGCAAAGGTTCCATTTTCGTCAGAACCAACGTTGAACCATTCTTCCTCTGCTTCATTGTAAAGCAAGAACTCATTGGCAATACCGTCTCCAGAAACATTGGTCAGAGTACCGTTAACGAGGTAGGTGTTGCGTAGTGGGACCTCAAAGGCTTGATCAAATTCGTCAAGTCCGACTTGAATCGCATCAAAGAAAATCTCGGCAACGAGGTCGTAATCGGTAGCATTTTCAGAATCGGCCGTGGTTCGGTTGAAGAGCAAATCATAACCACCCGGGGTCAATGAAACCGTGATGATTCCGTCTTCGCTGTAATCTTCTGAAGTGAAGTAAAGTGAATCGCGGTTCTCATCCATTGGTCGCAAGTAGAAACCAGGTGTCACCTTTGTCCCATTTTCAAACGTACCATCTTCGTCTGAATTGAGGAAGATGTTCATGGTTAATTCCACGGCATTTGGATGTACAAAGAGTTCCTGCGATGAGAGCTCCTCAACGGCAGAGAAATTCACATCAATATCAGCAACGCTGGTTGCATTGAGCAACTCATCTTCCATACTGATGTCCCATGTTCCAGCAGGCAAAGCAAATACGAACTCACCGTTATCACCCGCATCGGTTCGCCATTCAAGTCCGTCTTCATTGGTAGCCAACACGACTGGGGCTTGCCAAAGAGGTAGGGAATTATCCCACTTCGACGACGAGTTGTCATAGAGATAAATCACGCCAGGCACCGTTACCAATGTGGTAGCGTAGATGGTGCCCATGTCGATGTCCTCACCAACTTCAACGGTCACTAATTGACCGTATCCAATGGGCTCAAATGCCCGTTGTGAAGTCATGTGGTAGTCAAATCCAGATGGAACACGTACGGAGAATTGACCGCTTGAGTCAGTAACAGCAGGGAATACAAGATTGCCCGCACGGAACTCAATGCTCAGTGCAGTGGTTGGTTCAGACGTGTTGAATCGATCTGGCTCAGTTTCTTCCCATGTTGCGTAGTTAGTCAAGATGTTGTGGTTTCGAATGGTCCCGTTCACCCAAGCAGCTTCTGCATAGGTGACTTCTCGTTGAACTTCGTCATCACCAACATCGAGAACGATTTGGTCAAACAGAACAAATTCTGGATTGACGTCATCACGAATTTCCCATTCACCATAGAACAATTCAACGTAAATCTCTCCGGATTCGTCAGATGTGACGTTGATTGGGTCAAGAAGACCCGCTGTATTGTCAAAGGTGATGGTTCGATTCGTCACGTCAAAGAGGGGTTCTTGCGTCAAGGGGTCAACAGGTGAAACCAAGTTGAGGGTCAAATCCGCAGTATCTGGAACATTGAACAAAATCGTGATGTTGGTGACCGTTTCGTCAACCAGCGCTGATGCGTTCAGGTCATACCAACCATCTTGATCAACGTCGACACGGTAGTAGTATTGCCCCTTCGCAATTGGTCCGTAACTGAAGGAACCGTTTTCATCGGTTGGAATGAGAACTTTGTATTCTTCACCGAGATCTACGTCGATCAATTCAATGGTTTTGTTGGCCAAGACTTCATCGTGCATGTCCTTGAGGACATCCTCAAAGATACCTCCTGGCATGTTCATGTTCAGGTCGTAAGTTGCTTCAATACCAATTTCAACCGGGTCTGGAAGAAGAACTTCCTTTCCGTTGTCGAGTTGTGCAATCATGTTGTAAGTTCCTGGAAGCAGCCCGGTCTTGTAGAATGAACCGGGTTCGACCATTTGACCTGAGAAGGACCCGATACCGACGAAGAGACCTGTGCCGTTGAATGTACCAACACCTGCAAAGGAACCTGCTCCTTCAATGGTTTCTCCTTGGCCGGTGTCGTAATCACCGTAGGTACGGGTAAGGATACTGGTTCCTTCTGACGTAAAGCTGCCTGTGGCATTGACCTCGCCTTCTAACTTGTAGATTGGCAGGTCGCCCGTATCGTCAACCAGACAGAAGGTTTCGTTTGCTGGCATGGTTGGAAGTGAATCATTATCAAATTCACACGACGCGATGTCGTTTGATTCGGTCCACGTGGCTTCAATGGTTCCGTAGCCGTCCCACGTACCGTTAGCGAAGAAGGTACGTTCGTTACCGATGTCTCGAGTAAAGGTACCAATAAAGTTGCGAGCGATGGCTATACCTTCACTGTCGAAGGTTCCGTTTTCGACGAACGTCGCCTCTCCAGTTCCTTGAAGGATACGTGATTCATCGCTGGTGAAACTACCGCTGGTTGTCTCAACGGTGTAGTTATCGGTCATTGACCAAATGTTTCGAAGGATAAAGGTGGTTTCGGAAATAGGGTCACCCGCAAAGGATTCATCTCCGCTCCATACGACTGTTCCGGAGACACCGCTGCTTTGAATTGCAAGATCAATAGATTCTGTCATGTCAGTCATTCGGTCGGCTTGATCGCCTGTGACGTTCACCTGAGTTTCACCGAGCCAGGTCATGTTTGCTACATTACCCAACAGTGCTGTGATTTGGTTGATTTCACGGTTCTCATTGGTGTCGGTCAAGATATCTCCCAAACGGTCTGCATATGAGCCGTCACGGATTTCGTCACGGGTCGAAGTTGGGTCGTAATCACCGGCAAAGGCCGTGACTCGGATACGTCCTGCAGGAACAATGAAGGTGTATTCACCGTCATCATCAGCATCAACAAAGCCGATTGGAACCCAATAGGTGTCTTCGTCAAGATCTTCTGCACCTTCACCTGAGAAGGCGTCACGTTCAATCAAGAGGCGCACACCTGGCAAGCCTTCACCGGTGTCGCTCATGGTTACTTGACCATTCATTTCTGCGCCAGGGTAATACTTCAAAATCTTCACAAGCGTATTGGTTTGTTGAATTGAAACATTCGCATCTTCATTGTACCAATTTGCGATAACAAAGTTGTTCATCATGGCACCTGGCAACGGTAGAGCTTGATTCAAGATGGTACCGGGTGAACCGGATTGACCGAAGTGCTGAGCCGGTTGTGGATTGGATGAACCGGTTGAAATACCGAGCGTAGATGCTCCGTAGCCAACATAGGTGCGTGCCACCATGGTGTCAAAGAATGCTGCATTGTGATCAACCCGAACGTCGTTGACCATGAGCGGGTCAATGTCTGCACCAGATTGTTGGTTTAAGAAATCCTTTTGCATGGCTTCATCGACTTCTTCTCGAGACATTTCATCTTGGAATTCTCCACGTGTGGTCTCGTAGACCTCATCCATGTAGGTGGATACATCTTGTCCAGATAGGATGGTTGGAGCACCGAAAATACCCATTGGCTGTCCACGGTTGTAGTTTGCATCAGCCGTATAGCGGCCAGCACGTGGGTAGAGTCGGTCGTCGATAGCGAAGTAACGTATCTCGTGGTCACGGTCGATGGTTTCTCCGGGGAGACCGTTGAAATCTTGAACGGTGTACAGACCTTCGAGGTTGATGAGGTCAGCGTAGAGGTCGTGGATCGTAGCATCAGGGTTGGCATCAAATGCATCGGTTAGCAATTGTGTGGCCATGGCCAAACGGGCATTCTTTCGATGAATTGATGTTGAGACTGAAAGGTATTCATCAACAAGGTCGCTGGTATACCAATAATCCCCGAAAATCACGTGTGTCTTGCTTTCGATTGTATCTTCGCCCGTGCGGATGTTATTACCAAAGGTGATGTCTGCTTGGTCTTGTGAACTCCAATCGTCACCCAAACAGCTGGTTGAAAGTTCATCTGTGCACGGAATCTGAACGCCGTCTTTGTAGATGCGGTAGGTATTGCTGTCGGTGTCGAAGATACCAGCAGTGGATGGATATCCCTCCGCCATCACTACATTCCGGTTGGTCTTGATAACCTGGAACGAGCGTTCTTCAATGAATTCAAGCATGCCTTCACCAAAGTTCGTTTGCATGTGTTCAAAATCATTCCACTGATCCTCGCTGAGGTATCCCTCAACGGTGCGCTCAAATTGAGGCGTGAATGTGTAAGATTCGCCGTCACCTGTTGCGTAGGTTCGGTCACCTTCGGCCAATTGCCAAATGAACATCGCTGTCAAGTCCTCTTGGCTGCGTGCTAGGAGCATGTTACCTGTTGCAGGGATTCCTGACTGGAAGTTATCCGAGACGGACGGGTGTTTTCCGTTATTCATGGCCTGGAAACCATAATCCCACCATGAAACGAAGGCAGGGCGATCTGAATAGGTCATATTCGTATCTTGGTCAGCTAACCATGCATAGGCTGAATTCCAGCCATTGTCGTTGAAGGATGACCCAAAGCTGCCGAGATATTCTCGGCCGTCGTAGGTGCTGCTGTCAAGAATTGAGAAACCCAAGCCATCAAAGCGAAGGATATCAGGTACGATATTGTGAATGCGTTCGTCAATTTCAGCCTCTTGGTTCGAGGTACTCGGGATAGCAGAGTCCAATCCGTAGGTCGCCTGCTGTCCGAAGATCATGATCATCACGAGGAAGACCGCTGAAAATTGCGGAGTTCGCCAAACGGCTTTACGAGCTGCTGTGATTCGGTCAGCAGGTGTTCGGATACCAAATTTCTTCCAAGATCGGACCAAACCGCTCCATCCAGCCCACTGCCAGAATGCGAGAATACCCGCTGCTCCTAGAATTGCCATGACCGGTGTTGCATTGAACATGAAACGAGCAGCGTTCCAAGCCATGAAGGTAGCCGCAAAGACCCAAACACCAAATACCAACGATGTGGCTTGACGATGACGCATTCCTTTCCACAGCAGTCCTCCACCCATGATCAGGGCGAGCAGGAATGTAATCGGTCCAAAGGAAGCAAAGAGTTGAGCGCGGTTCGGAGCGTTTGCTTCAGCAACCGTTCCAAAAATCTTGGTCTTGGTGAAATACCCACTACCGGTGAACAAGACATCCCATGCGTTGGAAAATTCCAAGGCCTTCAGGACATACAAAATCACAAAGAAGACCGTTGCCAAGCCTGCAAGCGTCCCCAAAACGAGCAACCAAGGCTTGTCACGGAATCCTGTCGTCACGAAGGCAATTGCCAGGGTGAAGATGAAGATAAACAAGAAGGGTTGCAAGCCTGTGCCGTCAAAGATAAGGTCGAACTGTGGGTGGCCATAGAACGGAAGGACCATCACGAAGATAACGGCTAACATGGTAAGGAACATCACGCTGAGCGTGGTTGAATCTCTGCGTCGGAACATGTTGAGGGCCACTTGAAGCGCATAAGCCAAGAAGAGGATTGAAGGTCCGACAACGAACCCTTTCCAACCGAGGGCAACAATACCGAAGGCAACACCAGCGAGTATCGCATTGGCCATCGCTGCTTGGCGGTGCACTGCAACATCCCTGAAAGCACGAGCAAAAGACAACGGATGTGCTGTTGTTGTCCGGGTAATACGTGCTGAGCCAGCGTACTTCACCGCACGGAGCCAGTACATGAACCCGACACAGATGAAGAGCATCACGAAGGAGTCGTGGTCTGCGAGAGCCCATGTGGAGTGCGTAACGTGGGCTGGCATGAAGGCGACAAGCCAAGCGGCCAGAACACCTGCACCTTTTCCGAAGTGATCCTTTGCCATGGAGGCAATCGGGAAGACCGTAAGGGCGCCGTAAACTGCGGGAAGACCGAGCATGCTGAACCAAACTGCGTCGTCAGGGTTAGCGATGAATGGTTTGAGCAGCATTGCACCAACAGCCATCGACCATGAAAACAATGGCGGACGAGGGTTAATGCCTCCGATTGGGTAGAATCGGTCAGCATCGTAGACCAGATGAGCATTTGTTGCGAGGATATAATCCACAACTCGCTTCATGTACCACGGGTCAGAACCGCCGGTCATGTCCCATTGGCCAGTGCCGAAGGCGTTCATGGAAGGTACAGCATACCATTGAATACGAACGGTGAGACCAATGATGAACGCAAGGGCAACCATCATTCCAGCGCCGTGAGAGCGCATGAACAAGCGGGCTTGTGAGGGCTCGTGTTCGCCACGGTTGGCCCAACCACCGTACTTTTCGTGATTGGCGATGGTGTAGATTGCTACGCCGATGAAGAAGGTAATACCCAGCCAAATCAAAGCGCCCCAAGAACCGTCAAGTTCTTCTGCGTACCAGATTCCAGACTCAAACCAAGAAGAGACGAGGTAAAGTCCCCACATCGAACCGGTGAGCATGGCGCGCGTGAACCAGCGCTCGGCAACCATTCCGGCGATCATCAAGGCGATGACACCGGTAAAGAAGGCCGACCAGTAGCCGTAATAACCATGGTAGCCTGCTTCGTCGGTAATACCGAGTTGGTCTACGACGCCTACCGAATTGAAATGCCAGAGCGAGCCTGCGAAGGCGAGAACCCAAACACCAAGAGCGACCATGAGCGGCAACGCCTTTCGGTTGAAACCATCGTGATGGCCCATGAAGGAAAACCACCCGTCATGACCTGCGGGATGCAATACACCACGGGACATCACACCGGCTAGAAGACCAGCAGCGGTAGCCATTGTCCAGTAGGCAAAGAACACGTACAAGGTTGCTTGACGTTCGAGGTTGAGTGTTGACACCAATTGTCCAGATTCTCGCTCGAAGGTGGTTGGAAGGTCTCCCATGGCACTGCTTGCGGCTGCAATAGCAAGCCAGAAACCAACGGCTGAGAAGGTGAGCGCAGTGTTCCATTCATGTCGCCCATTACGATCGAGCATAGAACCGATGGTCAATACCAACGCGAACATCAGTGCAGCAACGGCGTCAACTTCTGTGAAGTTGTACAAACCTTCAGCGCCAATAAAGGCAACCAGCAACACCACGAGGGAGATGGATGATGATGGAAGATCAGGACGAGAAGTTTGAACCATGCGCGGTACGATGGCCAGCATACTGGCGGCAGCGACGACGAGCATCGGCATCATGTTGTTCAACGAGAGATCGTAGTCAATGCCTACGACCTTGGTGGTGGCAAAAGCGAGCAGTACCGCAAGAGGGGCAAAAAGCCACCCCAATGCGAAAGCTGGCTCGTTTGCCTTCGTTTCCATCTGTTCATTCATATTGTTTCCCTCTGTTTATGGTCCAGCCTCAAGGCTGAAGCGTTTTGCCCACTTGTGAACCCCTCTTGAAGGTGACGGGTTGAGAAGCAGTTACAATCGCTCCCCAGTACTCCGTTTAGATGGTTTTTCGGGAATTACCGCCTTTTATATAATCAACGCCGAAGGGCCCGGTGTGCAATATCCGTTCGAAAATGACCGCCTTGGAGGCTCAGTTGCTGGATGAGTTTGTAAGCTTCTTTTTGCGTATCAGCCAAATTATCACCCATGGCTGTGCAGGATAATACACGCCCTCCACTGGCGATGAATCCGGTGCTCTGCGAACCTGAGACACCTGCAAAGTTGATCCACGCTTTCCGGTAGGATGTGGATTCACCGACCTCGTCTAATCCACCAATGGTTCGACCTTTGCGCGGGGAACGGGGATAACCTTCGGAAGCCAGAACGACGGTTACGGCTGCCTGGTCACTGAAGGTCGCATTGTGCTCACTCATTCCGTCTGTTGCTGCAGCGTAGAGCATGGAAAAGAGGTCGCTGGTTACCAAGGGCAACGTAACTTGACATTCAGGGTCTCCGAATCGTACGTTAAATTCCACAACGTAAGGATCCTTCTTTTCATCGATCATGAGACCTACAAAGAGAACACCCCGATAGGGAATAGGTTGGCTGGAAAGGTAGGCGTGCATGGGTTCAACAATCCGTTTCATGACACGTTCACGGACATCACCATCGATGACAGGAGCCGGGCAGTATGCCCCCATTCCACCCGTATTGGGACCTTCATCTCCATCGTAGGCTCGCTTGTGATCTTGACTCGCTGGGAGGGCACAAAATCCAGTGCCGTCCATGACTACGAGCATGCTCGCTTCCTCGCCAGGTAAGAAGGCTTCAAGCAGAACAAAGCCGTCTGTTTTAATCGATTTTTGAATGAATTCGTAGGCCTCTTGGCGGTTTCGAGTCACAATGACCCCCTTTCCTCCTGCGAGAACGTCGCGCTTGACCACCCAAGGGTCACTTGCAAAAGTATCCAAAGCAGCGTCGATATCAGAATTTGAATCCAATCGTTGGTAGTCGGCTGTAGGCACGCCCGCGGCAGTCATGGTTTCCTTAGCGTGCAATTTCGAACCCTCGAGATGCGCCAGTGCCGCTACCGGCCCAAAGCATGGAATGCCTACCTCATTGCATGCATCAGCAAGTCCAGCACAGAGAGGAGCCTCGGGGCCGACAACGACCAAATGGGCATCTACCGACTGGCAAAATTCAGTCAATCCCGAATTACTGGTGTCATCCAGTTGATGATTCGTTGCAAGTTGAGCCGTTCCAGCGTTGCCTGGAACACAATGAATGGAGGTCACTCGAGGAGATTGTGCCAACGCGAGACAGAGAGCATGTTCTCGCCCGCCACTGCCCACTACAACAACAACGGCCTCCTCCATGATTGCGTGTGGGTATCGGCATTGAATAAGTGCTTCGTGCCTCCTCTTCGGAGCCGTTGTAGGCAAGGTGTACGAAGGCTTATTGCTCGTTGTTCCCTAAAGCAACCATGCGAGTACCACGCTCAACGCTCACAATGATCATCGTCCTGCTCTTCCTCTCGGCCCCGTTGGCTCAAGCAGCACCTCCAGAATCGGGTGAGAGCACCACCATTGAAGCCAATGAAGTTTGGACTGAAACAGCTACGATGGACGGCCATCTTACTGTGACCAACGGAGCCACATTGACCATTCAGTCTGACATCATCATGCAACCCGGCTCAAGTATCACCGTGGACGAAGGCGCTTCGCTTGTGCTGGACAACGGTTCGCTGATGAGTGAAGAACTCAATTCCGGACTGTTGGTCAACAACATGAATGCGAACCTCGAATTGAATTTTGGTGATATCGCTGAAACGGGAGTTGTTCAACTCCTCTTCGACCATGAAATCACGACAGGTGATACCGGCTGGTTCAACGTCACCATGGGCGATACAACCGTTGATGCTCGTGGCAGCGACAGCGTTCAGTTTGATGCTCCATTGAACGCAACCAACCTAACAGTGACCTTTGATGCATATTATTTCACGCCCACCTACCTGCTTCAGGCCCAAGCGATTTACGGAGGAGGAAATGTTGAAACCCTCCAGGCACCAGACATTATTGCCAACAATGCCCCCCTCTATTGGTTCCAATCTGGCTTTGACCTTGCCGTCAACGGCCAATTTGATGCAGTGAACAGTGAATTGCGAGGGGCCAATTTATCATGTTCAATGGCGTGTTCCTTCACCGATATTCAGATGACCGGCAGTGCACCAATCCACGTTGCTGATGCAACCAGTATCAGCGTTATCGATTCATTCATTACCGGCTCAAGAACCGATGAAGACATTATTCTTCACGACCAGGCTACCATCACCTACACCAATACGGTAGGTACTGGCGGTACTACTGACGCTTGGATTCGTCTTCTCTCTGAACGTGTTCTTCAAACCAATATCCCCAACGGCAGCCTTGACATCTATGACATGGGCTGGAGTGCGAGTGATTGGAACGACCTCACCGATGAAAATGGCAATATTGTCCTCGTACCGGGACTTGCTACCAACGAACACAAGAGAATTGTCGAATGGATGGACGGAGATGGTGTCGAACATCAAGAAGAGGCGAGCATCACCCTTTCCATTACCAGCAACTGGGGCACGTTCTCAACGACCGTCGATGCCCCAACAACTTCTGTAGGAACCATCAATGTCGACCTCCCACTCGTCAGCGTTACTGAAATCAGTCCCGAAACTACCGTCGCAACGGTCAACAGAAGCATCGGGCTGATGGTCACCGTTGAAAACAGTGGTTCCGCTGATACCACCGCGAATTTCAGATGCTATGTTGATGGAGAAGATGCAGACACCGCACCGTCAACCATTACTGCCAGTCTTGCGGCAGGTGAAACGAAAGAGATCCCAGTCACATGGTATGTTTACGCTGACGGATCCCAAACCTTGACCTGCAAGCCCTTCCTGCCCGCTGCCCTTAATGAAATGGCCAATGAAGTTGCCAATCTTGATGGCGCTGCTTCAGACCCGGTCGTTTGGACCTATGCAGAAGAAACTGAGGATGCACCCATTATCATTTGGATCATAGCAATTGTAGGATTCATGGCACTTGCCTTGTTTATCGCCTCACAAAGGCGTCAGCAAGAAAAGGAGTATTCCTCACATCCAATCGAGTCCCAACGAGAGAATGAGGAAAAAACCCATCCAGAAGAGACTGAGAGCGCTGAGTCCGAAGATGTTGACCCGACACTGGCAGAGGTTGAAGAAACTGAGGAAGAACCTGCGAACTCAGTCTACGACCTTCAACCTGAAGACGAAGGCTGAATGCTGTTCTCGTGATTCCTTCCAGGCTTCATCTTGT
>JADHPT010000013.1 GCA_016778305.1 Candidatus Poseidonia sp. | reverse complement strand
GGTGATGTGAAGGCTGATGACTGCATCGTCCTCAACATCAGTGGGGGCGGCACGAAGCGGCTCAAAGAAGACATTGAAACACGTCTGATTGAACCTTGGCTGAAGGTCAAGAAAGCGACGGGCGTGGCATCGATTCTCGAGGCGCTCGAGGAGTAAGGCCTGAGGTTAGTCAAGGCGCAGGTTCAAAGATGGAGCGTCTTTTCGGATAACTGAGGCGAAGGCATGGTCGAGGCTGCGTGGATTGAAGCGGAAGTGCTGAAAGCAGTTCCTGACGCCACCGTTGAGGTCGTTGACCTGCACAATTCCGGCGACCACTTTCACGTCAGAATTATCTCAGATTCCTTTGATGGAATGCGACCTCTTCAACGCCAAAAGCAAGTTTTGGCCGTCATGAAAGCCCACATCCCACATCCCATTCATGCGCTTGATCTCAAGTGCATGACGCCCGCCCAAGCAGCCACCGCCGGCGACACGGCGTTTGACCCCCACGGCGGAGGTCAAGGCGTACACATCCGCCGTCTCAAAAAGGAATGATAACCATGAATTGGAGCCCAGAAGAATTGCAAAGCCTCGTGACCGACCACCCGATTGTCCTCTTCATGAAGGGCAGCCCCAACGAACCACAGTGTGGCTTCTCCAATCGCGCAGCTCAGGTTTTGCAGCAACTCGGAGAAGAATTTGCCTCAGTAAACGTGCTCAGCGACCGTCTTGCAATCCCCTCCATCTGCGCTTGGTCGGACTTCCCAACCATGCCTCAAATTTTCGTTCACGGGGAACTCATTGGCGGATCTGATATCGCTCTCGAGATGCTCCAAGACGGCAGCCTTCGTGAGATGTACGACGCTGGCCGTCAAGCCTGATCAAGAGCGCTGCAAGCACTCAATGCCGTGCCAAGAGTAAAACAGAAGCCACCGTTCGGTTGAATGATGGCCGAGTTGCTCCCCGGAGGCGTCCACCCGTGGCATGCTTTTGACGAGAACAAAGCGGGGTATTACAGCCAATTACAACTCAAGCGTTGCATGGAAGACCGAAACCCACTCCTCTCGCTCATGGAGGACAAATACCGTTCAAGAGAACTCGTTGAATCTAAGGGCGTTTGCTATCTAACCGACCTTTATCACTGGTCTGAAGATGTTTCCATCGATTGGGAAAATCTCCCTGAGCGCTGCGTCATCAAAACCAATCACTGGTCTGGAGATGCCCTCTTCATCATGGATAACGGAGCAGTTCCTTTGGCCAATATTCCCCGTCGTTTCCGGTTGTTTTCACGCACCGACAATCGCTATCGCGTGATACGAAATTGGCGTGATCAAAACGGTAAGCCTTGGCCCAAATGGAGAATAGAACGTTCCCTTCGCTGGTGCTTACGCCAACCATTCCCGGCTCCCCTTGAATGGGGAGCTGCGACCATTAAGCCAAGAGGCGTGATGATTGAAGAATTGTTGACCGATGACAATCATTTGCCAAATGATTGGAAAGTTCACGTTTTTCATGGAAAAGCAGGCTTCATCCAATACGACACGGGCCGCATGACTTCCCATTCGCAATCAATTTACACCTTGGAAGGGCAACGTATCCACCAGACCAACGGGCGATGGAGCGAAGCGCATACGCCCGACGAGATTGTCTCCATCCTGGGTCAAGAAGGCATCGACCACCTCGTAGAAATTAGTGAGCGCTTGGCGGAAGATATTGATTACACCCGTGTTGATTTGTTTTTGGCCGACGGGAAATGGTACTTCGGGGAATTTACGAACTACCACAATTCGTGCCACCCGCAATCAAAGGAATGGGAACTACTTGCAGGAAATCTATGGCTTCAGAAAGATTCCTGAGATTCAATACATTCAAGATAGACCGTCAAGAGAGCGCAACGGGCAGAGAGCATACAGACACCAGAACAATCTCGTAAACTCGTCGTAGAAGGTGGAGTGCGCATTGTTGATTTCGACAATAAAGCCTTCAAACCAATCCCGCAATCAGGCATTGACCTTGCTGTAAAAGCAATGAACGCAGGCGTGATGTACCGTTACCAACCAAAGACCAAAGAAGCCTCAATCACGGCGACCTTTGAACACAACTTTGCCAACTACATGGGCGTTAAGCACGCGGTGGGGGACAAACTCTTGCGGCTCAGCTATGTTCATCGCCCTCAACATCGTTGGTGTTCAACCGGGGGATACCGTTCTCACCAACGCCTTCACCTTCCATGCCGTACCCAGCGTCATTGAGCACGCTCGTGCCGTTCCCGTTCTCGTCGAGAGCAATCGTGAGTGGGCAATGGACGCTGAAGATTTGGACAAGAAAGCCACGGAGACTGGGGCAAACGTGCTGCTCATGTCGTACATGCGCGGCCACGTGCCCGACATGGACGCCATCATGAAGGTCGTTGAAAAGCACGATATGATTCTCATTGAAGACTGCGCTCACGCCTACGCTACTCTATGGAACGGAAAATTATTGGGCACATTTGGTGAAATCGGATGCTTTTCCACACAATCTTCGAAAGCATTGAGCGCGGGTGAAGGTGGTATTTTCATCACGAATGATGATGAACATGCGGCAAAAGCGGTTCTGTATGCTGGATCCTACGAACGCCTCTGGATGAAGCATTATGATTTGGACAGTGACCTCATGGACCAGTTGCAAAATCAAATCCCGGGATATTCTATGCGGATGCAAGAAGTAACTGCAGCCATGTTAACCCCACAGATCGACCGCCTTGCAGCCATCAAGAAGATTCACGTCGACAATTGGGCGCTTCTTCATTCTTTGATTCACGACCACCCCAACATTGAGATTCCATTGCCGCTGCCACAAGTGGATTCCTTCTGCGATACCATGCAGTTCCATCTTGTTGGAATGTCGAGAGACGATGCGGACCGATTCATCGACCTCATGAAAGAGGAAGGAATTCCAATGCAAATTTTCGGCGCCCGACGCAACGCACGCGACTACCGCCAGTGGGAATACATCAAGGCTCATCAAGATGAACTGAAAGCAACCGTGGCGAATATTGAATTTGCATGCGACCTTTCGATGCAACCTCATCTCAACTCGGACAACATTCGGGTGATGGGTCGGGTCATTCTTGATGTCTTAGCCTACATCCACGGCCAATAAGTACGAATCAAATCCTCGCTAATGTCTTCCATTCATGGGTTTCTTTGTTAAGTGAATGTCCCTTAGGGAGTTTGTTCTTATGTCCAACAAAGGTTCTCCATCACTGTTTCGCAAGTGGGTGATGCGCCAGTATTGGCGAATGCAGCAATCTCAGGCTGTTGTTGGGTTATTGCTTTGGGGCACCACCATCACGTTGCTGGTTTGGCCGTACGTACGCTGGAGATTTGAGGGCTCATGCGCTGACGCGCTTTGCTTTAACGACACCATTGTCGGCATTCCAGCCACCTACTTTGGACTCCTCTCAATTTTTCTCACGGTGATGTTTGGTGTGTTGACCATCGGCTACCTCTACGATCAGGTCTTCTCGTTGTGGACTGAATGGCGCAGTGTTGACATGGAGCGAAATCCGTATGTCACCTATGCTATGACCCCCAACTGGATGATGATGACGGCTTTGCAGGCAGAAATGCTCAGTCGTCAATCCGAAGGGGATGAGGCCATGCAGGCTCAAGCGGAGTGGTTCTTGAAGTGGTGCAAGCAGTATGCCGAAGGGGAAATGTTTGCACGAGCAGTCCAACGTTGGGACAGCGACATGGGAGAAACCCCCACCTTCTGGTTCACCGATGACGAGGCCATGCAGCGAGCACGCGACCTCAAGTTCGACGACGAAGCCTGAACAAATCTTCATCTTCATTCGGCACCAGAGCAGTGCATGGCCCGCCCGTCCCGCTGGAGTGATGAGCGCAAAGCCAATCGTGAACAAGCAGAATGGATTGTCCATTGGTTGAGGGAAAACGGACCAGCAACGACCCCTCAAATCATCGCTGCACTCGAAGATGCTGGCAGAGAAGTCCGGGCCCACATCTTGCAGCGTGCTCTACGCCGCTCACCATTCGTTCATCAAGAAGGCCGTGAAGCGGGTGAGCGAGGTTCCGTCAGTGTTTGGGCGTGGCGTGTCGAACCCTGATTTCTACCGTGTTGAACGGGCAAGGTCTTGAAAGCGATTCTGCATAGCCATCGGCATGGTCACCGCACCAACTCCACGCCGCCCCTCAAGCGGCCGGGATGCAGGTTGGTTGGCTGGTGCCGATTTGATTGCGGTCGTTCTCGCGTTTTTCGGCCAAATTCTCCTGGCCAATGCGCTCCTGGCTCAACATTATGGCTGGATGGTTTTAGCCATCGACCTCTATGCGACTCTCTTTTTGATCATCGATCTCGGACTGCCCACCCTTTTGGCCAGAGACGGGGCAAAGGCTCCTGAGATGGTACGTCCAGCTCTTTGGAGAATTTACAGATGGCAATTGGCTCTTGCCTTGCCCTTCCTCCTCCTTGCCTTCTTGCTCAAACCTGACCGTTTGCTCAACATGGCTCCACCCTCTGAACTCCTCGTGCTGGCAGCCTTGGTCGGTCTCGCCCACATAGCGTCCTATGCTCCACGCTCAGGATTACGTGTTCTCGGGGAGGCTCGGCTTGAAGCCGTTTCAAAATTGATTGAGCGTACCGTAACGGTGCTTGGCTACGCCCTGCTCTACAGCACGGGCAGTACTTCAGTCGTAGGCTATACCGCCGTATTTCTCTTGGGAGCAACGTCTGGATGGATTGTTGCCCTCATGCTCTTGCTTCAACGAACATCCTCCTACCCTCCGAGTTCGGCATGGTCTCGCTTGGACGCGTGTTGGGTTTCTCCTCGTGCGCTGATGTGGTCAGCCCTCCCCTTCGCCATCACCCTCGGTATTCTTCCCTACGTGATTCGCATTGAGAAATTCATGGTTGCAGCGAGTGGGGGTTCAGAATTAGCCGCCGTGTTTCACGTCGCTCAACTCGCATGGCTTGCAGGTCTGGTGGTGCCTGCCGCCTTACGTTCCGCTCTCTTACCTGTGCTTGGTGAATCTCGAGGCAACGAGTTGGTCAAACATCGCGAAATGAATGCATCACTTGACATGTGCTTTGCCCTTCTGCCCTACGGTTTATTTGGCGGTTATATCATCGTGTCCGTATTTGCACCACTGGCATTTCCTGCAACTTATTTTGACGGAACCTACGGCGCATCTGCCGTCGATATCTTCACCCTCTTGTTGCTGGGCTGGGGGTGCACCTTGCTTGCCACTCCAACCTATACCTCGTTGATGGCGGGAAAGAATCCGTGGCGGTTCACTCAGTTCATCGTGATCGTATTGATACTCGCACTTTTCTTTGGTTGGTCAATGGTACTCAACGGCCCGCAACGACCCGCTGAACAATTGATGGCCGCTGCTCTGGCTAGCAGTCTCTCAGCAGCAGCAATGCTCTTGGTTTCGTGGCTCCTAAGCGAAGACATGGCCTTCGTTAAAGCCCGCCGTGACGACTGGGCGCTGGCATTGATGTGCAGCCTTTTTATTGTCATAGGGTTGATGACACAAACGGCTTGGTGGCTTCTTGGATTGCCTCTATTCCTGTTCACGAAACAAGGTCTGACAGCAGTGCGCTCCACGCTTCAGTAACCTGTTCACGACTGGAGAAAGCAAGTTTCTCTTCAACGGAGGCATCGCTCTTCCATCCGTGAAATAGAGCGTGCTCTATTCCATCTGCGAGTGCGGAAGGGGTGGCCTCAGTCACCCATTCTTCCGGCAGGTAATCTTTCACCTCGCCGACGTTGACACTGACAACAGGCGTACCGCATAACAACGATTCACGAGCCACCAAAGGCCCTGCTTCTCGTTTGGATGTGACCAGGGTGACATCTGCCACAAGCATGCGATCGAAGACGATGTCTCTGGGTTGATGCCGTAAGGTTGTGATGCCGACAATCCAGCCGCGCCGCTCCAATTCTTCTCCCGTCTGAAGCGCAAGCAGGTGTCTTTTTTCTGGGCGACGAGGGTCGGCTGGAAAGAGAATATCGATGGCTTCTTTTTTCCATGACTTTGATAGCGGTTTCACTGTTCGACGCCACTCTTTGCCAATCTCAGTCATGCAGGGGATGGTCACGATTTGCTTGGGGGAAGGTTCGAGTCTTGAAGCGATGGAACTGAGTCTTGATGATGCGCAAACCAATGCATCACAACCATGAGAAAATCCAGCTACGTGCTTGCTCAAACTTGGCTGGTCGAGGGCCACATCGAAATCATATCCGTGGACAATCCCCGCCCAAGGAACCTTCCAACGGGTTGCAAGATGTTGGGCTAATTCGGCCACAGGCCACAAGGTGTGGCAAAGAATCACCTCAGGACGCCAGAGGTCGAGTTGACGTTCGATTGTTTTGGCATGCCTTCGAATACTCCATTTTGTCATGCGCGGGTAAGGATGTTCTGGCAGTGCAAAAAATCGAGGTGAGAGGATTTCAGCACCGTCTTTCATCCATCGCTTGGGCGCTTTGGCCACTCCCATCATCGTCGACCGCCTTGCTTCGGCAAATCTTGGCATTCTGGGCAAGGGGTTGACCACCCTGACATCATGACCCATCGAGCGAAGCAACTGGACATGGTCGTCAACGAAGACCCCGCGACTCCCGTTTCTCGGAAGCGGGTGGAGCAGTGTCACCACGAGGATTTGGATGGCGACTCCTCCATCACGCGCTCAGGGCTTTGTGAATGATATCAAGGTTCTCAGCAACATTGGCTTTGTCGTTAAACAGGCCTGAACCAACAACGCAATTGGTCACTCCCCACTCTCGCAGCATGGCGATGTTGTGTGCCTTGACGCCTCCATCGACTTGGATTTGGACAGGGCGGCCGCCGTTGGCGACCTGGGCATCAATGGCCTGAGATAACTGCCTAATTTTTGCTTCAACTTGGGGAATAAAGGATTGTCCACCAAATCCGGGATTGACGCTCATGACCAGGACGAGGTCAATCTCTGAGAGGACCTCAAGAGCAGCCTCAACAGGAGTGCCCGGGTTGAGAACAACACCGACGGATGCTCCCCCTTCACGAATGGCGGTGACTGCTCGGTGAAGGTGCTTGACCGCTTCAACATGAATAGAAATATGATTGCAACCAGCGTCAATGTAATCTTGGTAGCATTGCTCAGCATTCTCAATCATCAAGTGGGCATCGAAAACGGGCTCGGAGCCCAGCGCAGAGCGGAGGCTGCGAATGACGGGTGGCCCAAAGGTGAGGTTGGGCACGAAGTTACCATCCATAACGTCCAAATGAAGCCAATCAAGGCCGGCGTCGAGGGCTTCACGGCAGTCTTCTGCAAGTGCTGCAAGGTCGGCTGTTAGGACACTTGGTGCGATGATCATGGTTTCCCTCGTGTCCTTGCAAGGGTCGGGGTTTGAAGAGGGTTGCCATTCGTGAAGTCCATTGTAGAGAGCGCAAAGCCTCTTAATGCCCCTTCCAAACCGAGGATACGGTGAACCTATGGGCGAAGTAAGGAACATTACCGACGGCGATTTCAATGAAACCATCAATGGGAACGAATGGGTCATCGTAGACTTCTGGGCACCATGGTGTGCTCCATGCAAGGCCATTGGACCAGTATTGGAAGCAGTTGCAGCCGAGCGCGAAGTACTCATTGCTAAGGTAGACACGGATACGAACCCTGCCACCGCGGGGCAACTTGGCGTACGAAGCATCCCGGCTCTGTTCATTTACCACAACGGGACCATGGTTAGCAACAAGACCGGCGGCATGCCAAAACCGAAACTCTTGGCTTGGATCGATGAAGTCATGACCGCTGACGATTTCTAATCACTTCAGACGCTCTTCTCGTTCGCGTTTCTTTGTACCTACATCGCGTAGGAGTCGCTCTCGAAGCGCTTCATGCAACCACATGCCGTCCTCTAACTCAAGCAATAAACCGTGTTTGAGCATGTTATCGGGAGGAGGACCATCCCACCCAACACTCTTCGCGAGCACCTCCCAAGGGACGGGGGCTTGGGCTACTGCGAGGGTTGCTAAGAGCTCTCGCTCCCCTTCAGGCAAGCGAAGCAAGATTTCCTCGTCCAGGAAGCGCAACCAATCCTTGTGAGTGGGTTGACCGTACAACTCCAATAATTCCAATGCTAGTGGATGACCTCCGGTGGCTGCGTGGACTTCTTTTGCAGAGGGTTGACCCTTGCCCTCAAGAGTGGAGAGCCACGTTTCAGTTGCTTTCAACGACAGGCCCGTGAGGGGCAATTCGCGGACTCGATCACGAATGTGGACGTCTCTTCGATCGTAAACATCCATTTCAGTTCGGGAGACAAAGACCACGCGAAGCGGGGCTTTTTGCGCAATCTGTAGCAGGGAGCCGAGAAGATGGCGCGCCTGTTCACTGACGTGGTGGATGTCATCAAGAACGATGAGCCAATACGGGGGTGGTCCGCCAGCTTGGTCCTTGAAACGTTCTCTGATGGTATTGGCATCGGTCATATAAGCCAGCAATCGACGCCTCCACGCATCGACATCCATTTCCGCACCGGGGGAAAGAGGAAGCGTTTCGATGATGTGGTATGGGTCATGATACTCGTCAATACCGAAACGATGCAGGAGGCTGGTCGCAAGCCCCAATGCTCGGTCCCATGGCTGGCAGGTGTACCAACACACCGAAAGGTAAGGGTCGTCTTTCATGTGCTCATGGAGCCAATGTGCCACAAGGGTTGATTTCCCAATTCCAGCAATGCCGTGAATGACCATGCATGGATGGCGATCTGAAAACCATGTTTTGAGCCTTTCAAGCTCAACATCTCGCCCGTACACGGGGCGCGTGGCTGGTGGGGCATTGGCGTAGGTGGCGTGAACGCCGACGAGTGGGGTCAAACGACCGGGAGGGGGAGCCTGGCCTTCAGTTCCCTGTTTGCGAATGTTACCGAAGCGAATGTCTCCGTAGGTGAGCACACCTTCGTGTTGAGCGTGGAGCAGAATTTGGAGCAGGGTGAGTTCAGTCTTGAGAACCTCTGAAGCCTCTGAGGCTTTGACTTCAAGGAGATCGCCATCGACATTCCGCAAGAGGATTTTCGTCTTCGATAATTCGTCATGACGCTGCTTTGAAGCATCCCGGCCTTCTTCTGTCAACTGCCATGTTTTTTGGCGTCGTTCATCACCTTGAACGGCACGAGTATGCTCTTCAACGAGTTCTTCTTTGAGCAATTGCCGCATGGTTCGGCTCACGTTTGGTGGATGCTGTGCACATGCTTCAGCAATGCCGGGGCGGGTCATTGCAGCCGGGACAAGGTAGCGATCGGCCCATTCTACATTGGCGAGTAGATGAAGCAAAATCCTATCGCGTGCGGCGACATTGATCTTTGGTATCTCTCCCCCCATAGCAGTCGCTAGTCCGTTCATGTGTTCAAGACTTCGTGTTTTTGGAGATTGGCGACGTTTTGTTTGAACATCTTCCCAATAACCCCTTTATAGTGACAATGCTGCGGGAATCATGGTTAGAGTTAATCCGTCGGTATCGGGTTCAAAGATGAAAGCGACTTTACTCGCATTCCTATTCCTCGTCTCCTTGCTGAGTCTCGCAGCACAGGCCGCTGATTCAGACGGAGACGGCGTGCAAGATGGCTCTGACGATTGTCCTTGGGCAGCGGGAAATTCCACTGTTGACAAGAATGGGTGTCCCGATCGGGATGGCGATGGAACTTCGGACTACAACGACGGCTGGGCCATCGGGAACCCGAACTATCAAAACGAATTCACGACCAATTCAAACAGTGATTATTACGGCGTGGATTACTCCCCCTCCGGCGAATTCATCGTCACTGGCTCAGAAGACGGCTTCGTTCGTATTTGGAACGCTAGCACGTGGACGAATGTTCGCTCGGTGAATGCCGGAACCGTTGTCAACGGCGTGGACTATTCGCCAGACGGCCAATACATTGCCGCTGCTTTGGACGATGACACCATCGACATCTACTACAGCAGCAACCTCAACTCGCTCTACCAGAGTCCTATCAGTGTAGACGTCGGGGGCGGCGACCAGGTGAACAGCGTTGAATTTTCACCCGACAGCTCCTCAGTAGCCGTTGCTATCGGTCAATCTGGTAACGGAGGTACCAACGGTGAAGTGACGGTGATCAGCGTTGTGACAGGGGCTGAACTGTATGCTCTCAATCCGAACGGTGAAGACCGCTTCTACGACGCTACGTTCTCTCCAGACGGCGCTTACATAGCCCTTGCAGGCAACAGCGACATTTACATCGTCAATACGACCTCTGGAGCTACGACGTGGACCTTTACCAATCCCCCTGCTGCAGTAAATGCAGTGGCGTGGTCGCCAGATGGCAATTATATTTCCATGTGCGGAGGATGGGAAGGTCAGTCTGCCAGTTTCGACATGTATCAGTTCGCAAATGGGGCTTGGTCGAGGATTTGGGAGAAAACCGTCTCGACCTCCTGTGCCTCTACCACCTTTTCAGGTGATAGTTCTCAAGTCATCGCTGGAATGTATTGGTACCAAGCAGACGGTGCAACAGCGCGCGTCTATTTCTCAAACTCAGGCAATCAAGTGGACTCCTTCAGTGGACCTCGCCCGGGAAGTTGCACATCAGGCACTAACAACCAGTGTGGCACCATCTACGGCGTGGCGTGGAGCCCCGATAACACCCACATCGTTACTGCCCACGGTCGCAATGATGAGGGCGTGTATTATTGGTTCGCAGACATCGATGAGGACAACGACGGTTACAACACCACCGACCAGGGTGACGGCATTGTTGATGCCTTCCCTTCCGAGGGAACACAATGGGAGGATAGTGATGGCGACGGCTACGGCGACAATCCGGACCCCGCCTACCAACCCGACGCATGTGTCGCAACCCCTGGGACATCTTCAGAGGACCGCTTTGGTTGCCCAGACAGCGATGGTGATGGATGGTCCGATGCAGGTGATTGGGCACCAAATAATGCTGATCAGTGGGTCGATGCAGACGGTGATGGCCGCGGCGATAACTATCTTTTCGAACTTGACGAATACCAGATGCACGTGAATCAGAGTGGCGACGCATTTCCGACAGATTCCAGCCAATGGAACGATACTGACGGCGACGGATTTGGCGATAACTTTGACAACGCTTCGTGGGAATCGTACCGACCATCCGCATGGCCTGGCGAATTGCTTTCTGTTACCAACCTAACCGACGCCTTTCCCCTCGATCGGACACAGTACCTCGATACGGACGGTGATTGGGTGGGTGACAACCAAAACAGCGACCGGCCAGATGGATGCCCCAATCAGTGGGGAGATTCTCAATACGACCGCCTTGGCTGCCCAGACACCGATGGAGATGGATATTCTGATCCAACTCCAGGCTGGCCATCATCCGGAGATTGTTTCGGTGCCGATGCCTTCCCAGATGACCCTACACAATGGTGTGATGAAGACGGCGATGGTTTCGGTAGCAATGCCACCGGTCAAAATGCCGATGATTGTCCCTCAACAGCCGGTACTTCCTATCTTGATAGGAATGGCTGTGCAGACCGCGATGGTGATGGTTACTCCAATGCAGGCGACCCCTTCCCTGACGACGCCACCCAGTGGGCTGACCGTGACGGCGACAACCGTGGTGACAATCCAAACGGAAGCAATCCAGACGCCTTCCCCGACGATTCCAGTCAATGGAAGGATTCGGATGGTGACGGCTACGGTGATAATCCAGGCGGAGCAATTGGCGATGCCTTCCCGAGCGACTCCACTCAGTGGAGCGATGAAGACGGGGACGGCTACGGCGACAATATCGACGGTATCAACGGAGACGTCTGCCCCTTGGAATACGGCGAATCCTTCGAAGACATCACACGCGGTTGCCCTGACTCGGACCTTGATGGTGTCACAGACCCGGTGGACGCCTTCCCCGACGACCCGTTCCAATGGGCCGATTCCGATGGCGATGGCTATGGTGACAACACGCTTGTGCCCAGCGGTGATGATTGTGTTGAGGTATTTGGCAAGTCCTTTGAAAAGGGACGACAAGGCTGCCCTGACGCAGATTTGGATGGCTACGCAGACGTTGACGACGCATTCCCTGAAGATTTTGAACAGTGGCTTGACACCGATGGCGACGGATGGGGCGACAATTACTTCTTCACCAACACGACCGTTGCAGATGAAGAAAATGTTGGCATGTTCATCACGCTGAGAGAACAGCGCGGTGATGCCTTCCCGGAAATTATCAGTCAGTGGTCAGATGTTGACGGAGATGGCTGGGGTGACAATTTGAGCAGTTACAATCGGGTGGATAATTTCCCGCTCCGTGTTTCCCAGTGGAATGACTTTGACGGCGATGGCTATGGCGATAATGCAGTCTACACGCCCCTGGGCGCTGAGGAAGGGACGCTCCCTCTTGCAGCGTACCAGCCGGATGAATGTCCGAAGGTACCTGGGACCTCGAGCATTGACGTCTTTGGCTGCCTTGATTCCGACGAAGATGGTGTTTCAGACTTGAACGACCCGTGTATTTGGGACCCTGAAATCTCCGAGGGCGCACGAACCGTTGTCACGTGCAGCATCACAACCGATCCGAAACTCCAAGCGTCTGAAGAGGAAGGCGTGTCGCTCCTCTCTTCAAACGTGAGTACGCTCCAATTTATGGGTGGAGCTATTATCTTCCTTTTGGCCCTCATTTTCGTTGCTCAAATCTCCAAGGCTGCAAGCCGCAGAAAAGCCGTTGAAGCCAAACGCCAAGAGCAAATGGTACAGGAATCGTTCGGGGAAGAAGAAGAACGCCGACAGGCATGGATTCAACATTACATCGCAGAAGGGAATTATGCCGAAGCCAGATCACTTGGCTGGGAAGGAACCGAAGGTCTGCCTGAGTGGAAGCAACATGAATTGCAACAACAAGCCGAACAAGAAGCGGCGATTCCAACCATGTTTGACCTTGAGAATCTGTGAGACCTTACACATCGATTGCACCGCTGCCCTTTCAAGGGAGAACAGGCTTTCATATCACATGGGCGAGAAGCCGGCAGGCCGCATGTTGGTGATAGCGGGTCTCCTGCTCGCATCGCTCTTTGTGGGTGCTGCCTACGCAGAAACCGGTGACTTACGTCTTGAAATTAATTATGAGACGCCTCCAAACCAACCCTGGTTCGACCTTGACAACCCGCTGATCATCACCCCGTCTTTCGTGAATGATGGTGGAGATGTGGCAGTGGATAACGACCCCTCCTGCGATGTGGTGCTCAATGTTTACAACAACACTGGAATACAACTGGTCGACGGTTCGGAGGCGTGCTTGGAAAAATCCCGAGCTATTGACCTCTTTTCAGGAGAAACTCACACCTTCGACGCCCTTACGTGGTCGATGAAGGATGCTGAAGGAAATTGGCTTGATTCGGGCACCTACACGGTTGAAGCCTACCATTCTGCAACGGGGCTTACACAATCCATTTCAGCATTGATTCAGACACCGGTTGTACTGCCCGCTGAAGTGGAATACAGCGTTCAAGTCGCACACCGCAGCGATGCCCAAAGCGGACCAGCAGTTTACCAAATCAGTGCACTCAATCCGACGACTGCGAAAGTAACCCTCGCTGAATTACCGCCGTGTTTCCTTGAGATTCAAATCGGCCAAAGCTCTGAACTTGGACCTGCATGTTTCGCAGGTGTTGTCGATCTTTTGCCCGGAGAAATGCTTCAAGTAAGCCATATCCTCGTTCACGAGGCGGTGAATACAAGCCTTCGCGTCTCCTCTCCCGGCGATGATTTTGTCTACGCCACCGAGGTTGAAGGACAACCCTTTGCCCCAGCACCCCTTGATGCCACCTTGGCGTTGGAAGTCGGTGATCGAGATCTCCTCATCTACGGCCCGGGAGAAACATTCGTGAGTGAGTTGGTCTTGGAAAGTACTGCTTCCACCCCTCAGCGTCTTGATTTTACCTCATCCTGCAAAGCAGAATATTGGGTTCTGAATGATTTTGGCGAAGTGGTTTATGACAGCCGTGAAATGAAACCGTGTCAGGCGATTGATTTGGAACTCGAACTCGCGGATGAGGAACGCTTTACGCTCTCACAATGGGCCTTCGACCAAAGCAATGCCTGTTTGGTAGCGCCTGGCGTGTATACCGTTGTTGCCGAGCTTCCCGAGTACGGTCTCTCAGACAGTACGACGGTCCGCTTTACCGACATCTCGGACAACCCCTGCTCGACCAATGTGGGCCTCAATATCGATTCGACCCTGACTTGGACGGGCGATGACCGTCTTGAGGTAGAAGTTGCTCTTGACAATACGGGGCAAGAGCGGTACATTCGCATGGTCAGTCCGTGTCCCTTTGAGGCTGATTTCATCGATCAGGACTTGATTTCCATTCACCGGTCCCTGGTCCTGTGTGGAGATTACGAAGGTCGTAAAATCTTGGTTCCAACGGGTGAACGCGTGGTGGAATTTGAAACGATTTCAATTGAGATGACTCAAGGAGACCAAGCCATTTTGCCAGATGGTGAATACACCTTGGATCTCCACCTCACATCATCCCCTCGGATCACGACCTCCTTAGACTTCACATGGTCTGCCGCAGAACAAGATATCACAGAAGAGAATGAAATTGAGCAGTTGATAGAAACCTATCAAATCACGGGCCAATGGATTGGACTCCTCACAGAGTCTGGAACGTGTTGGATGCTTGAGGACGCAGATGAGACCTACTTGCTTGCCAACGCCCGCAGCCTCCCATCATGGACACCGCAGTCAACCATGGAAGGCCTTTACGTGGTCCACAACGAAGTATCTGCGCCGGCATGT
Organism: Candidatus Poseidonia sp.; assembly: GCA_016778305.1. Classification (GTDB taxonomy): domain Archaea; phylum Thermoplasmatota; class Poseidoniia; order Poseidoniales; family Poseidoniaceae; genus Poseidonia. The sequence continues at coordinate 28,007 of JADHPT010000013.1, read as the reverse complement.
CAAAGCTTCAACGCTCCTTCAGTCGCTTTGGTTGAGGTTCAACTTGAGCGCAACATCGTTACTGAATCTGCTGAGGAATCAGTTCAGGAGAACGAAGTAGTTCCGGCAGTCACCGAGGATGAGCCAGCCCTCATCGTTCCTGCTGTATCGGCCATTGTGACCGTTTCTCTTCTCTCCATGCTCGTTGCCGTGGCAGCGACCAATGAAAGTCTCCGCATCCCCTCGACCCTCGCAGGATTATGGTTCCTCGGCTTGATCGGCAAAACCCACGAAACCACGGACGGCCGCTACCAGCGTGGTCGATTAATGGGATACCTTACTGCAAACCCGGGTTGCCACTTCAGAGCCCTCATGAGTGCGCTTGAGATGAGCAACGGGCAGATCACCCATCATCTTCGAATTCTTGAAGCAGAAGAAAACATCTGGCGTAAGAAAGACGGCCGTCTGGTGCGCTATTACCCGTTGACCAATCAGTTGCACCCGAACACCAGCGAAGACGATTTACCCGTCCCCTCTCTCTCTCCGGACCCGAACAGTCTGCAAGGAAAAATCCTCGGCCTTCTTGACCGAGACGGTGACCTCGGACAATTTCCGACTCAGGCAGAACTGGCAAAGCGCCTCGAAACGAGCCAACAATTGATTTCTCACCACTTGCGAACACTGCAGAAGTACGGGCTTGTGGAGCGTCGAAAGATGGGTGTTAAAAACCGATATAAGCTGACGAGAGAGGCAATTTTCCTTCTCGAAACAAGCGAAGATTTCCCTCGTGATTAACCCTCGATTTTCATCGTAGTTAGCCGACACGAGGCGGGGATTTCATAGCGTATTGACCAGTGGGCGATGATGTCCAGTGGGCGGTGATGGCTGATGTCAAGCGAATTAACACCCGTCGATGAAGTCGCTTGGCAAAAAAAATGGACGGATGCATCCATCTTCGAAGCCGTCATAACCGAAGGAAAACCTTCCTTTTACTGTCTTGAAATGTACCCTTATCCTTCCGGGAAAATGCATATGGGGCACGTGAGAAATTACTCAATCGGAGATGCAGTGGCACGATACAAGCGCCTCATGGGCTTTGATGTACTCTATCCAATGGGCTTTGATTCCTTCGGAATGCCAGCCGAGAACGCAGCCATCGCAGAAGGAGGCCACCCGCACGATATCACGGAGCGAAACATGGCTTCCATCACCAAGCAAATCAAACGAATGGGATTCTCCTATGATTGGGGGCGAATACTCAAAAGTCACGATCCAAACTACTACAAGTGGAACCAATGGTTCTTCACCAAATTCATGAAAAACGGACTTGCACGCCGTGAACACGCACCTGTTAATTGGTGTGCAGCCTGCAATACAGTGCTCGCTAACGAACAGGTCAAAGCAGGCCGTTGCTGGCGATGTAACGGTCCGGTCGAACAAAAAGAGATGAACCAATGGTTCCTTGACACTCCAGCCTACAGTCAAGAATTGCTTGACGGGCTGGATACCATCGATTTCCCTGAGAATGTCAAATCCCTTCAACGAGATTGGTTGGGTCGTTCCGAGGGTGCGAATATCCAATTTGGTTTGGAAGGACGGGACGAGATCATCGAAGTCTTCACTACACGCCCAGATACACTCTTTGGCGTCACCTTCCTGACCTTAGCCCCTGAACATCCCCTGGCTGAAACGCTGGTCAAGGGGACAGAGCGCGAAGCAGAATGGCAGGAGTTGTATGATGAAATCTCCACGATGGCTGAATTTGACCGTATCAAGAATATGAATAAGAAGAAAGGAATGTTTTCTGGATGTTATGCACTCCACCCTCTGACCGATGATCGAGTCCCTATTTGGATTGGAAATTTCGTCATCGCAAGCTATGGTACTGGGGCAGTGATGGCCGTCCCTGCCCACGACGAGCGTGACTTTGAATTTGCATCCCAATACGACATCCCCATCCGTCGAGTGTTGGTGATGAACGAAGGTTCAGAACCTGATGGCGAACTCAAGAAGGCCGAAGTTGATGACGGCTGGATGGTCAACAGCCCTATCGAAGGCTTTGACGGGCGTTACGGGCAGGAAGCCCGGGATACTGTGTGCGAAGCATTGGAAGCAGCGAACTGTGGACACCGTTTGGTGAATTGGAAAATACGCCCTTGGCTTATTTCCCGCCAACGCTATTGGGGTACGCCCATTCCAGTGATTTACTGTGACGACTGTGGTACTCTTCCTGTTCCCGATGAAGACCTTCCAGTGGTTTTGCCACGCGACGTCGTCTTTAGCGGCGAAGGCAATCCGCTCGAAACCTCAGCCTCGTTCCTTCATGTCCCTTGCCCTACATGTGGTAACGATGCTCGCAGAGAAACCGATACGATGGACACTTTCATTGATTCTTCATGGTATTTCTTGCGGTATACCGACCCCTCGAACGATTCGGAAGCCTTTGCAAAAGCAGTGGCTGACCACTGGATGCAGGTTGATTTTTACTGCGGCGGAATTGAACACGCCCAAATGCATCTCATTTACGCCAGATTCATGACCAAAGCACTCCGTGATATGGGCCTCACGACGATTGATGAGCCCTTCAATGAATTGCTCTGTCAAGGGATGGTCAACAAATCAGCACCGTATTGTCCAGATTGCGGTGTAACACATACGGTTGAGCATGCCATTGGTTCGCCCTGCCCTCATTGCAGCAAGGAACTTGGTTCACGTTCAGCAAAGATGAGTAAATCAACGGGTAATACCGTCTCTCCAGAGGACATGATTGAACGATATGGGGCTGATACGGTCCGTCTCTTCATTCTCTTCGCCGCAAACCCCACCGCAGGTATGGACTGGTCAGACACAGCACTTGAGGCGAACCATCGCGTTGTATTGCAACTGCAAGGCATTCCTGAATTCTTGGGAGAATGGAATGGTGGCGAAGGACCGATGGATGCATGGCTTGAGGCACGCTTTGAACAACGCCGCCGTGAGTTCATTGGGGCAATGGAGGAGTATGATCTTCGCAGAGCAGTAGAAATTTCGCACTTTGAAATCATCAAAGACATCAACTGGTATACTCGACGGGGCGGACATAACGGCGAAATGGCGACTAAGATGCTTCCTATTTGGGCCCAAATGATATCCACTTCAACTCCTCACCTCGCTGAAGAATGGTGGGAGGGTATGGCTACAACAGAAGGTTTTGTTTCCTCGAGCCTCATGCCCTTGCCGAGCGAATCAACTACCACTACACTTGTGAACCTCGCTGGAGAACAGTACATTCGGGATTTCCTCGAACAAGCCCGGAAAATCAAGGCTGTTGCAGAACGACATCTCGGGCAACCAGCTCGTGAAGCTACCATTGTGGTTAGTCCGTCGTGGAAACGAACGCTCGCTCAGGCAGCACTGAATTTTATTGTTGAAGGAGGTCATCCAAAACAATTCATGCCTCTGCTCAAAGAAATGCCAATCGCTCAGGGCGACCGAAAGGGCGAGATTATGGGTTTCTGGGGCAAGAAAATGCTCCCTCAAGTCTTCAAGTGGGACGATACATCGCGAGAGGTTATCTGCTCAACTTTGGATGAAGAAGCCGTATTGTCAGCAGCGAGTGATTTTATCGGCGCAGAACTCAACCTCAAACATGTCCACGTTGTTGAGGGCGAGGCCGAAGGCGATACAACTGGACGAGCAGGCTCAGCGATGCCGCTTTCACCCGCCGTTGTCTATGAGTGATTATTCTTCGGATTGAGGAATCCTTGCAGTAGTTTTTGGAGGGAGCATTCCTTGATTTGCCGGCGGTAGGCGGGGACCAGCTCGTCTATTGCTGCTGACGAAGGCCCAGATAAGAACCAGTCCTGCGAGGATGAAGATGTATCCTGCGAGACCAAATCCTCCGTCATCGTCTTGACTGGAGGGGGTGATGGTACCTGTTTGACAACCCTGTTGGTCAACGATGGCATTGCTTGGCGTATTGAGGCAGAAGTCAAAGGCATTGAACACACCATCGCCGTCACCATCCAATTGGAATTGACTGCAACCGTTCAAATTGATTTGATTAGCGGGATCTGAATTCGGACAGGAATCCAGCGGATCAAGTACGCCGTCTTGGTCGTCATCATCATCTTCAACAGCGTCAATGCATCCGTCAGCATCAGCATCTTGTCCTGTCTGTGCTACGCCGATGAACCCTCGTGGACAACGATCGTTGATGTCCAGAACTCCGTCAGCATCATCGTCATTATCTTCGGTTTCATCAAAACAACCATCACCATCATGGTCGACTTCAGTTGCGTTGGCAGCCCATCCCTTTTCACCCAGGAGGCAAGAATCCACAGCATCATCAACGCCGTCACCATCATCGTCTTCATCCATGGTCGCATCCAAGCAACCATCCTGATCATAATCGTTGCTTAGGTCAGACTGCCAAGGGTTGATGTCATGCGGGCACTGATCCACCGGCACGTCGATACCATCGCCGTCTTTGTCGAGGTCGCAAGCGTCACCGATTCCATCGCCGTCGAGGTCGGTTTGTGTTGGATTCGCCATGTCTGGGCAGTTGTCTTGCTGGTCGACAAAGCCATCACCGTCGTTATCTTTATCTGAACATCCATCGCCTTCAATATCATTTTCAGAGGTTGAAACCCACCCGAGTGGTCCACGTGGGCACAGATCTTCGGTATCAAAAACACCGTCCTCGTCGTCATCAAAATCCTCTGTCAGATCACGGCAACCATCGCCATCGTGATCGGTGAAAGCGTTCGCTCCCCATCCGATGTCACCATAGGGGCATTCATCAGCCCCATCCAACACACCGTCTTCATCGTCATCTTCATCGCAAATATCTCCGAATGGATCACCATCGAAATTCAATTGATCTGTATTCGGTATCTTCGGACAATTGTCAATTCCGTCAAGAATACCATCAGCATCAAGGTCGGTTTCGTACATCCAAATCCCGATGTCGTAACTATTACGCTGGTCAAAGTGGTGATTACCATAGGTCGCATCAGCGTTTGATTTGAAACCTATAACGGGCGAACCGTTTGAATTCATCGAAAGGACACCAGGGAGGTCATTTCCACTACCACCTGCAGATACGGCCCAGTCCCACGAGCCATCAGGTTGGTGTTTGGCTAGGAAGATGTCGTGGTGATTACCATCGTTAACTCCGTCGATGTCTGAGAGCACAAATTCACCAAAGGTGATACTCCCCGTTGTTTTTCCGAGAAGAAGAGAATCGCCTTGATCTGAGACTTGGAGTGCAGTAATGTGATCGGCTCCGTTTCCTCCGTATCCATTCACATCAACCCAGGACCCAGTAGGGGAGATTTGGGCTTCAAAGAAGTCAACCCATACGGCGTCTTGAAGTTCAAGTTCACCAAAGGTCATGTTGCTGAGATAGTCTCCTACAACGACCATTCCACCTGCTTGAAGCCCCTGGCAGTCCGCGACCATGGCATCGGCTGGGCCCATTGCCGCTGCCGACCAAACCCACCCGTTGTTGTCGTATTGACCAATGCCAACGTTGGCTCCGTCGTTGAGGGTACTATCGGTCTCTTCAGTTCCAAAAATAATGGCCTCAAGGAAGGTAATGGCGATGTAGCGGTTGCCATATCCGTCTTCACAAAGTGCTGTAGCATCTTCAATTGCCTGGGGAGAGAGCACGCTGTGCATGAATAAGTGCTGTCCGAAAGAGTTCATGCCAATAAGAGCAATTTGTTCCTCAGTTGGACTACCCGCCGAACTGGTATTGCCCGATATTAATTCTCCACGGTGAAGGACAGCGAGGTGGATTTCGTCCATTTCTGTGACCATCAAGTCCGTAACGACCGTCTGAAATTCATTGGAAAATTGTTTCACCCACATCCACGTACCATCGGGGTGAATAGCGGCGAGGAAGACAGCATCGTCATGCCCAATTTGTGTCTTGTTGAGTGGGTCTAATTCCCCCAATGTAAGATTGCACTCATCGCCAAGTGTCATTCCGCAGAAGATACCAGCCACAACGATACTGCCGTCGGAAAGCTGGGCAGCATGTGTGATTGAGTCAAGTCCTGTGCTGCTTGCAGATGAAGTTTGAACCCAACTGCCGTTTTCAGCAATCCATCCGAGAAACATATCTTCTCCAAATACAGAATCATTGCTCGAGTAACCAATCACATTGCCATTAAAATTAATGTTTTGCTCAAATGAACCAACGGCCAGCATGCCTCCGTTTCCGAGAGGGATCAAGGCATTGATCGTTTCACCACTGGAACCTCCAGCAACGGCCAACCATCCCGTAGTGGTATCTTCCGTACTTTCCATAACGGGTAGGTCAACAAGAACTTCTTCTGGAGCAGCCCATGAAACAGCATGAGTAAAACTCAAGCAAAGCATAATGCCGGTTAGCAGGGTACATGCTATGATGCGCATGTGTTCGTGAGAAGGCCAATGGATAATAATTCCTCGCGGGATATATTCTTTGTAATTGAAGCGAGGTTTCATGGAGTGTCGCTTCCGGTGGTTAACCATGGGTCGTCCCTCTAACAACAACAATTCCTCCCGACGGCGCTCGTCAAGACCGAAACGATACGGAGGGCCATCTCTCCCCCAACTCATTGAACGGTCAGCAGCAGAAGCGAAAACGATGAATCAACGAGCAGAAGCTCGTTTTGAGCGCTCCCCTCCACCAATGGCCTTTCCAGAGATATTGGAAACTCCGCAACGGTTTGACTTTGAATGGGAATTGAATCCAATTCCTTTGTCAACAGAAGAAAAAGTAGCAGGTGAAGTGGTTCAACGAGGCCATTTCGGGTGGCTAGAGGATGACCGCGTTGACGAAATTGCAGACTTTGTAGATTCAGAGAATATGACGCTCGATCAGGCCCTCTCACTTCGTTCAGCGCTGCTCCAACAAAAAACAGTTTACTCTCATGGGCGTTTGAAATCAAAAAGCAGAGAACTTGCGAAACACTACCGAGCAGGGACATCGATCACAGAATTATCGCAACGCTATGACTTTCCTCCAATGAATATTTTCCGCGTGGTCCTCGAGGCCATGGGGTGGTCAAAAAAGAAGATCAAAGAAAGTCTTCGAGAGCCTTCCTCGATGAAGACAAGAGAACGTGAAGAATTTGAAGCAGCCGAAGCAGCGGACCGAGTGTCAAATGTTGACCAGTCAGAGGTCCAAGTTCGTGCCGACCTGTTTGAAGACATCCTCGCAGATTGGTTTGAGGAAAAGGGCGTTCGCCTCCGCCGCCAACCAGAGATGGTTAAGCAGCAGATGGCTGATCACGGCCGTCCAATCCGTACGCCTGATTTACTGTTCCTTGACCACGTGTACATCAACGGTGAACCCATTGCTTGGATTGATGCAAAACATTTCTACGGGGCAGATGTAGACTTCCAGCGCAAAAAAATGCGCAAGCAAATGAACCGCTACATCGACGAGTGGGGGAGCGGAGCCATCGTATTCCGACACGGTTTCAGTGAAAACCTGTACATGCCAGGCGTTCTCATGCTTGATGCGAGCCCAGTTGATTTGAACCGTCTCGATTCAGATTGACTGCTGGTGAAATTGACGACATCAATGCATGTAGTCCACGTGCTTTGATGGCATCTGCTAATTGTTCGAATGACTCCAAATCCAGTGGTTCATCCAAGCGTCTCGGTAATACTACGACAGAATTTCCCAGCATGCATAAACGGCCTGCTAAGGAACCCTGAACGTTGAGTTCGAGCATGCAGTCCACCACGGTTTGGTAGACCAAGGCGCGAACTGGTTCATCAATCAGCCCTGATGATTCTGCAAAGAATCGTGACTGCTTCAAGAGTTCAGGCCATTGTTGTGGAGACCACGGCTTTCGACCGAGCACTTCCACACATGCATCTCCAGCTTGTGTGATGGATGCTTGCCATGTTTCATCATCGATGTAGACGGAGGTGTGCCGTGCCTCAGCTTCTTCCCAAACCAAGAGGACGGGCGTTGGAGCATCAAAACTAACTGCGTGTCCCGGCCAACTGGGTGCCCCAGGCTGAATTCGTAACTCAACACCGCCCACAGAACAACCGAGGACATCGCCAAGTCCTGATCCGTGCTGGCGCTCAATACGATGAGCGATTTTCAGGTATTGAGAAGCGACACCTCGGCCCGTCAATGCTTCAATGGCTTGTCCGAGTGCCATCAGTCCAGAAGCGGACATACCAAATCCTTGGCTTCGTGGACACTCGAGATGGATGTTGAGGTCAAGTGATTCGTGTTCTCGCAGGAGACGAGCATGACGGCATTCTTCAATCATGTCCTCATAGAGTGATCGTTCTTCAATGACATTTCCATGACGGTCAAAAATACGGATGGTACTTTCATCAGGCCGTGCCGTTTCTTGGCGAGCATCTGGCATAATGCCGTTCATTTTGTCAAGGTGGAGTGCGTCTTCTTTTCTGATGAGTTGAGCCTTGAGGTTGACACCGTGCTCAATCGTAAAGCCCGCTCCTCTGCTTCCTTGATTGCGAGGCAAACGTGCAGAGGTATCAATGGAGAACAACAAGGTGATGTGTCCGCCGACGCTGACCTCAATCATATTGCTCATCAAGCGCGAAGAGCAGGTCATTGGTCAAGAAGACTGCGTGCTTAGCAATCAAGCCAAAGCGGATGCAAGGTCTTCGTTGAGGTTGTCAAAGCGAGTACTCAATTCATCAAGAGCCATGTTGAACGCGGTCACTGGGTCAAGACTGCCATCGGTTTCGTATGTGAAAACATAGGCTCCATCAACAGTATCCATGGTAATGGCCTGGTCGAAGTCACCATCACGTCCGGTTCCAGCACCAACTTGGTGAAGTGCCTTCTCAAGATCCATCACGTGATTGATATTGGTGACTTTCTTGTCCTTGCCAAACAACTCGGCGTCAATTGGAGTTCCGTCCGTTGTCGTCAAACCAAGGTCGAAGAGCACCTTGGCCTTCTTTGGCTTGTTAAGAACAGCGATTTGCTGGGGGCGGAAACCAACAGCAGCGACGGGTGACCACTTGGCATGGTCACGACCTCGTCCGAGAACTGCAAATGCGTAGAATTCAAGGAATTGGCCTTTGGAGAGAACAGTGAGAGGAATTTGCTTGTGCTCTTCACGGATATCAAAGACAGGATCTGAGATGGTCTTAATGTCGCCAGCAAAGACAGTTTTGAGTTCTTCTTCCGAGTCGGACGATGGTCCTCGTGCTGAAAGGGTGTAGAGAACTTGGCACATTGGGCAACCCTTGTCCTTTTCAACAACATCTCGGCAGTTTTCACAGGCATCTGGGAAGACAAGTCCTTCGTCGAGGTTGGTTGGAATGGGAATCATGGCCAATCGGTGAGCAATGACTTCATCGGGAAGTGCGTTGACAGATTCAACGACTTCGCCTTTGTTGTCCTGAGTAACTCCTTGGGAGAAGTCAACGCGTGTGATGGCCAATTTGGGGACATCTGCGATGAGCGCTCGGCGGATAGCGTTCACTTGTGATGAATCAGTATTACTGATGAGAATTCGGATTTCGTGACCCTGTGGCCATCCTTCTACAATTTCGGTCTTCATCTTCATCACCTGTTTTCAGACACGTCGTCCACGTCGTCCACCTTTCTTCTTGGTGCCGTCGTGTGCGATGGGTGTCACATCTTCAATTCGTGTAATGGTCATGCCAGCACGAGTAAGAGCGCGAATTGCAGCTTGGGCTCCGGGCCCGGTATTGTTGGATTGGTTGCCACCTGGTGCACGGTACTTGACGATGAGTTCGCTGAACTCTTTGTCACGAAGTGCGTCAGCCATGCGTTCTGCGGCTCGAGTGGCAGCGAATTGACCGCCCTTGTCCTTACCAGCCTTGACCACTTCGCCACCATTGCAGGTGGTGATGGTTTCGGCACCGGTAAGGTCGGTTGCCGTCATCAGAATGTTGTTGTAGGAACTGAAGATGTTGACGATAGCCTTGCGTGACATCACTCGTCACCTCCCTTGACCGCTTCGTTGGATGCCTCCGCTGCTTCCTTCACTTCTTCAGCAAATTCAGGTGTGGCGACTGGATCAACTTCATCGTCAGCGTATTTAGCCATCTCACGGCGCCCTTCAATGGCCTTTCGAATGGCGTGTTCGGGATTGTTGAGATCGGAGGAAGGGTGGTAGCAAAGTTCGTTTTCTTCGTCACGGGATACCGGGTAGGATGGGATTGTTACCTTTTGGTCACCGATACAGATTTGACCGTGCACGACCAATTGGCGCGCTTGCTTCATGGTACAGGCGAGTCCCTTGTAGTAAACTTGAGCTTGGAGGCGACGGGAAAGTACGTCCTCTGTGGAAAGCGAAAGGATATCGCCGAGTTCCGCATTGGATTCAATGAATCCTTTGCTGTAGAGGGAGTGAAGGAGGTCTTCCATCTCTCGCTTGCCGTGACCTTCGGTGGTGTCAACCATACCGATGAGACGCATAGCTTGGCGTCGATGGCGTCGGAGTTGGGACTTGGCCTTCCAGATTTCTTTCATGTTTTTGAGGCCATGATTGTCGCGCATTGCATGTTCTTCTTCAATGCGCTGTGCCTTCCACGGATGGGACGGCGTGTCATATTTAGGTCGTGAAAACTTTGGTTCTCCCATGATTTAGCCCCCTCATTCTTTCTTTCGGCTCACACCGAGTGTCAGGCCACCACGGCCGTTGGAACGTCCACGCTGTCCACGAACCTTGTTGCCCGAGGCGTGTCGGACACCACGGTAACATTTCATGGTACGAAGACGGTTGATATCGTCTTGAAGTGTAAAGCGGACTTGTTGTCCAGTGAGGTGAATTTCGTTGCCTGTTTCAAGATCACGCTGTCGGTTGAGCATCCACACGGGGACTGTTTCTGCGTAGGATTCAATGGCCACACGCAATTCCTCTTGTTGCTCGAGGTTGAGGAATCCTGCGAGTCGGAAGGGATCAAAGCCTGTGTTCTTGCAAATTTGAATGGCGGTACGTTGCCCAACACCCTTCACCGATGTGAGCGCAGTTGCTAGTGTTTTCAAGCCGTCCATGTCGGTGTCAGCCATACGCAAAATGTATGAAAAATCATCACCAAGGTCCTCATTCTTCGGTCGTGCCATATCGTTCAACTCAAGGCTAACACTTACACTGTCAAGCATCCCTCCGACCAACCTCCCATATATCAAGACCGCGATGATGACATTCGCGCCACTGAGCCACGAAAGAAGGTGGAAATGAGGCCATTCTAGGAACTTTCAGAATGGCAAACGCACAACAGAAGCATATTTCCACCCGGATGACGAACCAAGAAGCCATCTTTTGTGCCGTGTCGCCGAGCCAATTGCCGGTCGAGCGAACCTTGCCACCGTGGTTGTTTTTCTGGCGGAGCATCCATGCGGATTTTAACCGAAGCCATGTTATTCTCAAGCGCGGCCTCGACAACACGGTCAACGGTCGTGTCGTCCAAGTCAAAAGGAAGGAGTTCGACCACCTTGCCGGTTGCTTGTACGAGCAAATCATCCGCTTTATCCAAACGCAGTGGGGCCTGATGGTGCAGCTGCGGACGACGCCCTTCAAGAACGGCCCAGCGTGTCATAACTTCCTCTGAGACTTCCGAAAGCCAGGATACTGCTAGACCGCTCTCGATCAGGGCCGCATCGAGAATGCTAACATATTCACCACGTTGAGGTGGATGAAAAAGGAGCTCGAGTTCAGGGACATCAAGGGGTGACGAGATGACCAAGGCCCCGTCACCAAGTTGTGGAGGGACGCGCACAAAGCGACGCTTGTCCGGCCCAAGAGCCGCCGCTCCGAGCCACAGCGCCAAACGATCCACACGCCCCCTTCCGCGGGAGGTCCACACCCACGTGCGGTCAATTTTAGGCCAAACGGCATCAACCAATTCCTCAACCTCCGTTCGCTGCCCGTGCGTCAATCGTGGTGAAAGGTCCAACAAGAGCGCCGGACCTTTGGGATGTTCGGAAAAATACGGCGCCCAAGAGCGAAACACTTCGTTGAGAGGGGGTTGCATCTCACTCAAATCGTGCGTGCGACTGTTGCGGGGACGGGCGGGATCAATATGCAGCAGAGCGATGCTCGCTTCCTTGCCTCCAAGGGCTTCCATAGCACCAACAGCATCCGTTCCATCGCCGACTAAAATCCGACTTTCGGCGTACCATGGAAGGGCCTCAGCATCTTGGTGTTGTGCAACGGTCAAGAAGTTCATCGCACTTGCCATCGCCCGTTCTTCATCGAGTTCAATCCCAACCGCCGGTCGGTTCAGTACCGAAGCATGCGTAATGATCTGTATGCCACTGCCACAGGCACAGTCGAGGAGCCAACCATCAGCAAGGTGTGTCTCAGCCAACATCAAGGAACGAATGGTAGCCACTTGCCACGGTGTCGAAAGCGGTCGCCCTTGTTTAGCATGATGAAATTCCATTCCTTTGGGGGCTGTAGGATCTTGGCTACGCTCGGTAAGCGTTGCGTCAACTGCTTCATCAGGAGAAATGATACGATGCATTTCATCGCCTCAAAGGTTTACGATATCAGAGCGGGTCAACAGGCTCTCAAAATGAAGCCCAGCTTCATTGAATGCTTCCTCAGCCCCTTCTTCGCGATCCAAAATACTGATGACTGCCACAACCTTGCAATTCGTATCAGCATGGATACGTTCAACGGCCTTAACCGAGGAGCCACCGGTTGTTGTGACGTCTTCAACGACGACGACGGGTCCTCCTTTTTGGAGAGACGCACCTTCGATGCCTGCAGGATTGTTCGTTTTACGCCCTCCTCGCCCTTTCGGACTTTTCCGAACCATGAAGCCCCGGAGTTCGGGGTCAGCCTCTGAAGAACCGATGACCAACGCAGTTAAGGGCACGGCACCGAGTTCTAACCCACCAACAAAGCGGGCGCCGAGTTCGTTGATTCTCATGTTGAGCATCGACCCGAGAATTGAACCTGCTTCCGGATGCATCATGACGGGTTTGGTGTCAAAAAACCAACGCGATTGGCGCCCACTTGCGAGTGTGAAAGCCGTATCGTCTCCTCCATCGAGGAAGGCCAACTCGTGAACCAAGGTTGCTAAACGCTCCCACTTCGGATGATTTCGCACGTTCTCGTGTACAGCCATACAAAATCCTTAGGCTCGCATGACATGAACTTTCCTTAACCTTCCAATCGTTTTGTGCAAAAGCACTTCCAAAAAGGCCCACCGCTTTCATGATAAAGGGTCGCTCCTAAGAACTCGTGAAGCAGCATGACCGATGGGAAGGCAGGAACAGTATTGGCTGAGCACAACCCGTTGCTCGGCCTTGATGTAGCCCGTCTTGAAAAGGAAATGGAATCCTATCACATGTGGTTGGATGAGCATGCAGACGACGCTTATCGTATCGCTGAACAGGCTCGCTCGCTGGGGTATGACCCTCGGGATTATGTCGAGATCCCCCGTGCATCTGACCTTGCTGGACGAACTGAAAAACTCCTGGTTGAACATCTCGAAGGCTACGAAGTCGCAGATGACATACGGAATCTGCTCCAAGAACACGATCGTGAAACGACGTCAATTTTGATTGCCCAATCTGTCTCTCGGGGCTTTCGTGAACAGGGATACGATTTGGAAAAATCGATCGATGTCGGCCTTCGAGTCGGCCTTGCCGTGTTGACCGAAGCAGTTCTTGTGGCACCTCTAGAAGGAATCAGTGAGGTACGCCTGCTCAACAATATTGATGGCTCCCAATTTGTGTCAGTGCACTTTGCGGGTCCAATTCGGGCAGCAGGAGGAACCGCTCAAGCCCTTGCAGTTCTCATTGCAGATATGATACGACGTGAATTGAATGTCGGGCATTATCAACCAACAGATCCGGAAGTAGAACGTGTGAAAGAAGAGTTTGGACTCTATCGTGGTAATCTGCAATACCGCCCCCCGCCACATGAGATCGATGAAATCGTTCGCGCTTGTCCGGTCATGATCAACGGTGAATCTACCGAGCGCATCGAATGTGCAGGTTATGGCAACGTACGCAATATCGATGAGGCTCGTATTCGGGGTGGTGTGCTGCTCGTCATTGGAGAAGGCATGTGTCTGAAGGCTCCAAAAATCCAGAAACACACCGAACGGCTACAGGTGCCAGGGTGGGATTTCATCACCAAATTTGCTCTTCGGGGTAAAGAATCGGATGATGCCTCTGCCTCCGCCTTTAAGAGCAAACAAGTGGAACCGATTACAAAGTTCATGAAAGACATTATCGCAGGACGACCGGTCTTCGGCGGGCCACTTCAAGCAGGCGGTTTTCGTCTTCGCTACGGGCGCGCACGTACTTCCGGGCTCGCTGCAGCCTCCTGCAATACCGCATCGATGCTGGCCTTGGATGATTTCATCACCATCGGGACTCAGATGAAGATTGAACGCCCCGGTAAAGCCTGTGCAATCACGCCCTGTGATGAAGCAGAAGGCCCGTGGGTTATTTTGGACGACGGGCATTTCATCCGTGTCGACGACCCAGCAAGTTATGCCAAATTGAGAAGCCGCGTGAAACAGGTGTGGGACAATGGCGAATTGGTGATTGGCTATGGCGAATTTATGGAGAATAACAAGCGTTTGGTTCCAGCAGGCTACTCGGTGGACTGGTGGGCCAGCGACGTCCTTGAGAATCTCGATACAGAAGCTGAAGTCGAAGCATTCACAGACATCTTGGGAGAATCGCGCACAAGCTGGCCACCAGGTGCTCCAGGACTACGCCCCGAAGAGGCGGACGATAGCGATCAACAATTTCTCGTTCGGTGCGCCTGGCATCAGCAACTCCGAACCAAACGATTGGATTGGTTAACTGCGCAAACCGTAGCGAAGAAATACGCAACATCACTGACCTCCCCTCACAATCCTTGGTTCCGTGATTTACCCATTGAATGGCTTCCATCTCTCCTTGACTTGTTGGAATCAGCCACTCTTGAGCGAGGGCAAGCCCCTCCTCTCGAGGATGACATTCGGGTTGAGCCACGAGCATCTGTCCGGCAAATGCGCCTGCGAGGAGCAGTGAAAGGGTGGCAGGCAAGTGCTTTGGATGAACTTGCACCTGAAGTTCTCCCAGACTTTGATGCTGTCGACATACCGGGCCCTCAACTGCGACCGCAGCCAGCGATTTTTTCTTCATCATTCCCTGAAGGCTGGAGTCTTGTCCAGCATGGATTCCCGAAAGCGGCCATGATGTTGCTTGGATTGCCTCACGTGCATGACGGTGACGACCTCGTTGTCCTGTCGGGTTGGGAAGCATTGCTCGAAGCCTTTGGCTTTGGCGCAGAAGGCGAAAAGCCCCTACGTAAGAGGGATGCAAAGAAAGTGGTCAACGACCGAATCACGGCGCTGCGCGAGGCAAAGGAGCTTCTTGACGAAGAGCGAGAGCGCCTCAGCATCCTCGAAAAAGAACGAGCTACCATTCGAATCGCTTCAGAGACAGGCGCTCGGCAACGAGGCCTCGGCATTACCGAAACAGACCAGGTAGGGCGTGAAGCCGCAGCCTCCGTCGTCGACGAAGGCCCGAGAGATCCACAAGGCTATCTTGCTGCTCAACGAATGGAAGATGGATTGGCCGTAGATGGTATTCTTCCTTTGGTTCGTATGCTGTCTGATGTTCGCTGGGAACACAGCGCTCCAGTCCGTGTTGGGTGTCGGATGGGGCGGCCAGAAAAGGCGGCAGCTCGAGTCATGAACCCGATGACACATTCGCTCTTCCCGATCGAATTGAACGGAGGCAATCAACGCCTTCTGAACAATGCGCTCGTCAAGGGCACCATACGTGTCCAGGTGGGGCGTCGCGTATGCAGTGTATGCAACAAAGAATCACCGTTCATTCGCTGCCATCACCGTGCGCTCAATGAATTTGGAGAAGAGAAAGCAGGCGAGGCATGTGAAGGGCGAACGGTTCCAAAAGCAGCTCACTCAAAGGCAAGGCGCCGTGGTGAAGTGCAGAGCATTAGGATGGCAGAAATGGTTGAGGATGCCCGTATTCGTTTGGGAATTGATCGACTGCCGCTTCAAGTCAAATGCATGAAGAAACTCAACAGTAAAGAGCAAACCCCAGAACCGATTGAAAAAGGAATTCTGAGGGCGAAACATCAACTTCCAGTCTTCCGCGATGGGACCGTACGTTACGATATGAGCGACGTTCCCGTCACACACTTCAGGCCCCGTGAAATCGACGTCCCTTGGAAGAAGCTTCGAGGTCTCGGCTACACCCATGATTACACAGGTAAACCACTGGAACATGACGAGCAGGTGCTCGAATTATTCCCTCAAGATTTCATTGCTGCTCGTGACGCAGGTGATTTCTTTTTGCGAACGGCGAACTATATTGATGAATTATTGACGCGGTTTTACGGCATGGAGCCATATTACAACGCAGACAAACCAGCAGATTTGGTTGGCCACCTCATCTGCGCTCTTGCCCCTCACACAAGCGGAGGTGTCCTTTCGCGCATCATTGGTTGGGCTGATTGTTCGGGAGGTTATGCACACCCACTGTTCCATGCAGCGAAACGAAGAAATTGTGATGGCGATGAAGACGCAATCATGTTGCTCATGGATGGATTGCTCAATTTTAGTAGAGAAATTTTGCCTGCTAATCGTGGCGGTCAAATGGATGCACCTCTGGTGCTTACCACACGCCTGAACCCTACTGAAGTGGATAAAGAAGCGCTGAACGTCGATTCTGCATGGTTCTATGAACGGGATTTCTATGAAGCCACCCTGCAACAACCGCATCCCAAGGACATAGCCCACCGCATGGATTTCGTCGAGAGGCGTTTGGGTACCGTCGCAGCAGTGCGCGGTTATGGCTTTACTCACGACTGCCATGCTCTCGACCAGGGCCCTGCTCTATCAGCCTACAAAACATTGGATACCATGATCGACAAAATGAACGGCCAACTTGCCCTCGGGCACCGCTTGAGGGGCGTTGATGTCCGCCAAGTCGCCTCAAGTGTTGTTCGCTCTCACTTCTTACCCGATCTGCGCGGAAACCTCAATGCCTACGGGCGACAGAAAGTCCGCTGTCTCAAATGCGGACATTCCTATCGAAGAATGCCCCTCGCTGCCCATTGCATTCAACCGAAAAAAGAGACGGGACGCGGACTTTCAAGCATGGGTGTTGCAAAATCAGAAGGCGGTCAATGCAACGGCAACCTTGCCCTGACGGTGTCCGAGGGCGCGGTTCGAAAATACATTGCAGTGATGCAGTTCGTCATGGATCATTACGGCGTGGATTTGTACACTCGACAAAATGCAAATTGGCTTGCAGATAGCGCCGATTCATTATTTAATAACGACCGGGCAAAACAACTCTCGCTCTCAGATTTCCTCTAATTCAACGAAGCGGTTCACGCCAAATGACATCTTCGCCTTCGGGCATCATGACATCGGGCATCCCTTGTTGAATTCCTTTGAAGGGTGACGTTTCGGGTTCTGAAGATTTATCCTTACCAGCTCGTTGAGCGAGACGCCGAAGGCCTTGTTCGAGAAATGATATAGCGATCAAGAGGATACTGAGCAGTCCGTGACCGTAGATCTGGAAGGGAGCAAAGGGCTGAATCCAGATGTGTTGCTCAACGGTCACCCCTTCCTCTATTTGGGTCTCCATCACGTAGGTTCCCGGTTCCAAAAATCCACTCCATTGGGGGGGTGCCTCACTGAGTAGACCGCCCCATGATGCAACGACCGTTTCGTTATTGAATCGTAGCGTGTAGCTCACATTCGCCTCGTCGACGGTTGAACTTCCAAAGGATACCGTCAGGCGAGCAGGCATTGATTCATCGGAATTGAGGAAGGGAGCGATGTCAACTTCGCGGAAGGTTTCAAATTGTGATTCGGTATTGACCTCATTGGGGGCTTCTTGCTGGGCAACGCCTGACCAGAGTGCATTGACAACCAAAAATGCGACGACCCAAAGCAACGGATTGACCCAAACTGCTCTGGTAGCCATGGACGATCTTCGACTCTCACCTTCTTATGCTTATGTTCAATTCCACGCCGACATTCTAACAAGAGGCTCATTCTTTCCATGAAGGTGAGAGGGCGTCTAGGATTCTAGCCATCCATTCCAATTTACGCAATTTCAGGGCCGGGTCCGTCACGCCAGACCATTCTCCTACGTGCTCGGTTGAATATCCTAGAAACGTGAATTTGTCCTCATCCCCGCCCAAGAATGAGATCAAACAAACGGCACGGTCCCCGTCTGTAAATCCACCGACATTGAGCATACCCTCGTAGTGTTCATCGGTTTGATGGGTCAGCATCAGCGGAGGTTGGTACTTGGCCCACTGTGGGAGGAGCGCTGCTAAACGGTTGTTGTTGTCTCCGTGAGCATGAACAACCATCGGCGTCCCCTTCTGAGCCGCTTCTTGAAGATGAACTCCGCCGTCAAGATCGGTGACGACGACGAGGACATCAACCAGTCCCATACAAGCACCAACAGACCCGTCAGCGGCTACAAATACCGTCCCCTTGCTCCAATCTTGTTCGAGCATGCTTCGCGTCGCAGCAGCACCAACAAATACGATCTTCTCTGCCGCTTTGAGTGCTGCTGTTAACGAATGCAAGGCTGCTTGCCTGCCCTGATGATTCCACGAAGGTAGACCAAAAGGAGCCTCGGAGTTGAATCGCTGCAAGAGGTTCTCGGCACTCTCCCGGTCGTCATGATAGGTCCATCCAAAATCCTCTCGGATTTGATGTTGGATTGCGATGAGTTCGCTCCTCTCCACCGCATCCATGCCACTGCGAATCACCTTGGGGTCAAGAATCCACCTCCGAGGTTGAACTTCATAATCTGTGGCCGATGTCGTCTCCTTATGCCGGTCCCCACGACCCCTCCAGTCCTCGTGGATGAGGTGACCTTTGCACGCTATCCTTTCTTGCCCCAAGCCGGTGATTGGATACGGAGCATGGCACAACGACACTCCATCGATCTCAACGAATTGCTTGATGGTCCCTGGATGGAAAAGGCTCGCCAACGGGCGCGTATCCGCTTGGTTGACTCCATTCAATCCAAAGAAGGCGTTCAAGTTGTAGGTGGAGATATTCACACCGAAGAGGGCCGTTTGATCGAGGCGTTTTCATTCTATTATGCACGCCTTGTCATGTGTGCGAGCGAAGACGAACGACTGATTGCACGATGGGCTCAAGCAGAAGCCGCAAGGGCAGAGCAATTGCTCATCCAAGACGTTGACAACCTCGCTCCAATCGCTCATACATACCTCTCCGAAGTTGAGTTATTGGAGGGCGCTCAGGCGGTCGGTTTGGTTGCAAACCAGGGCATGAGCATGCGTCAACTCCGCCAACAATCGTCTTCGGTTTGGCGGGTTGGGCTTTCAGACTTCATTGAGATATGTCCCAAGATAACGGGGCATCGCTGGCGCTTACCCAACGTTGATATCGAACATGGATGGGTTAAACTTCACAATGAGCGCCAGTATGCCTCGTCTGCAAAACTCGCCCGTCTGCTGAGAGAACGAATGAAGGCTGGTATTGAGGCCGAGGCCTTGGAGAAAATGGGAGAGGTCACCACCGACCTCGCAGTACGTTTGGCTAAACCTATTGGTATGATTCGTAATCTCATGGCGAATAAAACAAGTGAAGCCATTGCTCTGGTCGGCGCAGAAGAAAGCGATTGGCCACCCTGCATGCAAAAAACGATTGGAGACCTGTCGAATGGCGTCAACGTCAATCACTTTGGACGTCTTTTCCTCGCTTCGATGGCGGCCACGCTGGCTCTTCCTCAGGAATCATGCGTCGGATTCTTTCGCGGCGCTCCCGATTTCAGCGAAGCCACAACATCCTATCAGGTCGCCCACGTCTATCAGAATGAATACACACCCGCAGGTTGTGGGAAACTCAAAGTGAATCACAATTGCCCTGTTTTACCGGGCGACAACAGAACTTGTGATCAGCCTTGGATGGACCATCCACTCAAGTACATCAGGGCGACTCAGCGGTGGAAACGACTGACTGGACGGCAAGAGGCCTCAGCAAAGAGTGAGGATGTCAAAACCTCTGATCAATCTGAAACGACCGATGGTGCACGACCTCCAACAGAAGATAAGGATGATTCGGATTGAGTTCGGAGATTCCTCTAAATGTTAGGAAATGCACCTCCCCCCCATGCGCTGGCTTCGTGACCCGACACGTGATGGAGTGGGCCGACTTCCCCTCTCATACCGTATCATGCGAAGGTTTTTCAGATTCTTAACCAATATTTGGTTCAGAGAAATCAACATCGTTGATGATGAAAACCTTCCCCCAGAAGGCGGTGTTCTGTTCATCACGTGGCATCCGAGCGGATTGATTGACCCGATGCTCATGATGGCCACCCTGCCAGGGAAGTTAACCACTGTCGCGAAGCATACTCTGTTCAAATTACCAATCCTTTCACACATGTTACGGGCCTCAGGCGTTGTTCCAATTGAACGCCCACAAGATTCTGCTGACAAAGATGCCTCAAGAGCGAGAAACAAAGCCACGCTCAGTGGCCTTTCGGATCGTTTGGGTGATGGGGGGCGCGTGTTGATCTTCCCAGAAGGGGTAACGCACGCAGATTCAGAGGTGAAGCGCGTGCGCTCAGGTGCTGCTCGCATGCTGCTTGCGGCACGCAGAAAGGCGGCGGCTGACGGTACCGCAGAGCCACAACTCGTCCCCATTGGACTGCACTATTCCGAATCTCAAACCTTCCGTGAACGTGCAGCCGTGGTCATTGAACGTGCCATGGATTTGCCGCCCATTCCGTTGTCTATTGCCGATCAAATCGAACAAGACGAACTGGATCGGCAATGGGTACATGAGGTGACCGAAGCCATTGAAGTCGAACTCAGACGAGCCAATCTTTCAACGACATCTTGGCGGGAACGTACCATGATTTGGAAAGGTCGAAGTTTGGCTTATGCTGAAAAACAGAGGCTATCGGGAGGTTCATTGGTCAAACCGACCTATGCAGAATCAGTTCTTGGTGCCCGTAGGCTCAGAGCGGGTTGGGAATACATGGCCAAGGAAGACCCACATCTTACGCAACAATTGGCCGATGATTGCGAATCTCATTTTGCTGAATTGACGAGTCGTGGCATCACCCCTTACGATATTGATGCACGTCCCGATAAGATCACCGTTTTTGGCTATTGTAAAGCCCTCGTCATTTGGCTTTGGGCTCTGGTTTGGATGTTTGGCCTTGTGACATGGGGGGCTATCGTGGGGAATTATGTACCCTACAAAAGCAATGGTTTGCTCAGTTGGTTGATGAAAAAACAATCGATTCAACCTTCTGTTTTGGGCTCGATCAAAGTTCTCTCAGCAGTTGTTTTCTTTCCATTATGGTGGATGCTCGCCTCCGCATTCATGACCTGGTCCCTTCTCGACGCAGCCAGCCCAATCAATGAATTACTGCTCAGCCATTGGTTGTTGGAAAGCATCACTCAACTTCCATCAATTCTCGTCTTCACTGCCTTCTTATTGTGGTGGCCTATTTCCGCCCGCATCCATCTCAAATTGTACGCTCGGTTGGTACGTGGCTGGCGTGATGTCAAACAATGGAATGTCTGGAAGGATGAGGAAACTGATTGGTCTTCCCTGGTCGAGCGGCAACGTGACCTCGCGGCTCGCCTGGTAGAGAATGGTTCTGGTTTGGTCTTGCCGGGAGATGAGGATTGGGTTGACCCGCCTACTGGGATGGACGACTCAAGCGTTGTCAAATTGCGTTCAGTGTGATGAAACGAAGGAGAGAATTAACTCCAAAGCGCAAGGGTTGAAAGAAAGAAGGTCGGTAGGTCTGCCAAGGAGGGGGGACGAAGGTGACGCGTACGCTGGTGTTGACTGTTGACAGAGATAATGACTTGGGGATTAAAACCTCCATTCGAGGACCTGTTGTCGGGCGCCGTCAAGTGCTCACTGCAGCCCTCAAATTGGGTATCGCAGACCCTGAAGAAAGCGATACCAATGCGATTTTGGGTGCTCTCTCCAAAAACGACGAACTCGTGGAAGCCAAGGGCGAAGACGATGAGATTGAGATTGCTATTTTGACCGGTGACGAGAAAGTAGGCATGCGCTCGGACAGGGCGGTAGCAGCTCAATTGGATGAAGTCGTCTCAGCGTTCCAACCCGATCAGGCCATCTTGGTTACGGATGGCGCAGAGGATGAAAGCGTTCTCCCCATCATACAATCACAAGTTCGAATTGATCA
Organism: Candidatus Poseidonia sp.; assembly: GCA_016778305.1. Lineage (GTDB taxonomy): Archaea > Thermoplasmatota > Poseidoniia > Poseidoniales > Poseidoniaceae > Poseidonia. The sequence continues at coordinate 5,863 of JADHPT010000013.1, read as the reverse complement.
CGTAAAAAAGGTGATTGTCAAACAATCCAAGGGTATTGAGGGGACTTATTATTACATCGTGAAAGCCCTTGAAGACCCCAAATGGCGGGCGAAAATTATGATTCCATTCGGTGTTGTCATGGCCATCATGGGTCTCGGCATCATGCTTCCCAATGAGATCGGTGGAGTGGTAATTGGCGCCCTGCCCCTCGTTGTTGGCCTCTACATCTTCAGCAAGGGTGCCGGCATAGAATCAACCGTGAACAGAGTTATCCAAGAGATGAGGGAAAATGCAGATGCAGCCATGTTTTCTTCCTTGCTCTGGACTGCAACACTCTTCAGCGCCATCTTCGCTGTTGCAGAGGGGTGGCGTGCATTCGGGGTTCAAGATGGACTCGCAGAAACTTCATCGGTTCTTTGGCTCACTGTGATACATTCTTCGCTAGCATGGACGGTGATCGCCTTCCTTACATCCACTGCAGGATTCATGCTCCTACGCCTCAAACGAGGTTCCTTCTCCGGAAGTCTGTTCGTTCTCAGCGTCTTTGGCATGGTGGTTTACTCCTTCCTCAACACCGCCCTTGACATCGCCATCCGAGTTCTCGACGGAACATCCTATGAATTCAGTGTTGAAATGATTCTCAACGACTTGACAACTCCACTTATTTGGGTCGTCGTTCTTTGGATGGTTACCACGATTGTGCGCACCTTGCAAGCCAAACAGGCTCAAGCAGACCGTTATTGGGGCATTTAATCGGACAAAAGATTTTCGGGATTGAATACCAGAACAACCACCCTCAACGCCTAAAGCATCGTCGAACTTACCAAGGTCATGGTGGAGATTCCGCAGCATGAATTAACCAACCTTGCCTCAATGGACGGTTACGAACAGATGCTCGAGATTGACCGTCTGTGCAGGATATACCAAACCGACGAGCCTACCATCCGAGCCCTCATTACTTCTTCTGGAACTCAAACATCAGCAACCCCAGGCGGGTCTACAGACCCGTCTTCTTGGGATACGGCCTACAAAGATGTCCCAGATGTTAGCGCCTCTTCTTCCAGGGCAACCTTGGTTGACAAGCAACAATTTCGGTTTGAGTACGACCCTAGCCGAGATGCAGCAGAACGCCGAGAACAAGTTGCTCAAGCCATTCTTTGTTCAGCCTGTGGGGTCGCCCTTGGCATCCCTGACATTCGTCCGATCAAAGTGACATGCCCTTCATGCATGTTCGAAGTAACCTACACGGATTGAGAGGGGACTTCTTGAGGGATGGGGAAGAGGACTGGCCATGAAGGACATTTCACCTCGCCTTTGGCCTTATTCACCGGCTAATTCCCCCATCCCTCTGCCCGACCGTCCTCTTTTATTCACCACGCAAGCCGTCATTTCCTTGACTTCATTTTCATCGAATGCTTCGCATGACGAACCATTGAATCGCGAGGAAGTACAAGCCTATGCCGCTGGTTTTGGAAGCGATTCTACTTCTCTTGGCGATCTCCTCCTCGCACATGAGGCTCCTTCCTTAGCTGAACGAAAACCAGTTCTCCTCCTTGGAGAACTCGCAAACCCCTATCGACTTCAAGACATTGGCATGGGAGTCCTTCCTCTTCTCCCAGTACGCTTGGAGGGCCTCTGTAGGACGTGGGCTGATGCGCTGGATCCTCGTGAAAGTTACCCGGGCGTTCACCATGTCACACTGGCACGAACTCCCGGCTGGTGGGAACTGGCCTACATTGGCATGGCCTCTAAAGACCAATTGATGCTCATCAAAAACTGGCTTGAGAACGGCATCCGAGGCTCATGGCGACCGGTAAGACTTGGTGAAGGCAATCTGCGTTTTGAGCATGATATGACCCTCCAAGCACCTCATGAAGGGGACGTCCAATGGGACGGGACAGCAGAACACGTGAACGTACCGACTCCTGCTGCAACGGGCCCTTCTCTTGATTTGAATGACATCATGGTGCTGGTGCATGCTCGTCAAGGATGCTACAACCACCGCGGCCGCTTGGCTCGCTGCGCACACATCAATCAACGAAGTTTCCACGAAAATTTGTTTCGAAAAGGGTCATCGCATCGCTGGGACGAAATCCTAACGCTCCGCTAAGGACGATTTGACATAGTGAACGACTCGTTCTTGCCCCCAAACCAATTCAGCGTATTGGGTCAAGCCTGAACGCTCCAAGAGTGCGGGTGTGATTCCAGAAGGAAGCGGTTCTTCATGCAGACAATCTGCATGAACCAAGAAGAATTCGTCAACCATGCCTGCTTCGAGAAAGTGGTGAACAGTAGTTGGCCCGCCTTCAACGAGAACGCGCTGAATCTCTCTATCACCGAGCTGGTTCAGCAACGATTCAAGGCTTGAAAACTCGTTTTGAACGACCATCGTTTCACCACCATCGTTGAGCAGCTTCGCTTTCTCGTCGACGCGACCGTTTGGGTCTATGACCACTCTGAGTGGCTGGCGCGTGGAAGGGACCAAACGGACGTTGAGTTGGGGATTATCCCTGTTGACAGTTTCAACACCAACGAGGACTGCATCACAATCCCTGCGCAACTCGTGCACCTTTTCGAGACATCCCTGTGATGTGAATCGTGCAGGACCTCCAGATATGTCGTCTACAGAACCCGTGCGGTCAATGGCCAATTTGACTGTGATGAGAGGCCTTCGATGATTGCACCAGTGCAAGAAACCATGCATTTGTTCAGCGGCTTCTTCGTGCATGAGTCCAATCCGAGTGGTGATCCCTGCATCACCAAGGACGGATTGTCCATTGCCTCGGACGGTTGGATTGGGGTCTTCGTGAGCGATGACCACTTCCTTTATTCCCGCCCACATGAGGGCCTCTGTGCAAGGAGGTGTACGGCCGTAATGATTGCACGGCTCGAGTGTTACATAGGCGGTGGCACCGTTGGGAGAGTGCCCCTTTTCTTCGGCATCGTGAATTGCCATCTGCTCAGCATGGAGGCCACCGAGGTGATCGTGCCATCCTTCAGCGATGACCTTGCCTTCTTTGACAAGTACGCAGCCTACCAAGGGATTGGGGCTTACTTGTCCCCGGCCCCGTTCAGCGACCAAGAGAGCACGTTCCATGAACATGCGATCGGTATCACTCCACGCTTCCTGCACATGCCGCCCACCATGCACCAGTTCAAGACTTCTTGTATTGGAGAGGCTAGGGCATTACACAAATTTCGGAGATTTATGCACTATGAATGGTAAATTATTCACTATGAGTTATAGCCGAATACGCTCTGTTAGAGAAGACTTGAAGCACAAAGCGAACCTGTCATGACCATGCCAAGCGATGACGACGGCTTCCCTGAAACGCTTTCGTTCGAAGCAGACGAAGGTACACGGCGCAAGAAAGGAGCTCACCGTCCCTACTTTGCATCTGTTTTTACCAAGAAGGCAGCGACGGCGGAGACTCCCCAAAGGGTCCATATGCTGGTCAATCCCTTTGCTGGGAAGAAAAAAGGGCGAGCACGAGCAAGTGACGCCAAAGAACTCCTTGAACAAGCAGGTGTAGAGGTAATGGTTGCGTATTCTGATTACAGTGGGCACCTCATTTCAGTAGCATCAGATCTCGAGGTCAAGCGTGGTGATGTGATCGCAGTGGTTGGTGGAGATGGTACACTCTCTGAAGTGATCACCGGACGACTTGGTCGAGGGCCTAAAGAACAGGAGACCTTCGCTATCATTCCTACTGGAACTGGAAATTCTCAGGCACATGACCTCGGAATCACTTCCGTAGGCGATGCGGTCAAAGCCATCATCGGATCAAAACGTCAGGGTTTGGACGTTGCAGAAGTTGAGTTGGTCAAGGGTTTACCAGGCAGCGAAGATGGCACTATGACGCATTATAGCCACAATCTCGTGACCTGGGGATTAGGTGTTGATTCAACGATTCAAGCCGAGAAGATGAGATGGATGGGGCCTGCAAGGTATGATATCGGTATTCTTTTGGCCATCGCAGCCAATAAGCGAAGAACAGCAACACTCACCCTCGATGGCCAATCCATCACCAATGATTTCACGTTGTTTTTAGTTCAAAACAGTCAAACCGGCGGCTCAAAGCTCCCACTTGCTCCAGGAGCTTCGGTTGATGACGGATGGATGGACATCGGCATCTTGAAAAAAATGACCCGCCGTGATGTCTTGAAAGCATTTGGAATGTTGAAGAACGAAGGCCGTCATGTATTTCATCCCCGCGTTGACTATCACCGTTTCAAGTCGTTGGTAATTGAAACATCGGTCTCAACGGCCATCAATATCGATGGAGAAAACATCGGTTCAACTCCCCTTTCAATGAAGGTACTTCCTCAAGCGGTGAACATCATCGTACCGTCAGAATGAGAAGTCTGAGAAATCCTCATCTTCGTCCTCGAAGGTTTCACGAGGTTTTGCTTGAGGCTTGGACTCAGCTACTGGCTGGGGTTCAGCAGATTTCTTGACCGCCCTGCGTCGCTTTACCGGAGGCTTGCGCTCCACTGACGTTTCAGTAACTGGTGGTGAGCGGCTGGACGAAGGTGTGACAGAAGAGGCCTTGGGGACAGAGGATACGTTCGGAATTGAACTTGGAGCAGATGTGGTGGTTCTATCGCTAACGTTCATGCGGTCCATCTCTTGAGCAGCATCGGTGACAACGACCGAGGTTTTTCTTTGGGGCGGGCCAGATTTGCCCCGGGTAGGAACTCCAGTAGAGGCAAGAACGCTGTCGAGATCAAATCCACCAAGGGCGTCTCCAGTCTCCTTCTTCGTCTCCCTTTCAGGGGTTGATTTCGGGGTTTTCTTTTCATCAGCCTTCCGTTGCTTGTCCAATCGAGCCTGTCGCTCGGTGGGAGATTCCATTCCTGCCTTTTTGGCTGCTTTGGCTTCCGTCTTTACACTGGCAGCCTTTTTCATTCCCTCATCACCAATCAAGGTCTTCATGCTATCCTTGGCTGATTTCATGACCATTTGTTGCGAGAAAATAAATGCACCAAAAGCACCTCCAAGACCAAAGACAAGGAAGAACATCACGAAGCCAGACCTCCCCAGTATGGGAACGTCTCCCTGAACCCATTCGTCATCTGCTTCTCCATTTTGAGAAACGGTAGCGCTTTCAAGGGTAATTCCTGTTACGATGACATAGGCATCCGCTCGGTTCACATCGCCAATCATCATTGAACAGTCATTACGTGTCCTGTGCCAGCTGCTGTTATAGCCAGGGGGGACGGTGCCATCGCCACCAGCATCGACAAGATAACCTTCAATGGAAACGGCTTGATGCCACTCGTCGAGGGCCATGAAGCCGTATAGGATGGATTCAGAAGAAGGTACTAACCCAAGAACATACCATTCTGTATCAGAATCACTGTCCAAGTCGTCAATATCAACGCTGCCTGCACCTGTTTCGGGGTTCAATGGAACGACCCATTCTTTGACATCAATTCGGGCCCCTTCTCCATCGGCAACCTCCGAGGCTTGGTTGAAGCTCATCGACTGTATGGCTACAGCGGTGGTAACTCCGAAATCAAGCCCTTTGGCTCCCATGATGGTGTTGTGCGCGGTGTAAAACTGACTGGCTGCGAGGTATCCAGTAAAACTCACCGGCGCGCCTCCTTGAATCAATGAATTACCACCGTTTGGTGCTTCTGTACTCGGGTCACAGCCTACGGGAATCAAATCCGAGATCGTCGTTGCACTCCCCGATAGGGTGCTCTTTACTTCAGCAGATGTCGTGTTTAAATCTACATCAACGCTTGTACTTCCCTCTCCCCATGAAGCGCTTGATGGACCAAAGCACCCGGCAAGCATCATGCTTGCGACCAAACAAAGGGCGAGTAGACCTCGGCGCATGTTGTTATGAGAGCGGGCGGAGTTTGAGAAGTCTTCCC
>JADHPT010000003.1 GCA_016778305.1 Candidatus Poseidonia sp. | reverse complement strand
CTAAAACCGTTCAATGATTTCGAGAGGGGGCCCCTCTGTATACCCGTCAATACAGACGGTACCCTTTGAACTGATGTGTGTTAACTGGGAATCCCTTCCAACACACCTTGAAGTTGATAAACGCTGCCGCTGGTGGTTGACATGATGAGGCTTTTCATCGCGATGGCACTTTCATTTTCACTACTCGCCTCTGGATGCCTATCGGATCCTATCGCTAAGGACACTGATAACGCCACCATTCACTGGATTGAAGTAAACTATTACTATACTATAGATGAGAATGGTGTTGACATTGTCATTGAATCAGAGCCAAATGGTACGGATTGGTGTCAATGGGTATCGATTACATCCGATGGTGTAGGATTTTATAATAATGTAATCTCGAATAATCACAGTATCGCCATGCTTGAATACCACGACTATTTTGCAGTTAGAGGACACGATTATTCAAAATTGAGTTTGTTTTCCAATGGGTCACAGTCAATCAAATGGCAGGATATTTCAGGTTCGGAATACAACATCAGCCTTTTGAATAATTCCATTAGTGTAAATGATGTTGAGTTGGCTGTAGGAGAAGAATTCACCACCAATCATCAAGTGACTTGGGATGGCAAAGTAGATGGTGAACGAGTTGAAGATGTAGTTTCTGTTGAGATTATTATTGGTATTTCCTATCACGGCGAGTTGCCAACAAACAATCTCGGCGAGGCCTGGTGTGATTGATCTCGCATTCGGCAAGATTCGGCTATTGAATGAACATAGGAATATCTGACTTAAAATCGCTGCCAAGGCTTCGAACCCCAATTTCCTGGATGGGGGAATTTCTTGCGCTCAAGGTGGAATTTGTTACTGGTGACACGGGTTATGGCATTGCCCTGCCATTTGCCTCCTCGCTTGCCTGTGATGCCTTGACGGTTGAGAGAACGAGCAACACTTGCAGCAGACATTCCATTGGTGTCAATTTGCCATTTCATGTAATCAATATGGCTTTGCTCAATCCAATTTGGAATGAGCATTCCATTTGGATCTACATCCCATCCATAGATGGAATGAGTGAATTTCTTGTGGTCTGCTTTCAGTTGATTCATTCCAATTTGTGTTCTTTCTGAAATCAATCCTCTTTCCATTTCAGCCATAGCACCCATCATAGTGAGGAAGAAACGACCCATTGGAGTGGATGTATCAACTGCTTCTCCATTCATGTCAACAATATGGAATGATATGTTTGCATCATTCAATTCATCTACTGTTGCGAGCATGTCGCTAACGAGTCTAAACATTCTGTCAAGTTTCATGGTAATTAGGTTGGAATAATCGCCTGTCATCAGTTTGCGTTTCAAGACCCTACCAACTGGTCTATCCCATATGGGAACACCACCACTTACGCTTTTCTCGATTAGAATATCAGAATCATCAAGAGTCAATCCTTTGAACTTAGCATATTCTTTGATTCTTCGTTTCTGAGCGGCTATACTCACTCCCTCATCAACTTGTTTTTGTGAAGAAACTCGAATATATGCAACAGACTTCTTTGAATCCTTGATTGGTTTTGAAGTCAGCATAACCTCATATTGTTGTCTTTCTATTTATAACAAGGCATATTCCGTAAAATAATGCAGTTGAGAGAACCAACAAACTGTTCTGCTTGAGGTTGGATGGGGTGATGTCGAAAACCGACTAAACAAGTTAAATGAATTGAATGGGTTGTTGAATCTCCCCTGTTGCACCCATCAACAAATCGTAATAGGATGTGTTGAATGGGTCAATCCGAATACCCTTGCAACAGGTTTGCCCCTGTTTGATGGGCGTTCAGTCGGTCGGTTTTCTCGCTACCCATTGCTTAGATGTCATCACCTAGGGAGGCTTTGGGCCTAAGAAGACATTCCAAATTCTTCCAATCCGTCTGTTTTGTTGTCCTTCGAACCTTGGAAGAGACAACGGGCTATCATGAATCCTGAGATAAAGAGAGAACCAAGCATCAACATTCCAATCAAATCGTAGTCCGAGTCGACAATGCCACCGTTCAACAAAAGGAAGTCCAATGAAAGGATGGCACCAATCGCCAAGAGCGGAATGGAACCGTTGTTGGTGAGCGTCACCTGAGATGGAAGTGGCAATTGACCACTCTTGTTTGCAGTCTTGTTCATTGGATCGTAGAAATGAGTAAACAGCACACCCAATCCTGCACCTAACATGTCGCTTACCAGATCCGATGCCGTGTTGACGTATCCGCCTTGGTCAATCGTTTGGAAAAAGGTCTTGCCAAAGAACTCGTACACTTCATACATCACACCGATGGCTACGCTCAGAGAAAAAGCGGTGAATGCTACAACCCGAGGCGAAAGTTGCCAACCGTTATGCTCTGACATTCTTCTCCAACCGAGTGACCATGCAATCGCGATGGCTGTACTGTTCATGCCGTGGACCAACTTGTCCCACCAAGGGTGGACATGGTACATTCCGTTCACACCATCCGCACACAACCATTCACCTGGTTGCATCCCATCAAAACAGAAGGGGCCAGGGCCGCTGTCTGCAGCACCTAACGAGCCTCCGATGAAGTGGAGCATTGTTGCAAAATAGCCGATCCACAAGGGCAAAGCTGGGATGTGGGCCTTCCCTTTCCACAGAATCAACAAGGCCACGAGGGCCATCATCGCTCCTCCAAAATTATATCCAGCCCAGAGATTTAACCCGCGGCTGAGGTTCCAACCTGTAAGTATTGCACATGAAATTAACCAAGCGAGGAGGGGCGCTCGTTCGGGTATTTCGGTTTGCCAAATCCGCCTGTTCCCGTCGCTCATGGTTCGGGCCTCAGCGGTATCTCTTATCATTATTAACCCGCTAACCGATACCAAATGCAACTTTGATTGGTCGTCATCACTCTGCCTCAACTTTCAGTTTTGCCTCTTGCCTCATCAAAGTTGAGTGCGTCTCGGGGAACACCGAGCATGGCTTGACGCAGCGAGGAGCGAAGTTCGGTCAATTCGCCATAACACACCAATACATCGTCATAGCGCAGTTGGACTTCAGGGTCCGGGTTCCACACCAAACGGTCGCCCCGAGAGAGGGCGAATACAGGAATTGAGGCAAAGACTTCATTCAAACGCTTTCCGACCATTTTTGGATGGTTACGCAGTTGGAGTGAAAGGACACCGGATCCTGGAATTGTACGCAATAATTGGTCAAGGTCAACCTCGCTGAAGGCCGTGTCTTCCATCACATAGTCGACAATCGCACCCGCTACGTTCACACCGCTTGCTTTCTCAATGCCTTCAAGGCCGGGTGAAGAATTGACTTCCAAGACCAAGGGTCCATCGTTGCCCTCCAGCAAATCCACACCTGCGATGTTGAGGCCCAATACGCGGGCTGCTCGGCAGGCTGCTTCAGCGTATCTTGGAGGAAGTTCGACGTTTTCAACCGTCCCGTTGAGGTGGTAATTGCTTCGGAACTCTCGGCCCCTTGCACGGCGACGCATGCAGGCTACCACGCGGTCTCCGACCACCAAAGCGCGGATGTCTTTCCCGTGAGATTCAGCGATGTACTCCTGTACGAGCACCGATTTACCTGTCATCAAGAGCCCCTGCACGAGGTTACGAACTTCAAACGCAGTATGCCTGAGAAAAACACCGTCGCCTTGGGTCCCTTGAGTGACTTTGACAACGACAGGTAATCCTCCGACGATGTCAACGGCTTGCTCAACATCCAAAATGTCACGAACATAGACCGTACGCGGAACAGGAATGCGGTTACGGGCTAAAATTTGTGAAGCATGCAATTTGTCTCGGCTCTGCAAAATGCCCTGGCCGGTGTTGGCGGTCCAAATCCCCAACTGCTCAATATGCCGGAGCACAGCCACACCGTGTTGCGTAATCGAGTGGCCAATTCGCGGGATGACGGCATCATAAGCGAAGTGTTTGCCTCGGTGAAGGACATCGACACTGCCCTCTGTAACCATCAGAGAGAACTTCATTGGGTCGCATACTTCGACACGCAAGCCCTTGTTCCGCGCCTCCTCGACGATGCGGCGCGTGCTGTACAAGCGCGGCCCGCGACTCAGGACGGCTAGACGGAGTCCCATACCGTCACGGTCAATGGACTCGTTCTTGATGCCATCGGTCGCCATTGTGCACACATTGGGGGGTCGCGCCTTTCAAGTGCTCGGAGGATGTGGAGTCTCTTATGTCGGATGAGGAACTTGATGCGGCTGGAGCACTTTCTGTCGATGAAGACCAGGATGAACTCTTGGAGGATTTGTCCCTTGAAGAACGTAAGGAGCGGCTCAAAAAAGCACGCTGGAACGTATTCATGTATCTTGGAGTTGCCGCCATTCTCTTTGGATTCGCACTCTTCCCCATGCCATTTTCAGCCGAGTACGACGGATTCACCCAATCCGCTGAAAAGGACGTCGGCCTCGTATGGGGCGTTCCAGTTGATGGTGAGGATATCTTTGACGTGCCCGTTCGCTTGACCGTGACGGCGACCAAACCCCCTTCACAATCCAACGTCCATATCGGTGTTTACATGATTGAACAAGAGGATTGTGCATCAAACCTTGGCACCTACACGACGGAAGCCCGTGAAGGCGACTCACATTCCTATCAATACAAAGAAACACAAGAAAGCGTTCAAGTTGACGGCGAATATGAATTTGAATTTGCCATCGACCCGGGCCATTACTGCGTCATCGTGGAATACATGGGTGCTGACGGAGAGAAGATTGGTCAATACTCTGACGGCTTAAGCGTGCGTGGGAAATTGTACCCGAACCAATTCTTTGGCGGCATACTTGGCATTATTTGCCTCTCCCTCTCTGCTTTTGCCTTTGTTGGAGCACAAAAGCACGGAAGCGTCCTTCGGTCCATTCTCGAGGGAGAAAACGAAACGACTGAATCGAAGGTCCTCTCAGAAGTTAACAAGTCCAGAATCGCTTCCGGCCCAAGTGGCCCTCCAGGGTCAGGCCCAAGCGGCCCACCCGATTCAGGTCCAAGCGGCCCACCTCAAGAGGCGGGGCCTGAAGGCCCTCCTGAAACAACTCCTGTGGCTTCACCAGATGCTGTGGCTGAACCCGTCGTGGCTGAAGCAGCCTACACCTTTGAACCTGCAGAAAACGGATATTTCTACAAGAAAATGGCTGACGGAAGTTACGATCAAACCGTCTTTGTTCAAGGCGAAGATGGTGAATACGTCCCCCATCAAACTGAATGAAGGTGAATATTCGCCGTTAGAATGATGCAAAACTCTGACAAATCAACGCCACCCTTGAAAGGCACGATGCTTACGCTTTGCTGAGGCATGACCATGGCAGAGACTCCCACCACCCTACTCACGGTGGCGAAACTCAAGGCCCTCTGCGTCCTCAATGACCTCCAGACCACGGGCAAAAAAGCGGAGTTGCTTGAACGATTGCTAGAAGCAGGCATTGACAAGGAAACCCTCGGCATTGAAGTCTTTGACGAGGAAACAGCGACTTTCCATTCGGTTGTTGATGAAGGTGAAGACGTCGTCGAAACAGTCGAGAGCGACGCGATTGAATCCGAACCCGTCATGCTGTCGCTCGAAGATGAAGATACGATCACGCCAAGCCTGGCCCAAACAACACAACCCGCAGCAAAGAAGGCCTCTTCTAACGCATCAAACCAACGGAATGAACCCGTTGAAGAAATCCTTGAAGGTGAGATTTTAGAGGCTGACCTCCTCGATGATGAGATTCAACAGGAAGCCGTAGTTCCAGCCACTACGGACGATGTCCCACTCGATTCACCCCCTGCTGTCAAGGCCCTGACCCTTCGAGAGATGCTTCAGCGTCCCCAGGCAGTTGCTGTTATTCTGACCCTGCTCATCCTTGGTGCAGGCGGTTGGTATTATGTCAATAACCAACTTGAACCCTTCACGCCTGACTCCCTCCGGTATGGAGATGAAATGCGTTATGTTGTCAGTGAAGGTTCCTTCATGGCATCCGAGGAATACGTTACCCTGATCACAGACCAGCTCAATGACCTTGACGAATACTGCAAAATGCGCCTTTTGTTTGACGGTACGGGCTCGTTAGCCATCACCGACGGGTCGGTTTTGGAATTGAGCACGCAACCCAACGAGGACCGACTCGGAGCGGTGGCTGCAAAGGGCGGCCAGGGCATGACATGGCTTGCCGTGGAGAGTGTGAATTCATTCAGTTTTTCAAAATTCAACATTTACGGGCACGTTCCAACGACGAGTGTTACGGGTGGGCAAATGTGCCCCGATTTCGCTGAAGGGAGAGAGGGAACAGCCGATATTGATTTGACTCGTTGGACGGAGTTGCGAGAGCAAGCCACGTTGAGCACACAGGTCGATATGACGCTCCAAAATACGGGCGGAACCTACGATGGAAGCGCCATGGCTTACGGCGTGGGGGGTCTTCTAGGTGGTTTGGAAACATTGTCTCCCGGCCTCGGCCTCATCCTTCAACCGGTAGAATTGGCTGACTTTTTCGGTAATAATTTCATCACGAAAGATGCAACAGGGACGAGTTCCGGATGGGAATGGCGTGTGATTGGGAGTGAAAAAATCGGCTCAACCAATATGTGGAAGGTGACCGCGAGTCATCGAGATATCCAAGAATTCTGTTTGGGCTATGCTACCATGAATCTCTGGCTGGATGCAGACAGTCCTTGGGCAGCCCGGCAAACCGTTGATGTTTCCATCAGCAGTGATGAAACCAGCCAAAGCAGTTGTTCTGAATGGCAAAAGCGTGGTATTGATGCGGCCCTGCCTGAAGGCGAACTTGAACTGCATCATGCCTTTGAGCGAACCTACCTTCAACGCGGCGTCAAACAAATCGAACTTGGGAAATCCTACGACAATCGTCCGCAGGCAAATGACCTCAACCCCGACGAGGATGACTTGGTTGCATGGGGTGTCGACGGTGATCATCTTCCCGATAATTCGACCCTACGGGACCATCCTCTCGATCTTGCCATGACCTGCATGGATGAATTCGGAAGTGAGGCAAGTGGAGCTACCACGGCACTCGACCAGAACGGATATGTTTGGAGGGCCTTGAATGAAAAGAACGGTTCTGCAACCGAATGGAACATCTCATGGGTCGCTACGGATAATACGGCGGGCTGGGTTCTCTTTTCAGTGAGCGGCGATGCAACGAATTTACAATGTGAATATCTCTCAAGAGGCGCCTACGACGATTCGGTGACACACAATCGTGACTCAATTCCCAGTGTCTTGCCCTTGGAGCAACTCGAGGCTCGCTTGATGAACCAGCAACGCTTTGCCGCCCTAACTGGTGAAGAGGCTCTGTTCACCTCAACGGGACTTCATGACGACACCAGAATCGGCTATCTTGTCGTCGTACCCGGTTCTGGCTTCGGTTTTGACATCACCGATATTTTTGATTCGGTAACGGGAGCAACCACCGTTGACATGCAACGTCAATGGGATGACGGCGACTGGAGTCACACCTTCTCTCTCCTTGCTGATGGGACCGACGGGCGCGTTGTCGGTTGGACCCATCTCACTGTTATGGAGGCGGGCTCGTGACCGATGATGAACGCGGGCTCGATCACCTCATGGAACAAAATGAGGCGGAACTTTCCTTTCTTTCAGCCTACGGAGGTGTCGAAGGAAACCGAGATGTCGACAGTTCCAGTATCCTCGGTGCGCTGAAGCGTTTCCTCCAGGCCGGTGGAATTGCCTGTGAGGGCGATGACTCGGCCATCACCTTTGCATGTGGCGAAGCCTCAGCATCATCCGATGGTTGTCAATTCATCTTCAACGGAGAGGACTTGCCACTGGTACAAAGCGACCTCATCGCAACGGGTTTTGACAAAGGCAACCTGGCTTCAGATCGCAGCAGAGTATGCGTGTACATTTGCGACTGGTCGGCCCAACAGCGACGCTTTATTGAGCGACTGGTGGAACATCACCTTCACGGCTAACCTAGCATCACTGGCGCCGCACATAGGCAGCACAAACGAGCACGGTCATCACTACGCCGATACCAATTGAAGGCAACAGGCCTTCACCTTCTTCTCCCGAAGAGGGGACATTGCATCCGTCTCCATCTGCGTGGATACCGCCGTAGGAACCGTCTTCAAAATAGCAGGTTGACCAGGTTTTGTACCAGTCGCCCTGCGGGAAATTTTCAGTTGATTCGTCCTCATAGGTTGCTTTGACTCGCCAGTTGACATAGGAATGGTCTTCGGGCGGTGAAATACTCGCAGAATACGTGCCGTCTTCGGCAGTGGATTCCATGACCTCAGGCGGGTTGCAAACACCGTTATTCAAGCAAATTTGAGTGGTGATGGCAATCGTCGTGCCGTTGGCCTGTGCCTCATCATCCAACTGGACAGTCAGTGACCAAGACGTCCCGTCTTGAGAGGGCGTGGTCCGCTCCACAACGGAGAATGGGACCTCGCTTTCATCAGGGTTGACATCTTGTCCACCTTCGCTTCCAGCAGCAAGTGATGTTGGAAGGAATGAAGCCAGAAAAAGAAGGGACAAGAGAAGCGGAAGGGTTTGTCTCATGGTAGGAAAGAGGAAGCCGTCCTTCTTTTAGGTTCCTCATGCAATCCCATGGACCCCTTATTCCATCTCCCAAAGTTCGTCTCCGACCCAATGCATGGTCTTCACGCCTTTGCCTTTGGTTTCTGTGATCAGTTTTTCAGCGTCGTGAACCGCCCATCCGAAGGCCAATGGCCGCTTGTGTGTCATGTCTCGAATCCACACCAAATCCCCAGCTTCAACCGAGGTTTCTGCTGCGTGGATGCCGGCCACCATGCAATCAGCACCGTTCATCAAGAAAGGAATGGCTCCATGGTCCACCTCAACCCATTTTAGAGCGTCAAGGTTGTCAAGAAAGCCGCGCAGCGTAAGGAAGACACAGCGTTGACCATCATCGTCAAGCACTTCGACGACAATCGGCGTCTTTTCGACGAATACCATCGTCCAGGGCCCGTATTCAGCCATTTCGAGAAACCCACCGTCCACGTTGAGGTCCACCCCAAGGTCTTGTTCGAGACGCTTGAGCAATGGTGCGATGTTTTTTCGGCGCACAGGGCGTCGTTTTCTCATGGTCCATTCATTCGTCATACCCCTTCCTTGAGGGGCTGGATTATCATTCTTCGTTAGCGCGTTCTTCATGTGCGCCCACTTCTTGCCCCGTACATGGCGATGTGGTGCACGATTCGAACCTTCAGTAAGCACGCGCTTGAATTGGGGAATCAACCTCCCAGTGAACCGATTATTTTCGTGAAGCCCGACGCTTGCCTGCTCGAGGATGATGTCATTCCCGTGAGCGGCCATCCAGGAGAAGTTCACCATGAGGTCGAATGTGTCGTTGTCATCGGTGAAGATCTTCGGCCAACGGGTCTCGCGGTGGGCCTGGACCTCACGGACCGAGCTGCCCAATCGGCTCTTCGCGCCGAGCAATTGCCTTGGGCGAAGGCAAAATGTTTCACCGCCAGCGCTGTTGTTGGCAACGTCGCACCCTACGATGGTTCGTGGGAAGAACTGGATCATACAGACTTGGGATTGCATCTGCGTCTTCGAGTGAACGACGAACTTCGTCAAGCGGCAGCACTTTCCGAAATTTCCGTGACGCCGCTTCAACAAATAGAGGCACTCAAAGCATGGTCGCCGGTTCGTCAGGGAGACCTTTTGTTCACGGGTACCCCCGAAGGCGTCGGCCAATTATTGCCAGGAGATCGCCTGCATGCTCAACTCTTGGACGCACAGGGAACGCTTCTATCAGAAATCATAGCGCGCTGTGAGTGAGGGTTGCTTTCATATAGCCTGTGCTGGTCGGTGGCGACGCAGGAGGCTTCATTATGGCTCAATGGCACGGAATTTCACGACGCAAACCATCAGGTGGACGAAAGGTACAGGCACGCGGTAAGCGAGCAACTGAAATCTCCACTGAGAAGCAATTCGCCCTCGTTGGAGAACCCAAGCGCAAGGTCTACCGCAAGACCGGTGGCAACACCATGGTCCGTGTGATGGCTGCTAACCAAGTCAGCATTAACAATCCAAAAACCGGAAAAACCGTTCTCGGCGACATCCACAACGTGATCGAGAATGCTTCCGACCCCAACTACGTTCGCCGAAACATCCTGGTCAAAGGTGCGGTTATTGAAACCAACAAAGGCCACGTCCGAATCACATCCCGCCCGGGAAAAGACGGCGTTATCAACGGCGTTCTCCTCGAGTGAAGCAAGCGACGGCTTCAAGGATGCGGGGCACAACCCCCTATTGAGGCGAGAACATGGACCATAACCCAGACCGAATTTGTGTTTGGCCGAGTTATTTTGATTTGAAATCATCACGGCGTAGCGGGCGACGTGTCCCGAAGGACGCCTCGGTGCTCAAGCCGGACTTGGAAGGCTTGTTCATGGCAGCTCGCCAGGTAGGTCTGAAAAAAATCAAGCGTGAGGAAAACATTTCTCATCCACGACGACCCAATGTACGAGAAGGTCGGCTTTGGGTTTCGGCGAACGCTGCTAAGGATTCCATCGGTGCTGGTAGCAAGGAGGAATTGCTGCAACTCATCGGAGGTCAATGGCGGCAAATGCAACGTGACCAACGGCAAGCCGACAAACAACAAAGCGTGAGTCAACCAAAAGTTGGCGACCGGCGTGCTCGAACACAGCGAAAGGGTCCGGCCAACCAATCGGGTGGCTTCAAGAAGCGAAAGAGTTTCAAAAAGCGTTAAATTTGAAAACATGGTTTGATAACCTTTGGCTCTAATTTCCTAACATGCGAACTGCAGTAGCCTTGTGCCTTGCTTTGCTTCTGCTCGCTCCATTGCAGGGCGACCTCACCCCCGTTGAGGACACACTGCCCTTGCAAGACCAGTCCTCTAACGAGACCATCATTACGGTGGACAGTACCAACCTTCGCTTCTCCCCGTCCAGTGTGACGGTGAGCGAAGGTGAAACAGTTCGTTTCTTTTGGAGCGGACAGGCACTGCCTCACAACGCTGTTGAAGCAAACGGCGTTTTCAATTCAGGAGATCCCGAGCGAAATGTCGACTATGCATTCACTTTTGAGCTTGGGATGAACGGTACCTATGACTTCGTCTGCGAACCCCATGCAGCATTGGGCATGGTGGGTCAGATCATCGTTGATCCAGCACCAACGCCTCCACCGGCCAATCAATCCGACAATCAAACGAACGTGAGTCAAGATGAAGATATGGATACTCCAGCGCTTCCCGTCGTGATGGCGCTCGCCACGGTATTGCTGGCTGCGGCTGTTCGAACTCGACGAGATTAAGGCAGCGGGTGAAGCCAACCAAAGATATCTTCTTCGGTTTCATTCTGAATACCCGTCAATGCATTGTAGAGTTGGGTCGTTACTGCTCCAGGTTTCCCGTCACCGATGACCTTCTTCACTCCATCATGCGTGATTGAACCGATGGGTGAAATTACAGCCGCAGTCCCACAGCAAAAGGCTTCCTCGGCTTGGAGTGCGAAGTCCGCTTCAACCCTTCCTTCAACGACTTCATAGCCGAGATGGCGTGCGAGTTGGATGATGGAGTCGCGAGTGATTCCGGGAAGAATGGTCCCCGTCAATTCTGGCGTGTAGAGCGTACCATCGTTCAAGCAGAAGAAATTCGCCGCACCGACTTCTTCGATGCACGTGTGGGTTTTAGCATCGAGATAAATGACTTCAGCGTAGCCCTTCGCTTTTGCTTCCTTACTGGGTTTCATTCCAGGGGCGTAATTTCCAATCGCTTTGACGCCACCAGAGCCTCCCGGTGCAGCGCGGTGGTGATGCTCGGAGATGAGCAAATCGATAGCACTCACGCCTCCTTTGAAGTAGGGTCCAACGGGGGTGGCGTAGATCAAAAATGTGTAGGATGGGGAGGGAGCCACGCCGAGAATAGGGCCGCTTCCCATCAACAAAGGACGGACGTACATGGCGCCTTTTCCTGTCGGGGGGACCCAGTGCTGGTTGGCATTGACGACCTGCTCAACAGCGTCGATAAAGACCGATTCAGGGACCGGTGGCATCTTCAAACGGTCAGCTCCTCGTTGCATGCGACGTGCATTCTCTTCGGGGCGGAAAAAGACAATTCGGCCGGCTGAGGTTCGGAATGCTTTCATGCCTTCAAACAGCCCTTGTCCGTAATTCAAAACCCCTGCTGCAGGAGACATGGGAATGTCGCCATAGGGCTGCAATCGACCCGGCATCCAAGGTTCTCCCCCTTCGGTTTGAGTGATGTACATCGTTTCCGTAGGGGTGAGTGAAAACGTAAGGCTGTCCCAATCAAACGATTCATTCATGCACGATTCACCTCGGTATCTTAGGCCATTGAATTGAGGCTTTCAATGGTTCCTCTCCATTTTCATGAACGAGGGACGGGCTTTGGAGGTGGTCGTTGAAAATCTTCCACAGATGGGTTCTAATGGGGCCGTAAATGTATCGCGTAATGAGGCTATAGCATGGAGGGTCAGATGGGCATCATCAGCGGGCGTTACCGGTCTCGTGAACGGATGACCTCAGACGGACCCAAACCTGAAACGGTGCTCGAACTCTTCGGTCGCAGCGATGAAGGCTCATCCATCTGCCTTCTGGTACATGGGCAACGTCCTACGTTCGAAATTGCACCGATTGGAGAGTGGCAAGTTGATGATGGCATCCCCCCCTTCCTCGTCGACCGCATCAAACACGTGAAGGCCATGGAGCACGTTGCAGAGGTGAGTGGTCCGGTGGTCAAATGGACTCAACTCGGTGAGCGACCGGTTTGGACGATTGAAACCGAGCAGCCGTTCCACATCCCGGCCTTACGCAAAACGCTCCGAAGTCATTCATGGCAGATTTTTTCTGGCGACATACCTTTTGTGAACCGTCTTTTTCTCGACCGCGATATTGGCATGCATGTCACCTTTGCTGCCGATGTTATCGATCAAAAGATCAACGATGATGACGAAGAAGTTCTCGCAGCAATTGCCGATGCTGGAGGAGAAGGCCGCTACCCTGTTGACCTCACGCTGCGATGTGATGTCGGCCAATTACAAGCAGCCGAGCCCTTCCAAGTTCCCTTCCGCGTCTTCTCCTTTGACCTCGAAACGAGCATCGAGCACGAGACGGTCTTGTGCGCTGCAGCATGGATTGAAGACATCGGAACAGGGCACAGAGAGGTCTTTACCTATCGGGGGGACGAAGCGGACATTCTCAAGCAACTCACGGCAACGGTACGGGAGCAGGACCCCGACATCATCACCGGTTACAATATTGATAATTTCGACCTGCCGCGACTGGCCGATCGAACTCAAGCATTGAAGCGTGGATGGGAGCTCCATACAGAATTATTCGGTTGGGGCCGTGTACCACGACGAGAATCAGAACTCAAGCGCCAACGCGACGCCTTGGTGCCGAAACGTCAGAGCAATCGCGCTTGGAATCTTGCCGGGCGAGCGGTGATGGACACGTGGTGGCAAGCCAGGCAAGCACTCAAACCGCGTCGTGAAACCCTTTCATTTGTAGCAACACTGCTCTTTCCAGATGATGAAGACAAGCACAAGATGGATGTTGATGCTTCCAACATGGACGAGGAATGGGCCACACGACCCGATGAAGTGATGGCTTATTGTGAACGAGATGCAGCCCTGCCTCTTGACATCCTCAAGGCCATTCAAGCCATCCCTCGTAAAGAAGCCGTTGCAGCGGTTGCCAAAGTTCCCTTTGAAACCGCAGCGAACGGGAGCACAAGCCAACTCATCGATTCCTTGGTCATCCGTCTTGCCGATCAACAACAGGTGGCCGTACCGCTTACGGGTTCTGCTGAAGCCAAGGTGGGGCAAATTACGGGAGGCTATGTTCACGATGTTGAAGCAGGGCTCCATCCTTGGATCGCAGTGCTGGATTTCAAGAGCATGTATCCATCGATCATGATCGCTCGTAACATCTGCTATACCACACGTGTTGACCCCGCTCAGGCCCATCAGCCGGTTGAAGGAGAAGCCCTACACGAAGCACCAACAGGCGCCGTGTTCCGCCCTGCATCGGCACGCAAAGGCATGGTTCCTGCTCTTTTGGAGAACCTGATGGCTCAACGTGATGAGCACAAAGCCGCCCTGAAAAAGGCTCAACGTGAGGGTCAGGGCGTCGTTGTTGAATTCCATGATTCGATGCAGTACGCTGTAAAAATTCTCATGAATTCCTTCTATGGTGTCTTTGCAAGTGGCTTTTACCGATTCACGCATCGTGACCTCGGATCATCGATTACAGCCTGGGCGCGTCAAAACATCAAGGGGATCATTGCGGCGGTTGAAGAAGAAGGTCACGGCGTTGTTTATTCCGATACGGACTCAATCTTCGTACGCTGCCCCATTGACTCAACGGTCCCTCGTCGTATGGAGGAAGAAGAGTTGGTCTTGCTTGAGCAAGGTGATAAGGCCGCGATAGCGAAGGAAAAGGCCTACAAAAAAGGAGTTCAATCCATGGTTGACTTCGGTCAAGAGTTGGCAAAGCGTTACAGCCGTCAGTCAGCCATCCTTGAATTTGAACGCGGCCTTTCAGTCTTCTTTAGTCACGGGGCGAAAAAGCGTTACATTGGCCAAGTTGTTTGGCCGAGTGAAGAGATGCTGATACGCGGGTATGAAACGCAACGTACCGATTCATTTCCCTACCTAACCGAGACGATGAAGGAGATTTTCAAGTTCGCTCTTGCCGATCAGGGCGAGGCCCTTGTGGAATATGCGATTCATAGGGTTCAGGATCTCAACAAGGCCCATGTCGATCCTCAGCGCCTTGTGTTGGCGAAATCCTGCAAAGGACGCGTTGTCCGCACACCGGTAAAATCTCCTGGGGACGTGGATTTCACCAAAGATTACGCCAACCCCGATAGCATAGCCCAGGTGCGAGTTGCTCGCCGCCGTATTGAACTCGGTCTTGGATTCACAGCCGGAATGAAGGTATCCTATCTCGTCACCGATGCCAGTCGTAGTCCGATGAAGGTAACGCCATGGCTGGAGGCAGAATCAATGGATGACCAGGGCTATGACGGACGATTCTATGCAGAACGTCTCGCCGCAGCTCTCGGGCGAATCACGGAAGCCTTTGGATGGTCAGCAAAAGATTTGATGAAAGGCAATAAACAGGCCTCGTTATTTGATTTTTGAAGAGTCATATTGAGGAAGCCCTTTTGATGAACCGACGACCACGGTTGTTCATGGGGACCATGCTCAAGTCCATTTTATTGGCTGCATTGATGCTCTGTTCTTCGATGGCTGGTTGCCTTTTCGAAGATGATTCCAGCGGCTCTTCGGATGAAGTACTCGCCGTATTTTCGTTTTCACCAAGCAAGAACATCCGAGCGGGTGAAGCGGTCACCTTCGACGCCTCTGATTCAACCCCCAGCGACGGTTCCTTGACCTACCGATGGAATTTCGACACGGTCAACAGCATTGATATTGACGCAACGGGGCAACAGGCAACATGGTCCTTCGATGAGGCTGGAGCCTTTGAGGTCAAACTCGAAGTTTCAGACGGTAGCACCACCTCTGAGCAAACGCGAACGGTTACCATCGTAGAGGCCAGTGCTCAGCCCCCCACAGCGTCCATCACACAATATGCTGATTCAGAGGACTGTGAAGACGAATCCATTGATGAAAACAGCAACATTGTGCTTTGGATTTGCGCTCGTGAAAAATCAACGACGGACCGCTCGGTCACAGAGACGACAACCGTAGAACTGGATGCTTCCGATTCAGAAGCAGGCGACTCCTCACAATACATTGCAGATGACGACTACGTTTGGGACCTTGACCTCAACGAGGATAAAGACAACGACGGAGACAGTGAAAATGACGATGACCTCGTTGGCCAGACCGTGGATTGGACCAATGTGCCACCAGGCGAATATGAAATCGCGCTGACGGTCACCAACGATGTTGGTATGACCGATAGCGATACGATTCGCGTGTACGTGTCCTATGCCGGTTACTGGAGTGATTTCGAAATCGGCGCCAACAGCACCAGCGGGGCTGCAGAAATTGATTTCGACGTAACCATCCATTACGATAAAGAAGCGGCAAATACCGTGCGCAAGGTTGTCGCTGAATTGGAATACCCTCAGCAAGATGACGATTGGATTGCAGGGGGCTCTTCGGCACAGAATAGGAATAAACTAGACATCTTTGCCTTCAATGAGGAAGACGAAGAAGCATCCAATACGTCGAGTACCGAACCCGACTCAAGAGACGACGGCGACTGCAACGATGATGAACAGGATTGCATTCATCTCATGCTCTCTTCGTACATGTTTACGGAAACCGATTCCACCTACGGGGACGGAGATTGGACGATGACCATCCGTAACGAACGCTGGAATGACATTCAAATTGATCAGTTTGTAATTCGTTTGCATTACAAGTGATATCAGGAGTCAAAAGCATGCGCCGTACCAGAATTGTCGCAACGATAGGACCTGCCTGTGACGCGCTTCCCGTTCTGACATCTCTGCTTCAATCAGGTGTTGATGTTTGCAGACTGAATTATTCACACGGTGAACCCGAGGACAAGTCGGAATTATACCAACGCATACGCTCCATAGAAGACCATCTTGGCCGACCCACCTGCATTATGGCTGATTTACCCGGTCCAAAATTGCGCTTGGGTACTTTCCCTGAGGTCGATGTCCTTGAAGATGGAGACGAAATAACTCTCGTCTGTGGCGTGAAGGATATGGAGGCTACCAACGGTACGCATTTTCCCGTACAATATGGCGGTCTCTCGGCTGAACTCAAGGTTGGAGACCCTATTTTATTGGCAGACGGACTCATTCGCCTCACCGTGCTTGAAACACCCGGTCAACCCAATGCCTCAGTGCTTTGCCGTGTTGAAGACGGGGGGCCGGTCAGCAGCAGAAAAGGAGTCAATGTTCCCGGAACGCTGGTTGATCTGCCAGCGATTGGTGAGAAAGACAAACTCGCCATGGCACACGCCCTTGAGAACGGAGCAGATTACATTGCGGTGAGTTACGTCCGCAGAGCTGAAGACCTTCTTCCCGCAAAGCAAGCGGTCAAAGCCGCCAACATGCACGTTCCTATCGTCGCTAAAATCGAACATCCAGCAGCCCTTGAGAATCTTGAGTCCATCATGGACACAGCGGATGTGGTGATGGTAGCGCGCGGCGACCTCGGAGTCGAGATACCGCTTGAGAACGTGCCCGTTGTCCAACAACAGATCATCGATATGGCTCTGGAGCGAGGCATGCCGGTCATCGTTGCTACTCAGATGCTGGATTCCATGACCTATCAGCCCCGCCCGTCTCGAGCGGAAGTGAGCGACGTATCCACTGCTATCCGTCATGGAGCAACCGCTGTGATGCTTTCGGGTGAAACCGCCTCGGGTAAATATCCCCTCGAAACGGTTCAAACCATGATTCGGATTGCAGAAGCCACCGAACAAGGGCTGGATTCCTACCAACTTCGGCCCAATGCCTTGGCGCGATTCAAATCAACTCGTGCAGTGGCGCATGCTGGGGTTGAGTTGGCCACACAATCAGGTGCAGCACGCATTGTGGTTGCTACCGAACACGGCAATGCGCCCCGTCTCGTATCGGGGTATCGTCCCACAATGCCCGTGACCGCGGTCAGCGATCGCCTCAGAGCTTTGCGACGGACATGTCTTCTCCCGGGCGTTGACGCCATTCTTTGCAAAGAGCACGACCGTGGTTCACGAACCATGAAAGAAGCGGTTGAACAACTGGTGATTCAGAAACGAATCAATCCAGGCGAGCGTGTTGTTGTGATCTCTGGAAGTCCCTTGGCCATGCGGGGGGCTACCAGCACGCTGCGTCTCTACAAAATAGGCGACGAGGGTGAAATATTGGATGCAGAATAAAGCCCTGATGCGTTGAGATTGGGGTCAAAGGCGAAGTGGTGGCGCGTCGCGCTTTTGATATAGGGGTTGCTTTTCGGAAGGCTTGCTAAGGAGCGATTACCATGCCATCACAATGGGAAGACAGAAAAAAGCCACACCGCAACATCGTGTTTATCGGTCACGTCGACCACGGAAAGTCCACAACCGTTGGACGTCTCCTCCTCGACTCCGGTCACATTGAAGATCACGTTATTGTGAAGAACGAAAAACTTGCAGCAGAATTTGGTAAGGCTGGATTCGGTCTTGCGTACGTCATGGACGGACTCAAGGAAGAGCGCGAACGTGGTATCACCATCGACGTTGCTCACAAAGAGTTCTTCACACCGACCTACTATTGGACCATCATCGATGCTCCCGGTCACCGTGACTTCGTCAAGAACATGATCACCGGTGCTTCCCAAGCCGATACCGCCGTTTTGCTCTGTGCAGCCAACGA
Organism: Candidatus Poseidonia sp.; assembly: GCA_016778305.1. Taxonomy (GTDB): domain Archaea; phylum Thermoplasmatota; class Poseidoniia; order Poseidoniales; family Poseidoniaceae; genus Poseidonia. The sequence goes on along the minus strand of JADHPT010000003.1, from coordinate 114,568 downwards.
CGGTGTCAACGCCCAAACCAAGGAACACGCGTTCCTTGCTAAGGTGCTTGGTGTCAAGGGCCTTATCGTCCACGTCAACAAGATGGACATCTCTGGTGTCGACTGGACCGAAGAGAAGTACAACGCTGCCTGCAAAGATGTCTCTCAACTTCTCCGCATGGCTGGTTTCAAGCCTGACGACGTCCCAATGATCCCCGCTTCCTCGTTGAACGGAGACAACGTCTTCAACAAGTCCGACAAGTGCCCGTGGTACAACGGACCTACCCTCTTCGAAGCCATTGACGCTATGCCAATGCCAGACAAGCCATCTTCCAAGCCTCTCCGCTTGCCTATTCAAGATGTCTACAAGATCTCTGGTATCGGAACCGTGCCTGTTGGTAAGATTGAGACCGGTACGCTCAACGTTGGAAAGACCATTGTCTTCAACCCTTCAATGAAGAGCGGTGACGTCAAGTCCATCGAAATGCACCACACCATGGTCGAAAAGGCTGAACCTGGCGACAACGTCGGTTTCAACGTTCGTGGACTTGCTGCAGACGATATCCGCCGTGGTGACGTTGCAGGTTACACTGACAGTCAACCAACCTTCGTTCGACACGACGAAACCTTCGTCGGCCAAATCCAACTTATGGACATTCCGAAGGCTGTTTCCGTTGGTTACACTCCTGTGTTCCACGCTCACACCGCACAAGTTGCTGTGAAGTTCATGGATCTCTTGGAAAAGACCAACAAGTCTGGAAAGGAAGCAAACCCTTCCTTCCTCAAGAATGGTGACGCTTGCTTGATTCGCTTCCAGCCTACCAAGCCAATGTCCATTGAACAACTTGACACCTTCCCGGAGCTTGCACGCTTCGCTATCCGTGACATGGGTAAGACCGTGGCCGCTGGCGTTTGCATCAAGATCGAGAAGAACTGAAAACAGTCGAATTCAATGTTGACTGAATGAAGCAAGGAGGGATGAGTATGGCTGCCGTTACCGTTATCAAATTGACTGGTCAAAACCACAAAGATATCGATACCGTTGCTGGCCAGATCAAAACCATCTGTGACACAGGTGGCATTACCCTTCGTGGACCGATCCCACTTCCAACCCGTCACCTGGTTGTCCCTGTTCGCAAGGCACCTGACGGCGAAGGCAGCGAGACCTACGACCACTGGGAACTTCGAATCCACAAGCGTCTTCTTGAGATGGACATCTCAACTGGAAAGGATGAGAATGCACTTCGTCTTGTGACAAAGATTCCTATTCCTGATACAGTGAGCATTGAAATCTCGATGCGAACCGTCAACTGAAGAACAACATTTGTTGTTGAAGCGTTTCTGCGCCTGATTCAGAGTTCAGCGCGCTCAGCAACGCCCACGTCGATCAACCAAGCGGCTGTTTCCTCTTCGAGGAAATGAATATCTCCAGCCTCGAGGCTGAGTTCATCACCCTGTTCGTCAATGATTGGTTCGTCAAGAGTTTCCAAGATTCGTACCCGAACGTTCTCCTTCGCTACCTCAGAACCTGACTCGGCTGGAGTTGCTTCCTTCTGTTCTTGAACATCATGAATGGGTAAAGGAGGCTCATCACTGATCTGTTCGATTGGTTTGGTTGAGGGGGCTAATTCCATCGCAGCACCGTGTTTTGAGGCTGCGGGAGCTCGTACCTCAACGGGTTGAACTTCCTGCGGTTCCTGAATGTCGGCCATTAAGTAAGCCTCTTCATCAGCCCAATCTGGTTCGGCAAGCAGACGTTCTTCTTCGTCATCTTGCGTCTCTTGGAGCGGGGGTAATTCATCTTCAAAGGCTAGATCGGGAGGAGGTTGCGCTGACAAACGCTCGCCTTCGCCCATGTAATCATCGAGTTGCATGGTGCCAGGTGCATATGCAGAGGTAGGGCCTCGAAGTTCGCTGAGGATTCCCTGCTGCATACCTTGCCAGTCAATTTCTTTCTTGAAACGGTCTACGTTGAGCTGTAATGCGTGATAGAAGGCCTTCTCGGCAGGGTCGTGACGTTGCCATTCAAGGGAAGGTAATTCCTGTACAAGACCAGGTTGGCCCCCGCTTCGTAGCGACTGAGTAGCTGCGTGCTGCATCATGGCCACCATCCGCTTTCGGGCAAGTTCGGATGCAATACGGCGAATGTTGGTTTGCCGCTTCTGCAAGTTCTGCAGACGCATGTCAATGGAGCCTTTCCGGACCATGTCTTGAATCTCCAAGTCAAGTTTTGAAAGCAAGGCGCGTACCATTTCCCAGAAGTCTTGTCGGGGGAGAGGAATCGGGACATGTCGGGGGAGTTGCTGACGGTGCGTGGTGAACAATTGCTCTTCAATCTCTTGCGCTTGAGCGCTGTCGAGATTTCGAACAGATGTCATTATCGGGTCGTGGAGGTGACGGGATTTGAACCCTCTTCCTCACTCTCAAGCAGGACCACTCCTCTGATGCATAACAGACATCCCTTCATATCCAACTACTGCACCTCGCGAAGCGAGGTGTAACAAGGATGACTGGCCATGACTCCATGATTTTGTCTCGTGGGGGGGCGATTCGTGCTCTTTTCATGTGCCTCATGATGGTCATGGTACCAACAACACCACTTCTCTCAAACGACCATCAACCCCTCCCCTCACAAGCCTCAACGCGTATTTTTTCTCCAAATGTCAATCAAACAGCCGTGAATATCACTGACTCAGGAATGCTTTCGATTCCATACAATCGGTCCTTTACCGAAGGTGGAATCGATGTATCGCCGCGTTGGTCACCAAGTCCAGACGCCACAACACAGTTCGGAGTGGACTCAAATTCGGGTTGGAATGGTCAACACAACGGTACGCAAGGTTTGGGTCATGGAGGCCAGCTCAGTTTGGCAACCTCCTCCTCGTTAACCACCTTGACGGATTTTGAAACGTTGGTCCAAACACCCGTGGGTTGGCGGGGGACCGGTCCGGACCATCCCGTCTGGAACATAGAGCAGCCCAGCGGAAGTACAGCAATCAGCGGTGCGCCAACGCAATCTACCGAAGGTCAACATGTCTTGGCCACACAAGGCCGAGGCGGACTCGACACAAACATGAGCGGATGCCTGATCTCTCCGGTATGGGATGTTCCAGATTTCATTGGCCATTTCAACCTCACCTTCGACCATTGGCTATCCCTTAAGGACGATGATGCCGCATGGGTTGAGATACGGGTTCTTGGCGGTCAATGGGGTTCCATTCTTCCTGATTCGGGCTATACCAACGTGACGGGAACCTCAGGAGCACCGCTGCAATCATGGGCGGGTACGTCCGAAGCATGGAATTCCGCTCAATTTTCACTCGATAATCAACTGATCATCACAGGTTCAACCTTCGAACTCAGATTTTGTTTTCAAACATCCTCCACTTCTGGGCATCGTCAAGGATGGTACATTGACAACGTGAGCATCACCAATCAGGGCGACCTCCCCGGAGCATGGTTTCACGGAAACATGAACGGAAATTATTCAAACAACGCTCAAGGCATTCTGTACCTGCACTCTGACATTTCAGGATATTCAGGGACACTGGACGTTGAAATTTGGGCAAATTGGGATCTTGAAGGTAGCTATGCGGATAATCTCCTCACCTCGGTGAGCGTCGACAACGGGAGTACATGGCGCCTCATTTCTGGTATCCCTGGCCTTCCGGGAAACGGATTCAACTGGCAGGGAACCTATTACGGCGATGAGTCATTAGGGTGGGTTCCGGTTCTCTATTCGCTTCCAGCAAGTCTCTCATCGCATCAGAACGCATCAACTGCATTGTTTCGTTTCACCCTCAATACCAATCAACAAACGGGATATGGTGGCTACGGATCCTCGGGCTGGGAAGGTATTGCCATTGATGATATCACGCTTCATCACCGTCACGGAACGCCTCAAGCGGAACAGGTCACCCTCGCCAATTTCTCCCAACAGCCCGACGGCATTTGGGGCCACATAAGCGGGTGGAGGGGTCCGAATTCCACCTACGCCAACGAATGGAATTGGACCACGGACTTCGGTCGTAACGGCCCTTCCAACACCTCCGAATCCTTCGAACAATCCCTGGTAACTCCAGCCGGGTGGTCCATTGAAGGAACGGGGTCGCAGGCATGGGAGGTCGGCCAAATTGGCAACACCTCAGGGTACGGCCCCGGTGTCTTTCATTCGGGTGACCAAGGAGCGGCCATCAACCTCACAACCCGCTACACCAACAATATCTACACGCATCTCACCACCCCTGAATACACAATTCCACTGAATGCAACCTCCCGCTTATCATTCCGCTCATGGATGTGTTCAGAAGCCAATTGGGACGGAGGTGCGGTTTCCATGTCGACTGATGGTGGAGAGAATTGGTGGCTCTTGCCTGCGGAAACCCAACAATTCCACGACCAAATCTCAACAGTGAACGGCAATTCGCCCTTTTTCAACGAAGGGATCATCGACGGTTCGAATGTCCAAGGTGGTTGTGGGGCAAGCAATGCTCGACCTTATGCACTCAAAACCTATGATATCTCAAACCTCTCAGGTTTGACTGTTCGAGCACGATTTTCTTTCTTTTCTGACACCTATGTTGAAGCGGATGGCTGGTATATTGACGACGCCGGCGTTGAGGTGGATATCTTTGAGCCACAGGGAGAGTGGATTTCTTCGGCTGTTTCACCAGACCCCATGTTTGGCTACGGCTGGGTTGACGGTTGGTATGAACAACCCGATGGGACAACGCTCACGCTCGACATCTTGGATTCCAACCTCGATCCCGTTACCGGGCATCAAAATCTTTCACTTCCCGCCCAACTCGCTATTGATCCCAACGAATATCCCAACCTGCATCTACGTGTTCGGATGACCAGCAACGACACCTATGTGACTCCCCTCATCCACAGTTTGGGCGTGGGCCGAACGCACTATCTCGATGCAGAACATCTACGTCACTACAGCGATGTTGTTAATGTGTCTACGGTTGACAAGAAGGGCCACCTTGTCGTCTCAGGCCCCTTCAATATTGAACTGCCGTCAATGAATTATTGTCCTCATAACGGTTTTCGAACCGTGACCTACGGTGATAACCTCACATGGATGACGCCGAATTCACAACTGTTCACGTCTTATCACGAAGCCCAACCAGCCATGACTTTACTGAATTACTCCTTGCTTGACAAGCCAGAACTCTCTCGCACACTTGCCATACAAGGGCTGGGAGGAGAGATTTTTGAGCGTGGAAAAATAAGTTTAGATTGTTTCAAACCGACAACTTCCCCCGAAATTCGTCTTGGCTGGAACAATCTCTCCGTCTTTGACTGGCCCTTGGGGCCGATGAGTCCGACCTTTGGTCTGAACCAATACTGGGCGGACGTGGATTACAACGGAACGACATCAAGTTGGGACCCTCATGCACCTGCATTGCTGTACACCATGGCCAACGAATTGCTGAAGTTCAACTATACCACCCTCAGCAAAGGTCAGCCTTCCAGCCAAGCAAAAGGTCCAACCTTCGCCCTTCTCGTATCCAATGCAAGCTCGTCCACAGAACTCTCTGTCAACGGAGTCTCATATTGGATTGAGGACGGTTCACGAGTGATTCACCACCAAAGCACTCAGGTCTGTCCGCAGGCAACGGTGCGTTCGACCTATTCCACCAACACGACCTTGTACACTTGCACCATTGAGTTGGAACTGTTCGGTTCTGGCGATGTCAAAGTGATGAATCTTCAACATCTCCCCTCGAACCAAATGGTGGAGGTTGCGATGAGTGCAAACCTTCTCAATCAAGCCAAAGCAGCCTCTTCAGGTCAGGACGTGAGAGCCATCCTTGACATCCCGCTTCACGTAGCCACGGACTCTGGAGGCGTCAAAGTTGACCTCTGGGCAAACTCAGCTCCGTTGATGACCGAGTCGATTGATGCACCGTCTCACACGCGCTGGTTGCCTGAAGAGAGCGTCACCTTCGTTTCAAACCACCAACGGTTGAACCCGCTGGATTCAACCGAGGATGCCCCCGATATCTCCAGCATTGAATTGTGGTTGTCGAGAAGCATGAATACAGATGAAGCCATGATTCAACTCATGGTTGACAGACTGGATACCACGCCTCGGTTTATTCAATTGAAAGGGTCAGGTTTAGCTGCGCTGAACACGAATGTATCGTCCGTATCCTGTACTCAAAATTCCTGCACGGTGACGTGGTCACTCACGAGTACGTGGCTTCTTGATGACGTTGACGATCTCCATATTCTTACGCAGGCAACCGATGCTGAAGGTTTGGTAGCAGGCCCAACGTATTTTGTCTCAAAAACGGCCTTCAACGAGGTGGAAAACGACATGGAAGTCATTGATTTCATTGTCACCGATGAGCAGAACCGCCGCCTTGATGATTGGTCCAATCCATTGTGGCCTTACCATTTGTCATCAGCACAAGAGATGACTGCGCAAGGGCGTGTTCGCATAGAAGGAATCCCAGGCCAGTGGGTCGAAGCAGGTCAAGCCGAAGTCACCATCACGATGCGAGCCGTACCTCCCAAGAATCTCTCCGGAGGCGTGGACGAATGGCCCGGTGAACCGGTTAACTGGTCGCAACATTGGGCTGTTGAGGTGGAGGCAGACGGCCGGTTTACCGTTGACATCAACACTCCCGACGCCCAAGGGATCATGACCAGCGATACGTGGTTGGAATTACGCCCGAGTATTTCGCGTCGTGCTGAGATCGGAGTGAACGCATCGACCAGCGATGACATGACAGTCACCCTCTCACCCGTCCGTCTTCTCTACGACATCATTCAGCCGACGGCGGGTTCGCTTCGAATTCTCGATTCCGGTCGAGAAGTCCCCGCTGAGGGCCATATCTGGATGGTTGGTCAAGATATTCCGCTGCGCCTTGAATTGAGTGACCCCGAAGGGCTTGCTCACCCCTTGGAGGTTTGGACTTGGTTGGAGGAGCGTGATGACACAAATCGGGACGGGCAGATGGATGAAGAAGAATATCGAATGGAGACCGTGAGCGTCAACGTTGGTGTCACACAGGCGGAAATCGATCTTCCTCTGCTTTCATGGTCCAGCGTCACCCCTTCCACCACTCAAGAAGGTCGAGCCAGTATCGTCGTACGAGGTCAAGATCTGGCTGGCAATCCGTTGGAGGGTGGTGGTGAATTTGGAGAGGATACAGATTTGGCCACGATTTTGGTTCAACCAAGATACGACACCATCGTGGACAGCGAACTCATTCATCTTGACCGGGTTGATGAAACTCTGTTGGCAGGAAAGAACCACAGTTTTTCATTGACACTTTCTGATGCGAACGGGTTGGAGTCCCTTGATGAATTACGCCTCGCCCTTTTCGGCCGTTCCAACGAATCGAGTTGTTTCATTCACTATGAACCACGATTTTCAATCACCACCTACGACGAGGCTTGTTTCATTGGATCGCCCCAGATTCAAGTCGAACAACGGGATTTTGCCACAATTTATGACATAACCATTGTCTTTAGATTGGAGTGGAATGCAAGTTGGGGTTTTGCGGCTGACGGTGGCATTCCCTCGTTCAACGTGATTGATGAAGGTCAAGACCTCGGTTTAGGGCTGTTCAAACTCTCGTCCTTTGAATGGGAGCCGACGACTGACCTTGAGATGCGTTGGATTGACGTCGAAGATACGATGGCTCCCTTTGGACAAACCAACGGTTCAGCATACTGGTTCCACCGCAACGATATCGTGCGACACTCCGTCGGAATCTACCATGAAAACACCCAATACCTGGTTGAAGATTTGCCGCCGAATGCTTCCTTGGAGTGGTCACTCAATGATGGGGAACGACGAAGCACGGGAGAAGTGCCTCTTTCAGCAACGGGTGTCATGGAGTTTGACATTTTGATGAATGAGAATGTGATGTACTATGATTACGGCGCATTGGAAGTCAAACTTATCGGTAATGAATCCTACAACGTTAGCCCCATAGCCTATCAAATCGTCCTCGATGATATTGCACCACGTTTGGCGATATCTCCAGAAGGGCTAACTTACGGCAATAACATTCTCTCAGGAGCGGTCGTCCCTGCTTCCAACGCTTTGGATGATGTAGAAGTGACGGTGATTGTCAATGACGACACTCACCTGCCGCCAGGCCCCATTGAAATGCATTATGTCTTTTATCGGATGGGTCAACCAGTTGAAGGAACAGAAGGAATCACATCGCTGGATTTCTTCCAACACCAAAGTCCGTACACGGTATATTCCAGCAAGGTTGATTTTGGCGTTCAGCAAAACCAACTCACACGGAGTGACATTCTCGTGGTTTGGTTTGAACTCGTCGATCGGTCAGGGCGGGAATTAAGCGGCATCGGAACTGAAGAGAATTGGTTCACTATTCCCCTGGTCTGGGTTGCGTTTGAACCAACCTTTTCCGACCTCTCGGCAGCCCCCTACCGTCCGCAAGTCGGGGACAATGTCTCAGTGTATGCTCGAGTCATCAATGAAGGCATGTTGTCCGGCGAGGCCACAGTGAACCTGCGTGATGATGAAGGGACGCTTCTAGCCAGTGACCCCGTTGAACTGGAAGCAGATGAATGGGTCAATTTTGTGTGGTACGTTGAAGCATGGAAAGTTGGTCGATTGGGATTAAATGTTGAAATTGTCAATTATTCGCCATCGGTGCCAATTCCTCTTGCAGATATCAAGGCGAAAAATGAGGACGCGTCCGCAGGTGAGATGACGCAACTGAGTCTCTCGCTCCTTTCATTGGTGATTGCCGCCGCCATTCTCTTTGTCGTTCGTCAACAGCGTCTCCAACGTGAAGAGGCCTACCACCTCGAGAAAATACGAAGAATCGTCCACCAGCGACTGCCACCTCCAGTTCCTCAAGACCTCCTGCAAAGTCAAGAAGAGCAATAGTCAAGAAGAGAGGTCTTCACGCCCCAATCAAGAAGCCGGGGTACCCGAGTGGTCAAAGGGGGTGGATTCAAGCTCCTCTGCATATTGCTTCGCAGGTTCGAATCCTGCCCCCGGCACTCTTTTATTTTCCTTTGAAGGCTTTGAGGGAATTCTCTTAAGATGTGAAAAGGGGACGCCTAAACGATGGGGGCAGACTATGAAGTTCAAGATTTGGACCACGGGCTTTTCCAATTTTCTCCTCCAACATGGAAACACATGATAGGCTATAGTATCGCGATACTGTTCTTCCTCATTGGTTTAATCACCTTTTCAACGAGTCTTTCCATTCCCGATATACCTCGAGTTGACGAAGCAGAATTATATTCTCACCTGCAAGAACCTGACGTCTATGACTACGGGCCGGTTCAAGCGGGTTATGAACCTCAGGAATACAACCAAGAGGCGGCCTTCATCATCGTCAATCTTGAACTTCAACGAGGCATCATCGCATACGATTCATGTGACTGGGTCGAAGATGATGATGGAGGTGGGAGTTGGGATTATGTTTTCTACATGGCAGATGCCAAATTACTGACGATGGTTGACCAGCAAGGGCAAGAGATCACGGCCGCCTATTCCGTTGAAGGTTCACTCTCTCCTGAGGGAGAATTTTTCCAACCGCCTTGTAGTAGTCACTGGAGCCGAACGCTTCAAGGCGAAGGGCCTGAGAGTGATGAAAATTTCATCATGACGGCATTTTTATTGGTTGAAGAAGATCCACTTCGCTATCAACTCCTTTCTGTTCATGAGGTCTCAGGGTTTTCCTATACTGAAACCCCACCTGAAGTAACCCAACGAGAGGACAGAGGTCGCTTTGCGCTCCTCTTCATTGGATTCGGAGGTTTGATTTTCATGTACAGCGTAGAACCCTCGCTCAAACACGATCTGAGAACCATCCGCCGCTCAAATCGAAAGAAAGCCAAGGACATGGATTCAGGGGTGGGTGTTCTCGGTCATGAGGGGCGGTTCTTCCAACATCTCGGCCCGAATTTCGAAGTTCTTGGTGCTGCAAATCTACCCCGGCGGAGTGCAGAAACGGACTGGCTCTTTGGTGCACCAAAACTGCCATCTTCGTACGACCGGGTTTTTGCTGCGGACGGTGACGGGGCGCTGATCAAAGAGCATCCGAGTCGTTTGGGTTCGCCTCAGCCGGGCACCATCACGCTCTACAGCGTCGGCGCAGTTATTTTCTCTGGTTCGTTCATTTGGCTCTCAGCCGACTTGAGGGCTCGTGATGGGTCAGGATTCCACACGTTTCTTGGTTGGGGTATGACCCTCTTCGTTACGGTCGTTAATTTGATTTGGTTCTACACCGCCTGGAAGCAATTTAGATTGCAGCGCACCATCAATGACCTTCCAACAAGTCCGATTCGAAGCGTTGCTGTGGGCCAAGCAGAGATCGTCGGACAGGTTCGCCCTTCCATCGCTGGCACACCAGAAATGACGGTGGGTGGTCGAACGCATCAAGGTCTGGTGCTTTGGCAGTGGAAATCCTATCACTACGAATGTTCTACTGATAGTGATGGCAATACTAGTTGCTCGTGGAATCACAAGGAAACCAAAAATGGAGGAGTCCCTTTCATCGTTCACGATGGTACGGGAGGTATTCTCTTTGACCCCATGCTTTGGGAACAACGAAAAGGCGAGATAGATCGTGGTAAGGTAGTTGATGAATGGACGCGAGGTGACTGGAAATGGAATCTTACCTGCATTGGAGTTGGAGATCCAATCTATCTGCTCGGTGACTGCGAACCGAGGAAGAATGACCACCTCGAAGCCTGGGGTTCAGACCCAACACTCCCCAACGCTCTGGTGACCATCGTCCCCTCAACCGATACGGGCGAAGGTTCAGTACTTCACTATGGAACTGAATTTGACGTACTCTCAAACATGCGTTCTACCTTTGAGATTTTGATTGTCCCGATGCTTGTATTCCTCTTCGGAATTTTCATGTTCGTCAACTACACTCCTTGAAGCGTGGTCACGGCAAGCCTCATGCCTGCAACATTTCAGTTCTCAACGAGGTGTTCGCGTTGAAGCCCGAGGGTCTTGTGGACCTTCAGTACGCTGAATCTCCACGCCGTGATTTTCAAGGTATCCTACGCCATTTTCTCCCATGAATCCTCCGTCAACAATGACAACACGGGCGATTCCAGCATGGTGGATGAGTTTGGCGCACATCATGCACGGTTCACCGGTGACGATGAGCCACGCCTTATTGGTCGATACACCGTTGGCTGCTGCATTGCAAATGACATTCATTTCGGCATGGTGACATCCGATTTCAACGCGTGTTCCAGAGGTGATGCTCATGGTGTCGCGAAGGCATTCTTCGCCACCGCAAAGGCGCCCTCCTCCGCGTGGGCCGCCATTGTAACCGTCCATGAGGACCACGTTTCGCTCAGGGTCAACCAGCAAGGCGCCAAAGGTACGGCGCGGGCAGTTGGACGCCTCAGCTAAGGCGAGGCATTGTAGAATACGAATTGCGAGATGCTTGTCTTTCACAGGCTCACCGTCTTGTCTCACTGCGTCGTGTTCTTTGATTGCTTCGCACAAATTTTCATGACTTCGTCCCGGTCAAGGTCCAGTGTTTCAATGACGTTACCCTGCAGGTACAGAGAGCCGATTGACAAGACCAAACCCCCAGAAGGAAGCAGATTCCGGCACGCTTCAACGGCATCCTTTGGGGTGGCATGAAGAGAGATTGAGGTCGTGGTAAGTGGTTCAAAGTGACCCTTGAGAACGGAGCGGGCAACTCCGGGATACCGACCTCCCTGCGGCTCGGTAAGGAGAATGGCTTGGGGTGGTTCTTTGGCGCACATTTTCAGCAATGGAGCGAGCATTTCTTCGAGGTTGGACTGCGGTGAGCACCCGAAGATCAGCACCCATTGTGCAGGCATGGTTCCGCGTAGTTCATCGCAGGCACGAGTCATGCCACTGCTGTTGTGTGCGCCTTCAAGCAGGAAGGTAATTCCTTGGTGAGATGATGAAGTGAGGTAGTGCATCCGAGCAGGCCATTGAAGTTCAACAAGAGCGGGCATGACTTGATGAATGTCGGTTACCAAATGCGGCCAAACGGCCCTTGCAATCAGCGTTGCTTCTTCAACATAGGTAGTTGCATTCGCAACATCAACCCACGTAACCTCAGCAGGGAGTTTCGGTTCATCCAACACCTTACTTCCAGCCGTTCTTGCTTCCTCCTCGACGGCCATGACAACCTCTGGTTGTGGTGGTCGGCGTACGATGAGTGGGGACCCTGGCCGAGCAATAGCGGCCTTTTCACGAGCGATTTGAGTCAACGTATTGCCTAAAATATCGGTATGTTCCAAACTCAATGAGGTCACAGCACAGACATCAGCCTTCGCCACCCGGGTGGCGTCCAATCGGCCCCCGAGACCTGTTTCAAGGATGAGTACATCGATGGCATGCGCATCGGCCACAGCCATGGCAATCAGAAAGGTTGCTTCAAAGAAGGTGATGCTGATGTTGTTGGCTTCCGTCGCAGCGTACACTCTCGAGAGAGCGATGTCAAATTGTTCAGAACTCACCGGTATGCCGTTCAATCGAATTCGCTCTTCTACGTCGATGAGGTGCGGTGAGGAAAACATGAGATGAGGGATGTTTTCTTGGCTGAGTGCAGCGGAAAGAACGGCACACAGCGTCCCTTTTCCGTTACTGCCAGCAACGTGAAGCGTACGATGGCCGATGGATTGGCAGTCAAGGGATGCCAGTGCACTGGCAGTTTGCTCAAGGCCCAGTGCCATACCGCGTGTTTTGGTCGACTCCAGCCATGAACGCAAGCGAGCCCGGTCCACCATGGTCGTGGCAGGTAAGCGGGCAACATAGCCTCTTTCCTTTCTCCACTCATGCCTGATTTGAACGCGAGGCTGATATGAGAGGGATGATTGGCATCACTCATGAGCGATGATGGCAAGGTCGCAGGAGAGCCTCGCGTGTCCAAGCGCTTCGCTGAAGTTGAAGATGAACTTCGTCGGGAAGATGGCCTTCTTACACTGATGCAGGACCAGTGGAAAGGCATGACCGGCATGGCTGGCATGTTCATCGCCACGATTGCGCTTGCCATGTACATTCGTCCCTACTACGACGTTGGTGAACTGCATGCATTCGGCGCCTCAGGTGCAACTCAAGTTCGGTATGTGGCCATTGAATTGGTGGCTATTTTTGCCTTTACTGCTCTCATCATTTTCCTTGCTCGTTGGGGCAAGCAATACATCATCAAATACGGCATGATGGCGGTATTGACCCTTGCTCTTCTCTACAGCACTGTGCCGCTGGCACACATGTTTGTATTGGATTTTGACACCGAAGCGTACGAGGTCACTACGACCGAAGAACAAGCAGGTGATTTCCTCGGTACGTGGGGAGAAGACGGCTACATTCTCGCTGAGATCATTGAGACTACTGAACAACCCGTCGTCAACATTACCGCATGGGACAGTTCCAATGGATACGCAGCACCACTTTGGTCGAACGTACACAACCATTCCATCGCTGACGGGGCTTCAACTGTCCGTATGACTTCAAGTTCCTACGGTTTGACTTTTGCAAGCGGATATTATGCGTGGACGCTTGATGCATCGACCGGTGATGTAACAGAATCATATGCTTGCTGGGAATACGATTCCGAAGGCGTACCTGTCGCCATTTCAAACATGATTGGCGGATGTGCATTAGCGGTGACCACAGACGAAGCCATGTACCTGTTCAACCCCTTTGAAGAAGTTGAACGTTTCCGCACTTTTTCTGAAGCACCTGGAGTTCTCGGCTCAGAAGCGCGCTGGCGAACACCTGGTTTCAACCTCGCAGACGGAGTGATCATGAGCACCTTGCTGACCGACGATCAGTTGGCTTTGGTCACGCCTGCACATTCAGGCGTTCTTCTGTTGGAAGAGTCCTCACAAATTGGCGGTATTGACAACATCACCCTTGTTTTTGAGCATGCTCCACAAGCGCAGGCAACCTTTACCAGCGCTGATATGGGGATTTCACCCTTTGAAGAAGACAATGCAACCATGGTCCCTGAGAACCGCCGCATGATTCTCCTTGGCGAGAATAACGGTACCATCACAGGCATCGAATGGGACGGGAGCCAATCCAATGACGAAGCCTTCTCGATTCAAGAACGGATGGCTTTGGAGGGCCTTGTCACGTCGGTGACCTCGGTGAGCATCACAGATTTGGACGAATCAGGCTTTACCGATTTGTTAATCGCTGATGAAGAGGAAGTCCACTGGTTGTACAACACTTCGCTTGTCAACCGCGCCAGTTTCAGCATTCCAGCAAATAACGTTGCCACCTTCTTTGCCATCAATGCCGACCAAACCAATCTCGTCACGGTATCACAAAGCGATGCAACAACCGTTCTGCTTCAGACAGGGGAACTCACCCAATCGATGTTCCCTCTCTACGGAATTCAATTGCTTCTCGCACCCACTCTGGTCGGACTCTTTGTGACTGCAATCCTCATGATTCTCCTGTTCGTTCACAGCGAGTGGTACGTGGTCAATACCACCGGGGTTCTCCTCGGTGCCGGAGTATGTGTGATGCTCGGCGTCACCTTTGTTCCCGCTTTGGCCATGCTGTTCATGATATTGGCAGCGGTTTACGATTTCTGGGCCGTGTACAAATCAAAGCACATGCTCGATTTGGCCGACACGATGATCGGCTTACGCTTGCCGATTCTTCTGGTCGCTCCCCAAGGGTCGGATTATTCCCTGATCGAGGAAACCGAACAGGCCAAACGCTCCAATGAAACCATCATCTCAGAGGATAAACAAGCAAGGGTCAAGCCCAAGAAGGCCAAGAAGAACAGCGAAGCGATGTTCATGGGTTTGGGCGATGTTATCTTCCCCGGTATGTTGGTTCTCTCTGCCATGCAATGGCTTGACCCGTCAGTAGCCTTCTCCGTCGCTATGACCACTCTCGTTGGCGGACTGATGGGCTATCTCGCCCTGATGACCTATGTTGCTCGCGGCAAGGCGCAAGCAGGCCTTCCACTGTTGAACGGAGGAGCAATTCTGGGCTACCTTATCGGCGGTCTGTTCTTTTTGGGAACAGGAATCTTTAGTTTCAACATCTCGTGGTGATACGTATGCTTGACATGAACCTCTTCCGTGAACAAGCCGACCTCATCAGGGCTGATCACACCAAGCGAGGTATTCCTCACGACGCTATTGACCGAGTGATTGAACTCGATCAGTCCTGGCGTAATTTACTTCATGAAACCGACCAGCTGCGTCGTGAAAAGAACGAGGCTGCCCGCGGTATTGGCGCAGCCAAGAAGGCTGGCGACCAAGCCGCTGCTGAAGCCATTCTCGCTCAGGTAGCCGACCTTGGTGAGCGCATCAATGCCATGGAGTCTCAGACCAATGAGGCAATGGAAACACGCGACAGACTTCGTATGTCCATACCCAATCTCCTGCATCACGATGTTCCTCAAGGAGCTGATGAATCCGGCAATACGGTACATGCTGTTCACGGTGAGAAACCGAGTTTTTCTTTTGAGCCACGCCCTCACAACGATCTCATTGAGATGAACCGTTGGGTCGACCTCAAGCGTGCAGCAAAGATTACTGGTAGCCGCTTTTTCTTCCTCAAGGGTGACTTGGCTCGTTTGGAATTCGCCCTTCAACAATACGCTGTTGAATTTCTTCGCCAGCGAGAATTCACCTTCGTTCAGCCACCCGTAATGATGAACCGTCAAGCCTACGAGGGCGTGACTGACCTTGCTGATTTTGAAACGGTCATGTACGGTATTGAGCCCGACAAGTACTACATGATTGCAACATCAGAGCACCCACTTACCGCCATGTACATGGACGAAACCATCCCCGAGGAGCAAATGCCCCTGCGCATGGTAGGTGTTTCCCAATGCTTCCGTCGCGAAGTAGGAAGTCACGGGCAATCCGACCTTGGTATCTGGCGAGTTCACCAATTTACCAAAATCGAACAGATCATCATCGCTCGTCCAGAGGATTCGTGGGCGCTTCATGAAGAACTTCTCAAGAATTGTATCGATTTGTGGGACAGCCTTGGTATTCACTATGAAGTGGTCAACATCTGCACCGGGGATATGGGGACGGTTGCAGCCAAGAAGTACGACCTTGAAGCGTGGATTCCCGCAGCAGAGCAGTACAAAGAAATCGTCTCCTGCTCGAATTGCACCGACTATCAGGCCAATCGCCTCAACATCCGTTACGGCCAACCAGGCCACCCCAACCAACCCGTTGTTCACACCTTGAATTCAACCGCCGTAGCGACCTCTCGAGCGCTCGTGGCCATCATGGAGCAATACCAACTCGAGGACGGACGTGTTCAAGTTCCAGAGGTACTTCAAGCCTATATGGGCGGGCAAACCATCCTTGAACCATGTGAATGGGGATGATTCAATGCAAACAGATTTGAAGGCGTTTTTGGCCTCAGTCTCTTTCTTCTCGCGCCGCTTTCTGGTTGCGTTGGAGAAGTTGTCAACGATGCCTCAATCGATGAGCAACAACCCAGTGAAATTGAAATTTATTCCATCCATTGCGAGGAATACGACGGGCTTGAGAGATGCTGGAAACTTCTTATCCCAAACAGTGTACAAAGTGACACCATGGTCCCTCTTGTAGTGGACATTCATGGCTATACGCAAGATATGGATCGGCATAGCAACACCACAGATTTTGCCAATATTGCCATCGAAGAAGGATTCATGGTGGCCTATCCAAACGGATATGAAAATTCTTGGAATGCGGGAGACATCTGCTGTGGAATTGCACATGAAGAGGATATCGACGATCTCAACTTCATCCTGGGCTTGGTTGAGCATTTGATTGAAACACAACCGGTTGATACCGACCGAATATATCTCTCGGGATGGTCAAATGGATGTGGAATGACGCAGATGCTTGTGGTCGAGGCCAGTGAATTATTTGCGGCTGCTGGCTGCATGTCCTTCTATCTGATTGCCCCTCACTCTCCTAATTATTCACCGATACCATTCATGGAAGTACACGGGTTGCTCGACGATTTGATCCTGTACGGGAATGCTGGAGTATGGTACTCCTTCAATCAAGACTCCCGTTGGGCTGAAGAAGGTGCGATTCAAAACTTCGAAGATTGGGCTGACATGAACAATTGTTCAGGGACAGTTCCTGAGATTATTGCCGTTGAGGAAGATTATGACATCCGGGGGTATTCGAATTGTGAAAACGGTGCGGAAGTTCGTTTGATGACACTGTTTTACGCCGGGCACAACCCCTATGCAAAAGATACTCCAGAGGACCAGATCACATCTCCAGAAGACCTCATTTGGTCGGGCCGGAAAAATCCTACTGGAATCGAATCCACTCGCATTGTTTGGGATTTCATAAGTGGTTTTTCGAAGAGCGATATTTGAACGGCCTCGAGAAGAGGAGAAACACGGCCAATAGAAATTCGCCAAACAGACCATTGCTCGCCGGGGATGGTTCAAATCCTGCTTCAAGAATTCCCCCGTGGAGTTTCGTAATGAGGCCACATGGCTGCGTCGGTGAACAGATCGAAAAACGCATCAAGTGAAGCGTCTATTGGCTTAGCATAACCTCCACCCATGAAGATGACTAACGGGAGGTTTTGCTGATGGACGGCGTCAAAAACAAGTTGATTTCGACGTCGCATACCTTCTCGTGAAACGTTGAGTTTGCCCAAAGCATCGGCTTTTAATGCGTCAACACCTGCTTGGAACAGCACCAAATCTGGCTCGAAGGCCATGCATGTTTCCAAAGCCTGACCGACCGTTTCGAGGTAACCTTCATCTTCGGACTGTGCGGGTATGGCAAGGTCATGGTCGCTGACCGATTTGCGGAATGGGAAATTGGTCGAACAATGGACTGAAATGGTGCAAATTTGCTTTTCATGCGCCAGTATCGTCGCCGTACCGTCGCCTTGGTGGACATCCAAATCCAAAATGGCTACGCGCTTTACACCGAGATTCTTGATTGCGTGGAGGGCACTCACGGCCAAATCGTTGAACACGCAATAACCTGAACCAAAATCGCGATGCGCATGATGGGTTCCCCCCGCCATGTTGCCCGAAAAGCCTCTGCTCTGAACCGCGTGTTCGGTGGCCTCCAAGGCCCCACCCATCAAGCAAAGCGTGCGGCTTATCATGGCGGGCGTCCAAGGAGTCAAACCAATGCGTTTTTGCTCCTTTTCACCGAGGTTATCTGTCAAAAAGCGCTCAACATAATCTCGGTCATGAGCCAACAACAACAGTTCTTTGTCAATTGGGTCAGGGGTCCTGATGTCCATGTGCGTTCGTGCTTTTGACGCTTCGAGGCGGGCGAGAAGGAGTTCGTATCGGTCTCTTGGAAATCGAGCATCGGGGTGAAGTCCTGCGGTGTAAAGCGGGTGGTACCATAGCGCGAAACTCGTAGCCTCCTTCACGACGCTTTCCTTTTGCAAGCCCTCTCCACCCCCCATCAGGTATCTCTCCCGTTGCCAATTTGAAAGACCAGAACATAAAATTCTGTTTGAAGACGACCGCTCGTGATTGGGCGTGATGAGAGGCTGCGGGAAAAAACACCCCTACTTATGAAGGATGGAGGGAGAACAGAGTGTGAAAGGCGAAGCATTGTTCGAACTTGTCCTTGGTAAACGGACGGATGAGTGGTTGCGGAATGCCGCTATCAACGTCGCCATCGCCGGATTCCTTCTGCACGTTGGTGCGTGCACCCTATACCGCCTGTCCCTGTTAGATATCGCCGAAATGAACGGTTTCTTTGATTCCTACTTGGATGCCCTCTACACGCCTTTTTCCATCATTCTCGCCTACGAAGTCTACGAACTTATTCGTGCCATTCCAGAATCCTTTTCCGTTTCAATTGGAAAGCAATTTGAGGTCATGAGCCTCCTTGTCGTTCGTGATATTTTCAAGAATCTCGCCGATGTTGAAACCACCCAAGGTACCACCGTCGACGGCGATGTGGCTCTTATCGCATTGGAGGCCCTCGCTTTTCTCGTGCTGTTCACCACGGCCCTGTATTTTCGAAGCATGACCCTCAATCCCAAACAACTGAATGATGTGAACGAAGGCGTAGCCCGTTTTGTTGCTCAAAAGAAAGGCTTGGCCTGTGCTCTCGCTGCGGCCTATGTTCTTCTCGCCCTTTATTCGTTCACCTCATGGTCGTTGAACACCGTTGACGGTGAAGGTGATTTGAGCAGGACGGTCTTCTTCCTTGATTTCTTCACCTTCCTCATTCTCTCAGACATCGTGATCCTGTTGGTTTCCTACAAGCACATCACCGATTTCCCGCAGCTTGCACGAAACACAGGTTTCGTCCTTTCTACGGTCACCATCCGGGTTGGTATCGGAACACCGGGCTACACTGGAGCAGCCTTGTTTATTCTCTCCGCTTTGTTGGCAGCAGGAGTGCTGCGACTGAGCCTTCAAGAAGAACGGGTTGCATTGTCATCAGCATCATCAGCATCAACAGGTCACGAACATGTGACGATACCTTTGAGTGAATAACATCAAAACACTTGGACAAGGTACACACTTCTTGGGGAGAGGCAGTAGTGCCTTGTCCTCGATTCCACCTGATGACTCCTGGTCCCACCTCATTGATCTTGTGATTTCATCAAGTTGTGCTTTTCCTTTTCGACACGAAGTTCGTGGTCCTGCATTAAGATTACACCTGTAAAAACTACCTTCTGAGAGACCCAAGGAAAGAACAAGCGTTCATAACAGAGGGGTGCGGCTTTCGGGTAATGCCAACAAAGAAGATGTTCATGATCACCAAGTCTCAAGGATGCTGCCTCAGATGCGGTCGAACCGAGGGAATTGGACCCGTCAACACCGACCAATGCGCCGACTGTGTGGCCATGAAATTCAACATTGACTGAGTGCGGGAAAAGGACACAGTCAGATTGTGGGGAAGGACACCACAATCCCATCCAGCGGCGTTATCCGTTGCGAATCTAATCATTCGCTTCCAGTTGTTCATGCTGTAAGGGCGCCTTGTTCTTCCTTGTAATCCCTTGTTACAATGAGTCCAAGCAAGGCACCAAGTGGTGCTACCATCATCGAGAAGAGCAACACGGGGAGGGAGATGTAGATGGGTTGTTTGGTTGCAACCAAGCGCTTCCATGTCCAACGTCCTACAAAGAGATCAAAGGCAAGATAGTGTAACCAGCCAATCAAAATCACGTCACGTTCTGAAAACATTTCTACAACGATGTCAGGAGTGGGCATGTCACTTCCCAAGAGAATGAAGATGTCAACGATGTTTGGCAGCACAGCGATGGTGTAGGCGGCCGCCAAGGGTGCGAGATAAATCCACTCGTTCTTCATCAGGGCTGCGGTTCGCTCGTGGTAGGGAGCAAACCACATCATGAGCCAAAAGGGGAGAATGTAAAGGCTGGAAAACCAAAAAAGGACTTCAATGAGTTCGACCATGCTGTCACGCACCATCGTTCATGATGTTCAAGGCTTCCTGCAAAACCGTGCTGTTGGACCAATATGTGCGAGAGGTCCACACCAGCCGACCGCTGTCGTCGATGACCTGTAGTGTTGGCGTCACGGGGTCCTGAAAGGCCGTATACAAACCGACCTCGGTCATGCGTCCGGTTGAGGCGTCAATGACCTTGGTGTTTTCATCGGGTAGTAAGATCGGCCACGGAGTGTATTCGCTGCTGTTATTATCGCCGTAGCGCTTTGCAACGTCATCTGGGGACTCAAAGGATGCATAACGATGGACCGAGATGATGTTGGTGGAATTGGAGATATTGCCTGCTACCATTTCTTCTTTGATGAGGCTGGTCCAGTCGTGACACCCACTGCAGCCAGCAGCCACCCACAGCATCAATACCGGCCCGTCGAAACTGTTGCGTAGGTCGTGACGCTCACCTCCGTCAACGTCTCGGTCCAGAGTTGGTGCTGAAAAAGAGAGGTTCTCAGGCGTCAAGACAATGCTTTCTTCCTCTGCGACCGTTTCAGCGATGGGCGGTGTCGTGCAGCCTGCCAACATCAAGCAGACGGTCAATGCGACCAGGGTCTGAGTATTTGCCATGTGCTTAAACCGCCTTCTTCAGTATATCAAGGACTGTTCTTACCAAGCAAAGTGCCAAACCCAATACACGGCGTCCCACCAGGTGCACTGGATGGAGAGCATGATGGAGCCAGCCAACACTGCTCGACTTCCTTGCAATTCATGACGCGTGGCCCAAGAGAGCAGGCCAAAACCCATGCTTGCTAGTCCAGCAGTCCACAATACGGCGACCACAAGAAGAGCTTGCAAGGTGCTGGGTTGTTCAATGTACAAGCGTGTCAAGTCGATCCAAACCAAGGAGGTCAGCAAAAAGGCGGCATACAAAACCATCAGTCGCTGAACACCCTTTCCATCCTCTTCCTGCCAGGGATAGTGTAAGCGGGCAACATCTTCTTCGCTCCATGCAAAGAAGAAGCGGTGCCACATCAACAAGTATCCGATAGCAGCCACAAACATCCACGGTACGATGAATGATTGCATGCCGGGTGAAACATTGCCCCAATAGACCACTGGGTCATCGAAAGCATTGACGCCACGCCAATAGGACAGCAGGATGAGAGGGCCGACGGCGAAGGTAGACCAAAAGACGAATCTTCGGTTCATTCTTCCTCACCCAAGGCTTTTGCAGCTGTTCTTCGAAGGAATGGTGTGTAGAGTGCCGGTAAGATCAGCAGACTGGAAAGCAATGCTAAACTGATGGCGACCACGAAAGCTTGGCCAAACAAGCGAAGTGGCAAAAGTGCAGAGAGGTTCAGAACTGCAAATCCACCTGCCGTGGTAAGAGCGGCTCCACCCATGGCTCGTCCGGTTGTGGCCGTTGAGCGAGCAACCCATTCGTGGGGTGTCGCCCTCGGATTATGCTCTGCTTCTTCTTCGAGTCGGGTCGTAAAGTGAACCGCATAATCAACCCCCAGGCCGAGGGAAAGCGCCCCGATGGTGACCGTTTGTGAGTTGATATTGTAGCCCGTATAGCCCATCAATCCGTAGACCCAAACTACGACCATCATGAGGGGAATCCACGAGACGAACCCGCGCTGCAGACCTTCCTTGAAATCGTTTTGATTGCGGAAGGTGTGGATGGAGGTTAGCATGATCAGAATGACGATGGCCACGATAGCAGTCGATTGTACCGAGGCTGACGCAACGTCAGATGTTGTTTGCGCATTGATGAGGCTCCGGCCACTCAGGCGCAGTTCAAAGGAATCATCAATGTCATCAGCCATTTTCTCCAAAGCCGCTTCAATGCCTTCTGCGAATTCGACAGTTGCGGCCCAGTCCAGGGTGTCGCCTTGGAAGGAGATGACCGTTTGTTCGCCGTTGCGGGCAAGGAAACTCTTGGTCAATTCAATTCCAGTTGCATTCTCCAATGCCCATGTTTCAAGGACTTCCCATGCCCCTTCTTCTCCGTTCTCGGCAGCGAGCAGCATTGTATCGAGATCGGTATCCTGAAGACGCGTCTGTTCAAAGGTGTCCCACAGTCCATTCGGTACACCGTTGATGGATTCTAGTTCCGAAAGACCCTGTTTGGTGACGTACCATGCTGCCTTTCCTTCTTCGGAGAGAATATCTCCGTCGACTACGATGTAGAGCGGTGAGCGACTGGTGCCAAACTCATCACTGATGAGAAGGAAGTCTTGCACCACGGGGACCGAGTCATCAAGTTGGTCGCGTTGTTCAAATGCAACCTCCAATTGCTGGAATCCAAAGAACATCGGTACCAGCAAAATCACTGCGATAATACCGACCAGGGAGGGACGCTGAGAAAGAGTGGCGATGTTGTTGCTGACGGGACCGACTGCAATTTTACTCGCCTTCTCCATGGGCAACCGTTTGACCGGGAGGATCAACATCAAAGCTGGCAGCGCCGAAATGCTGAGCAAGTAGATGAAAAAGAGACCAATGGCGATGACTGTTCCAAAGACTTGCAAGAAGGCAAGACTGGACAGACGGAAGGAAAGGAATCCTACGATATCGGTGAAGATGGCGATAAGGAGCGCAATTGATGTCAAGATAGTACCTTGACGAATCGCTCTGCGTCGTGACTCAAGGTCAAAGTCTCGCAGCGTCAGCCTTCCTTGCGGGTTCTTTTCTTCCTCTGATTTTAATTCCTCACGTATCCGGACAACGACGTGTAAACCATAGTCAACCCCAATCGCCAGCAGCAATACGGGAATAGAGTTCATGGCAGCGTTGAAGGTCATGTTGACGCCGAGGTATTGCAACCATCCAGAAAGGCCGTAGGTGGCCATAATCGCCAAAATCGTCAGGCTCAATACGTAGGCAGTTTCCCGAATACTCCGGAAATTAAACCAGAGAATAATTCCAAGCAATAACAAGGCAGCACTGGTGAGCATCCCGATTTCTTTGCCGAAGGTGGCGGTTGAATTTTCAGCAAATTGAGCAAAGGAAAAGGTACGAAGCCCTTCGTCCCCGGTTAGGCTGATGACCTCCTTTTCGAGGCTCTCTGCCCACGCAGTTAGGTCGGCTTGTACGTCCCCAAGAACGTCATATCCGTAATCATCTGGCTCGCTTGAAACGACGAGGGTGACCATGACGGGACCGCCGGAGTTCCAAGGGTCTTCGGCGTCATCTGTTGGGAGGCAGGAGAGGATCGCTGCTCTGAAGTCAATGGATTGTAGGCCAAGCAGCGGCCCCAACTGGGCCTGTAGGGGGCCGGTAACTGCAGCGATTTGACCTGCTTGGGCTGCACTTCGATTGTCGGGCGCACTGGCCAATTGGCCCATGAGTTGGCCCAATTCGTCGGAGAGATTGGCGCCGCTGTCCAAGCGGGGCAACCAAACAGCGGGGTTACTTGCGTCCCAATCCAAGAGGCGTTGAGGGGTCACAGGTTCGACTTCTGGAACCGTAGCGGCAGCAGTGCTGAGGTTCTGCAGTGCAGCACTGAGGTTTGCATCGTCGGACGCCATCATCACCTCAATGAGAGAGCTTTCCAAGCCTGTTAACCAAGTGTTTGCCATGACTTCGTCGTGGAGAATCATCCACTGCATGGCCTGACCAGCAGGGCCGTTATTGGCCTGAGTTCCAAATAAAGGATAGTGATAGTCGCTGAAATTCTCATCGCTCAGCATGGCGGCCTCAATTCCAGCCAGTTGTTCCCACGTGGATTGGTTGAGCAGGTCGCCTTCGTTTATCTCGCTGATCACTCGGATGAAATCGATGTTTGAGCGATATTCAGATTCGACTTCGTTGAGCAAATCAACGCTTGGGTCGTCGGGAAAGAAACCATCCTCACTGTTGTCAAATTGAAGGTGCATAGCACCCGAAGCAAGCATGAAGACGACGAGTAAAATGGTGGCAAACGCCGTACGTGGCCGGTCAACACTCCAATTCGTCAGTGCCATGAAAGGATTTATCATGATTTTCGTACATTCCTCTTGTTTATAACCGCCTGTTTTGATTTTGCTGAACAACATCAATTTCGAGGCAGTATCAGTGCCATTCTGAAGGTAATTATTCTAATTGAAAAATTGATTTCTGTATTGAAATACTCATCACAAGTTTGCCGCAACGGACTCGAGATTACGCGGCGACGCTAGGGTCATTCAGCTTCTTCAAGGTCCAGCAATACAGCACCTTGAGCGACTTGTTCACCGGCTTGGAAATGGATCTGTGTGACTCTGCCATCGGTTGATGCAACGATTCGATGTTCCATCTTCATCGCTTCAAGGACCATGAGTGCCGTTCCTGCTTCTACTGATTGCCCTTGACGTACGAGGACATCGAGAACTTTACCGGGCATTGGTGCGACCAAGCCTCCTTCGTCACGGGCAGAGGATGAACCGGGTTCAATTCGTTCCCAGCGATAGGTCCGACCGTTGAGGTGAACCCACCAGATGTCACCAACTTTTGTGGCGTGGGCAATGCATTTGCCTCCGTTGGGCAGCGTGACCAGCAAACGTCCTCGGTCGTGTTGTGTGAGTGAATACCCAGAGAGTTGCAGGGCTTCACCGTTGCGGGCAAGGGTCACCTCGATGGGTCCTTCTGAGGAAGCGAAGATGTGCTGCATCAGGGATACCTCCGATTGAGGGTCGCAAAGGGACTTGCAGGTCCGACAACCCCTTCCTGTGAGCCAACCCTTTGTTGGAGGTGGAGGCCGAGTGTCTCAGCACCTGCGGCTACGAGTAACGACGCGTCTTCGAGCGTCAAATCATGGGGGGGATTCCACCCCTTTGGCCACAAGGTGTCGATGGTTGTGGTGGTGGTTGAACCGTCGATAACTGGCTGAGCGTCACAAAGGTCACGAAGGAATTCAACGTTCGTAGTAGTGCCCAAAATAACAAATTCATCAAGCGCTCTGCGCATTTTCTGCAAAGCCTCAATTCGAGAAGGTGCCCAAACAATCAATTTGGCCAACATGGGGTCGTAATTGGGCGTCACATCGTCACCTTCTCTGACGCCTGTATCAAGGCGAATGCCCGGTCCTTCGGGGGGCCTGAACACCGCCAGTGGCCCGATGGCGGGAAGGAAATTATTGGCTGCATCTTCAGCATAAAGGCGAACCTCGATGGCATGGCCGCGAATCATTAAATCGCCACAGGACATTGGTTCGCCGTTAGCGATGCGCAATTGTTCCCGGACGATGTCAACGCCAGTGACCAACTCGGTAACAGGATGCTCTACCTGGATTCGTGTATTCATCTCAAGGAAGAAAAATTCACCCGATGCTGCCAGTAGGAATTCAACCGTTCCAGCTCCTTCGTAGTCAACAGCTTGTGCAGCAGCTACGGCTGCTTGACCCATAGCATCACGTAATTCAGGGGTCATGGTTGGACCAGGGGCTTCTTCGAACACCTTCTGATGGCGACGTTGTACACTGCATTCACGCTCGCCCAGATGGATGGTTCGGCCGTGACGGTCAGCGAGTACCTGGATTTCGATGTGCTTTGAACCCGTGAGCAAACGTTCGATGTAAATCCGTCCGTCTCCAAAAGCCGCAATGGCCTCACGCTGAGCGGCTGATGCTGCTTGGTCAAAGTCAGCAGGGTCATGCACGGCACGCATTCCTTTGCCGCCACCGCCACTCGATGCTTTCAGTAACAAAGGATAGCCGACGCGTTGTGCGGCTTCTCGTAAGGCTTCGAGGGTTTTGGCTTCGTCGACCTCCTCGACCTCTTCGCCTGGGATCACAGGGACGCCAGCCGCTCGCATGGTTTGACGTGCAGTCATTTTGTCTCCCATCTGGTCGATGGCTTCGGGGGAGGGTCCGATCCAAATCAGTCCGTTGGCGCTCACGTGTCTTGCAAATTCGGCACGCTCGGAAAGGAATCCAAAGCCAGGATGAATCGCATCAGCACCCGTGGATTGGGCTGCTGCAATGATTTGTGCCTGGTCAAGGTAGGTTTCACCAATACTTTCTCCTTCAAGCAGAACCACTTCGTCTGCGAGTTCGGTGAAGAGGCTACCTTGGTCGTTAGGGGCGCAAATTGCAACGCTTCCAATGCCGGCCTCAGAACAGGCACGTAGAATCCGACAGGCGATTTCACCTCGGTTAGCCACCAGAACCTTACTGACCATCGTCGCCCCTCAGTTTTCTTCGTCTGGTTTCCAATTTGGTGGGCGTTTTTCGAGGAAGGAGGAGAGGCCTTCCTGGCCTTCATTTGACCCGCGCATGCGGCTTGTAAAATCCAACGTCCAATCACGCAAGGCCTCATCCGAATCAGTCCAGCGGTCAAAGCCGAGCGTCAATTCTTTGGCCAAGGTAACAGCCGAGGGTCCAGTTGTGAGGACTTCATCGATGATGGCGTCCACTGCAGCACCAAGGCCGTCAACATCCGGTACAATTCGTTCGATAAATCCGATACGAAGCGCTTCATCTGATTGGATCCGGCTGGCCTGCATGGCCAATCGTCGAAAGGTTGCAGAACCCAGGCGTCGGTAGACGTAAGGACCGATAACAGCAGGCAGGATGCCAAGTTTACCTTCTGATAGGGCGATGCGGAGGTTGGTGGTTCCAACGACGTAATCGCAGCAAGAAATGAGTCCAGCACCTCCGCCGAGCGCCACTCCCTGAGCGGCTGCAACAGTGAAGCAAGGGTGAGCCCATAAGCCGTTGAAAAGACGATCAAGCCGCTTTGAATCTGCCCTGTTTTCTTCGGGAGTATTGGCTCCTGCATCTCGCATCATGTTGATGTCGGCACCTGCACAAAAGTGGCGTCCTTCACCGCTTATTGTTAGGGTGCGGAGGTAAGGTGTCCCGTTTTCATCCTGAAGGGCATCTTGCCGCCCAGCGCTACGAACGGCCGTCCATTCGAGCACGTCAATCAATTCCTGAATCATCCCCGCGTTAAGAGCGTTAAATTTCTCTGACCGGGCGAGGGTTATGGTTGCTCGTGGCCCGTCAATGTCCAAACGGATGAGGCGTGTCGTCGGGGGATTGTCCATGATTGCCATAATTAAAAACTCCAATTTAAAAATTAAATATTATATTGAAAAATTACATCCTGAAAATCCCGTACCGGTCATCGGGTAGGGGAGCATTCCTTGCAGCTGCAAGGCACAAGCCGAGAACGTCTCGTGTGTCTCTCGGGTCGATGATTCCATCGTCCCAAAGGCGAGCCGTGGAATAATACGGGCTTCCTTCTGTTTCGTATTTGTCGAGGATGGGTTTGCGGAAGGCTTCGAGTTCTTCGCCCTCCAAAGGCTCAAGTCCTTCACGGCCTCGTTGATCCTGCTTGACAGTCGTCAAGACATCTGCTGCTTGGGGGCCTCCCATGACGGAAATACGGCTGTTGGGCCACATGAAAAGGAAACGAGGATCGTAAGCACGGCCACACATGCCGTAATTTCCTGCTCCGTGTGAACCACCTACGATGACGGTGAATTTGGGAACGTTAACGCAGGAAACGGCGGTGACTAATTTTGCTCCGTCCTTTGCAATGCCACCCGCTTCGTAATCCTTGCCGACCATGAAGCCAGTAATGTTCTGGAGGAAGACGAGAGGTATGCCGCGCTGGCCGCATAATTCGACAAAGTGAGCACCCTTGAGCGAGGACTCTGAGAACAAAATCCCGTTATTGGCAACGATACCAACCTTGTGCCCGTGAATGTGAGCAAATCCACAGATGAGCGTCGTTCCATAACGAGATTTGAATTCATGGAATCTTGATCCGTCGACCACTCTTGCAATCAACTCACGAACCTCAACCGGTGTTCGATTGTCACTGGGGATGAGGCCGAGTAAATCTTCAACATCGTGAGCAGGGGCTTCAACTTCAGCCATAGCAGCAGGCGCTTTTTCACGTGGACCAAGGTTTTCTACAACGTTGCGAACCATTCGCAATGCTTCGTCTTCGTCTTCTGCAAAATGGTCTGCAACGCCCGACTGTGCTGTATGTACGTCTGCTCCACCCAAGGCTTCTGCTGTGACCTCTTCACCGGTCGCTGCCTTGACCAACGGTGGTCCAGCAAGGAAGATGGTCCCGTTGCCCTTGACGATGATGGATTCATCGGACATGGCGGGTACGTATGCTCCACCTGCAGTGCACGATCCAAGAACAGCAGCAACCTGTGGAATACCATCACCTGACATACGTGCTTGATTGCGGAAGATACGACCAAAATGGCCAATGTCGGGAAAGACCTCGTCCTGCATTGGCAAAAATGCACCTCCTGAGTCGACCAGGTAGATGCACGGGAGATGATTCTCGTGGGCGACGGTTTGGGCACGAATGTGTTTCTTGACCGTTAAGGGATAGTACGAACCGCCTTTCACGGTTGCATCGTTGGCAATAAAAAGGCATTCACGACCGTGAACCATACCGAGCCCAGTGACGATTCCAGCAGAATGAGCCCTGCCATCGTAGAGTTCGTGAGCGGCGAGGGGTGACAATTCAAGAAAAGCAGTACCGGGGTCGATGATCCGTTCAATGCGTTCCCTGGGCAGGTGTTTTCCACGGGAACGATGACGGTCAACGTATTTTCCACCTCCACCCTCAGAGGCTTTGGCTAAATACTCCCGCAATTGCTCAATCAAGGATAGGTTGTGGGCTTTCCGCTGCGCAAACTCAGGGTCAGCACGATTAACCCTTGTTGGTAATCGGTCCATCTTCAGCCCTCGTCCTACCCAAGTGATGGCTGCATATAATGCCATTCAAACCCGTCATCGGAGGCCGAAGCCTTCGTCAAACACCCAACATCAAACGTCCGATATCTCTCAAGCCCGGAGCGAGCCCGACGATGAGGACAGCCAAAACGATGAGCAACCTGAAATGTTGTTGGCGGTGCTCAACTCGCATTTGAACGAACAGCCACACGATGAGGCCGACGAGGATGGCTTTTACCAATGCAAAGAGCCATGCTCCTTCGCCCCAGTCAATCCCCAGCATGGCGTTGAGATCTCCACCGTATTGAATCACAGCATTGCTTACAGGGTGCTTTTCCCCATAGCCGAACACGTCGATGCCGAGCATGGTTGCAAAACCATCAGCCAGTTGCCCAAAGACCATGCCGAGCACCATTGGATGAGCGAGCAGTGCTTTGTTGGACAGGAACTCAACCGGGTGGGAAGACCAGCGTTCGGGTTCATCCTCCCACTGTTTGAGCGTGATTCCTTCGGGCAAAACACCAGCCTTGTAGCCGGTGAGTTTCAACTGTTGAGCGTCTTCACGCCCCATCACATACATGAGGTAACAAATCAATCCCGGCAGGCCGAGCACGATCCATACAGGCCAAAGGGTGATGTCAGTTGAAACTCGTGCACTTTCTTGGGCCCAAGGAGTGACGATGAATTGCAACCAGTGGCCCACTCCAAGGACGAGTGTTGCGCAGGCAAAAGCCAGCATGCCGCGTGTGAGGGCGGGCCACGCCCGTGTTGCAACCAAGGACATCCACAAGACCACCGCAGACAGTACCAGGGCCACCAAGGCGATGTCAAATGAAGACTCTGTGTGGATTTCGTAGGCTGGCTGGTAGAGCCAATACCAATGAGCGTACAGAGCAGCGAAAAGACCCCCGAACAAAAGCGTTCGACGTCGCTCTTCAATCCCATCACCTTCACGACCGTCCCATCGCCCAACCAAGGCATGGGAAAACAGTGCTATTCCAACCAACCAAGCGGCGAGATGGAGGTGGATGAGTGGTGAAATGAACAACACATCGGTAGAAGAAGAGAAAAAATCAGCATCTTCGAGGACACGTAAAACGGGCGCAAGGCAAACCCATGCGATGAGTGCCCATGTCATGCGTTCGTCACTGGGTAATTTCCACTTTCGAAACAGAGCTTGTAGAAGAACAACACAACCGAGCATGCTCAATGTGTAAATCGCAGTGTTTTGCGGCGTGTAACCTGCGTCGCCTGCTGCACCTGCATCTTTCACGACGGGATCCCAGATAATCGGCTTCAAGGTTTCCGTCCATACCGTTCCGTAAGCGAGAACAAAGCCAGCGAGGACGAATAAAAAACCGATCAGGGCGATCCAAATGATAACTTTCTCAACCGATGTGTATTGGTCATCAGGGAGTGAGGGAGCAAAGGCCTTCGGTCCCTGCTCTTCGGCTTCCATAGAACTGCCTCTCATGTAGATGGAATGGGCCTCGTACTATCGTCCTACCGATGAATCGGATTCATTCTTCTTCTTGCGAAAGACGAGCGATCAAGTCAGCCTTCTTTCCGCTGACTGGCATTCCAGCAGCCTTGAGGCGTTCCTTCAACTCAGCAATGGAGAGCTTGGAGAGGTCTTCGCCATGGTCGTGATCGTGGTCGTGGTCGTGATCGTCTTCGTCTTCAATACCGAATCCACGGGGTTCGTGGACTTCGATGAATGAAACTTTGCCGCATTCCACAGCGTCACGGATGGTGGTAACCAAGCGGAACTTGAGCATAGCCGCATTGGTATCAAACAACATGGTTTGAGGAAGCACGATACTGAGGTCGTCGCCCTCAAAGGACACGCCAAAGTCACTGTGGCCCGTGTTGGATTCAAGAAGGGCCATGACTTGTTCTTCCTTCCCTTCAACGACCTTGACGACCTTGAACGAATACTTGAGTTTCTTACCCGCCATGGGGTGGTTGTAATCGATACGGGCACGACCAGCAGCGAGGTAGGAGAGCGTACCTTGGCGGTTGTTGATGGTGACAGGGGCGCCGATGTACAGGGAGTTGGGGTCTTGGACAGCACGAATCAATTTGTCAATGCTGATGGTTTCGATTTGTTCAGGATCTTTTTCGCCGTATGCGTCTGCAGGAGCGATGGTCACTTCTGTTTCCTTGTTGGCTTTTGCGTCGCCCAAAGCGGCTTCAAAACCTGGAATGAGGTTTCCAGAGCCAACAACGCACACCATAGGGGTGTACTTGCGACCTTCTTGGATCATCTCATGTTCCTTTGCGACTTCTTCACGGGTTGTTTCGATGAGTTCACCGTTTTCGCCGTTGTACAATTCATAATCAACGTGGACAATTGTTCCTTCTTCCATGTTCTAACCTCCAAGGGGGATGAATCGGCGACCAGCCCCCCCTTGATAATTGCATTGGATAGGATTATTCTTCCTCGGCTTGCTTTCCGTTCTCGTCGTTGATGCGCTGTGATGCCTTTTTGGAGCCGGCGAGGGTGACCAAAGCCATGCCGCCCATCATCACCACCCACCCCAGCCATACCGCATGTGAATGCGGCAAATCATAGATGGTCACGCGAACCAAATCAACGGCCTCTGGGTTTTCAGACTGGACCGTTTGCATCAGAGCATTTGACTGACTTCCATCAAAGATGAAGACGATGTCCCCGCTCAAGCGAGTCAGCGTATCAACTTCCGAACGCGGTATGCCTTGTTCGTCGAAACGAAGCATGCCCGGGCGAACTTCTCCGATCTTTTTGCCTACCTCTTCATCATCCATTTCATAGACGTTAATGTAGACGCCAACAAATCCATCTCCGACTTCAAAGCCTTCTGACTCGAGTGTGAGTTCTGTGAATTCATAGCCGATTCCGTCGTGTATGATGACCTCATCCTTGACCAGCGAAAGGCGGTGACTGGCATCTCCTCGGTCGACCAATACAGTGGTGGAGAGATGGCCCAGGAGAAGCAATAACAATCCAGCGTGAACGATATGTGCAGCAAAGGGTATGTGGAGGAGAGTTCCCTGCGCTCTCGCTTTGGTCAAGGCACGACTAACCTCTCTGACCATGGGTGCGAGGGCGAGGATCAAAGCGGGCAGTGAGACCCACACAATGTGGCCACGAGTGAGGCTTCCCGAGATCAATGTTGAAGCATCTCGACCAAAACTGTCAGCGAAGAAAACGAAGCCAATGGTCGAAATGCCAAGGGTAAGTCCGATGAGTATGAGGTTGTCCTTAGGGTCGTCTTTTCGTCGAGTGTAGAGGAAGAAACACAAAGCAACCCCCGTCATGAACGGTGCACCATACAGTTCGTGGGCATCAAAATTCACAGCGTCAATGCTCGCGAGGAGAAGAGCCCAGGTCAGCACCAAGTAAAGGCTGATCAAAATCACACTTCCCCACAATGCAATGCGTCGTTGTGTTCGTCCCTCCAACAGCGAGACAGCTTTCTCATCTTCTTGATTGGGTGCCAACAGCCACGGAAGAACGTAAAGCAACAATACAAAGCCCGCTACCGGTAAACTGAGCAATTCAGACCAGGCTAAGGAAAGGCCCAACACGACGCCTGCAGCCGCCCAGGGCCAAGCATCCAGCGCAGAAGATGCATAATAGAGAGGTAGGAAGAGCGAAATGAAGGCGAGCGTGATGAATACATCCTCAGTCAACAGAAATACTGCAACGGACGCAACAAGGTGGAGCGGCGCAGGAGACAAACCGTGGTAGGTCCATGCTTGTGTCCCGTCGGATAGGGCATTGCTTTTCGTTGAAGAAGACAGGCCGAGAGGGACGAAGAGGAGCCCGAGGAATACAACATGGGGGATGCTGGTCCATGACCATCCACCCTCTCCGCTCAGAAGAAGCCAGCCAAGAAGACCTGTTGCAACTGGAATACCTGTGCCCCAAGCGTGCTTCTTTTGCAGCAAACGTCCCGTCCCTTGGCTGTGAAGAACGGCGAACCAACATCCTAGCAAGGTGAACATCCAAGTGACATAGACCATGATTTCAGTCGCAGCTGCATCGGCTTGCAATTGCATCAAGCGCCCGAAAACATCGTTCGGAGGTGTACCGCTGTCGTTGGTCACAAAGGTGTGAATCGATGAAGCCCACACGCCTCCAGCACGTGTCACGGTCGTAGCAAAAATGGACAGCAATGCCGTCAACAAGGATGCACCAATCCAAACTTGATCGCTCACCCTGCCCGGGCGAGTTCGAAGGTGAATCATTGCCACCAATGCCAACCAGGGCAGGAATGACCCTGTTTCCACAGGATCCCACGCCCAGTAACCGCCCCAATCCAATATGAGGTAGGCCCACAAGCCACCCAGGCCGATACCGAGCGTGGCGGTGAACAGAGCAGGGCGAGCAATGGCAAGCATTCGGTCGCTCAGGGCCGTTGAGGCCTGTGTGTAGGCGGCCGAGAGGCCAACAGCGCTCAGGTGCAGGCACATCGAATAGGTAAGGAAGATGAGTGGAGGGTGAATCACCATGAGGTCTGTTTGCAGCAGAGGATTCAACCCATTGCCCAAGAAAAATGCCGGTGTTGCCTTGAAGGGATCCAATGAAAATGAAATCAGCAACAAGGCGAGACTCATGCCGTGGCCGAGGCGCAAGCGAAGTTCGTGAACGCCGTGGGCAATTCCTTCTTCGCCAGCAAAGGGACGGCGCCACCACCAGGAAAGAAGGGCCATCCAGCCCAGCCACATGAGCAAGGGGCCTTCCCGAGCAGCCCACGTGGCTGCGAAGCGGTATTTGAGTGGCAGGTCTGCACCACCAAAGGCAGCTACATGCAGGATTGAGGTGTCGTTAGCCATGAAGAGATAAGCCAGTGAGAAGAAGGGCAGCGCCATTACAAAGTGGAGCAAAAACGACAACGAAACGGAGGCTTCGTGCAACCTCGGCCGAATCATCAAAGCGATGATTGCGCCCAGCGCAAGCCAAAGCGTCAGCCCCCACATGACCCTATGGGGGGGTGGCGTCCTTCATGGCCTTTGCTTAATCCGCAGCGGGGAGACAGACTTACCATCCGAAGAATTTCGCTCTCGAGTAACCGAAGGAAAGCAATACTGGAATCACTCGTTTTGTGAATAGGATTGGTTTGCGGACCAAAATACGCAGCCCGATGACCAATTTATCCAAGGGGCTCATATTGCCCAATTCGTCGGGTAAGCAACGAGCCATTGTCGACATCTCTTCATCGGTGAGGTTGTACAGGGCCGTCTTCCCTTTCAGAATTTTGTGATAGGGTGGGAATTGTTTTTTCCAAGCGCGTTCGTAGGCCATGAGGCGGTCTTTGCTGAGATCATTCGCTGCAAGTGCTTTTGCCACGGTCTCCGCAGCCTCTCTTCCCGACCAAAGCGCAAGATGTGTTCCGCCCTCAAAGAGAGGGGACGTGAATCCAGCGGCATCTCCTACCAGGACAATTCCTTCATCAGCGGTCGCCGTTCTTGGTCCGGAGATAGGAATGGTGCCGCCGAAAGGTCGGATTTTGATGCCGTCAGGCCGCCATGGAGGATTGGCGGTGGGCTTGTCTGCAAGATAGGTGTCTTCGATGAATGATTCAAGGTATTTGATGGCTCCTTTTTTGTCCGTTGTAACCAAACCGACGTTGGCACGCCCACCTTCTTTGGGAATCATCCAAACATAGCCGTGAGGCGAGTATTTGGGCCACAAGTAGAAGTCCAGATACCCGTCATTGGGTACGTCCAACATCTCGTACTGAAATCCAGCGATGACCTCAACGTCGCCACCCATGCCGAGAAGTTTGGCTGCTGCTCCAGCCACGCCGGAACCATCAATGACGGCACGGCATTCCACGGGAAACTCGTCCCCTCTGCCGTCAAGTTTCCAATTGGTAAATTCATTTTTACTATTGTAAACTCTCTCCATAGACGTAACGCGGTGATGGAGCAATAATTCTGCACCCTTGTCCACGGCCTCGTCGGTTAACCATCGTTCAAACAGATGTTTTTCGAGAACGTACCCCTCCTCGGTGAGTAATTTTTCAGTACCGTCCGGAAAGATGACGCGAATGCCTTTGACATTGAGTGCCTTGACGTGATCGGGGATTTCCAAGCCAAGATTTTGAACTGCTAGTTCAGAGAGGCATTCTCCACAGTGAACGGGAGTGCCGACCTCGGGATCTGCTTCCAAAATGAGTGTTGAAAGACCTGCACGAGCGCTGTGAAGTGCTGCAGACCCACCGCCGGGTCCGGCTCCGATGACGACAACATCGCAGGTACGCATGCTTCTCCTCCAAGACGCAGAGGTGACGGGCAGCACATGAAGAAAACGGTGCTTACGAATGGGAGATTCCCGTGAAAGGTTGAGTGGGTGTATACGGAGGTTCAAAGGCAAGAAGCCTCACGGAACATCGTGGCATGGAAGACCCTGAGCCGTTGGATGCGCCATCTCGAAGGCCGAGATGAACTCATTCGCATATCCCGCCCAGTGGACGTTGTTTACGAAGCCGGTGCCATCGCCGATCTTCTGGTAAAAAACGACGGACCTGCCGTTCTATTTGAACAACCACGCTTGGCAGACGGATCCATATCTTCTATCCCTCTGGTGATGAATCTCTTTGGCTCCCACGACCGAACATTGCGGGCTCTTGGAGCCCAGCACGAAACGTCGGTGGGTGACCGAATGGTCGCCATGATGAAACCTGATATTGGGGCCATGGTCAAGCGCCCCTGGCTTGCGCTTCCACTCGCAAGGGATGCTTTTGCGATGCCCCCGAGGAAAAAACGCAAGGGAAATAGCCAACGTGTGCGTTTACCTCTTGATCTAACCAAACTTCCAATCCCAAAGACCTGGCCGATGGACGGTGGGCATTTTGTCACGCTTCCCTTGGTGGTGACCAAAGATCCTGCTTCGGGTGAGCACAATCTCGGCATGTACCGAGCGCAGGTCTTCGGCCCCGAGGAAATGGGTTTACACTGGCAAATTCACAAGCATGCTGCTGATCATGCAGCAGCTCTCGGTCCGAACGCCAAGATGCCGGTAGCGGTTTGCATTGGTGGACCTCCGGAACTCATCTTTTCTGCGATTTCCCCACTCCCCGATAACCTGTCTGAATATCAGTTTGCAGGCATCCTAGGCCGCTCATCACTCCGCATCACCAAAGCACTAACGCAGGACCTCATGGTGCCGGCAGAAGCGGACATTATCATCGAAGGATATTGCGTTCCCGGGGAAACTCGTACCGAAGGGCCATTTGGTGACCATTTTGGTTTCTACTCGCTCACAGGCCAATATCCTGTTCTTCACGTGACGGCGATCACGTGCAGAAAAGATGCGGTGCTACCGGCTACCATTGTGGGGTTGCCTCCAATGGAAGATGGCTATCTCGGTGAGGCGATAGGCAGGCAATTTTCACCTGTGTTGCAGTTCCAGCATCGAGACGTTCGTTCGGTCCACTTGCCGCTCGAAACAGGATTCCACAACCTCGCCATCGCCGCTTCAAAACAACGCTATCCCCGTCAGGCAAGAAAGACCGGTATTGGCTTGCTTGGAGCAGGCCAAATGATGTTCCTCAAAATTATGGCAGTGGTTGACGAAACTGCAGACACCAAAGACTTGGAGCAATTCCTTGATGCGCTCAACGACAAGGTACACATTCCAACCGACATCATCGTCTTGGAAGGGATGGTCGCTGATTCACTGGAGGCTGCAAGCCCGTACGAAAATGTACACTCGAAATTACTCATCGACGCCACCACGCTACCTGCTGCAGATCCAAGAAGCCAACACGAACCACTCGAGGGTTCGTTTCGCATGCAGGTACCGGCCTGGCGTCAAGGGCTCGAAGCACCGCCTGAATTTGATAATCTTGCAGCAGTTGAAGCGCTGGACAATGTTGTCCAAGCCCGCATGTTGCGAGGCAGCATGCTCGTCGTTACAACGCATGTCAAAGGAACTCCTGCACCTCTGACGGGCTCTTTGGATTCGAATGATGAAGCAGAACAGCAACGTAGAGAAAGAATAATTCAATTGAGAAATTTAATTTGGCAATTGAAAGGTTCAGAAAATCTCCGCTGGTTATTCATCACCAATGACGACCTTGACCTGCACGGCCCGAAAGCACGACGCCGACTTCTTTGGCAGCTTCCTTCACGCTTCGATGTCGGTAGGGGGCTTACCTTTGACGAAACTCGTGAGCGGCTCTGCTGGGACGCAACCACGCCCATCCCTTCCCAAGATCACGGAGTACGCCGCTGGCCAGCCATTACCCTTCACGATGAGGAAACGCTGGCAAAGGTGGCCCAGCATCCTGAATTAACTAAATACAAATGGCCGCTCCATCTTTCCTTTGAGGGGCCTCAGTAATGGACATCAAGGGAATACTTTCCTTCATCAAAGTGGAGCATACACTGTTCTCGCTCCCCTTCGTCCTGGTTGGGTATTTCATCGCTCTTGAACAGTTTAACTTGAGCCCTGGAGTTGACTTGCTATGGATCCTGCTTGCTGCCGTTGGAGCTCGTGGTCTAGCCATGGCACTCAATCGCATTATTGACCGAGACATTGATGCAGCAAACCCCCGAACACAGGGGCGTCATCTTGCTTCAGGTTCTATGTCGCTTCAAACAGCTTGGACGCTGGCAGGTGTCTTTCTGTTGATGTTACTGATCAGCGCTGGATTGCTCAATGAAGTTGCTTTGATGATGGCTTGGCTTCCCGTTCTGGCCTTCGTCATATATCCCTACATGAAGCGATTTACTTGGCTTTGTCATTTCTGGCTGGGCCTCTGCCTCGGCTTGGCCCCCGCTGGCGCATGGGCGGCCATGGCCGCTGACGTTCACGGCTGGGCGGCCATCACGGGTCAGTTCGCAAACGGCACAGATTTCTTGTGGGCCCCAACCATCCTACCCGTCTCCGTTGGTGTAGCCTTGTGGATTGCCGCCTTTGACATCAATTATGCGCGAATGGACGTTGAGAGTGACAAGGAACAAGGCATTCATTCATTTCCTTCATCATTTGGTGATACTGCGACAACACGTACGACCGTACAACTTTCTCTGTTGTGGTTTGCCTGTTTTGCTATCTCAAATCCAATGGATGAAATTTGGTTTTTAGGAGCCGCATTGTCGATGTCGTTGGCGAACATCGGTGTCGTGTTGCGCATGAACCGTTTTGATGATTTTCAAACCGTATTATTTCGTGTCTCCATGCTAACAGGATGGGTGCTTCTTGCTGCCTTGTTGATCGGTTTTGCTTAGGCAACGAGCCAGTCCTACAACAATGGAACCGGACAATCTAGGTGGGCCGCTGTAAGGTTCAAGGGCTGTGTGCCTTGACGCCATGACATGAACCCCATTGTAGCATCATTGCTTGAATTTAACCAAGCCTTTGAAATTCCGAAACTCGATACACCAGGTCTCGGCCCAGACGAATTGATTGAACTGCGAATCAAACTCCTTCGTGAAGAAGTTGAAGAGTACGCTGAAGCAGCTCGGGCAGGTGACATGGTTGAAATCCTCGATGCACTTGCTGATATCGGCTACATTCTCGCTGGGACCATCATCAATCACGGTATGCAGCATATCTACGACGATGCCTTCAACGAAGTCCATCGCTCGAACATGGCGAAACTCGTTGACGGTAAGGTTCTGCGAAGAGAAGACGGCAAGGTCATGAAGCCGGAAGGTTGGCTGCCCCCACATCTAGCACAATTCCTAGAAGAGTAAGATTTGCAACTTCACATGGTTTCATGAACGATGAGCCACTCCCTGTGCTATGAGCCGTCCCGTCGCTTTGGTTACTGGCGGGGGTCGCGGCATTGGTGCTGCGATTTCAGACCGTTTGGCCGCAGACGGTTACGATGTTCTCCTGACCTACAATCTATCTTCGAAGCCAGCTGAAATGATTGTTGATGCCATTCGTGAACGGGGAGATGATGCTCTTGCCGTCAAGGTAGACTGTTCAGATGAAGGCGAGGTAGGCCTGCTTGCTCGCCACCCATGGATGGCAAGAGGTATTGACGTGTTGATTCTCAATCACGGCATTTACAACCGTGTCCAAAGTCACAAGATGACGATGGACGACCTCGCTACAACGATGAAAACCAATTTTGAGGGTGCAGTCTCCGTGTGGAGTGCCGTACAACCCTATCTGACTCAGCAAGCACGAATGGTCGTTGTTGGATCTCAATTGAGCATCCGTGGCTCACCTCACGGTGCAGATTACGCTGCTTCAAAAGCCGCTCTTTCAGCATGGGCTCGCTCCCTTGCCCAATCTCTCGGTCCTGAGGGCAAGCGTGTGAATATCCTCGCACCGGGGTATGTTGACACCGATCTTTTGTCGGGTGATTCACCCGAAAAACGCACTCAACGTGAGCATGAAGTCCCGCTTCAGCGGGTTGGCGCTCCCGAAGATATGGCTTCGACGGTTTCATTCCTTGTAGGTCCCGATTCATCGTACATCACGGGTGCAATTCTGCACGTGAACGGGGGACTTTATCTCCCCTAAGGCCACAATTCCGGTGAGTCTATGGTTGAAGAGTGGGATGATGACGGTTCATTTGAACAACGGGCGAATGCCATCCCAGCCGATGTTGATCTGAATCAACGGGATCCATTTGACCTCTCAAAAGCGCTTGAAGGTGCTGTTTTAGAGGAATTAAATCCCTCTGTCAAGCGATTTCACCTGCACGCAGAGTTCACACCTGCGGGGGACCAACCAAAAGCAATTGAAAAATTGATTTCTCAATTGGAAAATGGCCAAGAACGATGCGTCATGCTCGGCGTGACAGGAAGTGGCAAAACATTCGCCATGGCCCACATCATTGAGCACCTCAATATTCCAACACTGATTATGAGTCACAACAAGACGCTCGCAAGGCAATTGCATCAAGAGATGGTCGGATATTTTCCAGATAATGCCGTCGAATATTTCGTTTCACACTACGATTATTATCAGCCAGAGGCCTATCTTGCTAAACGGGACTTGTACATTGACAAGGAATTGAGTATCAACGAACGCATCGAGCAAGAACGCTTTGCTGCTGTTGCTTCATTGGTCAGCCGCCCCGACTGCGTTGTCGTTTCCTCAGTCTCATGCATTTACGGCCTCAACCCACCCGAAACCTTCCTTGAATACCACCTTCGCGTCCACGTTGGGCAAGCCATTGAAACCAGCGATCTTCTGCGTGAATTGATCGAATTACAATACCGAAGGACGACCACGGACCTCAAACGGGGAGAATGTCGGGTTCGTGGAGAGGTTGTCGATGTCTGGATGCCCAGCAGAGACGACCCCTTGCGCATCGTCTTTGACTTTGACGGCATCAAAAGCGTCCAGATTTGCGATCCTGTGACATGGGAAGCACTCGATACGCTCGATGAGGCGTGGATTCATCCGAAGGAATTTTTCATGACCAGTCCTGAACGCTTTGAGGCTGCATTGGCTTCAATTGAGAAGGAATTGAACGCACGAGCCAAGTGGTTTGCTCGCCAGGGTAGGGAATTGGAACGTTATCGTCTTGAACAAAAGACGGAGTATGACTTGGAAATGCTTCGTGAGATCGGCCATTGCCAATCCATTGAGAATTACTCCTTACACTTTGACGGAAGAAAGCCCGGTCAACGCCCTTATTGCCTTCTAGACTTCTTCTCCGCTTGCGCCAATCAATTCCACGGAGATCCCAAAAAATTCCTTGTCATCATGGATGAATCGCACGTCAGTTTGCCCCAAGTTGGTGGGATGTATTTCGGTGATAAGTCCCGTAAAGACAGCTTGATTGAACACGGATTTCGCTTGCCAACTGCAGCTGATAACCGACCTCTAAAAATCCCTGAATTTCAATCCCTCGTGCCACAAATGGTCTATGTTTCTGCTACCCCTGGTGAGCGAGAATTGCGGCACCTGTGTGAAACCACCGGGCAAGAATTGCCCTTGGGTTTACTCCACGCATCATCAGGCGGCGGTTCGGGAGAAGCCGATTTGAAAAAGAAGCATCCGGATGCTGAATCAATGTATGAGATGGTACAGAAGATTGAGGGTATTGCCAAGATGGAATTACGTCCAACTGGTTTGCTTGACCCTGAAATCGAGGTTCGCCCAACTTCCGGTCAAATCAACGACCTGCTTACTGAAATCAATGCCCGTGTGGAGGTTTCAGAGCGTTGTTTGGTCACGGTGATGACCATTAAATTCGCTGAAGAAGTCGCCGCTTATCTCAATCGCATGGGGGTCAAAGCCCATCACCTGCACTCGGAAATAGACACCATTGAGCGAACGGAGATCATCAATGCCCTTCGTCTTGGGCACATCGATGTGATTGTTGGAATCAATTTGCTGCGAGAGGGCCTCGATATCCCCGAGGTGAGCCTCGTTGCGATCTTTGACGCTGATCGGCAAGGATTTCTTCGAAACGAACGAAGCTTGCTCCAAACCATCGGGCGAGCAGCGCGAAACCAGAACGGAAAAGTCCTTCTGTATGCCGACGGCTTTTCTCCTGCTATGGAAGCGGCCATTCGCCAAACACTTGAACGACGTCAACGGCAGCAAGCCAATAATGAAGCTCTTGGAATTACTCCACGAACCATTGTCAAAGCCCTGCCTGTGATGGGAGATTCTGTGAACGATCTCATCTCTGGGACCACGACAACAGGCGGCGGTTCAAAACGCCTTATTGCAAAGAAAGGCGGCCGAAAAGACGGGGATTGGGCCCAGCGTTTGAAGTTGGGGGCAGGGTCATGGACGGCTGCTCATGATGATGAAAAAGCAATAGAAAAATCAAATTCTCAATTGACTTATGACGAACCGCACGACCTTCCTGCCACACTCAGTAAGGAAGAGCGCAGCGACCTGGTTAACGAGTTACGTGACGAGATGGAAATGGCTGCGAAAAATTTGGATTTCGAGCAGGCTGCACGACTAAGGGACCGCATCCATGAACTCGAACGATGGCAGGGTTAACCCATTGACATACGTGAACATCTTCATGAAGCAAAGGCGCGAGGTGTGAGCATGGCGATGACTCCCGATGACTTTGACCAACCCGTCGTTGATTATGATTTTTCAAAAGCCACGACTCCACGAGCCCTGATCGAACAAATGGCTTCAGCAGGTGGCTTCACCGCAACCAAATTCGCAGAAGCACGTACCATTCTCAATGACATGAATACTACGATTCAGTCCGTTGATGGTGACCCCACTAAGGTGACCAATTGGCTTTCTTTCCCCGCCTGTCTGTGTGCAACGGGGACTCGCGGCTTCTTCGTGGAGGCGATCAAGCGCAAGATGTTTAACGTGGTCTCAACCACCTGCGGGACACTCGACCACGACATAGCAAGAGCGTACAAACACTACTACCACGGTTCATTTGACCTGGATGACATCGAATTAGGTGAACATTCGTTGATGCGCTTGGGGAACGTAATCGTCCCCAACGCATCCTACGGAGAAATCATTGAAGCCATGGTCATGCCAGCTCTCGAAGACATCTACAACGAACGAATAGCGGCGAGTGACAAGACAGGCGCTGATGTTTGGTTGGGCTTTGGTTCCGTTCATCTTGTCTGGGCTTTGGGAGAACGCATCGGTACTCCGGACACCTTGATTTACTGGGCTGCTAAACACCGAATTCCAGTTTGCATTCCGGGCATCACCGACGGTTCTATCGGGGCTCAATTATTCATGTTCCGTCAAAAACACCGAGATTTCCATCTTGACACCCTCGCTGACGAACAGATCATGAGTGACATCACATGGGACGTTGAAACATCAAACGCCCTCATGGTAGGTGGTGGAATTTCCAAACACCACGTTATTTGGTGGAATCAGTACCGAGGTGGTTTGGACAGTGCCGTCTACATCACGACAGCGCCAGAACATGATGGAAGTTTGTCCGGTGCGCGACTAAGAGAGGCCATTTCATGGGGGAAAATGCGACCTGAAGCACCTCATGTATGTGTTGAAGGGGATGCAAGTTTACTTCTTCCACTATTGGGTGCTGACCTCTTTAGCGACCCCTTTGAGGCTTAATCAGACTTGTTCATCGGTCCACTCGGCCAACAG
The DNA here is from genome assembly GCA_016778305.1 of Candidatus Poseidonia sp. Taxonomy (GTDB): domain Archaea; phylum Thermoplasmatota; class Poseidoniia; order Poseidoniales; family Poseidoniaceae; genus Poseidonia. The sequence goes on along the minus strand of JADHPT010000003.1, from coordinate 71,540 downwards.
GAGCATCAAGGATTGCCTGAGTGGGGTGCGTGGATTCCATCCTTCGCCCGTGTTCTCCTCCAAAAGTTCGTGGAAACGGCTGATGTTGGGACGTTGACGTCGAGTGTTATGTCCGTCGAGCACTTCAACTTCTACCACAGGGCCTCCTTCATCGAGAAGGTGCTTGAGCTTGAATTGACCAGATTGTCCAGCAAGTGTACGGTCTGCGAGGAGTTTAACTTCGGTCCACGTATCTTCTGCGGGCCAGTAGCGACGCCCTGAAATCGTGTATGGCTCATGTCCCGGCGACATGAATGGAAAGGCACGGAGAAGTGCCTCTGCGACATCCTGCGCGCTGCACCAATAATGTCCGTTTTGTGTAGATGGTTTCTCCTTTCCCGAACTTGCCCGTTCAAACCATTTGTCCATGCATGCATCAATTCCATCGTGGGCGTGAATGGATAACATATTGCAGATGCTGATATTGATGTCTCCGGAGTGAATGTCGGCAATGCTTCTATCGATATCGATCACAATGTCTTGGCTTGCCACGGTGGGTCGGGACGGTGGGATATCATAGTGAATCATCACGAAACGTTCGCTCTTTGAGTGTGGCATCACTGGATGGGTGAGCGAATCTGGAAACAGTTCAAGCAGCGAACCGAGAGAATTTTTCGTGGCCTCGTACGCCTCTTCCTCAACTGAAAAGCAGAAGCCTCTCGGTATACCTCGTTCAAGGATGGCCCGGGAAAGAGAGTGGCCAGGCTTCGTAAGGTGGTATCGAACAATGCTCCCTTCCATGTAGTCCATGCACAGGTGAGCCCTTGATGAAATGATTGTGCAGCATAATTTTCAATATAAAATTACAATTTTCAATTGAAATCTGGAGCAAATTTATTACATTCTCAATTAGAATAACGACAGATTGGCACTATTGTGGCCGTCTTGATCCTCACGTATCGAAGGCCATCTCCGAGAGTGTTAGATTCAATTGAAAAACGAACATTTTGACAGATAGGGAAAGAAGGAAAATCAATACAATTTCCGCGCGTTATGCGACATTCAAAAATTGAATATTATTCTATATTTCAATTGGCCGCACAATCAATTATGCGACAAATGCAATTGTAAATGATATTTTATTGTACGAATATTATATTAGGTGCCGAGTCGGAGGGAATGATAAGCCGAACACAAATCGGCAAGGAGAGATGGGAAAATGAAGAAAGAAGATTATGGCATCCAGGAGTTACTCCAACGGGAAGTCTATGTGAACGATGTAATGGTGGGGACGATTGTCGGAGAACGACATCATCCCAATGAAGCACGTGTGAAATCCATGCGAATTCAGGTGATCCCTGATGTAGCAGACGAATACATGCGAAAACCTGCCGAATTAGCACCGCTACCAAAAGAACTGGTCCACAGCATTCGTGGTGATGGAACGGTAAAACTGTCAAAATCAATGCGTGAATTGCAACGACGATGGCGCAACACCGTTCGCATCGACGAGAAGTTGTATGCACCTGATGAAATGCTTGACCGAGCTGTTCTTGACAACCAGGGTGAGGAAATCGGCGTGATTACCGGGCTATTCCGTGTAAAGCGCACCTACAAGGGCGTCATCGTATCAACTCGCATGCGCATCCAGACACAATTTGGTGTTGAAGAGCAAATTCGAATCCCGATTACTGCTCTTGCCCGTACACGTGAGCGTCTGGATGAAGTCGTGCTTTCGCGAACCTTTGACAAGGTCTTGCAATTGCCTTCTTACGTTACGATCAACAGTCTCGAAGAAGAGTGAAGGTATCCTTTTTCTCGGTGGCATTCAAAGCCGTCATGCTTATGACGGGGGGTTTGGTGGGCCGGAATACCCTTGCGCGGGTGGCTTAGTCGGTTAGAGCACCCGGCTGATAACCGGGAGGTCGCAGGTTCAAGTCCTGCCTCGCGCACCATTTCCTTCCCATGTGCGTAGCCTGCATTACCGAAAGGCCTCGCAAAGAAGATGAAGGTCCAACCGTTGCAAGTGAATGAGGGGAGCCAATGGTCGTCGTTTCAGGCAGCAACGCAGGAGCAATGGCTGAGCAACTTGCAGATGCTCTCGGATGGGCACATCATGGACTTGAGACCCGTCGATTTCCTGACACTGAAGGCTATGTGCGCATACCTTCCCACCTCATTGAGGCAGTTCGCAGCGAACCAGTCGTGCTGGTCTCCAATACCTTTCCAGATTCGGGAATCGTCGAAACCCTTCTGATGCTTGAGGCCATTAATGACGTACGCCGTGGCGATTTGCAGAATTTACGAGAAATCGGTCCTCAGACCCTACCTGATGTAGGAAAAGGCGTATTTCTTGCAATTCCTTACTTTGGCTATTCTCGGCAGGATAAACGGTTCAAGCCAGGTGAATCGATTTCTGCAAAGTCAATTGCCAATCTCATGGCTGGGCAATGTGACGGTATCATCGTCCTTGACATCCACGCTCCTGAAGTCCTCAAGGACCTGAAGGTTCCTATTGCCTTTACATCTGCAATGCCAGAACTCGCTGAACACCTCAAAGCAACGGTCGATCCAGATTTTATTCTGTCACCGGATAAAGGAGCCATTGCTCGAGCCACCCAGGTTGCGAACCAAATCGGCTGTGAATTTTCATATCTTGAGAAAACCAGAATCGACGCTCATACCATTGTTCACAAAGCCAAAAACTTGGATGTTGCAGGGAAACGCGTAGCCATTGTTGACGATATGATTGCAACGGGCGGGACCATCTGCCGTGCTGCGGAAGCACTCCGCAATCAGGGAGCATTGCAGGTTCATGCGGCTTGTTCGCACGGACTCTTTACCGGGGGAGCCATCGCACGGCTTCTTCGTTACGTCGACGGAGTTCATGCAACAGGGTCGTTGGCCAACGCTAGGGATGTCATTTCCGGTGGTCCGGCGCTAGCACGGGGCGTTCATCAATTGATGGATGAACTTGGGCTTTCAAACAATTAAATGGCAGACTGCGCTCTAATTTGAAGAACACGAGGATAAATTGAGAACAAATCATCCTCCGTTGCGTTTATATCCGCGTGGTTGTGCGGAGGAACGCCCGTATCACGAGGAAGGAGAGATTCCAATGAGTGTACATATGACCTTTGAAACCCCAGAAGACCTAGCCAACAAGATTTACGAAATGATTGACATGAACAAGAACGGTCGTGTCAAGAAAGGTAGTAACGAAGTAACCAAAGCTGCTGAACGTGGAACTGCACAGTTCATCATTCTCGCAGAAGACGTCAATCCTCCAGAACTTTTGGCTCACATTCCACTGATCTGTGAAGAGAAAGACATTCCCTACGGATACGTTCCAAGTCAAGAATTCCTCGCTAAAGGTGTCGGAATGACCAAAGGAGCAAACGCTGCTTCCGTCGCCATCATGGAAATCACCAAAGGTGCTCAAGAAAAATTCCATGAAGTTGTCGAAGAAATCAACGCCATCAAGAAGGCTTGAATCCAAATCAGGAGATGAGGAAGATGAGTGAAGAACTTGGTGGATGGCCAGCTGAAGTGGTCGAAATCGTCGGTCGTACAGGAATGACCGGTGAAGCAACTCAAGTCAAGGTTCGTGTCAACGATGCCCCCAACCCCCGTGACGTCGGCCGTATCATCAGCCGAAACGTCGTCGGACCAATTCGTGTTGGCGATATTTTGATGCTCAAGGACACGGGCCGTGAAGCCCGCAAGCTCAATGCACGGTGATGAACATGCCAGAACGAAGAATTTGCAGTTTTTCCGGAGACGAGATTGAACCCGGCACCGGAATGATGTTTGTCCGTCGTGACGGTAGTGTCCTTTGGTTCAAGAGCAGCAAGGCTCGCAAGAATCAACTTCAACTCAAGCGCAATGCTCGCCGTGTCAAGTGGACTCGCCACTATGTCAAGGGCGGCATTCAGTGAAATCGAGTTGAACCTGAGGACAGGATCAATCGCAACGCCCTTAAACGGGTCACTTTTGGATTGGATTGGTGAACACCATGGAAACAACCTATGTTATGATCAAACCCGACGGCGTACAACGCGGTCTTGTCAGCGAAATTATTGGACGATTTGAGCGAAAAGGCCTCAAATTAGTTGGCATGAAGGCCATGGTGCCAACCGAAGAAATTGCTCGTACACACTACGACGTACACAAAGAACGCCCCTTCTTTCCCGGCCTGATCAAATTCGTGACCTCAGGACCTGTTGTCTGCATGGCATGGGAAGGCGTTGAAGCAATTGCGGTTGCCCGCAAACTCATTGGTTCAACCAACGGGCGAAATGCTGAACCTGGAACAATCCGAGGCGACTACGGAATGGACATGGGCTTCAACATGATTCACGGCTCCGATGCTCCTGAAACTGCAGAATTCGAACTTGGCCTCTGGTTCCCAGAGGGCCTCATGGATTGGGACAATACCATGGGCGCTTGGGTTTACGAGTGAACTCAACAGGTTCAGGGAGTGATGGTGTGGCCGACGTTGATGATGCACATGCATCTGAGGTCAATGAACCAGACCAACCCAAAGGGCACAACCGTCAACCGATCGTTTCGGTGCTCGGACACGTTGATCATGGAAAAACGAGTGTCCTCGACATGGTTCGTTCCGTGGGCAGCGAACGTCAGGCCAGTGTTATGGACAGAGAAGCAGGCGGTATTACTCAACATATTGGAGCAACTGAAGTCCCAGCGGATGTCCTCAATGAAACATGCGCAGCGATGATGGGTGGAAAGAAATTCAAATCCCCCGGTTTGCTTTTTATTGACACTCCTGGACACCATTCCTTTGCTTCGCTACGTAACCGAGGTGGCTCAGTAGCTGATATTGCCGTTCTCGTAGTCGACATCATGGAAGGTCTTCAACCTCAAACGATTGAATCGCTCAACATCTTGAAAGAAACGAAGACTCCCTTTGTCATCGCTGGTAACAAAGTCGACCGACTTTACGGTTGGCGATGTGAATCCGGCAGGTCATTTATCGAATCCTTCGGTGAGCAACGAGAAGATGTCCAGGATTTATTCCAAGAACGTTATTGGAAATTAGTCGGACAATTCTCGGAGTATGGATTCAACCTTGAGCGGTACGATCAAATCCGAGACTTTCGACAAAATGTCGCCTTAGTCCCCATGTCTGCCAAGGAGGGGGAAGGTCTACAGGACCTTCTTGCAGTTACCGTTGGATTGGCTGAACGTTTCCTCGAAGATCGCCTTACTGATACTCTGGGTGCTGCTCAGGGGACGGTGCTGGAAATGCGAGACGAAGTTGGCATGGGGAAAACCATCGATGTGATTCTCTACCGAGGAAGTTTGAAAATTGGAGACACGATTCTGCTTGCCGGTCAAGATGGACCTTTTACCACCCACATCAAGGGCCTGAAACGACCACAGGGAATGGCAGAAATGCGAGACGCTGGAAAACGGTGGGTAAATTTTGATGAAATCGAAGCTGCATGTGGCGTAAAAATTGTCGCACCAAATCTTGAATCGACCATCGCTGGAACCACGCTTCATCTTGCCAATACCGAAGAAGAAGAGGCTGCTGCCAGGGAATCAATACGAGAAGAATGGCGCAGTATCTTCGAAAACATGCCGATTATGTGCTCGTCCTGTAAGGAAATCTTTGCCCGTCACGCTTTCAAGACACATACGCAGGCGGGGGAGTGTCAAGGTGCCGAAGAGGACCGAACCGGCGTCGTCATCAAAGCGGATACTGTTGGAGGTTTGGAAGCGCTTGCATTTGAATTGCATCAGCGTAACATTCCCGTACGTCAAGCCACGGTAGGGCCCGTGAATAAGAAAGATATTTTGATGGCAAAATCAGCCGCAGATCCCCTTCAACAGGTGATTCTTGGATTTTCGACAAAAGCGAATACTTCGGATGTTGCCCAGCAACTCCAAGGCGATGATGCCGAAATAAAATTCATTTCAGGCCCGATTATTTACCATATCATGGATGCCTTTGAGGAGTGGCAAGAGGCAACCCAACAGGCTATTGAGGAAGAGCAAAGGGAAACACTGGTCTATCCCGGACGAGTTTTATTCCTCAAGGACCACACATTCCGAGCCAAAGGTCCTGCTATTGTTGGCATGCGGGTCTTAGGGGGACGTATCCATGTTGGCCAGCGTCTCATGAAACTTGACGGTACGTCGGTCGGTCAAATCAAGAGTTTACGAACCAGAGATTCGGAAGATGTCAAAGAAGCGATGCAGGGTGAAGAAGTAGCTGTCGCCGTACGAGGGCCCACTGTGGGCCGACACATTGAGGAATTGGACGAATTCTACGTTGATGTTCCAGAACGGCATGCAAAGCGCTTGAAGAAAATTGATCTTTCACCAGTTGAGGAGGAAATCCTTGCAGAAATCGTTGCACTGCACCGTAAAGAGGACCATTTTTGGGGTCGTTGAACACCAACGTTTCCAGTTAATCTGATGAGCATGATTGAAGAATCAAGCGCACACATTCATATAACAAATGAATAAGTCATAGGTCATTAGTGAGGGATGAAGATGGAAGCAAGTGCACAAGCAGGCGCCGGAGCAGCACGGACCCAGGACCTGATGGCCACCGTCTCTGCGATATCGAACAGCCTCATGAACGAAGTCGGCAAAGTCATCATTGGAAAGAACGAGAATTTGCGCCGAGTGACCGTCGGTATCCTTTCCAACGGCAACATGCTGTTGGAAGATTTCCCTGGTTTGGCAAAAACATTGCTTGCCAATACATTTGCTCGCGCTCTCGGGTGCAAATTCAAGCGTGTCCAATTCACACCTGACCTGTTGCCTTCGGATATCATGGGTACATACATGTACGACCAAAAATCCGGTGAATTCAAACTTCGTGCAGGACCTTTATTCGCGAACATTCTCCTCGCTGACGAGATCAACCGTGCACCACCAAAGACCCAAGCGGCCTTGCTGGAAGCCATGGAAGAGAAACAAGTGACCATTGAGGGTATTACTCACAAACTTCCTGCTCCTTTCGTCGTTCTTGCAACACAGAACCCCATCGAGCAAGAAGGAACCTATCCGCTTCCAGAAGCACAAATGGACCGTTTCTTGATGAAGATGAGCATGGGCTATCCGGACCGTGCTGAAGAAAAAGCCATTCTTGCCCGCAGAAAGTTGCGAGGACAAGACGAACACATCGTTGAGCAAGTGACGTCGCCAAAGAAAGTCGTCGCCATGCAAAAAGCATTGGAAACGGTGCACGTTGATCCTGCGATTCTTTCGTACATTATCGAGATCGTTCAACGCACACGTGAAGACCACCGAGTCATCAACGGGGCATCACCACGTGCCAGTCAAGCCCTCTTCAAGACCGGCCGTGCTGCGGCCGCAGTCGCAGGGCGCAACTACGTGATCCCCGATGACATCAAGGGTATTGCATTGCAAATCATCTCCCACCGTATTAACATGAAGCCCGAAGCCAAAATTCGAGGTATTACCGGTATGCACATTGTTCGAAAGATTCTGTCCGAAGTGCCAGTTCCAGTGATTCAACCAGCCTGATGTCCGGGCATTGGATGCTTGCATTGAAAGAGTAGGTCGCTCCTCATCGTAATTGCCGGAGGTCCTTGCAATGAATCCCTACAAGATGGTCATGGCGGTTGCCAACCAGAAAGGGGGTTGTGCAAAAACCACAACTGCAGTCAACATTGCAGCCGCCCTCGCTAAAGGCTCCCGTCGCCAAGGACTCCCTCCTGCAAAAGTGCTTCTTGTTGACCTTGACCCACAAGGCAATTGTGCAACATCCTTTGGATTAGAGAAAAAGAAGATCAAAAAGACGGTATATGACCTATTGGCAAATGATTCTGGCGAGGAATTACCTCTGATGGATGAGTATCTGATTCCTCCTGACGTTATCACGCGGGCCATGCGAGACGCCTGGAGCAATCGTAATGGTGGAAAGAAAGTACCTGATTCCATCAATGCTGGTCATCTCTGGCTCCTACCCAGCGACATCCATCTTTCGGGTGCCGAGATTGAATTGAGCCACAAAATAGGTCGCGAAACACGATTGCAGGAAGCCCTCCTCCCCGTGATGGATGAATTTGACTATATCATCATCGATACGCCTCCTTCACTCGGCCTCCTCTCGATCAACGCTATGTGCGCTGCCAATTGGGTACTCGTGCCCGTTCAAGCAGAATATTACGCCCTTGAGGGATTCAGCATGCTCATGAATTCCATCAAAATGATTCAGCGTCGAATCAACAGGAATTTGAAAATCTTCGGCATTGTGATGACCATGGTCGACGGTCGCTCGAAATTGAGCACCTATGTCTGCGACCAAGTGAATAAGAAGATGCCAAATAAATTGTTCAATACAACCGTCCGACGATTGGCGAAGGTTGCCGAAGCTCCATGGAGTGGAGCGCCCACCGTTATTCTCAACAAACCTACGAATTCAGGTGCAGGTGCAGGAAGCCTCGAATATTGGACCCTATCAAAAGAAGTTCATCAGCGCGTCCAAGAAATGCGTCGTGAATTTGGAGTCACAGAAGAGTCTCGTCTTCGTCTTGGACGCAATATTCGTTGATGATTACGGGACTCAGCCAGTGCTTGCGAAAAGCCACTTTCCGTCCTCTTTGGCTTCGCACACATTAAGTAGGCATGCAAACCGAGGACAATGCGGGTAGATACCATGACCGGCGAAGGAATGACCTCCGTAAGTGTGAGTTATGAGATCCGAAGACAACTCAACACGTTGAGGACCACAGGGAATCACAAAAGTGTGAATGACCTGCTGGGAGAAATGATTCGCACTCATAAAATGCTCAAAATGAAAAGCGAAATTGATTTGCTTCGTGAGCGAATGAAGATCGCCGTTGATGTGGATGTAGAACATCTTGCAGAGCGCCTCAATCTTGCTCCTTTCCAGGTGTGAAGTCTATGATGGAATGGCGACCACCTGGCTATCGCTTCACGGCGAAAGATCTGGTCAAAGGTCTGTGTGGAGAGGATTCAGACGAAGCTAAACTCATCATGGCCGCCGTTTACGGAAAGGTTGAGATTTTCGCAGATTCGACGGCCTGGAATGGTTTTCTTTGGTTGGTCATGAATACCTTCAAAGTTGAGGGTAAGCCACTTTATTCAGGAACAGAATTGGGCTCGCTCAAAGAAAGCCTCCCAATCGTTTGGCTCTAGTTCTTACCGTACTTTGCCAGCCATTCTTTTCCATACCATCGCCATTGGTCCATCGTCCAACCATCTGGCAAACCGCCATCAGGGAGTGGCGGAGCTTCATCTGGAGGGCTTTGTGTCGCTTCTTCAGCAGATTGAGGGACGGGCATGCCAGCAATTGCTTCGATACTTTCCTCCTCGTAGGTAATGGCTTCAACCTCGCCCACTGGTCCATCTTCCTTGATGTCCAAATCTGCAAAACCATCAGGTTCTACTTCGAAGTTTAGTTGCTCAACATCATCATCCCAAGAAGAGTCCGAGACGATTCCGCCGCCTGCAGAAAGACCACCCCGTCCCTCCAAGGCTTCACGAGAGGCGCTTGAGGAGAGTGAGGGGTCCACGCCTCCGTATTCTTTGGTGGTCTTCGATACCTTTCTTTTGTTGATAATGTAAGCTGCAGCGAGAATCACGCCCGTCAAAGCAACAAAGGCGATGATTCCGACCATAATGACTTGATTCAATGTGTCTTCGTCAACGGAGAGGGCTGTTTGGCCGCCAGCCTTGTCATCCTTTGATGTGTTCCAAGCGTTGAAAGCCAGTCCAGTTTCGTTGCCCAAGGTTGCCTGGTAGGCTTGATATGCGGGGTCGTTCCAACCCATGCAGGCTTCAGAGGTGTCGTTCTTATCGTTGAGGCAGTGATCCTGTTCTGTTTGGATATTGCCACGGGAATCATCATAATCAGAATTTGAACCGACACCATCGCCATCACCATCAAAGTGCTCTGTTGGATCAATATCCATCAGCGGAGATTCAGTTCGGTCAACCCAGCCGTCGCCATCTTCGTCAAGACAGCCGAAGGATTGGATTTCCAGATAACCTTTCGTGACGCTCACACTGATTGAAACAGCCTTTGTAGAGCGGCCAAATTCCCACGGGCATGCATCGGGTTGTTCACCGTCAGATGCATCGCCGTAACCGTCCCCATCTCCATCAATCCATTGTGAGCCCACCTTCGGCAAAGCATCAGCTCCATCTTCAATCGTCCAGTTTTCGTCTGGGTCGGAGAAGCCATCGAGGTCTGAATCTGGGCAGCCATAGCGGTCATTCGTGGAGAAAGCATTCACGGTTGGGCATCCGTCGGGCTTGAACCCAAGTGGATTGTCCCCGTATCCGTCCAGGTCTTGGTCAGCCCATTGCGTTGATTCGCTTGGAAATTGATCCCCGTCTTGTCCATCTCTGTTGTCGCCGTAACCGTCTCCATCAGCGTCTTGCCATTGGTCCTCATTGGTTGGGAAAAGGTCGGAGTCATTTCCTACAGGATTGTCACCATAACCGTCTCCGTCTTGGTCAGCCCATTGGGTTTCATCAAATTTGAAGGCGTCGGGGTTAAGTCCATCCTGATTGTCTCCGTAACCGTCACCATCTATATCAGAACTTTGAGTGACATCGAGGGGAAAGGCATCTGCGAGGTCATTGACGCCATCACCATCGCTATCGAGGTCAAAGTATCTCACTTTGGTCTCTGTGGGCGTTATGCCTACTGCGTAAAACTGACCCGTGAACTCTGGTAGAATTCCAATAATATCTCCTGAAGCGGTAAAGGTACGTTCTTCAGTGAATGAGGTGGCGTTGATGAAGGAAACTTTGCCTTGTTTTGCTCCAACCACGAACATATCGTTTCCGTGTGATTGCAGATACGTTGTTTGTTTGGTGTGGGGCAGGTTCACCGATTGGGAGGCCCATGTGTCACTGTTGTACTTGAGCGCAGTTCCACCGTTCGTACCTGCCAGCAAGGTGTCACTTGAAGTTGCTTTGAGTTTTGAGACAATGCTGTTTGAATCAGTCAATGTTGTAAGCGGGTTACCTGCATTGTCTTCGATGTAAATTTTGGTATCGTAAGAAGCGATGGCAAGACGGCCATCATCAAGGACTTCAAATGCTGATATGCCTGAGCCGAAGGTTGATGTTTGAGCCCCCGTGGGGCCTTCTGAATTGTATTCATCAGCACGGCGCTTCCCCGCATAATACACCAGCCATAATTCGCCTTGTGGGTCCCATGCCGCATCGTCAACCGGGTCTGGGGTAGTGATGTTTCTGAAAAGAGTCTGGGTACTCATCTGAACCACCAGCACACCCGTATCGTGGGCTACCGTGACGAGTTCCTGTGCGTCGTCAATGCGGGCGTTGTTCACATCCACGTCCAGGAAGACCGTTGATTGCGCAGACAATATGCCTTGAGTGAGGGCGTTCACACTGACATTACCCGTGTTGTCAACGGTGAGAACCTTGCCGTCATTCAAGACCGACCAGAGCACCAAGGGACGGTCCAATTCATCGGTTTGCCCGCCATCGGTGAGGAGTGAAAGAGAGCCTTGCACCATGCCAATTGATGTGGCTTGGAGGCAAAGAAGGGAAACCAGCATGAGGGCTAGAGAACGCTTCATAGGAATTCGGACGGGCACGTAAGATATGAACCACGCGCACGGTTGTGAAGAGAGCTGAAGCCTCAATTTTGACTTTCATCCTCTTCTTCTTGAGGTTGCAATGTTCTTACAGGAGCCTTTTCGACCGGGGTTAATGTCCCTCTGACTGGACGCAATGCAGCGGTTTTTGGTTTTACATTGCTGCTGATGGGCGGCCCTGGCATCAACGTAGGTCCAACAGGAGTGATCCTGGCAGTAGGCTCTTCGGCTTCTTCTTCAAGTGGTTGAAGAACGCCTGCAATCGGGCGCAGTAAGGTGGTGGGAATGTCCGTAGTCTCTGGTTCAGGTGCCAAAGGCTCGACAGTCTCCATCACTTCTTCAACCAACTCTGGTTGAGATACGACTTCTTCTTCAATTACAGGCTCTGAGATCTCCTCAACTCCGACCTCCTCTGTGGGGTGGATTTCTTCTGCCACTACCTCTTCCTGTGGGACGAATTGAGGCTCTTGAGCGATGGGCTGGCGGACGTTTCGAACAGGCTGAGGCATGGTTGCTTGGCCAATAGGCTGTCGGACAGCACGTGGTTGGATGGCTGCAGGTTGTTGGGTAGCCAATGGCTTTGCGCTCGTCATCGGGGCACGCATAGTACCGAGGCCAAGTCGTTCTTCAGGCTCGTTTTGCTGACCCATAAGGCCGCGCAACGGGCGACCAGCAGCAGCACCCAATCCATCAGGACGGGCCCCAAGTGCACTCGGGTCCATGGCGCCTGCACCGAATGCTGCAGGGGCTTGTCCCGTGATTGATTGCATCCACTTCTGTCGCTTTTCAGCTCGTGTATCCGTGGATTGAAGAGAACTGAACTCACGCTCTCGGGTTCTGAGTTCTTCTTCATCCACGTCAATTTCGCCTTGGATTTGCTGCGTAACGGATTCACGCATCTTTTCTTCAGCCATTTCCTTGAAGGAGTCCATTTTCTCCGAGAGGCCCTGAAGGCGATCTCGGATTTCAGCACGCTTGAGACCCAGTTGTGCCTCAATTTCAGCGCGTATTTGCGCTTCACGCTTACGAACATCGATGAGCGCTTTGTTGCGCATGATCTCTTCTCGCTTGTCGAGTTGGCGCTCGAGTTGTGTAGCCACTTCGTCTTCTTTCCTGGTTTTGAAATCGCGGAGACGTTCTTCCATTTCCACTTCCAATTCCAGAGAAGTTTCCTCCTTGAGAAGATCAAGATCGGTCTCATGAGTCAAGCGTTCGTTGCGCAATTGCGCATCAACTTCAGACATGATAGCCTTGCGAGCAGCGGCTTCACGGGATTGGAATTCTAGATCAAGACGTTCGGTCCACTCCTGCTTATTTACACCGTATTGAAGTTCAAGCTCTTCTCGTAATTCTGCTTCTCGTTCATATCGGTAGCGGGAGAGACGGTTCTGAATTTCAGCCTCACGAGCATGTCGGTAGGTGCTGTATTCATGGTCCATCCGGTGTTCAAGTTCAACTTCAATTTCAGCATGGAGGCTGCGTGATATGTCGTCGACAGCTTTGCTGAATGTAAGGTCATATTTGGCTTTGAGTCGTGCTTTTCGCTCTGCAAGTTTCTCGGATTGCGCCTCAGAGAGTTGAGATTCGATCTCGGTTCGCAAATCATCACGTCGCTTGGCAATAGCCAATTCCACATCTTCACGCATGCGTTCTTCGAGTTCGTCAGTTTCCTTGCGGAGTTGACCTTCAATGTCGGTTTGAAGTTGTTGGGCAATGTCTTCTTCCAGACGGAGGCTACGACGTTCGAATTCTACCTTCAACCGTGCTTCACGTTGCTTGAGTCGTTGTCGCAATTGTTGCTCCAGTCGCGTGCGGATGCCGCGTCGCAATTGTTCTTCACGTTCGGAAAGCAAGGCTTCATGCCCGTCTTCAAGACGGGCGATTTCGCGTTGTTCCATGTCAACAAATCGAAGTTCCATTTCCTCTTCGAGATTGGCTTCAATGTCTCGAAGTCGGTGTTGAAGTGCTTGATTGTATTCAAGTCGCAAACGCTCCTTTTGGACGGAGAGGCGACGTTCAAATTCTTGATGCAATTGTGTTTCGATGGAAGCTTTCATCTCGTTCTTTCGGTCTTCGAGTTGCTTGCTTTGCTCAACATCATGTTGATCTCGCAGCGCGTCAATCTCTCGTTGAAGACGAAGATCCAATTCTTGACGAACTCGCGATTCTTCCTGAGACAGTGCCTCGCGCTCAAGGGTTTCGAGCTCCGCTTCCATATTGCTTCGCAACTCAGATTCAAGTGCGTCCAGTGTCAATTCGTGTTGGGTTGCCAAATCCTTGGCGATGTTGGCCTTCATAGCCGTCACACGCTCCGTGATGGCTTGCTGCCTCAAACGTCGTTCCCGACGCAGATCAGCCCTCAAGCGCTCTTCCTGCCGGAATCGTGCTTGCGTTCCCATGACCTCGTCAATGCTCGTAGAATCTGCAGATGTAAACTGGGATCGAAGCGAAGCAAGGGTCACCTTGTCGGTACTCTCTTGCTCTTTGAGCGCAGTGTTTCCTGCCTCTCCGTTATGGCTTTCGCTCATCCCCATCGGAATCCCATCCACTTTTTCATGGACTTCTCTTCATAGATAAGGAGCGCGACGCGGACACGGGTGATGAACCCGCTTTGGAGACCTCATGGCTCTGTGCCACGAGGAAATTAGAACTTGACTGCAAACGAGGTTTCACATGCTGGACACTCAATCTCTCTGCGACCAGGGCGTCGCTTCATTCTGAGGTTTCGCTCACAACCCGGGCAGGAGATTTCGACTCGGGGTACCTGTTCAGCGAGAGTGAAATGTGTCTCACATGAACTGCACTTCAGCTCTGCTGGACGGTGGTCAACGCCTGCTACCAGGACCTTGGAGCACTCAGGGCAACTCAGTTTCTCTTCCTTCCACTTTCGTCGTGTCAAGGGATGATCAATCCGAACCTTTGCATCACATAAGAGACAATTGAGGTCGCCTAATTTCATCGGCAACATGCCATTACATTTTGGACATGAGAGGGGAGGCGGCGAAATCTTTGATTCGATCGTGTATTCCTCACTCATCGGCTATCACCTTTTTTTTGCATAAAGGACGAGTCGTTCAGGGATGAAATTCCAGGGGACGTCAAGCGTCAGGCCGAACTCTTCTGAAAGCCTGGTGATAAGTTGCTTGGCACTCACCTGATCCCGCGACCCCTCAAGGTCGAGGACGATTAAATCCCGGCCCTCTTCATCGATTGCAATGGACGCCATGGTGGATGGCGATACCTGAATGTTGGATTGTTGTATTGGGACAGGCTCTGCCTCGAAGAGGGCTTCTGCATTCAGAAGTTCAGGGAGGTTGACCCTTTGGTGCACGCGCCACCAACGAGCACGTCCCTCATCTCGATGATTTTCGACGAGCTCAAGCGATGCAAGTTTCTTCAGATGGTGATAGAGGTTGTAGCGGTCAACCCCCACGGCTTCCTGCAGTTGCACGGTGCTCATCTCTTTGGAACCGGATAATGCGATGTAGGCTGACCGACGTGTGGGGTGGGCAAGAGCGGTCGTGATTGGGTCTCCTCGTACTCGTGCCATTCTCCCACCTATTGGGTAGATGACCCCTTAGGGTTTGAAGATGTCGCGCGAAAAGAACCACAAAAGGTCAGGCCTTGGATGGTAGATATCGCTCACGGAAAGATGAAAAAGCCACTTTTGTATCCTCCACCATGCTTCTCAGCGTTTCTTTCAGCAAGGTGAGTGCTTGTCCATTTTGCGCCAAGCGGGCTCCGTTCAGAATTACGAGTATCACCGAGGCTTCGTGGATAAGTACACCTACCCACAACTGGTCGTACCATTGCTGAATGACTGCATAGACAAGAATGATCGTGATGAACACCGAGAACACAAGATTCTGCGTGAGTGTTCGCTGAGCGGAGCGAGATAAATCGATCATGTCAATGAGAACCCGAGGATCATCACCGGGAATGAGAATATCAGCAGCTTCGAGATTCACCGATTCGCCCGTTCCTACCGCCACGCCAACGTCTGAGACGGCGAGGGCTGCGGAATCGTTGAACCCGTCCCCGACCATCATCGTTACGTGTGAACTCGACCGTGCTTTGACCCAGTTGACTTTTTCTTCCGGGCTCAAACCTCCGTGGGCTGCACTTTCTGGAAGTCCAACAGACCTTGCGAATTGGGATACAGCTTCTTGGTGGTCACCCGACAGGATTTCGACATTGATGTTGCGCTCGTCCATTTCTCGGATCAGAGCATCAGATCCATCACGCACATCATCATGCTTGAAGGAAACAAGGGCAATCGCAACCCCTCCTTTGACCAAAAGGCTGGCACCATTCCCTTGTTGCTGCGCTTCTTGGAAGGCATTTTGCAGGGCATCTTCCACAGTAATACCGAGTGTCTCGGCTTTGTCCGGGCGAATGAATGCGACCATCGTCTTCCCCTGGAGGCCCTCGACTCCTGCATCAATATCGCTGAGACCATCGATGGTTGCCGGTTCGATGCCCTCGCTTTGGCAGTATTCCATCACGGCGAGTGCGTAGGGGTGTGAGGAGCGAGCTTCGAGACCCATGATGAGTTGAAGGGCTGCTTTTCGTTGGCGTTTCTTAGCCATCACCACCTCGGTTACGGTTGGCTTGCCTGAAGTCAAGGTACCCGTTTTATCCAAAAGGACGTGGTTGACTCTCGCCATTCGTTCAAGGGCATCTCCGCCACGTACGATGACGCCGCTGTGGGCAGCATTCGAAAGGGCTGCAGCATGCGGGACTGGGGTTGCCAAGAGGAGAGCGCAGGGGCATGAAACAACCCAGAGAAGAAGGATGATTTTCCAATTATCAGGGAAGATGAAATACCATACGGCAAAGGCTCCAAAGAGAACGAATGGCACCCAAATCGCCGTGAATGTTTCAATTCCGCTCTGCAGACGGGGCGGAGCCTCTCGGAAGGAGTGAACTGCATCGATAAGCCCGGAGAGTCGCGTGTTATCGCCTACGGCTATTACTTCACAGACGACGGGTCCTCGTGCGAGAACCAGGCCTGCTTCAATGACGTCACCAATGCCAACATCCACCGGAACAGATTCACCGGTCAGTGGAGCTTTGTCAAGCGCTCCCTTCCCTTCAACAATACGTCCATCAGCAGGGATTATTTCACCACTACGGATCTCAATCTTATCGCCGGTACGGACAAGATCGATAGGGACCATCTCACTTCCCTTTTTTGTTGGTTGATGGACGGGCAAGGTTGGTCCGTTTGCCATCGGAAGTGAAAAGCCCACGGCCGCGTTAATGGGTGTCGATGGTGTGAGGCTAAGAACTCCTTGATCGGTGATTTTTCGTGCCGTACGAGGCAATCTGTCAAGACCACCTTGCATAGCCTCTCTGGCTTTGATCAATGCATCTCCTTCCAGGTGAGCGGTAAATGCAACGAGAATGGCAACGATGAGTGCTTCTTCCCACATGCCCAAAACACAGGCGCCTATGACGGCAAGGCTGGTCAGAACTTGGAAGCCCATCTGCCAGTTTCGAAGTGACGCGAGTGCTTCTTTGAACATTTGAAGGCCACCAAGAATGACCCCTGGGAGAGCGATTGCGCCGATCACAGCCCCGCTAAATCCAAGCACTTCAGCGAGAATGACCAAACCGAGGACTGGAAGGGCGATTCCCCCGCCGATCAAACGCCACTGGTCGGGACGCAATCGGTTTGATTTAGCAACTGCAAAGGAGGGTTCAGCTCCTATGATCTGCTCAAGGGCTCGCTTCCTGGCTTGCAAAAGTTCTTGATTTGCAGTTGATACAAGTTGAACTAAAATACGGTCGTCATCGGATATCTCCGCATCAAGAATTCCCGGCTGCCGTTTGATAACTCGCTCAAGTTTCGGAACAGGGACGCCGTTTCGATGTGCTACGGCAGCAGCTCGAACGCCCACCAATTCGTGGTGTTCGACATTGGGGGCGTGACCCAATGAACGCAATACTGAGGATACCTCCGACATGGGGCCGTAATCGAGTACGATGTTCACCTTGACTTCACCCGAGGTAGCAGAAACATACGGGCTGTCCACCTGTTTCATGTGATTGAGGGCACCCATTGCTTTAGCAGCACAATCGGGGCAATCCATCCCAAGAAGCGGCCACGTCACGCTAAAACTGCCGCTGACTTCCTCAATGACTGAGGTGTCCACAATCTCGGCTTCAAGATACGAAAGGTCTTCTTCAACAGGTTTGGGTTTCTTTATTTTTTGAGCTTGCGGTTGAGCGGCTACAACCTCGTCGTCTTCAAGGGAGAGAAAGACTTCCTTGCTTTCGTCTTCCCCCATAATTTCGGCAAGAGTCAGGTATTGAAGAACCCTCCCCATGAATCAATTCATGATGCTCACATCATGCGAATCTTCATGCCCATAAGCCTGTTGCGCATGGTATGGAATGGCTACCTGTAGATTGGGCACCTGACGTGGTGGTCGTTGACATTGACGGAACGCTCACGGATGAGAACAAGCGTCTTTCGATGGTTGCAGTTCATGCACTCCAACGGCTTGAAGAGCACGGCATTCCTGTGGTTTTAGCGACGGGTAATGTTCGGGCTATCACCTACGGATTGTGGCGTTTTCTAGGCCTAACAGGTCCTATTATCTGCGAAAACGGAGGGGTTTTGTGGCATCGGAGTTGGAACGGCCCCGTCCTGCGAGCATCGGGAGAAGAAGCTCGCAAGGCCGCTATTTGGCTCGCAGGAGAGATTGATGGGTTGGACAGTCAAGGGATTGAATCCAACCAATGGCGTGAGAGCGAGTGGTGCCTTTTCCCGTACGAAGACCTTGACGCAGTGAATGAAGCCATGGCTAGAAGCGCATGGAAGCATCTGGATGTGGTGCGCACAGGCTTTGCAATTCACCTCATGGAGCCACATATCTCAAAGGGGCACGGCCTTACTGAATTATTTGAACGAATGAATTGGTCTCCAAGTCAGGCACTCTGTGTAGGCGATGCTCCGAATGACCTTTCGATGTTCGAATTTGCTGAGTGGGCAATTGCAGTCGGTGGCGCCTTTGAAGAAGTTGCACACGCGGCTGATGTGATCTCCCCACACATGCACGGAAACACCTTCCCGCCCCTTGTTGACGCCATCCTCAAAGCCAGAGCAAATAGGTGAGGGCAAGGTATGCAAAGCATGGGCATTGATATCGGTGGCAGTGGGTTTCGAATGGGTGTTTTTGACACCATCACAGGGACGCTACAAGGGGAATTACACCACCACCAGCATCATGCACCCATCTCGCCCCAAACACTTGTTGAGCAACTTCGGTCCTCTCTTGAGAATGCAGATTGGAGCGGCCCTCTTGGCATTGGCTTTCCGGGAGCAGTTGAACAAGGTCGCATACTCACCGCTCCAAACCTTGGCGCTGATTGGATTGGAGTTGATCTACGAGAAGAATTGAGGAGTCACCATGACGGGCGCTTCGCCCTGGTGAACGATGCTGATGCGGTTGGCGTCGCCGAATACAGGATGGGCGCAGGGCAAGGTGAGACCGGCACACTTCTGACCCTCACCATCGGGACGGGCATCGGCACGACGCTTCATCACAACGGCGTGATGACGCCGAATCTTGAATACGGCCGAAATCCACACCCGAGATTGAAAGGATGTTTAGAGGAGCATATTTCAGCCGCCGCACGGTCAAAGCATCAGTGGTCCGTTAAGCAATGGGCTGAACGTTTTCAGGAAGGCCTGGTGTATTTTGAGAACCTTGTCAGGCCCGACTGCATCATCCTTTACGGTGGCATTATGGAACATTGGAGGGAAATTTCCACCCATCTTTCAACTTCAATACCGCTGAAAGCCGCACATTATGGCGAAACTGCTGGCGCTTTGGGCGCGGCCCTCATGGCCGTGGACGAACTCAACTCCTTACTTGGTTGAAGCAAGCGTGAATGAAGTGACCATCTGCATGGCTTGACCGTACTTGATTTTGCCAACGTACTCTTTGGCACGACCGTGGGTAATGACTCGTAAGCGGTAGGTGCAGACGCGCTTTGTTTTTCGCTTGCGATGGTGTTTGTAGAAGTGAACTCCTACCTTGTAGGCTCCCAGTGGTGCGATGTCTTTCCATACTACATTTTCTACCGGGGTATTCGAGAGGGGTCGAACGTTCATGTCAACGTCCAAAATCCCCCCGCATTCGCTTCGCTTGTTGTTGAAGTAAATACGTTCACCAGAAGGGCAAAAGAGATGCAGGTCGAGGTCATTATAATCGTCCCAGGCGAGTGAAATTTGAACAACACCTGAGGCACCACCTTCACGCTCAAGTCGTTCATCGATAGCGGTATCAAGTTCTTCAGCAGGGTCAGCGACCGCCACTCCACTTCCAATCTCTTCCTCTGCTACCAAGGCAGCGTGTTCCTGCATCGGTGGCTCGTTGCTCGAAATCCATTCATGGCGTCGCTCAAGCTCTGATGCCCGCTCTTCTTCGCTCTCACCCGGATCTTCTTGCGAGGGCTGAATCAAATCGAGTTCAACATAGCTCCGGTCCCTCTGTTCATCACGTTCCTGCCATGCCTCTTGTTCACTGGAAGGTAAATCGCCCACTTGTGGATTGTTGAAAATGAGGCGCATGCGACCGGATTGTTGGTGAAGTTGCGTTCGTGTTCCGTACTTTTCGAGCAGGGCTTTGGCCCTCAATCGCTGGTTGCGAAGACGCCACTGTTTGAGGAGAAGGTACACGCCTCCTCCTCCCAGAGCAAGGCTTGTCGCCGCGGTGATTGGTTCAACCATGGGTTTTCTTTTCCGCCTCCTCCTTTATGAGAGGCGCGATGGGCTTATTTCAAGCGAGGAATTCTGCGTTAAGTGCATCAAGAGATGCTTTGCTCGGGCGTAGTTCCTCGTCTGGGACATCGATGAGAGCTTGGTCGACAAGGCCGAGGTCTTCAGCAAGTGAGGGCTTTGACGGGTCGAAATACAACAACCCCGTAACGTGCTTCTTCGTGTTTTCAGCCTCATGGAGCGCTGTTAAGGCAGCCATGGCATCTGCAGGATCGTGTTTTTCTGAGATGGTCTCCAGACGAATGGTCGAACCGTCGTGAAGAGTGATGTCACGGAAATGACCCTCAGGCACCTCAATCTCTGCGACCGGATTGAAATGAGGGATATAATCGGCCATGTGAAGGGTGATTTCATTCTCCTTGACGTAACCGTACGAACGCATGGATTCATCGTTGTTGTTGAAGGTGACACACGGCGAGATGACGTCAATAAGGGCAAATCCTTTGTGGGACATGGCTGCTTTGATCAGTGAGGTCAATTGTTTCTTTGAACCAGAGAATGAACGTGCGACAAAGGTGCATCCCAAATTGATGGCCATGGCGCATAGGTCGATGGGTTGCGTCTCATTGACGGCACCTTTCTTTTTCTTAGAGCCAACATCTGCAGTAGCGGAATATTGCCCTTTGGTGAGTCCATAAACACCGTTGTTCTCCAGGACGTAGACCATGTCCATGTTTCGTCGAATTGCGTGAATCAACTGGCCGATCCCGATTGAA
This sequence comes from Candidatus Poseidonia sp., assembly GCA_016778305.1. GTDB lineage: Archaea > Thermoplasmatota > Poseidoniia > Poseidoniales > Poseidoniaceae > Poseidonia. The sequence continues at coordinate 50,451 of JADHPT010000003.1, read as the reverse complement.
GCAGAATCGCCGTCACCGGAGACGCCGAGGTACAGCAAGTCCTTGTTGATGGCGTAGGCACCAGTGGTCACTGAGGGCATGCGTCCGTGGACGGTGTTGAATCCGTGGGACTGTCCGAGATAATATGCGGGTGTTTTCGATGAGCAACCGATACCTGACATCTTTGCAATTCGATGGGGTTCAATCCCGTTCTCCCACGCAGCATTGATGATAACGCTTGAGATTTGGTCGTGACCGCAGCCAGGGCAAAGAGAAGAAGGGCCGCCAGTGTAGCTGTCCTTCGGTTCGTTTAAGACGTTCAATTTTATGGCGCGTCCTGGTTTATCGCTCATTGGTTCACCTCCTCAAGTGTGGTCAAGATACGTTCTGCGTAGATTCGTGCCCGAGGGGGCATACCGTCGCTATAGGCAACGGAGTGTACTTTGGTCACCAAATCGTTGGGTAATTCTCGGCGCAGAATCCCATAGAGTTGTCCGTCACGGTTGATTTCAAGAACGATGACAACTTCATGGCGGCGGATGAATTCCTGAACCTCTGAATGAAGTGGAAGGGCGCGAACACGGCACTGGCTGACCTTCATGCCGGTGTCTTCGAGGATATCATCGATTTCTTGAATGGAGTTTTCCATGCTCCCCAAGAAGATGATGCCGACTTCACACTCTTCTTCTTCTCTCAAGACGGGTGCTGGTAGTTGATCACGTGCATTGTCGATCTTTAATCTCAATCGGGCCATGAGGTTGAAGTAATCTTCTGGTTTTTCAGAGTAAACGCCCATGGGGTTGTGTCCAGTTCCTCGGTAGAGGATGGGCGCCATACCCGAACCGGGTAGGGTGCGGTAGGGAATACCATCGCCATCGACGTCAAGATAGCGTCCAAAGGTCTCAAATGCTTCGAAAACATCCTTTTCACGAACGACCTTTCCGCGGTCCATCGGAGTGTCAGGGTAGGTGAATCCATCACATGCCCACCGATTCATACCCAAGTCCAAATCACTCATGCCAAATACCGGTGTTTGGAAACGCTCGGTGTAATCAAAAGCTCGCCAGCCGAATTCAAAGCATTCCTCAACGGTGCCGGGCATCAGAACGATGTGTTGCGTGTCGCCGTGACTGCCCTCGTAGAGCATGGCGATATCGGATTGTTGGGTTCGTGTAGGGAGTCCAGTTGAGGGGCCGACACGGGTGACGTCCCAGAACACGGATGGGATCTCAGCAAAGTATGCCAGGCCAATGAATTCCTGCATCAGCGAAATACCTGGTCCCGAGGTAGCGGTCATGCCTCTGCCTCCGGCCCATCCAGCACCAAGAACCATGCCCGCAGCTGCAAGTTCGTCTTCTGCTTGAATGACGGCACAGGTTGCGTTTCCTTCTTCATCGGTACGCAAGCGGGGGATGTAATTGATGATGTTCTCAGCAAGTGATGAAGAAGGTGTGATGGGGTACCATGCCAACAATTGAGCGCCACCATAAAGGGCTCCTAATGCGGCAGCTTCATTGCCCTCAATGAAGAATTGAGGCTTCTCAACGGTGCGCTTTTGTGCACCATATGGGTCCTCTTTTACCAAATGTTCCTTGCAGTAGTCTCGACCAAGTCCAAGAGCAGTGATGTTCAGTTCAACGGCAGCATCCTTGCCTTTGAATTGCCTTGCGACAGCACCTTCTAGGCATTCTTGGTCAATGTCCAACAGTTCTGCGAGCACGCCTACGTAGATGATATTGGTAACTAATTTGGCAATTTTAGGATTGATTTTGCGTGCGAGCGAACTCATCGGGACCGGATAGGAGATGATGTCTTCACGCTCGACGGTTTTTTTCTTGGTGTCACTGTTCCAAATGACAACGCTGCCGGGCTCAAGAGCAGCCAAATCTTCTTCCCAAGTCGCTGGGTTGACCAGAATTTGGATGTGCGTGCGGTCACCAGGTGCCTGATAACCTCGGTCGGAAAGTCGAACGATGTACCACGTCGGAAGGCCAGAGATGTTGGAAGGAAAGAGGTTCTTTCCACTGACTGGAACTCCCATGTCAAACAGTGACTGGAGCAAGATGAGGTTGGCTGATTGTGATCCAGTTCCGTTGGCGGTGGCAATGTTGATGGTAAAATCATTGATGATACGGTCCATGAGTGTTCACCCCTCGGTTGTGGTGAGTCTGCAGACTCCTCCTTAGCCCTCTGGGTAGGCATGCACTCTTTGAACATGTTGTCTGCACATTCCGCCTTTTGGCGGTCAATGCTACACCCTTTGCGAGGCGTGAGACTCAAAACCAAACGACACATCGGGGTGTCCATGTCCGATGATGGAATGGGCCCTGCATGGGAAAAAGCAGAGAAGGCAATCGCCAAAGGAAAAGGCCAATCAGCGCTTAAGATTCTTCGGGAGGCAGATCCTGACGGAAAGGAAGTAACTACCCTGCGTCTGGCAGGACATGCAACCTGGCTCAACGCCAAAGCGAGCGGAAACCGTGCCGAATACCGAAAGGCAGCGAATTTGATGCGTGAAGCCACCAAAAAGAATCCACGGGACAAAAAAGCCGGCAATGTGTACAACGACCTGTTGAATGAAATGCAAAACAAAGGCATCAGTGAGACTACCCTCCCACGCCTCCTCAACGACGGAACACCTACTCCTGCTGGTATGGTGGCTATTTTATTGGCTGGAATCATCGTCTTAGCGGCCATCAACCTCGCCAATCGCACCGATGTAACCACCGATATCGTCGAACTACAAATGACGTGGAACGGTGGTGCAGATTCTGGAACCGTTACCATTGAACTCTATCCAATGGATGCCCCGGACCACGTTGACAATTTCAAAACCCTCGTCAACGACGGTGATTACGATAACACCATTTTCCACCGTATTATTGATGGTTTCATGATACAGGGCGGTGATTTCACCAATCAGGACGGGACAGGCGGCCACGCAGGAAACTTCTACGGATACTGTAACGGACAGGTTTCAGAGGATTCAACCTGCAGCGGAGCAGGAGCGTCTGCATGGACGGTCCCCGACGAGGCAGACAACGGACGAGTTCACAATGCTTGTACCATCTCGATGGCGAAAACCAGTCCGCCACACACGGGTGGAAGCCAATTCTTCCTCATCCCCGAGGACAGCGCACCGGATTGGTTGGACGGTGTCCACACGGTCTTTGGTAGCATCACTGACGGCTGCGAGCACGTGACAGCAATTTCCGAGGTAGCAACTGGGGGAGGAGATGTTCCTGAAGAAGCAGTCACTCTGGTCTCTGCCACCTTTGTGGGCTCGGAAGTCACACCTTGGTACCAATTCTGGTGATGAATGCCAACCGTGTCTGCTCGAGCAGACGGGGCGAGGGGTTTCTTCATAGACGGGTGCGTTTTGGCAGTTATCATGGCGACTTTGGACCCCTTTAACGCACGACGTCCGCTTGAATTAGGCGGAGATTATTTTGCCCTTGATGCACTTGATAGCAACGGGCTTCAAACCAGCCATTTGCCCTATTCCATTCGTATTCTTCTCGAAGGGGCCCTGCGAGCCCATGACGGCTTTCTCATCACCGAAGACGACATACGAAGCATCGCAGCGTGGGCTCCTCAAGGCGAGCGAGGAGAAATTCCCTTCCGCCCTTCTCGTGTGATTCTTCAAGATTTCACGGGCGTTCCGGCCGTTGTCGATTTGGCTGCTCTGCGTGACGCCATGGTGGAAATGGGAGGCGATCCTGAAAAGGTCAACCCGCAAGTCCCCGTCGATCTTGTCATCGACCATTCCGTCCAAGTGGATGTTTCAGGCGCTCACGCCAATGCTCTTGACCTCAATCTCGACATTGAATACCACCGAAATATGGAACGTTATACCTTTTTGAAATGGGGTCAGCAATCACTGGCCAACTTCCAAGCAGTACCACCTTCTCGTGGTATCGTCCATCAAGTCAATCTCGAATTCTTGGCCAGCGTTGCTCGTCAGGAAGACGGCGTGTGGTTGGCTGACACGCTCGTCGGCACCGACTCCCACACGACCATGGTCAACGGATTGGGCGTCCTTGGTTGGGGTGTAGGTGGCATTGAGGCTGAGGCAGTGATGTTGGGTCAACCCATCTACATGCTCGCCCCCGATGTCGTCGGTGTACGATTGACGGGTCAGCTTCAATCTGGCGTCACCGCTACGGATATGACACTGCGAATCGTCGAAATGCTACGGGAACACGGTGTTGTTGGCAAATTCGTCGAATTTTTCGGTGCAGGAATGAAAGCGCTGTCACTCGCCGACCGCGCAACAATCGCCAACATGGCCCCAGAATACGGTGCGACGTGTGGCTTTTTCCCAGTTGACGAACGAACGCTCGACTATCTTCGCTTGACAGGTCGCGAGGATGCTGCCATCGCAGGGGTTGAAACCTACTCCAAGGCCCAAGGCCTTTGGTACGAGGCAGGGGCTCAGGAAAAGGCCTACACCGCCGTGCTTGAACTCAACCTTGACGATGTTCTACCCGCTCTTGCAGGCCCAAAGCGACCTCAAGACCGAGTGGACTTGCACGAAATGAAGGAACACTTTGCAACCAGCCTCACTCATGAAGTTGGTCACCACGGGCACGGCCTCGCTGAAAGCGACCTTTCAAACGGCGCAATTGTGGATCTCGACGGTGAACGCTTTGACCTGAACCACGGCGACGTCGTCATCGCCGCCATCACCTCCTGCACGAATACTTCGAACCCCGGCGTCATGCTCGCTGCTGGTTTGCTCGCTCGCAAGGCACGACAGCGAGGCCTCAACGTCAAACCGTGGGTGAAGACCTCACTTGCTCCCGGTAGCCGTGTCGTTACCGAATATTACGAAGCCACTGGCCTTCAGGACGATCTCAACGCCATGGGTTTCCACGTGGTGGGTTACGGCTGCACAACGTGTATTGGTAATTCAGGGCCGCTGGACGAGCCGATTGAAGCCGCCATCGATGAAGCCAACCTTATCGTGGGCTCAGTCATCTCTGGAAACCGGAATTTTGAGGGTCGGGTTCACGGGAAAGTCAAAGCCTCATATCTTGCAAGTCCGCCCTTGGTAGTCGCCTATGCAATCGCTGGCAGTCTTGAAATTGATTTGGCCACAGAGCCCATTGGTTACGATAGCGAAGGCAATCCAGTGATGCTTGCGGAGGTATGGCCAAGCGACGAAGAATTGCAGGAAGCGATGAATGTCATCACGCCAGATATGTTCCGCCAGCGTTACGCAGACGCCATGAACGAGCCTCGTTGGAACAGCATTCCTGCTGAATCTTCTCCACTCTATCCGTGGGTTGACGATTCAACTTACATTCGCCTCCCCACATTTTTCAGCGGTCTTTCGCCAACGGCTGACCCCATCCAACCGATTCATGATGCCAAAGTGTTGCTTAAGTTGGGTGATTCCATCACCACCGATCACATCTCTCCTGCTGGCTCCCTCCCCGCAGACGGTCCTGCAGGTCGATGGTTGACCGAGCGCAATGTCCAAGATGGTGATTTCAATTCCTTCGGCAGCCGCCGCGGCAATCACGAAATCATGATGAGAGGCACCTTTGCGAACGTCCGTATCCGCAATCAAATGGCACCCGGGACAGAAGGAGGCTATGCTTTGAACCATGAAAGCGGCGAAGTCATGTCCGTCTTCGATGCCGCTCGTATTGAAGCACCCAAGATCGTTCTCGCTGGCAGCCAGTACGGCACGGGTTCCTCGCGAGATTGGGCGGCAAAGGGCACCTATCTCTTGGGCGTCAAAGCCGTTCTTGCTACCTCCTTTGAACGAATTCACCGTTCAAACTTGGTGGGCATGGGCGTGTTGCCGCTGACCTTCAAAGAAGGTGAGAGCCACGAAACACTTGGCTTAACGGGCCACGAGTCCTTCTCAATTCCTGTCGATAACGATGTACGACCACTCCAATGGCTGACCGTAGAGGCAACGTCTCAGGACGGAAGCAGGTTGACCTTTGAAGCACAAGTTCGTCTCGACACTCCTGTTGAAGTAGAATACTATCGCAACGGTGGCATTTTACATACAGTTCTACGGCAACTCGCCCGAGAAGAATGATGAATCCATTACCTTGATAGGCAAGAAGAAGGAGGAAGAAAACCCATGGCTCGACTTCGCGGCAATGTCCGATACCGCTTTCGCTCGGACGACCATGACGTGAATATCACAATTGAGGGAGACGTTGATTGGGTTGAGAAATACGTTGAAGAGCTCGGTCTTCAAGGTGTAGGATGGACGATGCCAATCGGCGTTCAAGTCGAGGCAACCAATCTCTCCAAGGTCAGTTTAGAACGCAAAAAAGCTGGGGTCGATATTGAAATGGAGGATGCTCCAGAGAGCACAAAGCCAGCAGATATGGGTCCAGCACCAGACCCAAGCCGCATCCCAATTGTCAGGCGGCCGATCGGGGAATTGGATTTGAAAGCGAGATTGAATGCCGCTGGTCTTGAGCCAGCAGAAAAACCCGATGCAATCGATTTAATGGACATTCTCGACGAGATGGACCCCCCTCAACCCGTGCAAGGGGCGACGAGCGTTGATCCAATGGCAGAAGCATGGCTGAGGGAATTGCTTCAACTTGTCGTTCGCGACCACGGACTCACAGGACTTCGAACAGAAGATATTGAAGAAATAGCCAGTAAAAAATTAGGCAACCGCGAGGGTACAGCCCTTGAAGTGTGGCTTGAATCGCTTTTCTCAGCGGGTAAGTTGGTGAAAATACACGGCGGGGATGCAATCGGTTGGGGGCCTTCTCCAAAGTGGTTGTCTGGACGATTCTAACCCGTGATGCATTTGTAAAATTACACGGTCGAAATTGACCATAAACGGCGCTTAGCGCCCCACCCTTCAACGAACCTGACTACAAAGGCATTATATCCCAACAGAACTTGGGCGAAGCAAGTGATGTCAATGCTATCTCAAACAGACCTCTCTAAAGCCCGAATCCGCAGTATTTTCATCACCACGATAATGCTGCTCAGCACCACCGTTGCTTTGGCCGCCACCTCGAGTGCGTCCGTGGCCCGTACCTACACCACGAACCGTGACCCATCCGACATCGCCATCGGCGATTTCAACTGCGACGGCCACAATGATTTGGCAGTAGCAACAGACGGAACGCATTCCATGAGCATCTTGTGGAACGACGGAAACGGTGATTTCAGCGAACGCCAAGACATTTGGGTTGCTGGCAATCAAAGCCGTAACGCAGACTGGGATGAATTTGCGAACGTCGAATTTGTCGAAGTCGGTGAATTCACAGGCGACAACGCACCCGATATCGTCATCTATCAGAAAAATAATCCCTTCAAGACCTCCGACCAAGGTACGCCAGCTGGTGAGCCAGGTAACATCACCATCATTGAGAACGGTGGATGCAGCAACAAGGACTTTTCAATCGGCGAGCGTTTCACTCACTTTTGGGTCTGGGACCTTGCAGTTGGTGATGCTGACCAAGATGGCAACGACGATATCTACGCTCTTGACCTCCTTGCTGACATCACCACCCAACGAGTCGTGACCTACCGCAGCCCGATCACGTCCGCTACCACCGGCCTGGTGACAACACTCGGCTCATCACAATCAAATTCCTACCGATCTATTGAGGTCGGTGACTTTGGCGAAACACAAACTGGACTACAAGGCTCCTGTACCGACGATGATATTTTCCTCCTTCGAGGCGAAGGTTTGGACTATACGACTGGACAAACCACCAACCCGGGTAACAACGACAACATCACCGTCATTGAATTTGATTGCGTGACTCAGAATTATCCAGTATCCTATTCGTATGGTACCAACCAAGCAAATACTGCCGTTATCAACATGGGTGCAATCTCGACTGAAGATTTCTCGATTGCAGACATTGGCGGTAACGGATATGTTGACACGATCGCTATTATGGACGGCGGCGTGGAGAACATCACATTCAAGCAAACCACCGCTCAAGGTACATTTGGGAACTCTCAATATGCATATTTCGGTCCTTACATTTCGTGGACCATTGCAGTATCAGATCTCAACGGCGACGGTGAACCTGACTTCGTGAACCCAACCATCGCTTACCAACAGAATACCACCGACTCTGCTGGTGGCAGTACGTCCAACTTCTGGCTGAACTACCCCACGACCGTGCAAGTCACGCTCTCTGACGGCAATGGCGGCCACGTGAGCCCGCTCTCATACGAGGCAGGACGGAGACCATCGGCTGTAGCTATTGGGCAGCTCCAAGGTGCATCCACCTCAGCTCCCGACCTCGCTGTTGGCCACACCAACTACAATTTCGGTGGTTGGCGAGACAACTTCGGCTGGGAGGGTCAATATGATACATTGACCATCGTTGAGATGGACAACAAAGACTTGGCCGTAACCGACCTTGACATAGCACCAACCGATCGTTTCTTCGGCCTTGTAGGAGAAGGAACACGTACCATCAACGTCACCGTTACCAATACCGGAATGGATACCTTAAATGGACAAACGGCAGACTTGGACGTTGAACTCAAGATTGTTGACGAAGCAAACTCGACCAACAACACCGTCTACTCCAACGATTGGGATAGCCCCGAAGTCAAGACTGGCTGCGGCTCAGGATGTTCTTGGACCTTTGAAGAGTACGTCGATGGTGCCACCAACTGGCATCTAGAAACCAATCAATCAACAGGTGCAACAGGCGGCGGTAATAACGATGCTAACGTTTCTGCGAACTATCTTAATCCGTCCAACTTTATGTGGGCTGGAAACATGCAAACCAATTCCTCTGGCGACACATGGAGCGGCTACGGAAAGAACTGGGATGACGCCATGGTTCTCAATGACGTGGATCTCACCGGTGCAGACCGTGCTTTCATGAGCGTGGAATTATTCCGTCACCTCGGATTGGGTGCTCTTGGTAGTTCTGACGGTACCGGCTTCATTGTTGGTGACGTTTGGGACGACCTCGCTATCGTCGAGGTTGGCAGTGATGAATCAGGATGGAATCTCATTGGTTGCCCACAACTCGCAGCAATTGAAGGTGCTTGCGCCTCCGGTGCTTCGATGTGGGGAGGCTTTGACAACGACCGTATGTTCAAGATGAACGCATGGGGTGCAGCCCCAGAAAACATCGTTTACTACGGCCTCTACAGCTCAGGAACTTACTATGGATGGGACAACTTTACCGAAGATGACCTTGGTGTCTTTGACCTCTCTCCGTGGGCTGACGAAACCGTTGATATCCGCTTCCGCCTCCGAACAGGATTCGAAGGCTCAACTTCTGATGACAACGAAAGCCGATGGAGTGGACGAGACGGTTTCGCCGTTGACAACCTCTCCATTTGGAAGCAGAACACGGCCTTCCTGCCCAATCCACAGGTTCAATCGGCCACCATTGGTCCATTGTCCAACCTGCAACCTGGACAAGAATACACCACTTCAATTCAAGCCAATATGCTCAACGACACGACCTACCGCATTTCTGCGACGTTGTCCAGCAACACGTGGGATGAGCAACCCATCAACGATGATGCAGTCGGCTATGTTACGCCGTTCAATCTCTACGACCCTACCGTCGAAAGTATTGACTTCTTCAAGCCCGGTGGACTGTACGCAGAAGGTATCTTTGACATCGGTGTGACCACCAACAACTACGGTAACACCCCGGTCGACTTCGACATTGAAGCAACGGTTTACTCCGCAACACCATCCGACGTGTACTGTGGTACTCCATCTGCAGTTTGTGAGGAATCCTTTGAAGGTGGTAGCCAAGGTTACCGCTACTCCGAAAAGACCGACGGATTGCAACCGAAGGGAGCTATCTACAACGAGAACACCTGTTCGAGCAAGATCTTCAACAACAACGCTTACTGGTTCGGCCACCCATGCGACACATCAACCAACGGTTACGATGACGCTTGGGCCAATGAAACACTGGTCATTCCAGATATCGACTTGACATCAATGGCTGGGGACTTCGTTTCGCTTAACTTCGAGTATTATGCTGATACGTTCTACACCACCGATCAGGACGGCGAGATTGACCCCAGCGATTACGCTGTGATGACCTTGGATTGGCTCAAAGATGGAGCCAATTACACAGGTTTGGTATATGCTCAATGGAACGACTACAACGAGGATGGAACCTGTCAAAACGACGATGACGGCAACGGCATCGTGAACGCAACAGAATCCATTGACCAAACAGAATTGGACTTCATTGGAGACGCCTCGAATTCAGAAGGAACAAGTAACTACAACGTCTTCTTCAACACCGACGGTCTTGTTAAGACTACAAGCATTGACTTGACTCACTTGTACATTCAGAACCGTTCTTCATCAGATTCTAGCCAGTGGCTAACGGAGTGTATGTCGCTCCAAGGTTCAACCGTGGACGTTAACTTCGAATTCCAATCCGATGACGATGGACGAAACGGAATCAATGATGGTTTCAAGGGTGTTGGTATCAACAACATTTCCCTTCAGGAATACACCTTCATTCAGGATGCTACGTACACTGACTCACGCACCAACGTGGATGCAGAGGACGCTGCAATGAGTACCATCGCAAGCCACGAGTTCGTATCCGGCGTCTATCGTCTGGACATCAAGACGGTGTTCGACAATACCACCATGGGCAAGCCTTGGTTCAACAGCAATGAGATTTCTTCTGCCAACAACATCGAGCGCGTGATTTTCAACGTTGAGTCGGTCGACATCTCTATCGGTAAACCCGATACACTAAGCTGCCACAGCGACCAAACATTGCCTTGTGTCCTTCCTATTGACGGCGCATTGACACATTCGTGGGAGTTCCAAGCGACCAACGGTGTCCTCGCTGGAGATTATCTCTTCTACATGGAAGTCACAGACATGGCTGACGGTAGCCAAGCTCACATCGTGAGTTCTGGACCTGCGGTCACTTTGGAAAACCAAGAAAAGACCGACGTCACCTTTACACCATGGAACGGATGGCAAGACGGCCATACCTACAACATCAGTTTCTACGGTGAACTTGCAGACGGTAGCGAAACCGGTAACGTTCGTTACTTCCACGCTACCTTTGCCAACCAAGTTGATGTCGCTATTCTTTCAGACACATCGTCTCGAACAACCGCTATCAAGCAAGATTTGGCTATCCTCGGCATGAGTTATACCCAATTTGAGATCAACGATTGGAGCACCTACTTTGACGCAGGTTGGTTCACTCACTACGACAAGATCATTCTGCCCTGGCAAGATGTCTTGGTTGCGAAAGACACCCAATTCGGTGGCGATGGCTATTACCAATACATCGGAGAGCCAGCACGTCGTACGGTTCTTGAGAATTTCATGTCAGCCGGCGGAACAGTCCAAGCCCACTTGGGGCCGCTTGGAAGTCAGATTTACGGTCTTGACCAAGGTCTTGCAGGTCGTCTACCGTTCGGCCTTGACGTTCAAAGCCGTGATACCGCAGAAACACAGGTCACGTACTCCACCATGGATCTCGCTGACCCCTACCATCCAGTCATGGACAACATCGACGTGAACGCTTTCCAAGGGTTCGACGCCAACTCAGGAGTGGCACAAGCCGTCCTCAACACGAAATCTGTCAGTACCAATAACGTGCCCGGCACGTGTGATGGTTACATGGAAGAGGGCGGTTACTTCCAGCGATTGATCCGATCTACCGAAGACATCCAAGACACCGTTCTCGGTGTTTGCAGTTACTTCTCCGGTGGCCTCATTGTGTCCACCATTGACGTAGCCACTCACTCCGAGCGTGCAGACAGCTCTACCTTCCCAATGCTGGGTAACCTCCTGTCCTACCAAGTCACACCGTATCCAAACGGATTCGGCACCCTTGGCAACGGCCTTGATTTGACCATCAACGGCGATGTCCCGGGCATTGACCCGAGCACAGGAAAGTACGCTCTACGCTACATGAAGAGCGACGCTACGCTGAACTTTGGTTTCACAACCGATACCACAGAGACCATGATCACCGATTGGGTCATTGACGGACCAACCAACTGGGACGGCAACACCTTGGCTTCTGGTGTGCTTGGAGAAACCAGCGACGCTTCACCATCCATGACCTTCTGTAAGGCTGACCTCGCGTCTCAAACAGGTTGCGCACAAGGCGAGCAGTGGCACATCACTTTGATGCTCCACGACGCTAACGGTCACGCACGAACCATCGAGGTCACTGTCGAAACAAACGATGTTTATGCAGACGAGTTCCGACCTGAAGCAGATGCTGTGGTTGACATTCGAACCGACTATCAAGACAATGTTGAGTTCATTGGAACCAAAACCGTATCCAATACAGAATGGGACATTCATCGAATCATCCTCGAAGGTGAAGGAGATGATGCAGAAATCGTGATTCACTTCGATGCCAGCAATTCCTCTGACGCAGATTCGTTGGAAGGCAACGGCATTGAAAGTTATGAGTGGAAGGTTCTTTTCGATGCGCCGTACGGTGATGATTCCTTCGATCTCGACGGTCACACCTTCACTCAGACAGCTGCGAGCAACGGACAATGGTCGTACAAGTTCAAGAACCAGACAGTTGACTCTACAGGCACCACAGAAAATCAAATTCGCATTGAATTGGTTGTCTATGACAGCGCTGGTAAGTTCTCAGAAAAGCACCGAATGTACTTCGTTGTCGTACCAGAAGGCTTTGGTGATGAAGAACCTGCAATTCAATGGGATAACGTTCAGTTGAACAATTCCAAATTTGAAGATGACACCTTGACCATTTCTGGGACCGTCCTCTCGGGTGCTGAAACCAGCGAGGTTTACGTTGAAGCAGCCTTCTTTGAGGATGATTTCACGGCTTCCTCGATCATGAAGTACAACATGAGCGAATTGGGTCTTTGGGGCAAGAGCGATGCCATGGGTGATAACGACCGCTTTGAGATTACTCTCAACGTCGACAGCCTCTACACCAACGTCTCGAAATCACAACGTGTTTTCATCAAGTATTACGAAGGCGACTACCCGAACGAGCGCTGGGTCACCATCAAGTGGATTGAAATCAATCTCCCTGCTTGTCCTGGAATTGAAATTGATCCCCAAGCAGAAGCAGCAGGTGGAGAGTTCATCCTTGATGCCAATGGCGACTGTCAATGGAACGGTGCTTGGTCCTATGACCCAACGACTGGTTTGTGGACAGATAACTCGAATCCAATCGATGACACACAAGGTGATGCTGGTGGCATCGATTCAACGATGCTCATTATTGGAATTGTGATTCTCGTGATCATTGTGGGTGCTACGCTCATGTTCATGCGCAGTGGATCTGAGAAGGAAGACGCCTTTGGTATGGAAAATGCCTTCGGAGCTGACGCTTTGGACCCAACTGAACAATACGTCCAACAATTGATTGCTCAAGGCTACCCTGAAGAAACTGCGAGGTCCTTTGCCCAGCAATATGTCGGTGGTGCAGCTGCTCAACCAGCCGCTGCTCAACCGGTCGCAGCCGCTCAACCAGCCGCAGCCGGCTTTGATCAAGCGATTTACGAGCAATACTACCAGCAATTCGTTGGCCAGGGTTACGATGCAGCAACAGCTGCAGCATATGCGCAACAGTATGCAATCCAGTATGCACAGTCCCAGCAATAGGCACGTAGGTCCTGACGGATCACGGTGGCGGAAGCACCGATACGCATCTTCATAAGCATCCCCTAGGTGAGGTGCTCATGGACAAAACCGATCTTTACACGGTAGCCGACATTAGCCTCGCAGCACAAGGTTCTCGCCGCGTTGATTGGGCACGAGCACGCATGCCAGTACTTCACGCACTCAAAGAAGAAGCCATGAAGACCCAACCTCTGAAGGGGATGCGTGTGGCTGGATGTCTTCACGTCACCAAGGAAACAGCAGTATTGATCGAGACCATTGCTGCCGCAGGTGCTGAAATATCGTGGTCTGGCTGCAACCCGTTGTCTACTCAGGACGATGTTGCAGCTTGGCTGGCCAGCGAAGGCTACTCGGTCCATGCTTGGCACGGACAGAACATAGAGGACTTTTACTGGTGCATTGACAAGACTCTGGAATTCAAGCCGACCTTGACCCTCGATGACGGTGCAGACCTCATCGTACGTGTACACGGGGAGCGCTCAGAATATGCCGAAGGCGTCATCGGTGGAACTGAAGAGACGACCACCGGCGTACATCGCTTGCGTGCTATGGGCAAAGCAGGGGACTTACGTTATCCTGTTATTGCAGTCAACGATGCCGAAACAAAATGGGATTTCGACAATGTCTACGGCACGGGTCAATCCACTCTGGACGGAATCCTTCGAGCAACATCCGTTCTCCTTGCTGGTAAAACAATCGTTGTTGCTGGCTACGGCCACTGTGGACGTGGTGTCGCCATGCGTGCCAAGGGAATGGGCGCCAATGTCATCGTGACAGAAATCGATCCGCTTCCAGCACTCCGAGCCGTTATGGACGGGTTCCGCGTCATGACCATGGATGAAGCGGCATCATTGGGCGACATCTTTTGCACTGCAACAGGAATCAAGGACATAATCGTAGGCCGTCATTTCAAGTCTATGAAAAACGGGGCTATTGTAGCCAACACAGGACATTATGACTGTGAAATCAACATTGAAGATCTCAAATCATTGTCGACCAGTCAGCGAAGCATTCGTGAAAATAATGAGGAATTTACCCTTGCGAATGGAAATCAAATATTTTTACTCGCTGAAGGCCGTTTAGTCAACCTCGCAGCAGCTGAAGGTCATCCTTCAGAAGTAATGGATATGTCCTTTGCCAACCAATATCTCGCTCTGGTACGCCTTGCTCAAGAAGGAGCCTCGATGGATTCTATCGTGTACGATATTTCCAGCCAGCAGGATGCAGACCTTGCTCGCACAAAACTTGCAACGATGGGCTTGGAAATCGATGATCTTACGGATGAACAGATTGCCTACCTTGAAGATTACACTGCAGGCACGTGATTATTCTTCTTCGTATGCATCAAGCGCTTCTTCAGACCAAAAAGCCTGCTCTGCTTCTTCATTGATGTGTGCATCAAAATCAGGGAGTCGCAGTTTCCAGTTCTTTGGCAAGTTCGAACCCTTTTCAATGACTTTCAGCGTACGCTCTTGCCAAGCGAGGGGCTTTCGTTGCATGATGTACACATACAGAACTGAAGTTCGCATGTCTTCAGGTATCACCGTGTAGCCCGTTGCTGCTTCAAAGTTCATGGCACGCAAGAGATTGAATGCCGGGCGGTTGATGATTTGGAACCACCGCTTTGCATTCCGAATACCAAGAAGAACGATGAACATGATAGCGACGGTGTTCAAACAAAACGGAGCCCATCCACCGGAAGAAAATTGTGATGAAAAGTAGATCACGAGAAGGAGAACTGGGACGGTGGTGATGAGGAAAATAAAATTCTCTGACATCGGGGGTTTACCCATCTTCTGGCCAATAGCCTGCCAGCCATCATGGTGTTTTTCATAGGGGCGGAAGATCTCTTTTTCTTGTTGTGTTGCTGCAGCACGAACGAGTTGCAATAGGGAATTGATTTTACGAAATTGTGTCATTCCGACATCCATGTTTTCATCCAAGATGGACTGCAGACGTTCCTGGGCTTTGCTGTACTCACCCATGTCAGCGAGAATCGATGCCATCTCAACGATTGGAGTTACTTCATCGGGAGCGTGCTGGCGACAATCTTGCCACCAGTGCAATGCGTCATGGAGCATGCCGAGTTCATCAGCGAGAATTCGGCCCCCACGAACCCACATGTCCATTCGGATTGGGTCAATGGCGATAATACGTCGAATTGCAGCAATTGCTTGAGCGGCTTCAATCATTGACGGCGGCTGACCCGCTGGGGGCAGACATGCCTCAACGTAGACTCCCCATGCTTCAAGATGTTCAGGATCAGCGTCGGTTGCTTTCTTTGCTTCCACCTTGGCATCTTCGCGCCGACCTTCATCAAGGGCTTCAAGGGCGTCCAAGTAATGCGTTTCAGCACTCAAGTATCTCGACTCCTTCAGTCCTCGTCTTGACGTTCAAATTTGCGTGGGAATAAATCACGAGGTGGGCGGTTATGAGCGTGGCCCGAGCGCTTTCCTTTGGCCTTGCGATAATCACTACTGCGATCTCCGCCTCGGCGGTCACCGCCGCCTCGATCAGACGATCCTCGGTCACGGCCTCCGCCACCGTTTCGGTCACGATAGCCTCCACCGCCGCCTCGATCAGACGATCCTCGGTCACGGCCTCCGCCACCGTTTCGGTCACGATAGCCTCCGCCGCCGCCTCGATCAGACGACCCTCGGTCACGGCCTCCGCCACCGTTTCGGTCACGATAGCCTCCACCGCCGTCTCGATCAGACGATCCTCGGTCACGGCCTCCGCCACCGTTTCGGTCACGATAGCCTCCACTCGAAGGACCTGAATTTGATCGTCCACCACCGCCTCCCGGGCGGGGTGCTTCACAACGGTTGCATTGTTGACGGAATGAGAAATTAGAATTCTTACATTCAGGGCATGTCCAATCGTTATCGTTGAAGGTTTCACGACCACCACCGCTATTTCTATCTCGGCGTTGGAAATCGTTTCTTCGACCATGGCGCTGACCGCCCCCAGTTCCACCCGGGCGGGGTTCTTCACATAGATTGCATACGGTTCGTCGTGCGAAATTAGAGTTGTTGCACTTGGGACAATCCCAGTCGTTATCACCGTGGTTGTCGGAATGGTTTCCTCGTTGGCCCCCTCTGTCTTGTCGGGAGAATGAACCACGTTCCCGGCCCGAATTGTTGCGGTCGCTACGATGGTTATCTCTTCGGTCATCACGTCGTGGGGAGTCGTCTCGATCGTTAGAGCGCTCTCGTTCGGGACGAGCCTTCTTCGCTCGAATGCCAACTTGGGCACCCATCACGGTGTCCAAATCGAGTTTGCGATCAACGTGTCCAATGTGAGCAAGTGGGTGGTTGGTATTTCCGATGACACCATCGACCTTTCCGATGTAGGTGCCATCTTCTGCCAAAATTACAATCGCATTAAGGGCTGGTGAAGACCCATCAAAATGGACGAGAAGACCACCTTCGTGGCTTCGTGCCTCAACAGTGCCCGTAAACATACGTATCCCTAAATTTGCCCCGCGAGCGCTGCCTTTTGGTTGTGTCGGTTTATTCTTCGTTCTTAGAGCGGAGGATAAGTGCAGCCCCGAGCATAGCTAAGGTCGCCAAAAAGGACGGGAATGGAAGAGAAGAATCGCTGCCATCATCAATTGGATTTGCGGGAAGCGGCAAGTCATTGCTCATTGGATCTTGAATTCCAACGGTGATCTGTGTTGATGCTCCAGAATCGTCGGTGGCCGTGATGATCACATCGTAATCGGTGAGTCCGTTTGCCATACATATGGCCGTTGAAACTTCCACATTCCAATTGATGTTGTCAATCACAAAACCTTGGTACATTGCGCCACAAATTGTCAAACTCATGCTCACCGCTTCGAGGTCCGGGTCGTTCACGAGACCGTACATCTCAAACTTCTGCTGGTTATCGTCCCAGGTGGCGTTCTCTCCGTTGAAATTGACGGCAACAGAGATGACGGGTGGAGAATTTGGTTTAATGAGGTCCAAATCCATATCAACCGTGAAATCGATCATGTTGGTTGCTTCAGCTACACCCGTGATGGTAAATGAACCTGGACGAATGCCTGTGAGGCTCATTGCAATCGCCGAAGGTGCGCTTGAACTGATGGTGACCGCATCATTGGAACCGCCAAGTTGTCCGTCTTGGAGGGCTCTGGGGGTGAAGATAAATTCACTCACAAGTCCAGAAGAAGTGATGGTAATACGAGCGTTTTCACCGTCATCATCCACTGTCCCAGTAGCGGTGAAGAGGGTTCCAAAGGTCCACGTACGAGAATCATTTTCGTCAGTAGCACCCAAGGGGTCAACGACAGTACAGGTTGCCTCAGCCATCGATGAGGACGCAGGTTGAGCAACGAGGAAATCGCCCAGTACGTTGGTTGAAACCGACCATCCTTCTTGATCAAAGACACAATCGAGCGACCATCCGTCGTCATCACTCGCCCATGCATTACCCACATCAGCTGGCGTGAATACCGTTGTCCCAGCACCACTGGTGGCGATTCGCGTGCCGTTGGCAGGTGCAGTCGATGACCAAATGGGGAAATCGTTCGTTTCGGGAATTTGGGTGGTGAAGTCCATGAACATCGCACACTCGAGGGCCCATTGTGTTCGGTCAAAGTTGACCAATTGTGTCACTTGAAGGCTCCCATCGGGGAGGTACTTGAAGGATGGTTCGTTGATGTAATCACAGTTTAATCCGCCTTCAGCACTGTTGTCTGTGACTCGGAAATCGTACATCCGTAGGCCCTGTAGGACAGGGAAGGTCACAACAAGGGCGGCATCGCTCATATTGGTGATGTTCATGGCGAGCGTGAAGTTTGACGAGCCACTGTTGGGCAACTGGTCCCATCGCACATTGTTATTTTCTCCATCGTTAACAAAAAGGCTGATTTCTAAATCCTCGGTGGTTGAAGTAGGAACTTCTTTGCAACTTTGCTCAGCACCAAAGTTGGTACAGGTGCGAGCATCAGGATGGCCTTCAGGAACAAGGTTGACTTCATCCAGTCCGATTCCATCTTCTACGAATTCAAAATCATTCCAATCAACGCCACCCGAGTGAGGGATGCCCTCACGCATTCCAAGTCGTGTTTCCATATCAGCGATACATTTTGGCCCAATACTGCGAACAGCATCACGCTCATCAGTGCTGATCCAATCGTTATCGCCGCCGGGCAAACCTTCGAACAGACCGTCAAGGTTGTCGCGCACGATAGCCGAGTTGGAGCCGTTGACCCATGCATTTGCAAACATATCGCCGGTTGCCCAATCGTCAAGAATAACAAGTTCGAACAATGCGAAATCGTATTCAAAGAGGTCTTCAAATGAATATCCGCTGCAGTCGACGTCGAGTGCATCCTGGCGCCCTTCAGTGGGGAGAACGATTGATTGTTCATCCAAGACGGGCGTCATAAGAGGTGATGTTGTGACCAGAACCATCAGTAGCGTGAGTGCCAACGAGGCGATTTGCAGTGAGAGCGGGCGGCGTGTCATATACAGGCGTAGGCTTTCGCCTTCATGAAGAATTGCCTTTTTCCTCAAGGTACAAGTGCTTCCATGCGCCGTTGAAGCCCCCACCAAGGCAGGACTGTCCAGGCGATTGCTGCAGCCCATGTTTGCCACATAGGGACGCCTCTGTCAACGCTTGGAAGTTGTGTTTCCAAAAGATGATGATAAACGCCATTTGGTGACAACAGGTCTAGCGCCCCCTCCAAAGCCACCCATCCAGGGTCATTAGCTTCACCAACCGCAACACCTGATGCATAGGCCACCATGGTCGTCACCAGCGCCCATAAGAAGGTGAAAAAGAACCAAACACCAACTCCAAAGGCAACTGCAGTACCCTGTTCTTTCGCAGTCGTTGAGGCGAGGAGAGCGAACAGTGTGTACCACAGAAGAATGAGTCCCGTTGAAGCAAAGTACACCAAGGTCTCCTCAAGACTTGTCCACTCGCCCATGCGGATGCGTACAATTACGAGGCACAATACCATGAGTCCATACACCGGTATCAGAATGCTTTGCAAATAACCCAATACCAAGGCAGTCGCTTGATGTTGACGAGGCATTGGTTGAGCAAGTCGAACTTCGAGCATGCCACTTGCTCGATCTCGACTCACTCCGTCAAATGAGAGCAAAACAGCACACATGGTGGCCCCAAATACGACACCGAGAGAAGCATAGAACAGGACTTCCATCGCAGTGGATGGCTGATGGCCACCGGGCAAGATGATGTTGGGGTCAGAAAAACCCCACGCCATTCCCGGCAAGAACAGGAGGAGAATGGGGAGCATGATGTTCATGCGGATGCCAAAGAGGCGTTCACGCCGTATGCGGGCAGCCATGCTTCGGATTCGTCTGAAATCACTCATCTTCGCCCATCTCCTTGGTCCGCATTGGCAAGAATGCAGACGAGGCAACTTCTAACGAAATATCCCGTACATCCATTCCAGTAGCGGCACATAACCACTCAACCAAATCGGGTGCAAGAGGAGACCAAGAGGAAAGAACAACGTCGTTTGAAAGCAAGGCCTGCAATACCTCTTGTGAGTCTCCCCTAAAGGTCAAACTCCATCCGTCTTCATTGGTTGTCTCCTCGATTCGTTCCAAGTCAATGCCCTTCAGACGCAGATTGAGGTCCACTTTCCCAGTTCCAGAAATCATGTAGCGGCCGTTAAGCCCTAATCGTGTTTCGACATCTTCTAACGGCCCTTCATCAAGGAGTTGGCCACGATGGAGCAAGCCGATTCGGTCGATGAATCCGCCTAATTGGGCAACCATGTGCGACGAGATGACGATGCTAACGCCCTTGTTCGCAAGTCGTTGAATCAGTTCAGTGAAGGCTTGCGCAGCAACTGGATCGAGTCCGTTGAAGGGTTCATCCAGCAGCAGAACCTTGGGTGACCCCAGCAATGCTGCTGCTATGGAAAGGCGTTGACGCATGCCCTGGCTGAGATTATCCAACTGTTCGTCTTGACGCTGTTGAAGGCCGACGAGGTTGAGCAGTGCGTCGATGCGATTGGTTTGCGTCCCTCGCATATCTCCGAGTTCAAGCAAAATATTCCTGACCGTAGTTCTGCCTTGCCACCTCACCTGTTCAGGCATGTGACCGACCAAGGTTCGTAAATCGGCAACTCGAGTCCATTCTTCGTTGCCAATGCGTTGCATCACCGAGCCTGTTTGAAGCGGGAGGATACCGGCCATCATGCGCAACAGGGTAGTCTTCCCTGCTCCGTTCGGTCCCACCAAACCTAGAATCGAGCCTTTGTACAGCTTGAGGTTAAGGTCAACAATTCCCGGTCCCAAGCGTTGAGCCCAAGGTTTTGACCACCGAGGAGTGGGAATCTTGTGACGGTGTTGGACGTCCAGAAAGGAAAGAACCGCCTCCGCCATGGTCAATCTTACACGAAACCCTCGCATCAACCTTGGGACAACCCGAACATCTATGGCGGCTGGATGCGGGGTCGGAACCGTCGTTCATGGTATGGCAAGGTTTGCTTCAATCGCTGCTGCCTCTGCTCGGAGGTGGGTTGACGCTGGTAGTTATTCACCGACGTAAGGAAGAACCTGGGGATGAAACATGGCAGACTCCAATCGGTTCCCAAGGCATTGGCATGGCGCTCGCCTTCGCTATTTTCCTATGGATCTTGCCCGCTGGCGCCCTCCTTGCCCTGCCGTTGCTCTTGTTGGTCTCACTGCTCAGCCCGGCAGCCCGAGATGATTGGAAGACCCATCGAACACCTCGAATGCTCGCGTTGAGTGTCGCGATACTCTGTTTAACAGCCACTGGTTTTCTTCCAGTTAACGACCCCGTAGCCCCCAGTGAATGGGGTCAACCTCTGTTCAGCGAAAACCCGGATGCTCCACTCTATCCTGCAAGTGAGCAATACACATGGGTTACCACTGATGTAGAAATCCTTCAATCAATCAGCATGCGACTGCCCCATCAAACCGGCCTCATGGGGTCAGAATGGACGGCGTTATCTCTTGCTTCCCTGCTGAATATGGAGACGGGACGCATGCATCAAGCCATTCAACTCTTGGACGAAGAAGTCTCCATTGTTCGACTTGACCCTGAGACTGTTTTGCTTGAACCCGTCCCAGCACCGAATGAATTGGACGTACGGCTTCTTGATGAAACAACTGTAACGGTTGAATTCCGGCGCTATGACATCAAATCCACTGCTTTTGGTTTGGATTCAAGTGGAACAAAGGTTGGTGAAGTCGCTCTGTCTGCTGTCGCATCTTGGGGTGGTCAACTCGACATTCTGATTCTCGTTCGCCCCATTGGCCATCCTGATTTGGAACGCGACGCCTTCGGTGAATCCCTGCAGCGTCAATGGCTTGAGGCCAGACCTTGAGTTGAGGAAACGGTGCTCAGCCCTCGTCCCGGAGGTGTGAGATAATCCTCAGTTTGCAGTGGGGTCCGGTTCGAGGGTGAACAAGGCAATGAACACTGCTTGCACATGCTGTGCCCATCAGGGCTGAACATCAACGTCGCTCGTTATCTTCCCTCAATAGCGAACTTTCTGTCGCGTGAGCGTGCGCCAGATACGCTGAAGAGGGTCGTAGTAGCGGTCAACAACACGTTCCTTCAATTGGATGATCGCATCATCAGTGATTTGGATGCCAGCAGGACATACTTCAGTGCAGCATCGTGTGATGTTGCAGTATTCAACGCCGAATTCTTTCTTGATTTCTGGCACACGGTCTTCGGTATCCAACGGGTGCATCTCATACTGGGCGAGGCGTACCAGGTTACGAGGTCCTGCGAAATCATCGAACAAGGCGTGGTCTCGTAGAACGTGGCAGGTATTGACGCACAGAAAGCACTCGATGCATTCACGGAATTCTTGAACACGATCTGCTTCCATCTGATTGAATTCCCAATTCATCTCCTCGGGTCCGTTGATGGGCTTGATACGTTGGGCAACTTCGTAATTCCAACTGACGTCTGTGACAAGGTCTTTGACGTGAGGGAAGGCTTTCATTGGACGAATCTCAATGGGTTGGCCTGCCGGTGTTTCAGCGACCACGTCGCTCATCCGAGTCATGCACATCAGACGAGGTCGGCCGTTGATTTCAGCAGAACATGAACCGCATTTTCCTGCTTTGCAGTTCCAACGAACGGCCATATCGGGTTCCTGTTCGTGTTGAATGCGGTGAAGGCAATCCAATACGACCATGCCCTCATCAAGTTCAATTTCGTAGCCATCAAGCGAGGCCTCTTCACCTTCTCCACGTAGAATATTGAACGATTGTTTGGTTCCTTTGAGTGACATTAGTTCTCACCTCCAGCTTCGGCAGCACGTTCAGCGATGATGGACTTAACTTCCTTCAGTACTTCTTGAAGGTCATCTCGCATTTCTTCAACGGGCTCTTGTCGAATCTTCATCTCTCCATCTTCCATCCAGATGATGTTGAGTGTCTTACCCCAGTAGTCGTCTTCAGGGGTAGGGTAGTCGTCACGGGTGTGTCCACCGCGGCTTTCTTCTCGGGTGATGGCAGCCAGAGTTGCAGCATGAGATACATCTGCCATGTTGAGCAGGTCAAGGGCTTGGTGCCAACCAGAGTTATATTTTCGAGAGGTACCTGACGAACAGGCCATGGCTCGTTCTTTGAATTGCTCGATATCGATCAGGGCCTCTTCAAGCTCAGACTTGGTACGAATAATACCGACCTTCGCTTGCATCATCTCCCGCATTTCGTCGTAAATTTGGCCGGGGTTTTCGCCGCCGTCGCGTTCCAAAGGCGCCAGCATATCGGAGACAGCAGCCTTGACTTGAGCACTGTCTATGGTAGGCTGAGCAAGGTTCGAGGCACGCTTGGCAGCAAATTCTCCGGCACGCTTGCCGAAAACGATGAGGTCAGAGAGTGAATTCCCGCCCAATCGGTTTGCACCGTGGAGACCGGATGCTACTTCTCCACAGGCAAAGAGCCCGGGGACCGTCGTTTCTTGAGATTCGGCATCAACGCAAACGCCGCCCATAACATAGTGGGCGGTGGGGCCAACTTCCATTGCCTCCTTGCTGATATCGACGCCAGCCAATTCCTTGAATTGATGGTGCATTGAAGGTAACTTCTTCAAAATGGCTTCTTCGCCACGATGCGAGATGTCCAAGAATGCTCCCCCGTGGGGTGAGCCTCGTCCGGCCTTGACCTCTTCGTTGATCGCTTTCGAAACGACGTCACGTGTCAGCAATTCAGGAGGCCGACGAACCGTTGCGAGTTTGCCGCTTACGATTTCCTCAACCCACTGGTCGGATTCTTCAATGGTGTCGGCGTGGTCGCCTGCAAACATTTCAGGAACGTAGTCGAACATGAAGCGCTCGCCTTTGTTGTTGGTAAGGCGTCCACCTTCACCACGCACGCCTTCTGTGACAAGGATGCCACGAACAGAGGGTGGCCATACCATGCCAGTTGGGTGAAATTGAACGAATTCCATGTCGCGCAGTTCAGCACCAGCCCAAAGAGCGAGAGCGTGTCCGTCGCCAGTGTACTCCCATGAGCCAGAACAAACCGACCAGCAGCGGGTAATGCCGCCCGTTGCGAGAACAACGGACTTGGCGGAAAAAGCGTGAATGTCGCCATCAACGCGGTTGTAGGCTACGCAACCGGTGACACGGTCTCCTTCTTTGAGCAGGGTTCTGACGGTGTATTCCATGAAGATGTCAATGCCTTCGTGAATTCCACGCTCTTGGAGGGTTCGGATGATTTCGAGACCCGTAGCGTCACCAACGTGAGCCAAACGAGGGAAGGTGTGCCCGCCAAAGTTCCGTTGATTGATGAGGTTCTTGGGAGTCCTGTCAAAGACCGCACCCCACTGTTCGAGTTCTCGGACACGGTCTGGAGCTTCTTTGGCATGGAACTCGGCCATACGCCAGTCAGCAAGCCATTTGCTCCCTTTCATGGTGTCGTGAAAGTGAACTTTCCAGCCGTCACGAGGATCGGCATTTTGCAAGGCTGCTGCACAGCCACCTTCAGCCATTACCGTGTGAGCCTTACCGAGAAGCGACTTGGTGATGATGGCAGTCTTTGCTCCGGATCGTGCAGACTCGATGGCGGCTCGTAAGCCAGCGCCACCTGCACCAATGATGATGACATCGTACTCATGATTGCTTATTTTCTCACTCATCATCTCACCTCAAAAACTGAACAATACGACGTCATTGAAGCGTCCATCGGCCACAGCCAAGACCCAGAGGTCTCCTAAGAATACGAACACGAGTGAGGTCCAAAACCAGAAGCCGTGGGACCGGTTCAGGACGCTTATTCCTCCAAACAAGCGCCCACGAACGCGGCTGATGCCCGTGGTCCATCGGTCGAGCATGCCACCAGCAAGATGGCGAAGTGCGTGGCAGGAGGTGACATACATGGTCAGCAAAAAGGCTTCAAGAGCCATCACGAAGGTGCCAATCGAAACACCGTATTCGTGAGTGTCCTTGAAATGCATCGTGTGTGTGACGTCCCACCATTTGATGACAAGAATAATCATGGCCGCATAGAGGAAGTAACGGTGCAGGTTGTTGAAGATAAACAGGCGCTTTTCTCCTTTGTACCCAATTGCCTTGTTGATCTCTGGTTCGTCCACCCAGCATGCGGTTGGGCTTGCAAAGAATGTCCTGTAGTACACGCGACGCATGTAATAGCAGGTGCCGCGGAAGCCAAAGGGAATCCACAGGACGAGGATAGCGGCGTTGACCCATTCAGGATGGTCCCATGAAGAAAGTCCGAACAAATCCCATTCGAGTACGTTGGGTGAAAAAATAGGTGACATCACCGTACTGCCTTCGAGCGTGTAGGAAATATCGGCATCATTGAGGAAGAGACGCCAGAAGGTGTAGATGAGAGCGGCGGTAAGGGCTAGGCCCATGGTAAGAGGTTGGCTCCACCAGTTGTCGATTCGGTTGGTCCGACCCAACCCATTGAGCATTGGAAGTTTGATGCCGTCACCCATAAAATCGCCACGTATCCCAAAGGGGATATGTTAGCGGACTAGCGCAGGGTCTTTGAGGTTCACCATTCACCCACAGGGTAAAAGTGTTAGAAAATCAGGCTAAATCGCTCCAATTTACTTCCGCTTCGACCATTTCAATTTCGTCAACATCCATCTGAGCGAGTTGTAATTTCCCTGACAATTCATCGTTGACTGCGTGCCAGTACGAGTATGCTTCAAGGACCCAGATGCCTGATTCGCGTGTTCCGTTGCCCGAACCTTTGACGCCACCAAAGGGCAGATGAGCTTCAGCGCCGGTGGTAGAGTTATTGATGCCGGTCATACCTGCTTTGATGCCGGTCTTGTAGCGGTAGGCCTCAAGTCGGTCGTTGGTGTAGATGGCGGAGGACAGGCCGTAGGGGCTTGCGTTGGCCAGGTGGAGGGCGTGATCGAAATCTTTGGCCTTGACCACGGTGACAACAGGTCCAAAGATTTCTTCTTGGAAGCAATCCATGTCTTCAGTGACATCGGCAAAGACGTGAGGCCACATGAAGACGCCCTCTGTTGCGTCACCCATGAAATTCTCAGGTTGGTTGTCGGCAGTGATCGCTCCTTCGCCCCAGAGTTGAGTTGCTCCGGAGGCCTTCGCCATGTCGAGTCCGGCCATGAAATCCTTGGCGTATTTTGGTGACAACATCGGCCCGTAGAGGACGTCCTTGTGGACGGATGAATCACCGATACGTGTTGTTTTGACCTTGGCCATGAACTTCTCCATAAAGGCGTCGTAGATGCTTTCGTGGAGGATGAGGTTGCCCAAACTTGTGCAGCGTTGGCCAGCGGTTCCAAAGGCGCCCCAATATGCTCCTGCTACTGCGTTGTCGAGGTTGGCAGAGGGCATCACGACCAAGGGATTTTTCCCGCCAAGTTCGAGTGAGCATGAAACCAGGTTTCGTCCACACACTTCCCCGATCATCTTTCCAACTTCAGTCGAACCCGTGAACGAGATCTTGTTGACCAAACCTTCGTCAACAGCGTCGACAAGGTACTGGCCAGCCCCGCTCCCTTTTCCGTGAACGAGGTTGATCACGCCGTCTGGAAGGCCTGCTTGGTGCATGATGCGAGCAAGAGCAAAGGAAAGGAGCGGAGCGTCTTGGGGGCTCTTCCAAACGCAGGTATTGCCGCACATGATGGCTGGAATCATCTTCCAGAAAGGAACTGCTGATGGGAAATTGCAGGCATTGATGATACCGCAGACGCCCAGGGGGCGGCGATAGGTGAACAATTCCTTGTCGGGCAATTCCGAGTTGACGGTTTGGCCGTAGAGTCGTCGCCCTTCTGACTGGAAAAAGAGACATGTATCGATCGCTTCTTGGATTTCGCCACCGGATTCTTTGAGGGTTTTACCGATTTCACGTGTTTCGAGAGCCACGAGGTCGTCTTTGTGTTCCATGAGCAAGCGACCCATATTGCCAATGATTTGGCCGCGAGTTGGCGCAGGGGTCGCTGACCAAGCAGGGAATGCTGCCTGCGCTGCATTGAGGGCAGCATGCACGTCCTCACGGGTTGAAAGCGGGAATTCGCCGAGGCAATCTGCGAGAAGAGCAGGGTTGATTGATTGGAAGCTTTGTCCGTTACTGGCATTGGCTAATTGACCGTTGATGATGTTGAAGCCTCGTACTGAGGGTTTGCCGTTGGGGTTATCTGCTTGGAGGAATTCCAGACCAGTTTCGAGAACATGAACCATAAAGCGAGCGACACATATTCGTCTCTTGAATGTGATGGCTCGCTTGAATGAAGAGGGATTTGAGTGCTTCAAAGGAATTCGGCCTCGGGTTTATAGTCCCCAGCAATGATTTCCATGTGCGAGGCGGAGCGAAACCCTTAGTGGCGTGCGTTAATATACCGTCAAAGCATCAACAAAATTAGACAGGAGAGAATATTATGGCGGACAAAGACGAATCCATTGAAGTGCGTGTTTCCAAGGCCATACCGTCCGACGTTGGGCACGGTCGAGCCCGAATCTCCTCGGAGATGGGCCTCGATCTCAAGCCAGGCGATATCGTCGAAATCAGCGGGGATGAACGCTCTACAGCTGCTATTTATTGGCGTAGTCGACCCGAAGATGCAAAAATGGACATCATCAGAGTTGACGGTATCATCCGCAAAAACGCAGGCGTCAGCCTCGGTGACCGTGTGACCGTTCGAAGAGTCGAAGCCAAAGAATGTACGAAGTTGACCATCTCTCCCGTGATGGCCAATAAGCAGAAGGTCAAATTTGGCCCCGGCATCGAAGGCTTCGCAAAGCGTGGACTTGCCAAGCGGCCCGTGGTCGCTGGCGACCGTATCTTTATCCCGGGCATGACGCTGTTCGCTGAAGCACTCCCGTTTGCAGTCGTTCAAACCGTTCCAAAGGGCATTGTCAAAGTCACGACCGATACCGAGATCATCATCAAAGACGAAGCGGTGGCCGAGGAAGACCTCGGTCAATCCGAAGGTATCACGTACGAAGATGTCGGAGGCATCGGCCAACAACTCCTCAAGGTCCGTGAAATGATTGAATTGCCCCTCAAGCATCCCGAACTGTTCCGACGATTGGGCATTGACTCCCCCAAAGGAGTTCTTCTCCACGGCCCTCCCGGTACGGGTAAGACGATGATTGCCAAGGCTGTTGCAACCGAGGTAAACGCACATTTCAAGAGTATCAATGGACCGGAAATCATTTCCAAGTACTACGGAGAATCCGAAAAGAAACTCCGAGAAATTTTTGATGAAGCATCTGCGAATTCTCCAGCAATCATCTTCATCGACGAAATCGACTCCATTTGCCCCAAGCGGGAAGACGTATCGGGTGAAGTAGAACGTCGTGTGGTCGCACAGATGCTCACGCTCATGGACGGCATGCAAGGGCGAGACAATGTTGTCATCATCGGAGCTACCAACCGAAGGGATGCACTCGACCCAGCCCTTCGTCGCCCCGGTCGCTTTGACCGAGAGATCGAGATCGGTGTGCCCGACCGAGAAGGACGAAGCGAAATCATGGATGTCCACACCCGCCAAATGCCTATTTCCGATGATTTTGACATCTCATGGGTTCTCGACAATACATACGGCTTTGTCGGTGCAGATCTTGCTGCCTTGGTTCGTGAAGCGGCCATGCGTGCCTTGCGCCGATACCTCCCAGAAATTGACCTTGAAGAGGAAACGCTCCCTCCAGAAGTTCTTGAAAAGATGGAAGTATGTATGGACGATTTCAAAGAAGCGATTCGTGATGTTGAACCCTCTGCGCTCCGTGAAATTTATGTCGAAGTACCCGAAATATCTTGGGACGAAGTCGGCGGCCTTCTCGAGGTCAAAGATCGCCTCAAGGAATCGGTTGAATGGCCACTCACCAAGCCAGAATTGTTTGAACACTTTGGAATCAAACCACCTCGAGGAATTGTTCTGTTCGGCGCACCTGGTACCGGTAAGACTCTCTTGGCCAAGGCCATTGCTAACGAGGCGCAAGCGAACTTCATCAGCATCAAAGGGCCAGAATTGATTTCAAAATGGGTGGGTGAATCCGAACGTGCCATCCGTGAAATTTTCAAGAAAGCAAAGCAATCCGCACCCTCCATCATTTTCCTTGATGAGTTTGAGTCCATTGCGAGCATGCGCAGTGGCGGTAGCGCCTCTGAGGGAAGCGATGTTGGCAACCGTGTCGTGAATCAATTATTGGCGAGTATGGACGGTGTCGAATCACTCGATGGAGTCATCATCGTCGCAGCCACCAATCGTCCCGAAATGATTGACCCGGCTCTCCTGCGGAGCGGTCGCTTCGAACGTGTCTTGCACGTGCCTCCTCCCGACACGGGGGCCCGAGAGGCAATCTTCAGTATTCATTCTGAAGGTATGCCTCTCAGTAAATTCTCCTTCAACGACATCTTGACAGGCATGGATGGCTTCACTGGAGCCGATATTGAAGCTGTTTGCCGAGAAGCAGCCCTCATCTGCATGCGTGCTAACAAAAAGAAGGTCACAAAGGCTCACTTTGAGGAAGCAATTTCCCGAGTTCGCCCTACCGTAACTCCTGACATGCTGGAATACTACCAAAAGATGGAAACACGCCTCACATCTGGCTTGACGAACATCAAGCGAAACCGAGACTTCAGTCGCGGCATGGAAACGATGTGATGTCGGTTAACCAACCGACGCATTCAAGGGATTGCTTCACCGGAAGGTTACCAACGGGGTGACACTGATGGCAATTTTCGGGAGGGAAGTAATTGGAAGAGAGGTCGTAGACCGCACGGGGGCACTCCTCGGGCGCCTCAAGGACATTCATTTTGATCTCAATACCGGTATGTTGAGCGATCTCGTTGTGAGTGTTGAGTCAACCGTTGACCCCTCAGCACTTCCTTTCGAGAACGATCAAAGCACGGTGAAAATTCCTTCGTCTTCGGTTTCTAGAATCGCTGCAAAAATCCACCTCAATCAATGAATGGCGCTTACATCTGGATGAGCATTTTATCCACGAAGGTGGACAACCTTCTAAAGTCATAGGAGCCCGTGCTGATTTGGGAACTGTCTCCCTCGTGATGTACATGCTTGGACTCCCCGCCAACTTCAATGCTCGGAGGCTCGCCCTCCAAGCTTCGTTTTGGGGAGTCATGCTGATTCTTCTTCTTACGATTATGTCGAATTTTATCAACATCAGCGCCACCAACCAACTATCGGCATATGACGATGATTGGAACGATATGTCTGCCTTCCGTGAAGACATTCGCGCTATGAATATCGAAACCCGTTCACTGGTCAGCAGTCCGCTATTGCTCGCCGACATTGAGGACCCTCGCAACACGACCTATGTCTTGGCAGGTGTCGAACGAGACACCCTCACCTTGCCTCAATTTGACGAAGACGGTTTCATCACCATTGCCTCAGGCAATGGATTTTCTCCTTCAGAAATCAATGCAATCGTTGAGTTCGTTGAAGCAGGCGGCACAGCGCTCATCCTCGAAGATTACGGATATGCCAACACCATCGCTGAGGCATTTGGAATTCGATACACTGGTGAACAAGTCTTTGATACGACTTATGTGGCAGAATTGGATTACAATTACATCTGGATGTGTGTACAATCCAATCCTTGCGGGATGAACGGCACCGAAGTTGACCCAACGACCCTCTCCACGCACGACCGGTGGGGTGTGCCCGATGGGCCTGGTGAGCATCCGTGTGCAAAACTTGACGGACAAAGTTTGACCGAATCCCAAGCCGGCTTGTGCGCTCACCATCTCGTTGGAGGTATCGTGGAGTACAACGCAACCTACCAAATGTTGCTCAACAACATTACCGCATTGGAAGTGATTCCTGGTGTACGAGGTCCCTTGACCGAAGTTGCCATACGGGCCCTGACCAGCAACGAAGCAACCGTTGACGTCAACGGAGACGGAGAAATTTGGGTTGGCAATGAAATCACACCGGAAACACCCGATCGCTGGGGCCAATTCAATCTCAGCATCGAAGCATGTGCTCGAGCAAGTTGCTCACCCACTGACGGAGGTCGTGTATTGTTCATCGCTGACGGTTCCGCCCTCATCAACGCCATGTACGATTACGAAGGATTCAACGACGGCGATTATGGGGAAACTGCAACGTTGATGCCCGAGAATGACAATCGAAAATGGGCGCTTGACTTCATTGCAGAAGCATTGATGAGCGAACTGGTCGGCGAGGAAGGACAACCTGCAGAAAACGCCATGGTTATCTTTGACGAGTCACGCCACCCGCAAAGCGCATTGGCTGCTGACTCCTACAACACGGTTTACTTCCTCTTGGTCTACTTCACCGGAGAAGGACTTGCTATGCTCCTTCTTTTCCTCATTCTCTTCATCACCTTCGAAGCGGTCCTCATCAAGAAACGTGACCCTGAACCGTGGCGGCACGTATTCAGCATCATCTACTATGGATTTGGTGATGCGAACCGATATGCCTACTACTCCAAAGTGGAGAAGATCCGCCAAGTCTTCCTTTCAAAGGTACGAAATCAGAACGGTTTGAACCGAGAAGAATTCCAAGCGATGAAAGCAAACGAGTTGGTTTCAATGATCAACGACCCAGTACTGGCTAAATTTGCCGTCGAAGCAAGCAACCGATACACGCTTGAACAAACGGTTGCTCTGGTCAAACGAATCAAGGCGTGGGGACGTCAGTGAGGCGGTATCATGTGGACTCGTAAAGCAGCATTCACCTTCACCGGAGGCATTGCTTTGGTCCTGATTGGGATGATGATTTCCAATCAACAAATGATGATCCTTGGATTGAGCCTTGTCGCCTTTATCGTCGTGAATTCATGGATTTCAGGCCACGGTGATGTCGAAGTTCAGCGCACTCTTTCCGCTGATAACCTGTACAAAGGGGACGACCTTTATGTTGAGTTGCTCGTCACCAACCGCAGCAATCGGAAAACTCAGATGTTGGATATTTACGATAACATTCCTCACGAAATGAAATTACGAAGTGGCCTCAATCAAATGCAATTGAACCTCAAGCCTGGCGAAAGTGCGCGTATTCGTTACGTTCTACGCTGTCCTCTGCGTGGCCACTACTCCATCGGCCCTGTGTCACTACGTGCTCGAAATACTTTCAACCTCGGTGTTGAAGATATGTACGTAGACCACCACAGCGACATTGTGATTTTCCCGCAGATCAAGGACATCGAAGAAGCATTTTTGCGCAGCCGAACCCCTAAGATGTACACGGGTGCCACCACCCTAAGAACACCAGGACAAGGCTCTGAATTCTATTCGTTGAGGGAATACGTCCCCGGAGACCCGTTCAAGAATATCAATTGGAAAGCATACGCCCGAACGGGTGAATTGATGGTCAACGAAAAGTGCCGTGATGCAGTCACCGACCTTTTCCTAATCTTGGACAGTCGTGATTTGGCGCGTATTGGTACGGTTCTCAAGAATCCTCTCGAAATGGGGACAGTATCTGCAGCCAGTCTCGCAGCCTTCTTCCTGCAACGTCGAGATTCAGTTGCATTGGCGATTTACGATGAGAAACTCTCCTATCTGCCTCCCGACACGGGTGACAAGCAGTATTTCAAAATCCTCAGTGCTCTTGCAGGCGTGACGCCGAAGGGCGAAATGCCTCTTCAAGCGGTGACCAATTCTCTCAGTGGGCGCTTCAGTAGAGGCAGCCCAGTCTTCATCATCTCATCGTGCGAGGGCGACGGAACAGTTCCTGCCGCCGTACGCGATTTGGTAGGACGAGGTCACGAAGTCACGGTTCTTTCGCCTTCAAGCGTTGACTTTGAACGCTTGGTCAGCCGTATTCCTCGTATGTCATACGAAGTGCTCAAACTCGAACGTCAGAATCGTTTGACCACGTTGGCAGGTTCGGGTGCACAGGTCATCGACTGGATGCCTGACATGGATTTGTCACAGGCACTCATGCAGGTCCGGGGGTACTAAGATGGCGGGTGAAGTCGGTCTCCAGTCAGATGTTCTCCTCGAGGGAAGCGCACGTCCACGTACGCTGCATCTCAAGAACCTACGTCGGCAATGGCAAATCATAACGCTGCAGGTGGTTGCAACGGTGGCCTTGATTGGAATGTATCTCGAAGTCGTCTCAACCTATGTTGTTGGCTCCATCGATCATACAATTCTGTTCGATACCATTGAATTGCTCATATCGGACCAACTCCCGTTGGGCGATTGGCTCACCGGAGAGGGTCGTTCGGGCCTCGCTCGTTTCTTCGTCCCCATGGTACTGGGATTGGGTCTTGGTGGTGCGATGGCCTTCCTCGCATTCCAAACACCAAAGGTTCAACAGCGTATCAAATTGGGTTTCATCGTCGGTCTCATCGTTCTCCTGATCGGCCGACTTACCCTTTCGTGGTTCGCAGGTATGCTCTTTTCCTTTGATTTACGCTTACCCACCGATTCAGAATTGCAAACACTCCAGTGGCCATTGTTGATGATTATGTCATTGCTCATTATGTTCATTTATCTCCTGCCCGTAATCATGGGTACTCGAGGGATCTGGGGTCTGTCACGACGTTCCATCGCATGGGCCATTGGATTTACGCTGCTGTTCTTGGGTATACACGCCATCCTGACCTTCCCTCTGATCAAATCACAATTGGGTTCGTACGGAGGAACCCTTGCCGTCCTCGAAAGTCAGACCTCAGACCCGACCATTGGGCTGTTTGGACTCAAATTGGTGACCCAAGAGCAATTCAATCTCATTCTCATCGCGGTCTTGATCATGGTCTTCCAAGAAGCAAGTTACGGTGTCATTCGCAACCTGGAATATGCATTCCGTCTTCCTGAATCATGCAAGCGTGATCCAGAATATGTGCGCCAAATGGACAACGTTCTGAATACGCACTTGAGACACACCTTCCTCTTCCTTGGATTGACCGGTATTGCGACGATGGTAGCTCTTGGCTTCCACAAAGTGCTGCTGACCATTGTATCGGATACCACTGGAAGTCAGTGGGCGGGGCAGGTCTCAGAATCGATTGAATTGACGTTGACCTATGGCTTGGTCATCTCTGCCCTCTTATTCTTGAGTCTGATGGCTGTTCTGCGTTTCTTCATCCCCTGGCAGCGTGTCATTGGATTGATACAGTCACGAAGCAATCCAGTTGAAATAGAGCCTGCTACAAAGGATTTCAGCCAATTATGAGCCTTGTTGTCCTTGGACAAAACGGCCCATCAATTCAACACAAGCCAGCAGTGCCAAAGGAAGGAGGATGTAGGCCACAATCGGCCCTAACCACGCATGGTCAACAGCCTCACGTATGTCGGATGAAGAGAGAACGACGACGATCACTGCAACGAGAAGAAAGAGCCGTTCAATCCATAACGGGTATGCTTTTTCTCGCTCTTCAGTTCGTCCCATGAGCGTGGTTGCGTCGGTCATTCGTGACCACCTCAAAAGTCAATGTTCGAAAGACGAGCCTCGAGGTCAGTCAGGGCAGCATCGGCAGGAACTGGCGTTGGTGGCGGGGCATCCCGATGACTCCACTCAGCATCAATACGGGCTAATTCAGCCTCTAGGCGTGCTCTCTCGTCATCCAAATCATGATGCGTGCCCGTGACCTTTGATGAAGAGTCAATAGCCGCATGCAGGTTATCGTCACTTGGTGCGGGAAGTTCGGACCATCCTGCACTGTCGACAGGTTCTGATGTTGGGGCCTCGACGGATTCCAATGCCTCTGAAGCAAGGAGGTGAGGTTCTAAATCGTGCAACATTCCTTCGTCAACAGGAAGACGTTGTTCAGCAGGAATGGCTTCTCGCTCAAAGGGCAGCAAGCCATCACGCTGGAATTCCCAAAGCATGCCGCGGGGACGGCCATCAGTCAGTCCTGAAGCGTCCAATTGTGTGATGAGTTCTTCAAGGACACGAGCGGTTTCCTCCAGTCCAATCGCCTCTCCCGCATCGCGCTGATCTGCTTCGAGGTAGATGTCATCAAGAGCAACTTGAATCAACTTTCGAGTTCCAAGGGCGAGACTCGGAAGGGCTTCTGGGCGCTGACAATTGGCCATCAGGGCGTGAACCTCATGCTCTGGTGCACCAAGTCGCTCGATTTGTTCAAGCACGTTTCGGATTCGGCGCAACATTGTAATGGAGCGGTCGTAATCCTCAAGGAGGTGTTCAAGATCAAGCACGAGGTGGTTGACGGTTTCTCCAAGTTGGAGTTCAAGTCGTTGCTGAACAGACCAGCGTGCGAGTCCTCGCACGGCTCCTGCAGTTTGGGGGACTTGTCGTTCCAAGAGTGTCATCACTTCGGAAGAGAGTAAGTGGCGAGGTGTGGCCGCAACGTGGTCTACCGTTGATTGAATCACCTGCAGCGCTCGCTCAACAGCCCTGTCGAGCATCGTCACCGAATAACCGAGTTCTCGAGCATGCTCAAGTCGCTCCAAAACAGGACCGAGGCCCTCGAATGTATTGTTATCATCGAGAAGTGCTTGAGCAAGTGGTTCTTCTGCAAGTCGCGCACGCAAGCGTTCTGCTTCTTGGATATCAGCAAGCGCTTCTTCATGGGCGGTAGCCAAGTCGGTGGCCTTCTCAACGAGCGAAGCCAACTCGGCTTCAGCATGCCCTCTTCGAGCACCCAAATCACCCAGTTCTCTGAGAACCTGCCGTCGTTCATTCATCAATTCACGTAATTCGGCCTCGATGTTGGAACGTCGCGCTTCTTCTTCTGCACGACGCTTGCGGTCTTCGTCAGCATGGTCTCTGGATTTCTTTTCTTCCAATCGAGCTGCTTCAAGTTCAAGTTGTTGGACATGGACCTGTTCCTGCAGGCTAAGGAGGTCAGATTGCGCTCGTGCATGTCGCTCGCGAGTCGTACTGACTTGTTCGGTCAAAACTCGCAACCGACGTTCTTCGTCATCGCTTTGCTGACGTATGGTCGTCAATCGTTGGCTCCCTTCGCCCAAATTGGCTTGCAATTCGGCTTCCTTGAGAGAGAGTTCTTCGATCATACCTTGCAATTCTGCGCTTGAACTCGCATCTCCGATGGCCTTGGCTAATTCTGCTGCTCGCTCGCTGACTTGATGTTCGAGTTCATTCACTCTTCGAACCAGCCGTTCAGCTCTTGACGCGGCTTCATCTGAAACGGCTCTTGCTTGTGCAAGGTCAACCTGCATCGTGTTGAGTTGTGCATGAGCGTTCTCCATGGCGACGGTGTGCTCTTGCCGTGTTTCACTCGCTTCTCTGGCAACAATTTGAGCAGCGTCTTTTTTGGTTTCTAACTCTTTGATTTTTCCTTCGAGCACAGCGATAGAGGCATTCAAATCCGATACGGTTTGCTCTGACTTCTCGAGACGGCGACGCAATCCTTCATCAACGGCGGATACGGCTTGTCCTTGCATGACCTGAAGGGGAACGGCTGATTCCATGCCGTCGGTTTTGAATGCCAACTTCGCACGTTCACTCCGTAATTGCTCAATCCCTGCCTCAAAGCCAAGCATGTCGGTAAGGGTCGCTCTCAACGATTCTTGGCGTGCCTCAGAACGCGTTCGAATCGTGGCCAATTGATCGATGAATCCTGTCAGAGAGAATGTAGCGATCGTTCCAGACCCAGCGGTAACAATGGTGCCCGCTGGCAGCCGAATGAGCCGAACCTTACGCTTTGGCTCTGTGAGCAATCGAAGTGCTTCTGTTTCATCGTCCACTGAAGGTGCCCAGAGTGCGACGGGCACACCTTGCGATAGCACCAACGAAACGGCTTTGCTTGAACTACCCGACTGGATATGGCCCGTTACCTCTTCGTAGAGGCCAGCCTTCAGCATTGACACGATGGCGTCCGGCCCGCCACGACCTTCTCGCAGAGTAAATCCTTCAGGAAGTTTCGTTCCATCAGCACCCGCAGAGGCTACATCGCCTCCTAAGGCAGTTGATGCTGCAGAAAGCAATCGAGCATGGTTTGCATCACGTTCGGTCCATGCTGCAAGTGCAATATCCCCGCTTTGTGCAAGCAAGAGAGACCCTTCATCGGTGTGTAAAATCCAGTGACCTTGCCCCTTGACAGCGAGATGTGGATGGTCCTCCATTCGCATGTTTGAAAGAAGGTCATAGACCTGAGATGCAAGCGCTTCTTCTTTTCCAAAGCCAGGAAGGTCTCCAGCATAATCGATGAGCATGCCTCCATCAATAGCGATGGCGCCTCGTACCGTTGGGTCAAGAATGAGTGTCTTCACAACCATGGAAAGGTCCCTGGCGAGCAATCGTTCAACAAAATTTGTGCTGGCTCTCAACCCCTGTCGGTCTGCTTGATGTTCAAAGGCCTCTGGAATGATTTCAGCAACTCCTCCAAGGCCACTTAAGGTGTATTGAGATCCAACCAAGCGAAGTTTCCCCTCTGCCTCTATGGTTTCCAATTGAGCACGGGCTTCGCTACCACCGAGCATCACGCCTTTTTCCTTGTCTTCGGCAATCCATCCAACGATGCGCCCGCCACGGACCAAACGATGCCCACTCGGCGTTTTTCTTCGCCCGATATAGCTTGTAATGGCGCCATGTGCAAAGGGCTGAAGATGCCCCTCGGTGAGGGAAATCTCATCGGTAACAGGCGTTCCATTGGGTAGTTTAAACATCGTATTCACCTAAAATTCGGGGGTTGTGGCCAGCAGACGTCGGCGATGGTCAACGCTGTGCCGCCAGCGTGCAAGACGGCCACCTTTGCCTTTGAGCATCAAGATACGGTAGGGGGTGATGACATCGATCATCGTTCGTTGTTCGCCTTCTGACCAGACTTCGTAAAGTTCACCCAATTCGTGCTCAACACAAGCACTCAAAGCCGCTGATGTGAGGGCAAC
The DNA here is from genome assembly GCA_016778305.1 of Candidatus Poseidonia sp. GTDB lineage: Archaea > Thermoplasmatota > Poseidoniia > Poseidoniales > Poseidoniaceae > Poseidonia. Next base: position 12,639 of record JADHPT010000003.1, on the reverse strand, counting down.
GGCGTGTTCGATAGCAGGTAATTGACCCTGCTGGCCCACGCTGGCCATGAGTCGCCCACGGTCGTCAAACATCACGGCTTGCTCCACGCCTTCCTGCTCTAGGAATCCGGTAAGAAGTCGTTGCAACATGCTCGCTCAATTCCCGTGACAGCGCTGTAGCCTTCAAGAAGTTTTGCGCTTTAGCGCTGATTATTGTTGATTTGAAGACCCTTTGAGATTTTCCAACTGGAAATGCGCTTTGGAAGAGGAAGAAACTGGATTGCAGGGCGTCTTTTATTCATTTTTAGGAAAAACATCTGGCATCTCGTTCCCAAACCGGACGAAATGCAATGCGTGAATCCTAATTTAAAATCTCAATTAGAAAATTGATTTCTTAATTGAAAAAATTAACCAAATTCAGATACTCAAACCCCCTTCTGTGTCCGTTGTATTGAAACCCTGTAGCCATACCCATCAACCATGGAAGGCAGTGGGACGAGGCCAGCTTTCCAGATTCCACAATGTGACTCTTGTGACAAGCCAGCCCTCGTTGAGCAGGCGTATTCTGGCAGAATCTTGTGTGGTAAGCACCTTGCAAAATCCGTGCGCAAGAAGATCAGCAAAGAATTACGTCAACAACTCCACCTCAAAAAAGGCGAGCACACCACCATTTTAGTGGCAGTATCTGGGGGCAAAGATTCAGCTGTCCTCCTCGATAGCCTGGTCGACCTCCTCGGACAACGTCGCGACGTGACCATCGTTGCGGGTACCGTCGATGAGGGAATCGAAGGCTACCGACCACCATCCATTGATTGTGCGAAAACGTTGTGTGACAGACTTGGTATCGCTCACGAAGTGGTCTCTTACCCCGAACTCTCTTTCGTTGAGATCGATGAGGTTGTCAAACGCCTCCCTATGGTCATTGAGAAGGACAACAACGCGCCACGAATGGCGTGTGCTTACTGTGGTGTTTTCCGTCGCCAAGGCATTAACCACCTTGCTCAACGGGTCGGGGCTGATGTGATTGCACTCGGGCACAATCTCGACGATATGGCTCAAACGGTGTTGATGAACGTGACCAATGGAGACCTCGAACGCACCCTTCGCCTCGCACCTCATACCTCCACTCCAGTCGATGGCCTCGCACCTCGTATCGTCCCTCTACGGTGGGTACCGGAACAGGAAATCCACCTCTATGCCCTTCATCGCGACCTCCCCCTTCACCATGAAGAGTGTCCAAATGCACGCGGCGCTCTGCGCTGGCGGCATCGTGAAATGGTGGCGAAAATGGAAGCAGATGTCCCAGGTACTCGTCACGGACTGGTCAAAATGGCCGATCAAGTCAAATTATTACGCGACCAAGTTGTCGAATTGGGGGGTCAACAACGTCGCCCTGCAGCTCCTACAGCTTGCCCGAGGTGCGGTAGCATGACCTCACAGGACCAATGTAAAGCGTGTGATATGCGAGATCTTCTCGGGGTTGAAGAGTGAACTCACAATAGGTTGTGAATCAATTCTTCGAGGTCCTGAGGTCGTCCACAATAGTGACAGCGCAATTCCAATGGTTCACGAGACATGACCTTGAGGCGGTGAGCCAAGGGCTCGCGGGGATTGGTTGTAATGCAGTTTGAGAAGGTGCAACTTACTACATTGGTGACTTCATCTCCAAGTTCAATGGTCAGCTTTTCGGCCACACTGTAGGCGCGGATGATGGCCACCCGTGCATCGGGGGCAACCAGTGCCAAGCGATTTAATTCATCTTGATTCAGTTCCCGATCTTCAACTTTGATGATGTCCTTTGTTCCCATTTTCTTCGACGGGACGTTCATCACCATGGAAACGGGGACGGAGGTGGATTTGTCAATGGCCAACATCTCCAACACTCGCATGGCTTGGCCGGACGGAATGTGGTCGATGACCGTCCCGTTGCGAATGGCTGTGACACGACGCATGTTGTGCTCTTGTGCCATCAAGCCTCACCTCCATCTGCAATCGTTTGAGGAACTTTGATTCCCAAAAGACGGCAAAGAAGCGCCATTCGTGCGACAACGCCATTGAAGGCCTGTTGGAAATATCGGGCGTGGCGAGTTCCATCAACCGAAGGATGGATTTCGTCAACACGAGGAAGGGGGTGCATGATGATCATGTTCTCTTTGGCTCCTTCAAGATTGGAGGCGTGCAATTTGTAAGCGCCAGCGACCTTCGTATATTCGTCTTCATCAGCGAAGCGTTCCTTCTGAATACGAGTCATGTAGACGACGTCTGCGTCAGCAATGGAGCCCAGCAACTCATCAGTTTCCGTTACATTGGCTCCGTGCTTCGTTAGGTCGTTGACAATTTCAGCAGGCATCTTGAGGAGTTCAGGGCTTGCAAAAATCAATTCGCATCCGAAGCGAGTGAGTGCATGGCTCAGAGAGTGGACGGTACGACCGTAGCGCAAATCCCCAGCCAAAATCACCTTCAGGCCTTCGAGGGTACCGTGGGCTTGGCGAATTGTGAACAGGTCGAGCATGGTTTGAGTAGGGTGGTGCCCCGCTCCGTCTCCACCGTTCAAAATGGGTACTCGTGCGGCATCTTGTGCGTATTGGGCAGCACCTTGCCTTGGATGGCGCATGGCAATGATATCGGTGTAACCGTCGACCATCTGGATGGTGTCGTAGAGGGTCTCGCCTTTGACTACCGAGGAGGTCTTCACGTCACCAAGATTGACAACGTCGCCGCCCAGTCGCTTCATGGCGGTTTCGAAAGACATTCGCGTTCGGGTACTGGGTTCAAAGAAGAGATTGCCCAATATTTTTCCCTGAAGGAGGGGTAAATAGGTCCGGCCTTCTGCAACGGGAAGCAAGCGTTGTGCATCATCAAGGATGCTCATAATTTCGTCATTGGATAAATCGTCCATTGTAATGAGACCCGGCATACTCTTCCCTCTCCTTTTCACCACACCCCAAAGACACCCTTGAACATTGCCGCTGGATTTCATGTGAGTGTTGGGTGATGGGAAGCCCGTCGGAGTGATTATGGAGGGGTGAAGGTGTGGTTGTTCTATGGTCACATGGGCTGATACTGATTCAGCGATTCAAGCCGAGCGCTTGCAACGAACAAAGCGTGTTGAATCCATGGCGATGTACACTGCTTTCATCATTCTCGGCTGCGCCCTTTGGTTAGCTTGGCCGACCCTCAAGAGTATGGTGCAAGGGGATGGCGTTGTCTTGGCTAATTTTGGCCCCCCATTCGCTCTCATTTTGTGGGGTATTTTTCTTCAAGATTTGGTCTTAGATGAGCCCTCAGCTCGTACACGTCTGGGTTTATCCACTGCCTTGGCGTGGCCCGTCCTTCTCGTCATTGGAGCCCTGGGCATTGACACCGGCTCACATCAGGCATCGGCTGGAAGTCTCCTCGTTCTTTTCTCAGCCCTCGTGGCTCGATCGATGGCAGTAAACACCCTTCGTGGCCACTTTGGTGTTCTGCGTTTTCGCTCAATTCTAACGGGCATTGGCAGTGCATCGGCCGTCGCCCTTGTCGTCACTCAAGTTGAATCCTTCACCTCGCTTTCAAGCAGTTTGGCCGTGGCCTTGGCGGCATTCGCATGCGGCGATACCGTGTATTCATGGTCGGTTGGTGACGATCAAAAGGTTGAACGAAAGGCATTCCAGAGAAGACTCGATCGTTTGGAAGGACGGCTCCTTGAATTGAAAGCGCAAGGAGCAGCGGTTGCTCAAGCGGCAAGTTTGTTGACCACTGCCAAAGAAGAAGGCCACCTTGATCCGGCTTACGGCATGCGTCTTCTTGATGAGAGCGAAGAGGATATGGAACGAGCGCTTTCATTTGCAGACGACGTTGAAATCATTCGTCATGACGCTCTTGAAGCTGTTGAAAAGGCCGAATCGATTGCTCCTGTTGTCAAGCGTCCAAGAAAAGCTTACGAAATGGGGATGCGAGAAGTTGGATTGGGTTCGCTTCGTGAAGGAGAACAATTGTTTCGACAGGCCAAGAAACGGGCTGGTGAAGTTATTGAATGGTGGAAACAAGCTGAGGATGCCATCACTGAAGCCGTTCGGTCCCTTGACGGTAAGAAAGGAGACGGCATCACAACCTTACGAGATCTTCTCAAAGACGCTAAGGAAAAATTGTCCAAAGAACAACCCCGTGAGGCTTTCGAATTTGCCGTTGTGATTCCCGGACAACTCGAAGCAGAAGGGGAAGCCAACGACCGAGCTATTGAATCCATCAATGAGGCGCATCGGCAAATCAATCAAGCAGACGGATTGGATTTAGACGAAGGGAAGCAACGTCTCAAGCAGGCCGAAAACGCTCTCGAAGAAGGCAATGCAAGTCAAGCGATTGGCCTTGCTGACGGGGTGGTGCGAACCCTGCAACGAGAGCGTGCGGCCATGGACGATGTTCTTCGCGCTCTCAAGCAGCGAAAACAACTCGTCAAGCGTTACGAAGGTCGAGATGATGAGGATATCTGGGCGAAAGCTCTTGCAGAAATTGAACAGGCGGCAGATGATCGAACGTGGTCTCATGCTGGCATGCTCTTGGAACGTATGACCACAGACTTGGATAAAGAAGGAAGAGCGAGCGGTGAAGCGCTTGAGCTCTACGACTATGTGATGGACGAATGGAAGGTACTTCGAAATCAATGCGAAGCTGTGGCTATCACCATCACCGATGAAGATCGACGCGCCTGTGAAGAGGCCATTGCAATGTCTGAGGAGATGTTAGGCGTCAGCCGAATTGAAGAATGCCTCCAATACCTTTCACAAGCAGACGCTGCAATGGAACGGCTACGACGGCGGATTTGATTACAAATCGAGCAGGTTTGCCGCTTCAATTTCATCAAATTGAATCGTTCCGGGAAGGCCCAAATCTACTGGCATCCCACCGATTGTCGCCATCAGGCCGGCGAGGTGGGTGTAGATGCACAATGGGAGGTCGTCAGGTAGGTGTTGATGTTGGTTACGCTTGCCCTTCAGCAGGCTTGACAAACCTTTCTCACTTGCCAAACCGACCCAAGCATTGGCCTGCCATGCATGTTTCTTGAGTTCTGCAGTTTCTAACTGAGGCGGCACGCTCACGTTATGGCCCGACCATTTTTGACGCCAATCCAAGTCCTGCTCAAATGCCCATTCGATTTTAGATTGCTCAGAGGGTGGCATCTTGGTGTGACCCAAACTCGCATAGTGGTGCAATACACTTCGCAAATGTGGATTGCGTGAATGACGCTCGTTCAATTTCTCAGCAAGGTCAACAGCCGTCATGATACGACCCGCATCGTAATTCAAAAGACTTTGAACGATGATACCGTGCACCCATTCTTCTTCCTCTATGTCCTTCATGGCCAATTCAAGGAGCGTAAGGGCGCGTTCACTCTGCCCGTTGAGGCGCAAACGTGCGAGTTCACTGAGGAAGATTCTCCGGTCGGTGGGCTGTTTCAGTCGTTGTCGATCAGCAAGGACCTGAGCTTCATTGAGTTGCCGTAGCATGGCGATATTTTTCTTAGTAATAGGATCAATACTCAGCATGGAACGAGCTTCTGGCCCGAGTTTCATCGATGGATTCAACACCGCAGCTATCCATTTGAGGCGGACTGCTTCAATATCATCGTCCTTGAGTAGAGCGAGGCGAGGCCGAGCTTCTTTGTGGTCCCGCTGAGCCAGACTGGCGGCACAAAGCGTCAGTCTTGACAGGTGTGCATCCCGTCCGCCCTGAAGTGCGAGAAGATCAACTGCGACCTCTTCTGCATCATCCCAACGGTTGATAGCCACCTTGAGGAGCATGGTGGCCTGTGTTTTACGTACCATGTCCAAACCGACCAATTTTTCTTCTTTTCGCATGGAATTTGATTCAAAGCGATTGAGTGCAGTCTGCCAGTCATCACTTGCAATGAGTTCGTTAACCTGGCGCTGCTTGAGGTAAATCATGTCACTGATGCCACGAAGTCTGGTTCGGTCTTCGTCCATGGTTGAATCGAATGTAAAATCGTCAAGTCGTTTTGAACGTCTCCATGAGAGTGTCCACACTGCAATAAATGCGATTTGTCCTCCCGAGGCCAGCATCCAAGTCAATTGTTCAAGCATGTCCTTTTTCATGACCGAACAGACACTGTCTTCCCAAGAACCACATGCGCTGCCTTGGGGAAGGAAACTGGAATCCCAAAACGTGATCATCGCTAGAGCGAGCAGAAGCATGGATTGACCTGCAAATCCGGTAAAACAGAAATTCAACACGTTCGCTTGTTGGACGGGCTCGGCCCGCAAGAGGCGACTATCAGCAAGCCGAATGCCGCCTTTTCCAGAAACATCTTGGATGTCAAGGAAGAGAATTCGTGCCACTTCATACACAAAAAGGAATCCAATAGCAGCTACGTTTAGCAGTAAAAACAAAAGCAAGGAGGTCACAATTGGCACGCGGATACCGGCCTGTGGGATGTTGGAAAAGAGTTCAATAAGCCAGAAACCAAGCAAACCTCCTTCCTCCATGTAGGTGCTTTGGAGTCGGTATTCTGGAAGGTTAATGACTCGGTCCGTATGGGTAAACATGTCCGGGTTGTACAGCAGCAAGATCAGTGAAATGAGGGTGTTGGCGGCAACAAAGGGCATGGCTACCAGGTTGAGGTGAACAATTTGAGCGATGAATTGCTGGCGTGCGTTTGGAATGTGATTGTGAAAAGGTGAGGCCTTTCCCTTTGCATTTTGTTGTGAGGATTGCTTCAGTGCATTCCATGAGGAACCGAGAATCCGTCCATAGGCAAGAACCGCTGGACTGAACGCGATGAAGCCTGCGATACTGACGCTTTGTGTTGGTGATGCACCCTGTGCATCCAAGACCATTCCCACCATCCCGGCCAAGAAGAGCCACGAGGCTGTTAAGGCAACATAAGCGATGTTTCGTGCCCGTGTATTGTTCTGAAGCGTGGCACGGTTGGTCCCGAGAGGGCGAATCACTTGAGCACCCAAGGAGGTTCCACTCGATACGACGGCAGGAAGCATGATGAGAATCAGTGCCAGTGCGACCGACGGTGCATGATAGCCTTCGGAAAGATTGAGTCGGAAATTTGTAAATTCAAATAATAAAATGAGACTTCCTGTGAGAGCCATCAGGTATGAAACCACTCCAAAGCGTGTTCCTCGACGACCGAGCAGGTCCTTGACGTCCTCCACCGTCGAGGTGACTCGGTGAACTTCATAGGTGCGTTCTCCAGTTTGAAACGCCACTTGCAGGCCTTTCAGTTGTCGAGGCACGACCTTATCCCAAAAAAACCAAGTCGTCAGAATGGCGAAGAAAAGTGGCCCAATCATGGCAAAAGAAAAGCCTTGAATGATTCCCGGTGCCATGAAAACTCACTCACGATGAAGGCGGGACAAGCGATGGCTGACTCACCTTTTCATTGATTTCAGTTTGAAGGTTTTCAATGAATTCTTCAAGACCTAGATCTGCAACCTGATCACCATTACGAGCTCGCAGGCTCACGGTTCTTCCTTCCATTTCTCCATCGCCAAGAATCACCATGTAGGCGGGTTGGAGTTTACGATGGGTACGAATCTTCTTGCCTACCGTATCGTCTCCATCATCCATTTCAACACGTATTCCACGTTCCTTGAGTGCTGAAGCAACTTCCGCAGCGTAGGCCTTGTGTTTCTCGGAAATGGTAATGATGTGGCATTGCGTTGGCGTGAGCCAGGTGGGGAAGCGACCAGCAAAGTGCTCGATCAACACGCCACAGAACCGCTCCATGGAGCCAAATGGGGCGCGATGAATCATGACCGGACGGTGCAATTCTCCATCGCTTCCTTTGTAGGTTAAGTCGAAACGTTCAGGGAGGTTATAGTCAACCTGGACGGTTCCAAGTTGCCATTCTCGACCGATGACGTCCTTGACAACAAAGTCGATTTTAGGACCATAAAATGCAGCTTCACCTTCTTCTTCAGACCAGTCCACACCCAAAGAAGCCGCTGCATTACGGCAGGCATCCTCGGCCTTGTCCCAAGCCTCAGGCTCGCCCACATACTTGGTTGAATCAGGGTCGCGAAGACCCACACGAACACGATAATCTGCCATTCCGAGTTTGTCAAAGATGATTTGAACCAATTCGATGCAGCCCAGCACTTCTTGAGAAATTTGGTCTTCGGTAACGAAGAGGTGGGCGTCATCTTGAGTAAAGCCACGAACTCGGGTCATGCCAGAGATCTCACCGGATTGCTCCCAACGGTAGACGGTGCCAAATTCAGCCAAACGCAGTGGTAGGTTGCGGTAGGAACGTGCTTGACTGGCGTAAATTTTGACGTGATGCGGGCAGTTCATCGGTTTGAGCATGTAACCGTCAATATCGCCAGTCTTCATCATGTTCGACAATTCACCGCAGGTGCAACCCTCATCAGCGAGTTTCTTCATCAGGTCGCGTTCAACAAGAGGAGGGTACTGCGAGTCCTGATAGTAGGGGAAATGGCCTGAGGTTCGGTACAAATCCAATTTACCAATATGCGGGGTAAATACCTGCTGATAGCCTTGGCGACGAAGATGGTGTGAGATGAAATCCTGCAATTCTTGACGGATAATCGCACCTCTTGGAGTCCACATGATGAGGCCCTGGCCGACATCCTCGTCAATGTGAAAGAGTTGGAGATCTTTGCCGAGTTTGCGGTGATCGCGTTTCTTTGCTTCTTCCATTCTGTGCAGCGTTTGCTTGAGCGCATCTTTGCTTGGTTCGACCAGACCGTAAATACGAACGAGTTGTTCTCGGTCCTGGTCACCTCGCCAGTAGGCAGAGGAAACGGAGGTGAGTTTGACAAACATCAAGCGAGATGTATTCGGGACGTGCGGTCCGAGGCAAAGGTCGTACCATTCACCTTGCTTGTAGATGGTTGAACCGTCGCCCGCTTCCAATTTATCATCAATGATTTCAAGCTTGTAGGGGTTGTGTTCAAAGTGCTCTCGCAACGAATCTTGGTTCAGTTCAACACGCTCCACCGTGAAGTTTCGGCGTGCCAATTCTTGCATTTTCTTTTCGATTTTCTTCAGGTCCCCTTCAGCGATGGGCTTCATTGCGAAGTCATAGTAAAAGCCACGGTCAATGGCTGGGCCAATAGTTGGCAGGGCGCCAGGATACAACTCCATGACCGCTTGCGCCAGAAGGTGGGCTGCGGAATGGCGCAGGATGTGAATGCCATCTTCAGAATCCGATTTGATGCCCTCAACCGAGCAGTTCATGTCCAATGCGTGCGACATGTCGAATTCCAATCCGTCCACTTTTGCTGCGAGGCATCCGTGTTTCTTTCCGAGTGCATCGGTAATGACCTCACCGCAGGTGATTCCTGCAGCATATTCGTTGACCGTACCGTCTGGTAGTGTAACGTGAATCATTGTCATGTGCTTCGTTCCTCCGACAACCCCTACGGGGTTGCCTCTTCGCTATGAATCCCGCGCCTTGTGGCGACCCTTCCTGCTGGTTCTCACCATTCGACGTCGAAGTCGTCGCCCAATTGTGATGTGGGTGCCTTGAGAATGGTTGTCGAGGGGGTTGACGTTGTGTTCTTCTCTCCATTCTTTGCAGATGAAGCGCTCGAAGGTGGAGCGACTGAAAAGGACTCTCGGTCTTCTCGAGCATCGATTTTTTGATTGTAAATGATGGGCTTCGCCTTTGCCTCATCGGCCCCTTCTGCCTCGTCTCGTTGCATCTCTTGGGGCGCCTCTGTTGTGATTTGCTCCTCTCCCATGTTCAATTCAGAAAAATCACGAGCGAGGATGTCGTCGAGGTTAGGCTCGTCGGTCGGTGCACGTTTCATGGTCCTACCTTGGCAGAAGCACATCTTCAAACCTCGGGTGAAACACACCCCAAAAGTACTCATTGAGCGAAGCAGGGATATTTGAGGGAAGGCTTTCTGCGTGGTGTATGCGCATCGGAATCGTGGTAAATCCAGATGCCGGTTTGGGCGGGAAATTAGGATTCAAAGGAAGTGACGGTCGCGCAGCAGAAGCACGGGCTGCTGGGGCAGAAGACAGAGCAGGACCTCGAATGCAGCAGTGCTTAACCCATCTCCAAAGCTTGACAGCGTCCTCTCTCAATCGCAATCAAACCTCTCTCACCTTCGTCGCATGGGAGGGCCGAATGGGTTCTGCATGGATTCCACAAGTTGACAACAGTGTGGCAGTCGGCACCGAATGGGTCGGTTCTACCCCCGATTCAACCAGTGCAGAGGACACCTCCAGCCTCGTCAACGCTCTTTTGGACGCCGAGGTTGACGCTCTTCTCTATGCAGGTGGCGACGGTACCACAAGGGACATCGTCAAGGCTCTCGAAAACCGCGGTGAGGCCGCACAGGAAACCCCCCTGATCGGTGTTCCAGGGGGCGTCAAGATGCACTCGGGTTGTTTTGCGACCACACCAAAAGCTGCGGCTGAAGTGGTGCTCTCCTTCGCTTTGGGGGATTTACGAACCGCCATCACCGAAGTTATGGATTTGGATGAAGTTGTCTACCAGGAAGGAGTTTGGAAGGTTCGAATGTACGGAGAGGCATGGACGCCTTCATCGCCCCGTTTCATGCAGGGCGCCAAAGAGCAAGTGGAACGTGTGAGTGAAGACGATAGCATCGAGGGTCTTGCAAATCACATTGGCTCATTGCTTGAAGACGAAGACGATCTCATGGTGGTATGGGGCAGTGGAGGTACCCTGAGGCGAATGGGTGAACGCTTGAACCAATCTCTGACGCTGCTGGGAATTGATATTCAACACGGCGGATCACTTCATAATGACCTCGACGAATCAGAATTAATCCGGATTCTCGGGGAGCACGTTGACGAAGACGGCCAGCAACGCCCGCTTCTTTTGCTGCTTTCACCGATGGGGGGCCAAGGCTTCCTTATTGGCCGAGGCAACCTCCAACTCTCACCCACCGTACTGCGCCTGGTTGGCCACACCAATATTTTGGGTGTTGCCACACCTTCGAAACTCATTGGATTGGAAGCCGTCCGCATTGACACGGGCGATGAATCTCTTGACGATGAGTTTCAAACAAAACGTTTCATCAAAATATTACAGGGCTTTCGAACCACCCGTTTAATTCGTGTTGCTGAGGTTTAATCTGCCTCGGTTGCGGCCGAAAAAGGCCGGGACGAACGCCACTCTATGTTCAAATAGGATCAAACTGGGAGGGACTTCATGAGCAGACAACGAATTGTTGTGTTGACCGGAGCGGGTATATCGGCCGAATCGGGGATTCGGACCTTCCGTGACGGCGACGGGCTCTGGGAAGAACATCGGATTGAAGATGTCGCCACTCCACAAGCCTGGCATGCGGATCCGATGTTTGTATGGCGCTTTTATCAGGCAAGAAGACGACAGATGCTGGAAGTCGAGCCCAATCCAGCACACGAGGCTCTGGCTGATTTGGCAGAACGTCACGAGGAGTTAACCCTCATCACGCAGAACGTCGACGATCTGCACGAACGAGCAGGCAATACTTCCACAATCCACATGCACGGACGATTGAAAACTCTTCGTTGCGAAAGGAGTGGTCAAACAGAAGTGAGAATGGAAGAGGGCGACCTCAAGGATGAATTCCTTACCTGCACCTGTTGTGCGGTTGCCCAACGGCTTCGCCCTGACATCGTTTGGTTTGGAGAGATGCCAATGCACATGGAAGACATTTACGCAGCGGTTGAAGAATGTGATACCTTTCTCGTTGTTGGCAGTTCTGGTCATGTTTACCCCGCTGCTGGTCTGGTGAATGTCGCCAATGCAGCAGGAGCGAAGACCATCCTCGTGAATCTCGAGGCGCCCGTTAACGCTGATGCCTTCACGGAGGTCCACTTAGGGAAAGCGGGCGAAATTCTTCCGGGCGTACTGAAACATCTTTCCGAAGAGGATATGCAACCTGAATAGCAATCAACCAAGCATGCATATCGCTCCAATCAATACATTTTCCGTAGTTAGAAAGCCATCTCTTTAGATTCCCTCACAACTCTTGATAAGTACCTCCCTCGTAGCGTTGTTCATGTCAAACCCAGGTCCGCTCCGCGCTCTGAAATACATCCACACAGCCCTTGAACGAGAACTCGAATTGCTTGAAGCAGATGCAATGCTTGCCCTTGCGGGTAGCGTCTCGTTTGAAGATTTGAGCGAACGCTTTGATTGGACAGGTTATGTCCTTGATTACCATGCCAAAGGCGAAGATATCGGTGTTTTTGGAACCGTCAACGATCGTATGCCACACGTAGCAACAACCTTTGAGGATGATCATCGAGTAGAGGAAACCCTTCGGGAAGAAATGACAACGAACCTCGCAGCCTTCGGGGAAGGCAACGCCTCTGCCGGTGAGGCCTTCGCTCGCCAGTGCTCCCAACTTCTCCATACTACTGTGCGTCACATGAACAAGGAAGAAGCCCTCCTTGTACCGCTCATCGAAGCTAATTTCTCCATGGAGGAACAGGGTGGAATGATGGGGAAGATGATGGGTGCGTTCCCAGAGGATTTCATGGCCAAGGGAATCCCCTGGGTTTTCAAGCGACTCGATAGCGATACACGTGTTGAATACGCCAAGGCACTGCAGGGAGCCATGCCGCCCGCGCCCTTCTCCATGCACATGAACGGCGTTGAGCAAGCGCTTGGTGCCTCGGAATGGGCACCCATTTCCGAAGCACTGCAAGCATGAGCAATGGTTA
>JADHPT010000028.1 GCA_016778305.1 Candidatus Poseidonia sp. | reverse complement strand
AACGAAACTCACGATGAGAACGAAACTCACGATGAGAACGAAACTCACGATGATGACGAACACATGGAAGAAAACCTCATGTGGATGTTCAACCAATCCGACATGGATGCAGATGGTCTTCTCGACATGGCTGAAATCGGCCAACTTATCGAGATGATGGAAAGCGATATGCCAACTCCTGAACAAGCGCTCATCATGGCTGACGCCAACGATGACGGTCACCTCTCTTGGGACGAATTCTGGAACACATGGTCCGAAGATGAAGAAGACCATGACGAACACCATGAAGAAAACGAAACTCATGAGGACGAAGAAGCCCATGACGAGCATGACGCACACGATGAACATGAAGAAGAAATGCTCATGGAAATGTTCAACGAATCTGACATGGATGGCGACGGCTTGCTCAACCTGACCGAGCTCGAACACTTCATCGAAGATCTAGATGCTTGGCAAAACCCACCAATGGGCTACGTGACGCTTCACGTTGAGGCTGAGGGCGAATATGGATTCGCACACCCAACCGATCTTGAATTCCATGTTATCATGGCTGGCGACGGCCATGAAGGACATGACGGCCATGACGATCACGGTGATGAAGACGGCCACGATGAAGAAGACGGACACGATGAAGAAGAAGACGGCCACGATGAAGAAGAAGACGGCCACGATGAAGAAGAAGACGGCCACGATGAACATGATGATGAAAACCTGAACTACGACCCACACAGCTGGCTAAGCCCACTGGCGTTCAAGGCACAAGTGACTGTGGTCATGGACGGCTTGATCGCCGCTTTCCCTGATGGTGAAGCAGACTTCAAGGCCAACGCAGATGCCTACTCGGCACAACTCACTGCCCTTGATGTGGCCTTCGATGCCGCCTTCGGTGCAGACGGAATCTGCATGGCTGGAGGCTACGATAAGACGGTGGCTGCAAACCACAACGCTTACTCTTACATCGCTGTGGAATACGATATCAAATTCATGACAGTTCACGGACTTGACCCAGAAGGTGAGCCGTCTCCTGAAGACGTTGCAAAGGTTGTTGACTTCATCAAGGAAGAGGGCATCACAGTCCTGTTTGTTGAGGAATACACAGACCAATCCTCGGTCCAGAGCATCGTCGATGAAACTGGTGTTGAAATCAAGACCCTCTACACCATGGAGCTGGCTCCAAGTGACTCGACTGATGACTACCTCTCAATGATGACAAAGAACCTTGAGAACCTTGTCTCCGGTATTGGATGTTGAACCTCAATTGATTGACAATTGAATGTAGTTTGAAATTGCGGAGGTGTGATTCGATGCATGCAGTGGACATCCTCCCGGTTTTGTTCGTAGTTGGCGTATTTGTCCTCGTTTCAGGGCGTCTACTAACACGATATATCCGAGTACGCTACTTGGAGAGTTGGCATCTTAGATATACAGGACACATACAGCAGGAACCGGAGAAGGGCTTAGATGCATTCGTTGGCCACCAATAAGAATCGCGATTCTGAACCGATCTTGGACGTCAAGGATATTGCCGTGTATCGGTCTGGAAAACTGGTGTTGCAGAACATCAATCTGACGATTAATCGAGGTGAATTTGTCGGGCTTGTCGGTCCAAACGGGAGTGGAAAATCCACGCTTATGTTGACCATTCTCGGCATTCTCAATTCCTACCGAGGTTCTGTAAGTATCTATGGACTCCAACCCCAAGCGTCACTGCTGTTCGGAAAAATCGGCTGGGTCTCACAAGCAGCCTCCAATTTACCGAAAGACATACGCCTCACCGTTCGGGAGTTGGTTCGTTTAGGGACTATTCACGGTAGAAATATGTTCAATTTTAAATCAAGTAGACAACAGGAACAGGTTGATAGAGCCATCAAGATGGTGGATCTTGAAGACGTTCAACACATCGACATCGCTCGTCTTTCTGGAGGGCAACGCCAGCGAGCAGTCATCGCCCGCGCATTAGCTTCAAAAGCAGAATTTATTTTATTGGACGAACCTTTGGTTGGAATTGACAGAGACGCACGGAATTCCTTGCTCAAATTGCTGGATGGTCTTTGTCATAATGAGGGAAAAACCATTCTCATGGTCTCACACGATTTGGCTGCCATTCGTCAAACGGCACATCGAATGATTTTCCTCGAGGAAACAATTCGTTTTGACGGAGATACGGAAGAATTTCCCGATTTGGTGGAACTCGCTGACCTGCGCGGCATCGGCCCTGTTCACGGGCATGCTGAACATGTCCATCATGCTGATTCGGGACATCACTCCCACATTCACAAGGAGGAAGAATGATGGGTCTAGGTGTACTTTTACTCGACCTAATCTCGCCGTTTATGGAGGCTGTTGCCCCCGTTATACCCGGTGAGATATTCCCCTACTTCTTCACCATGGAATTGTTCCAACGTGCCCTTCTTGCTGCTGCGTTGGTCACCATCGTCGCAGGTATTTTGGGAACCTATCTACTGATTCAACATCTGGCATTGATCGGAGACGGGCTGGCTCACGTATCCTTTGGAGGGGTCGCAGTAGGCATTGTTCTTGGAGCAACTTCACCGCTTTGGTATGCTTTGGTGTTCAGCATTACTGCAGCCATACTCATTCATGAAATGCAATCACGTGAAATGTTGACAGGGGACGCATCCATTGCGATATTCCTCACAGGGATGTTGGCTCTTGGTCTTGTTTTTTTACGCCTTGGTGGCGGTGGAATCACTCCTGACATCGAAGGATATCTGTTTGGAAATTTATTATTGATCGATGAAAGTAGCCTTGATATGATTACCACGATTTGTATTCTTTCTATCATTGTTATCTCCTTCCTAAGAACGAGCCTCCTCGCAGTGACTATCGACCCTGTTGCCGCTCGAATTCAAGGTCTTCCCGTGCGAAGTATTGGGCTTTTGTTTAGCATCACAACTGCGGCTGTTGTTGTCAGCATGGTGCAGGTTGTTGGGACCTTATTGGTCACCGCTCTCTTGGTAACACCAGCAGCCACCGCCCAACTCGTCGGTCGAAGTTTCCGCCAGTGTTTGATCTGGTCGCAGGTCTTTGGGCTCTCATCCGTATTATTGGGCCTCTACCTCTCATCAGAATTGGACACTGGAAGTGGGGCAATGATCGCGCTCGTCGCCGCTGCAATTTTTGCCGTTGTAGCCATATCACAGGTCATCATCCGTGGTATTCTCCAGCCGACTGATAACCTCAATTGAGGTGTTCAATCCTTTTTGACGTCGCTTTTTAGCCAATTGCTTAGAATTTGCAAGTGGTCGCCCGCCAGCGTCAATTCTCCGCTGAACACGATCTCGATGGGCCAGAAACGGGCATCTGCCGCATCATCACCGCCCACCGGAGTTTGGTCTTCGCTCACCGTGATTTCGTAAACCACGCTCACAATGTGCTTGCGAGGGTCTCGGTTGGGGTCGCCCATGACCATGAGCAACCTGGGCGAATGGCCGTCCAGTCCGGTCTCTTCTTTGAGTTCCCGAACTGCTGCGTGGAGTGGGTCTTCGCCCTGATCAACAAAGCCACCAGGAAGAGCCCAAGCACCCTGCATGGGCGGGTGTTTACGTTGTATTAGGAGCACAGAATCTCCCCGTCGTACCGCCGCGTCCGCCGCCAAGGCGGGGTTGAGCCATCCATTGCACGCATCGCAGGTCGTCATGTTATTCACCGTAGCGACGACCTCGGTCCTGATAGGTTCGAATCGCCTTGAGTAAGTCCTTTTTGCTGAAGGACGGCCAAAAGACATCGGTGAAGTAGAGTTCGGAATACGCCATCTGCCACAAGAGGAAATTGGAGATGCGCTCTTCTCCGCTGGTACGAATGACGAGGTCGGGGTCGGGCATATCAGAGGTATAGAGACGGTCAGAAACAGCTTGCTGGTCAATGGCCTCAAGGCTAATATCGCCAGCAGCGAAATCTTTGGCTATGCTCTGAATGGCGGTGATCATCTCTTCACGGCTTCCGTAAGCCAGGCAAACGGTGAACACAAATTGGTCGTAGTCAGCCGTTTTCGATTCAGCATAATCGATGGCAGCGTTGACGCGCTCGGGCAGAAGTTCCCGTCGCCCGATGATGTTCACGCGCACCTTGTGTTCGTGTATGCGCTCATCGTCTGCGATATCACGAAGGCCCTCAACGTACAGGTCAAAAAGCCCGTCCAGCTCATCTTGAGGACGATTGAGGTTTTCAGTTGAAAGGGCGTAAACGGTAAACCATGGGATCTTCAATTCAAGCACCCAATCAAGAACGCGTTCTAATTTTTGTTTGCCAATTCGATGGCCCAATCCCGTGGCGAGGTTGCTGCGCCATGCGAAGCGCCGATTGCCGTCCATGATGATGGCGAGATGATTGACTTGCAGATGATGCTCAAGCACCTCACGAAGGAGCTTGGCTTCGACCGCAAGGCCGAGCACGTCTCCCATACGTTCTGAGATACCCACGGTCCGCCCCCTTCCCTCCTCAGCGCATGAAGTGTTTGATTACTCCCCTCCACCATTGAGGCCGAGTTCCGTCATGTTTGAAGGGCGCTGAGGTGTGGGAGGTGCATGGAGGAAGGAGCAACCAAGGGCTCAACGGGCAGCGAAGTTCCGCCTTGGTTTCCGGCAGGTCTCACCGACCAAGCCTACCAACCCTCAGCTTTCAGCGAGGGCCTGCCCAGTCCTTGGGGGCGCTTTTACGGCTGGGATTGGACACTTGCTACTTCGCCGACATGGTGGAATCAATCGTCCAGTACCACTTGGGGCCAGTGGCCCAGGGATGTCAGCGAGGTGCATCTCCTCGAGCATACCCGTCACAGCGTCATCTTGGACCTTGACGGTCAATTTATCGCTCATCTTTTCCCCTTTCCAACGGGTCACGACGTATCCACATTGGCATTGTTTCAACCATGGCGAGAGGCCTTGAGCACTGCTCCTCTTTTGATGCCCATCGGTGGAATGAAACATGAACATGGTGACATGGCCGTCATCTATCCGCATCACGACTATCAGCCCGTAGAATCTCAACAACCACGCGTTCTTGCAGACAACTTGGGTCAACTTCACGAACCTCTGGCCGCCTTTGCTACGCCGAATACCGAACGCCGCTGGAACGAGCGTTTGAAATCCATTGAAGGGCATCTCAAAACAACCACACTTTGGCGTGCACCTCACACGCGCAACGTCCTCGGATTGCCCGCTATTTATCCAACAATGCTGGTCAAGGGTTCCGATATCATCCGATTTATTCCAGCCCCACGACCTCTGATGGACCATCTCTTGTGCGAGGATGAACGCTTGCCAGGTGCGGCTATGATGGGTCGTCTTGAGCAACGCTTGGCCCTGATAGGGCGCTTTGATTCATCCGATGAGCGACAGGATTTCTACGAGACATGGGCGCGTCATCTCCCTTCGTCATGGAGTTCGCCTTCAGCCATCTCAACGGTCAACGGCGGGCTTTGGATTTGGCGGTATGAGGCCATTCTTCTGATGCTGGCCGAAGCACGTGCGTACGGCCTTGAAAACCAAATGAAGCAATGTGAAGGATGGCTGAACGATGTATCACGAATTCAGGCTCGATTGGGCGAGTTACGAAGCATGCACGGTTTGCGAAAGACAGGCTTGTTGAGCGCACTGGCCACCGTGGTCATCACGTGGGATTCCCAAAATTGGTCGGGACTTCCCGGTGTGGTGATTGTGACGATGCTTACCATGGCCGGTATCGGCCATCTGCTCTACCAGCGTCGTTTGCCTTCGCCGTATTGATTCAGCGTTGCTGGCGAATACGCCCGTCGTAGAAATCAATGCCGAGGTCTTCAGCGATGTTCTTGATTTGTATGATCAACTTCGCCCGCTCTTCTCGCTCTTCAACACCGCCTGATACGTCCCAGTACAGGTTGATGTCCACGTCGAGAGAGGTGGCTGAAATCATGCTGACTTGGCAAAAGGATGCTTCCTCCTTGAGCGTTTTTGGGTTGGTACGAATGCCCTTGAGAACACGCTCACAAAAGGTGTTCACAGCATCACCATCGGCGTTGATATCGAGGTGAAGTTGAGTTTGCCATCGGCGCCATCGGCGCTTGCCCCAATTCTCAACGGGTGAGTTGACCAGATTGGCATTCGGCATGGTGATGATGGTGTCGGCAGAGGTTCGAATCAGGGTGGTGCGGAGATTGATTTCAATCACTTCACCTTCTGCACTTCCCACAACGATCCAGTCGCCGACCTTGAAGGGACGGTCGAGCAAAACGGTGATGGCACCGAAGAAATTCGAAATTGAGTCCTTTGCTGCCAGGGCGAGTGCGAGACCGGAAATACCGAGACCAGCGATGAGCGAGGTGAGGTCAAAGCCCATGGAGTCGGCGATGAAGACAGCACCGACGAAGATAATGAAGAAGCGCAAGGTGCTTTGCATGGCTGAAATAAGCGTCTTTTCGGTTCCGTCCAATGTCTCATCTTTGTCGAACATCATGACGATATCTTGGACGATATTGATGAGTCTAAATGCCCAAACCACCACGGCGATGGCGATGATGAATTGAAGGAATCCGGGAAGGAAGTTTGCAGCCAAGGGCGGCATGAGAACGGGTGAACCCGCTCGTTCCATGTCCTCGATCATGATGTTCAGGGCGACCAAGGCGATTCCAACACCGGCCGCTGTTCCCAGCGCTTTGTCGGAATTCCGAACGGTTTTGCTCGTGATGGCTTCAGAGCGAATGATGGTTCGCAAGACGGTGGGTGCGATGCGCATGGTGATCAGGCGTACGATAAGAATCATCACAAAAATGGACAGGATTGCCAACAGTGTGAAGTTTGAAAACCCGAGCACTTCGTTGCGTAGGGCTGAATCAGCGGCAGGGTTCCAGAGGCTCTCCATGTGGTCACCCAGCAGGTCATGTGGGTTGTTTCTTTCCCTCCCCCGAACCCTCCTCTTCTGCGTTTTTCTGCTTTTCAAGAACACGAACGCTTGAAGAGGTGAGGCGGGTTCGCGAAGACGATAGCATGATGCCAACCGCGCTCGCTGCACCTCGCCCAACTGCACCCCGCCCGACGCTGGGCTTTCTCATCTGCCTTCCCTTGCTGCTTTCATTTGCTGCACCGGTGGCAGAACACGCCTACGCACAAGAACCAGCCTCTGGTGTTTCACCAGAAAGCATTTGGTCTGAAGATTACATCAATGATATCTTCCCCTGGGCGGACGCAGACGACCGAATTTTGCAATTCAAAGAGTACCACACCTATGATACAATGAAGGTACGAATGCAGCGACTTGCTGAAGACAATCCCGAAATTTTTGAATTCCATGAAGGCCTGAACGGCGGCACCAATGCACGTGGTGAAAAAGTCACGGCCAATGCTTACGAAGGCTGGTACTACGGTCACGCTTCACCGTGGATGAAGATTACTGGAGACGTTCAGGGTGGTGAATACAATGAATTCGTTGGAGATAACGGAAATTACGCTGACCGTCACGACGTGATGATCGTCGGCAACCACCACGCCCGTGAATGGATGTCCTACACGGTCGCCATCATGCAGATGGAAGTTATTGCTTTCTCCTACGACAACATCGGCTACGATAACGATGGTGACGGCCTGGTCGACGAAGACCCGTGGGGGGATGCGAATAATGACGGCATTCTCGATGACGACGGTGACTGCCTCGCACTCGCAGCCGAATATCAAGACTCCAACGGAGACGGACAAGCCTGCGGACCGGGTGACCACGGCGTTGACGAAGACTACTCGGAACAATTTATCACGGACCTCGTCAATTCACGAGAGATCTACCTGATTCCAATGCTCAACGTGGACGGCAACATCTACGATCGCGAGGTCTTCTGCCCCGCTCCTGCTTGGGAATCATGCCCCAGCGGTGGATGGAGAAAGAATCTGCGTGACAATACCATAACCGGCGTTACGCCCCTCCCAGACCTGCAAGAACAGGTTGACGAGGATTGCGATGGCGTTGATTTGAACCGAAATTACCAGTTTGAATGGGGCGCTCCACTCGGGGCAACCGGCCCGCTGATTCCAGGAACATGTTCACCGGCAGAAGGTGAACTGGACGGTTCCAATAACGACGTTTACAACGGCCCTGTTGACGACAGAGATAACGATGGGGACGGCCAGATCAACGAAGACCACGTCGACGGAAAAGACGACGATGCTGACGGTGTGACCGATGAAGACTGGTGGGGAGGTAACTCTGAGCCCGAGACCAAGTTCATCCAAGACCTGACCGAAATGAACGACGACGTTGGCGATGGTTCCAGCGAATTCAAGGCAACCTTGACGCACCATTCCTACTCAGAACTCATCCTTTACCCGTGGGGCCACTGCACCGATTGTGAAAGTCCAGACCATGCACAACTGCGTTACCACGGCCAACAAATGGCTGACATGACCAATTACGCCAACCTTCAGTCCTCGGACCTCTACCCGACTTCGGGTGACTTCTGCGATTGGCATTATGGCGTTCACGGTTCCTACTGTTACACCTCGGAAATTGGTACTGCCTTCCACCAACATGAAGACGACATCGACCATATTGCAGTGCGCAATCTGGGAACCGGCTTTTACATCGCTGAAATTGCCGACAGTCCTCGGGAACGTGCCGACCTCGCCATCGCTAACATTTCACAGCAAAACTATCTCAAGGAACCAAGCCAGGTCAGTATTCCAGATGAAGGAAGCATTCCTGTTGAACTCTGCGTGTCCGGTCAATTCCCCTACAGCACGGAAGATACCAAGATCAAGTGGCGTCAGGTAAAGCCGAGCCGTTTGCAAAGTGATTTCGGACCTCGTGAATGGTCAACCACTCCTTGGGAAAGTGTTGATGTGAAGACTGTCGCTGACCAATCATGCTCCCTGCCGGACGGTAACGGAACCATCTTGCGAGCCATGCTGCCAGTTTCTGAAACAGCCACAGGCGAAGTGCACTACAAGGCCATGGTATCCACCTTGGGCGGTGCAGATTTGTTCCTCTACCCCTCGGATGGCTCGTACTACGTTCTCGACGTCAACTACAGGGCAGCCTTTGGCAGCCTTGCTGGTGCCTTATTCACCTTCACCTTGGTCGCCACCTTCGTGTGGGGTGGACTCGCTGTCGCCCTCCGCATCATGCTGACAGGTGAAGATGAAATCGAACTCTACGAAGACTCCCAAAACGATTCGGTTCTGGTTGCCGATGTATCCGAGGAAGGAACAGCTTGGGGTGAGATGAATGGCAGAAAGTGACCAATTTAACGGCCGTCTCGGTCTTATTTTCGCATCCATCGGAGCCGCTATAGGAACCGGTAATATCTGGCGCTTTCCTCGAATGGTCGGTGCCAACGGTGGAGGAACCTTCCTCATTCCGTGGCTCTTTTTCTTGTTCATTTGGTCCATCCCTCTCGTCATTGCAGAATATGCCATGGGGAAGCGCAGCAGAACGGGAACCATCGGAACCTTCCGAATCTTTGCAGGACGACGATTCGCCTGGATGGGTTTGTGGACGGCATGGATTTCAACCGCTATCGGCTTCTACTACGCCGTGGTTTCAGGTTGGACACTGAAGTACTTCCAGCTCGGTATTTCTGGTGCACTCACGGGTGAAGAAGTTGACACTACTGAAGTTTGGAATGCCTTCCTTCAGTCACCAGGACAAGTTATCTTCTTCCAATTCATCGTTATTCTGCTGGTACTTGGTGCCATTTGGAAGGGAGCAAAAGCCATTGAAAAGGTCAACTTCTACCTGATGATTTCTCTCTTCGCTTTGCTCTTCCTCACCCTCTTCCTTTCCTTGTGGATGGATTTCTCTGACGGTACGCTGGACGGGGCGCTGTTCATGTTTACAGTGGACTTTGACATGCTCTTTGAACCGGAGGTTTGGATCAACGGGCTTTCCCAATCGGCATGGTCCTGCTCGGCTGGTATGGGCATGTGCATCACCTATGCAGTGTACATGCGCAAGGACGAGGATACGGTTCTCAACGCCTTCACGATGGGGCTTGCAAATAACAGCGTCTCCATCATCGCTGGACTCGCCGTTTTGTCGGCAATCTTCGCCGTCAACCCCGACCCACTGGCTACCGTTACTGGTGGTTCATCTGCCATCACCTTCCTCGCCTTGCCCGAAGTCTTTGCTCAGGCACCTGGTGGTTCTATCGGACCTCTGTTCATGATGGCTGGTTTCTTCTTGGCCCTCTCTTTTGCGGCCCTGACATCAATGATTTCAACCGTTGAATTGTGTGTTCGAAACTTCGTTGACCACGGGTATGACCGAGAACGCTCCGTCCTCATCACCGGTATCGCCCTCTTCCTCTTTGGTCTGCCTTCTGCCGTGCTGTGGGTCAAACTGGACGGAGCCGGCGTGGCCTTCCCTGAATTCTTGGAAGTACAAGACCACATTTGGGGCTACGGGCTCATGTTCTCAGGTCTGTTCATCGCGTTCTCAATCTGGAAGTACGGCTATGTCAAGTGGCGAAGTGAAGTTGACGCTGGAACTGCCCCCGGCGGTTTTGCCGGATACCTCGGCTTCGGTGTGTCCGCATTCCGTGACGATTTCATCAACACGGGCGACAATGACTTGGAAGTTGGCCGCTGGTGGGACGTCCTCATCTACATCGCCTTCCCCATTTTGTTCATCGTGCTCATGGGTTCATACTTCACCGACATGATCGCCAACACCGAAGATGTTTGGAATCCGAGCAATCCAAAGGGCCTGAGCATTATTCTGCTCTTCTGGGGCGTTGTTGCAACGACCTTCATGCTGCTCAACAAGACGCTCATCGCTCGTCCTTTATTCCGCAACATCCCAGAAGGTGCGGACGTGGACATTTCGGACCTCCCAGGTGGCTCTGACGAACTTGTCGGCCAAGTCGGAGATATCATCCCCGGCTTCGAACATCTCTCCTCCGATGCCGCTATGGATGCAGAATTAGCCGGTTGAGTAAGGGTTGAGCCTGCATGAGTGAGTTGTGGGATACGCTCATCACTGGCTTGATTATTTCACTCGTTTTCATCGCAGTGAGTTACTTTTTTTGGAAACGCTACGATGAGCCTACTCCCTTGATGATCGAGCGTCGCGAGGAAAAAGAACGCCTCAGGGCTGAACGACAAACCTGGAAAGAAGTCGAAGCTAAGATGCAAGCCGAACAAATTGAGGCGGAAGAAAAAGCAGCCTATGAGCGTCGCAAGGCTGAGCAACGAATGAGTACGATTGCACCCGAGCAGGAAACGGTCAGTGAAGCCTGGAAGTCCTTGGGCGTGACCCAAACCCCTCAACCGATTCAGGCCGCACCATCCTTTGCCCAAGATACCACCGACAAAAACGAAGCCCACCGAATTCAGGAAGGCATTGGATTGACCGAAGCCGACCTTCATGTGGACGATCTACTGGTAGTGGACCAGCCCGTTCAAGTCCGTCAAGATCCCGGAGTGCAAGCATCTGCAGAAGCGCCCGATTGGGGTCTCATCGACAAACTCAACGAAATCGCTGAGAAGGATGTCATCGACGTTCCAGAAGTCCCTCAGGCTCCCGACCTTCCAGCGCTGCCAGACGAGGTGACCATTGACCAAGCCCTTCCATCTCCTCCTTCAGAACATGAACCAGAACCTCAGGCTCTGGATCTCACAGCACCTGCAGCATCCTCCCCCCCGCTCGATGACGGTGTAGTCCGCTGGAGTACACCCATTCCCGACGACCATTGGAGCGAAACCTCGTGGGAAGAAGAGTGAGGCGGGAAAGGCCCGTTGATGTACGTTTCAAGCGAAGGGGTGATGAAGCCTCGGCGGCTCGCAGAGGTTGATGGTGCAACGACCACGCGGGACTCGGGATTTTACCCCAGCGGCGATGAAACGGCGTTTGGCCCTCGAACACCTGCTGGAAGATGTCGCTCAGCGCCACGGCTTTGACCGCGTTCAGACCCCCGTCTTCGAATCCCTGGACCTCTTTACGGCCAAGTCAGGCCAAGGCGTTATCGACCAACTTTACGCCTTCAACGACAAAGGAGACCGCCCTCTTACCCTCCGGCCCGAACTCACAGCCCCCGTCATGCGCATGGTGGCAGAAGAGATGCGCAACGACACCAAACCGCTCCGCCTTTCCTATTACGGTCAGTGTTATCGCTACGAGGAATTCAAGACGGGCAGGTACCGAGAATTTTTCCAATACGGAGCAGAACTCATCGGCGTCAAGGGCCCCTTGGCCGAAGCAGAAGTCCTCGCCTTGGCTGTCAACATGCTTCACGCCACGGGACTGAAGGGGTGGCAGGTCCGCATCGGCCACGTCGGCGTGCTCAAAGATGCGTTGATTGGCCTCGGGCTTTCGAGCGAAGTGGACGAAGCAAGTGGTGAACCGCCCATCGCTAGCGCCATGCGTCTGCTCGACAAGGGTGACGATGCAGGTCTTGCAGCTCTCTTTTCATCACACGGGCTTGACCCTTCTCACGCAGAACCACTGCGAGCCCTTGCCTCCCTTGAAGGGGGCGTTGAAACGCTTGAACCAGCCCGTCAACTCCTCTCCAGCATGGAGGGAGTATCACTTGAAGCCCTTGAGGAATTAGAAAGGACGCTCGAGGCGTTGTCGGCTCTTGCGCCTGCCCCTCCTTCCCTGGCAGTGGATCTCACGGTCGCCCGTGGACTGGATTATTACACCGGCATGGTCTTCGAAGTCAAGGTTGAGGAATTGGGAGGTGAAGGCCAGATTCTCGGCGGTGGATCCTATCGTCTGCTCCACCTCTTTGGCTTGCCGGATTTGGATCCGTGCTGTGGCTTTGGACTGGGCTTTGACCGTGTTTTGTTGGCTCTTGAAGCTCAAGCACAGGCAGACGGAAGAGACGAAGCAGTTCCCGGTGAAACCGATGCACGCCCCTACATTGCCATCGCACCTGAGAAGGCAGATCCCATGCCCTTGTTACCACTGGTAGCCTCGTTGCGTGAAGCAGGTGCGCGAGTTGAATTATTGCTCAGCAAGAAAAATTACGGCCGTATTATCAAGTGGACCGAAGGCATTGGCGCCACACACCTATTGGTGGTCAAATCTGCCGATATCAAAGCAGGCATGGGCCGTCTGATTAATTTCACAACCGGTGACCGGATTGACGTTGAACTCAATTCTAAAGCACTTCTAAGTGCTCTGTGAATTTCCTCACTCGTCGGTTTCTTCGTAGCGACGTTGATTGATGAACATCGCCATACCGATAGCGGCTGATGCAGCCACGAGGGTGAAACCGGGTGTATCTTCAGTGTCCATCATGCCGTCGTCACCTGCTTGGAATTCTTCATTCCACGACTCGTCATCGATGGGCATCTCAAAGCGGCTTTCTTCACCGAGTTTGATGGCAAACCATGC
>JADHPT010000027.1 GCA_016778305.1 Candidatus Poseidonia sp. | reverse complement strand
GTGCAGGAGGCAGGATTCGAACCTGCGAACCGTTACGGACTGGGACCTCATCCCAGCGCCTTTGACCAAGCTGGGCGACTCCTGCGCCGTTTGGGGCTCTCACCCCGCGTATATCAACACCGCGACCGAGGCGATAGCCTCATTCGATGAAGACTGCGACCTCATCCAAGTCTTTCCGTTGAATATCTGGCACCATGGCTCCCTCTGCCGGGTAGCCTACTGGCATGACCAGCATGGCTTCTTCATGAGCAGGGCGTTTGAGGATGTCTCGGAGAAAACCCATCGGCGAAGGAGTATGAGTTAGCGTAACCAGACCCATATTGTGAACGGCTTGGATGAACATACCTGCGGCGATGCCGCATGACTCCGTTGCGTAATAGGTTGGCCCCCACTCACCATTTTCCCGCAAGCGCTTTTTCTGTTTGAACAGAATAACAATCCACGGAGCGTCCGTCAAATGGGCTTTGACCGCGTCCGTACCCAGGGGCGCGAGCACTTCAGCCCATGCATCTGGCATGCGTTCACCGTACGTTTTTCGCTCCTCGTTTTCGGCTGCGTCACGTATTCGTTGTTTCAACTCCTGCGATGATACCGCCACCCACGTCCACGGTTGAAGGTGAGCGCCATTGGGCGCGGTGGATCCTGAAAGGATTGCCAGTTCAATGAGCCTTTTATTGACGCTTTTTGTTGAAAAATGGCGAGTAGTCCGCCGTGTAGAAACAAGTGTGTAATTTGATTCAGCCAATTCAACCATCTTCGCAGCATCGGTTTCTTTCCATGCTAAAGGGGTAAAAGCGGAGGAATCCATGGTTCTCATGCGCAACTGACGTTACCGGTTCATAATATCATGGCTAAGGCTATCTAACAGAGCACATACATGTTTGAACATACATATTTTCCTTACGAATCCGGAATAACCTACAAAGGCACACTTGACCACCGAGCATACATAGCGGAGTCATGTAAATGGATACAGCAACCCACGCACTTGTCGGACTCATCTGCGGAGAATTGGGTCCAAAGGACATCAAACATCGACATTTGATCGGTTTAGGGTTTGGAATGCTACCCGACATCACCAACGTCATTTTTGTTCACCCCTATCTTGGCTGGCTGGCCGGTCACACGATTCCTTTTGCTGGCGGCCAGGATTTCCTGGACTTCCCCGAAATCCTTGATCATTGGACTTACCATGCCTGGTTGCTTTCACACAGCCTTCTTTTTTGGGCGATCGCTTTCCTTCCGTTTTGGAAGCGTAGCGGGGCGGCAAAGTTAGCAGCCGTAGCATATGCAAGCCACCTCATCGCAGACATACCCTCTCATACGGGAATTTACGGTCTTGAACCCTTCTACCCCATCCCGTATATTTTCGACGGATGGTTTGATGCATGGCTTTGGGGACCTGTCCCGATAGCACTGAGTATTGTTACGACAGCCCTACTCTACGTCGTTGTTCGGCAATTACGGAAGCAATACCTTTGGCCTTCAGAACGAACTTTACAACATCCAAGTTGACGCGTTTTTATTGTTCAGTAGACCAATTCACTGGGAGAAGGATCTCATTCCGTCTTCGAAACGGCAAGGTCATCGGACCATCATATACGGCAAGAATAGGGGCGGCAATCGCCGTCAAACCCGCCTTTTCAACAAGCCCGTGCAGGTGTTGATTCAAGCGTACGCACTTTTTCTTGTGATACCGACCTGAAAATGACAATACGGCCACGTCACGTTGCTCGAGAGCGAATAAAATGACCCCCTTGTCCATCGGTTCAGGAAGCGATGTGAGAGTGTATGATGATGGCATGGTGAATGACATCCAACCGTCATCCTCTCCACCCCATTGCTGCACTGGCGCCGTCATGGCAATGGAATGCCCCTCTTTGTTACCGCCGAAAATATACCCTGCAATCCGTCGGAAACCCGTTGAAGAAGAATCGCCGCCCAGCCCTGCCGTTTTGACACGCGCCTCAATGCTTGGGGCGTATCGCCGTACCTCAAACCCATCATAAGTAGCAAGCCGTTCAAAACGGGGCTGCTCAGGTTGGTCTGCCAGTTCAGCGCCCCCTGTCTTCATCACGCAGTCTTTTCAGCGGGCATACGGCCACGAAGTCGTAACCAAGATTCACTGCAGAACATCAAACCGTAAATGGAGGCAAGCCACAACGTTGGACGCCCCCATGTGGCCAATGATGAACCATCAGGAAGCACGCCACCGTTAAAGGAGAGAAGTACGCACAACCAAACCAACGTTACGCCGTGAAGAATCCAACGTACGGCGCTCAACAATTCTCGTGAGGTTGCCTTCATTTCGGTTAATTCAACCTTCGTCAGAATCGCGGAAACTCCAACAATTTTGTCAAGAGCTGAGCCCCCATTCCATTGGATTCGCCCCAACTTGAATCGCGTGAGATACTCCAACGCTGTGAACAAGGTTACCCAAACCACCACCACTTCGAGCAATGGTTCTGCACCACGTAAGTCCAATGACCACCAGGTCGCCCATGCCAAGAGGGCCCACAACCACCCTACCAGAAGCAATTGGAAAGCATGGGCGAACTCACTGATTTTCTTCAGCAGGTCCGTGTCGTGGCCGAGAACCCATTCAAGCACCAAAACGCCTGCTGCAGCGATGCAGGTAGCGGCACTCGCCAGAAGCCACCACCCCGATAAATCCGCATCACGCCAAGCGAGCATGAGCGCAGAGAGAATCCATCCCAAGACGAGTACCGTTGCAACGTTCACGACGGCTTGCATGGTGTACAAAGGGTCCCGACCGTCCCGAAGTACGGCCAACCCCCCCATCAAACGAACTTCGAAAGCAGAGTCATCCACGATGCCATGGGCTGCAGCCGCCATGCCCCCAGCAGATTTCAATCGGGCCGCCTCAACAATGCTCTGTGCAACCCCGTCCTCCCATTCATCCCCGCTGGTCCACGATGAGCCACGACTGGCTGCATGCGCTGCACCTGCACCGCGCGATCGCCCGCCTTTCGACGACCGGGTTTTTGCCCAAGCGCGTATCTCGGGCGTTGTGATCTCTTCGACCTGATCTTCGTTAAGAGGGGCTCCGTGATCTGTATAGAGCCACCTGCACTGAATGGGTACGGGATTTGGATCAACGTCTGGCGCAACCATTTGGAATTGGCCCGGGCCGAGCGTGGGTAATTGAGCCACCAAATCCTGGTCACCGCCACTTTCCTTGAGCAGGTGTCGGACTTTCTCGACGTCCTGTGGTTGTGTGAATCGTCCGATGAACGTCGTATTGGCCTGGGCCAGAATCTTGTAGTCAACATCACTGACATTTTGAGTAGCAAGAACGCACGCTACGCCGTATTTTCTTGCTTGTTTAAAGATCAATTTGATGAGGTCTTTTGCCGGGGGGTTGCGTGGATGAGGCGGGAGATAAGGCGCTACCTCGTCCATGAAGAACAGCAGTTTCAGCTCTCCCTCGGCTGGCTGTTGCGTCAGCATCCAATCGTAGAGTTCACGAGAGAGTTCTTGAACGAAATATTGCTTCTGATTCTCGTCTTGAATCGTGTTCAAGTATACGATATTGAGTGGTATCTTTCCAGGCATTGCTGGCTCGACAAACGCGTCGATGTCAATGGGTACGCCGTTAGAAAACAGGAGTTGGTTCACACCGGAAGAAAAAGCAGCCAAACGGCGAGCTAAATCGTTGCGCGTGGATTTTGGCAAACGCTCTTCAAAATCGGTCAAGCGATGTTCAATCATCACTTCGTTCCACGTTGGAGGATCAATTTTCTCTCCATCTTCATCCTCTTCAAAACATTCAGGGTAGAGATGACGAATGAATTCTTGATTCGGCTCACGCACCACTCGGGCGAGGGCTTGAAAATCGCCCACATTCAATCCACACTTCGTCCCCTCAACAAGAATTTCGTAGAGAAAGGGTTTGACAGTTTTTCCTTGTGCTTTCTCAACGTCAAAGCCAGCGAGGTTAGCAAAGCCTGCTGCGACCATGTCCCATGCCGTAATGGCCTCTTCAGGATCGAGATCAGCGGGGGGGGCCCGAAATGGGTCAATGCAAAGAGGAAGTCCCTTGCTCCGCAAGGGCGTCCAGATACGGACCTCGCACATATCCATCAATTTCTTGGCACGAGCAACATCTCCGTCCTGTGCTTCAAGTTCAGTAGGCTCGATACCCAGGGCCAAACGCGCAAGGTCACCTTGAGGATCGATGATGAGGGAAGGTATCCCCGCCAAAGCCGCTTCTTCGATGAGTGCCTTTGCCATCACCGTTTTTCCTGAGCCGGTCGATCCGAGCATAGCGCCGTGACGTGCCAAAACCTGAGGCTTGATATCAATGGCTTCACCCGTATCACGGCGCGTACCCAAAAAGAGCCCCTTCGGCTTATATTTCCGTTTTCGTTGCGGGACGATCGCCTCACTTGCCGTGGTGAAAAGGTCACCAACCAACTCGCCAACACTTGGCCTAGAATCTGTCGTTTCCTTAGAGTCGTCAACCCACGTGGGGGACCCGTCTTCGGAAACCATGGGGAGACGAGACGCGTTAGGGGTCTTCAAAGGCGCGTAGGTTCAGTTGACAAAAACGCACACTCAAGGAGGTGGAGCGACTCGCCGAAGCATGACCCGAATCCCCATGGCACGACCATCATGGGATGACGACATGCGCCAAGCTGCCCTCCAAACTTTGGATTCTTTGCACTGGGTCAAAGGGCCAGAAGGTCGTGCCTTTGGAAAAGAATTCTCCGAGTATTGTGGGGCCGTGCAGGGTACGCCTTGCCAAAGCGGGTCTGTCGCTCTTTGGGGCGCACTACGGCTGTTGGAAATCGGTCCGGGCGACGAAGTACTCGTTCCTTCACTGACATATATCGCAACGGCAACCTGCGTTTCTTTGGTCGGCGCTACCCCCGTTTTCGTGGACGTTGAACCTGATTATTGGTGCGTGGACATAGCGTCCCTCGAAGCAGCACGGACGCCCAATACAAAGGCGGTGATCGCGGTTCACCTGTTTGGGCAAATGTCCGACGACGCCCTCGTAGACTGGTGCCATCAGCACGATATCGCGTACATCGAAGATGCAGCACAAGCCCATGGAGCCGTATCGGCAAAGGGCATTAAAGCAGGCGGCGTAGGGGACGTTGCTTGCTTTTCCTTTTTCCCATCAAAGAACCTCGCGGTTGGAGGCGAGGGAGGGATGATGATGACTCGCCGAGAAGATTTGGCTGCACGGATGGACGCCTTGGTCAATCATGGCCGAGATGCTCGGTTAGAATCGCACGAACTCGGCTCAAACTTGCGGATGTCCGAAGTAAGTGCTGCCATAGGACGGGTCCAACTTCATCGGCTTGAAGGATGGCTTGACCGAAGAAGAACGATTGCAGCCCGCTACCACCAAGCATTTGCTAACCTCGATGGAATTGAAATTCCAGAAATTCGCCACGGCACCGAGCACGCGTGGCATCAGTATTGTTTGCTTGTGGAAAATCCCGACGGCCTACGTCACGCTTTAGATGCAGCGGAAATCGACTCAAGAGTGTATTATGCAACGCCATGCCACCGTCAAGAAGTCTATGCAGACCACCCTCAACATCACGCTGCGTTCCCCGTCACCGACACAATCGCTCATCGATTGGTTGCGATTCCCATCTTCCACCAGATGTCCGACGAACAGGTTGAACGAGTGATTCAAGCAGTGGTTAAGGCGAGCCATCAAGTTGAGTGAGCGTGCTCGCTAGGGCACTGTTTGACCAGGACTTAAGCCCGGTAATCTCGTGCCCAAGCCATTCGGGATAAACCACAACTTCGTCGGTCGAATCGAGTTCAATCTCAGCGAGAACAACGCCCGCTAAAGGCCCTTCAAATTCGTCGACCTCCCACGTTTTGCCATCTGCTCCGACCCAACAATATCGTGTTTTTTGAACCGAAGGAAAGGGGCCCAATTCAAGGACTGAGGTAGCGATCGAAGATTCAACATCCCATTCAAGTTCAATCGCAGTGTCCTCCTTCTGCCTGGACTTGGCAGAGAGAACCCATTGGCTATTCAACATACGAAGACGGACGGCCCACAGATCATGTTCCATCCAAAGGCTGCGCTTATTTCCGGACAATGAAGTCAATGAGAGGCCGCCGTAGCAAAGCGTACCATCCACGATCTCAAACTCATCGGTGTGCAGATAGTATTGCTGAATGGTCACAATTTCGGCATCGTTTCGCCACGGCTTGTCTCCGCGAGCATCAATGAGGAAGCGACGCTCAATCTCAAGGTGATTCTTGACGGAGTTCACCCCCGTTGAGTGGAATCATAATGTTTGGCTGAGGCGCAACGGCAACGAATTGAACGTTTTCTATCAACTGTGTCCCGGGGGGGCCGAGCGTGACTCGGTCGACGGAAAAGCGATCGTCCTCTAACAGTGATTCGTCGCCCATGGCAATTCTGCGTTCAAGGGACCTTGAGGTTGAGATGGCTCGCCAAATCAGCCATGCAGGAAAAAGAAGTCCGAGTGAGGCAAAGACCATTTCAACCAAGGACATTGTATTGCTCACCCGTTTCGTTCAAGCAACCCTTGCCATGAGGCTGTAGCGTAGGCTTTGGCAGCCAGTGCAGGGTCTTCGGCTTTGTGAATTCCAGAACCCACAATCACACAGTCCGAGCCAGCAACGATGGCTTCTGTCGGGTCGCCATAACGCTGACCCATCGCACCATCGCCAGTTTTGAGATTGACGCCAGGCGTCCAGATCATTTTCTCCGAGCCTACTTTCAAGCGAAGAGCGCGAAGCTCCTCAGGTCGTGAACCATTGCCGATGAACCCGAACACACCGGTGTGCTCAATGCCGAGTCGAACGACCTCATCGGTGTAGGTTGGGACGAGCAAATTACCACGACTTGACATTTGTGCTAGAAGCAAAACACCACCACTTCGACCGTAATCCACCCAACCGGCTTGCAGACCGTCGACGATGTCTGGGCCAGAGATCAGGTGAGCAGTCACCAGGTCAGACCATGCCCCGATGGCATAGATCCCGCCCATTTGCTTCTGGGAAATGCCTCCAATGTCGGCAAATTTACGGTCTTCAAAGATGAGCAAATCCATGGCCTTTGCCCGGCCACAAAAGATCTTCCATGCCTCAGGAGTCCAATCATTCACCAAATCAACATGAGTTTTGAGCGCAGCGATATGCGGGCCAACGGCGTCGATGAGTTCGGTCAATTCTGCCATCGTTGGCTTGTCGGCAGCCAAGCACACGAGGCTCTGCTTTGACGCAGCCGTTTGCATGTACGCCCGGGCCGTAGACGATGCAGCGGAAATCCACCGTTCACCCCACGCCTCTTCAGGACTCATGAAACCCGCTGGTGGCTCCCCCTCCTCAATCCTTGTGGCGGAAGCAGAAGCAAACACGCCATCATCACCTTCATCATGCCCCCAACCTTGCAGAGGTACATGCGACAGGCGCTTTTCCTCTCAACCCTGTTGTTGCTCATGCCGCTTTCGGGCTGCTTGAGTGAAGCCGATGCCTCCTCAAAGGGTGACCAAGACGAAATGTATCCGTCCGTATGGGAGCGTCATACACTTGAGTGGAATTGGACGGGCTCCTATGCCCGAGTTCTCGAGGACGGGCCGTATGAAGCCCTCCCGGTACAGGAGGCTACCTTTGAAGTCGATACGACTGGTACCTGGGAAGGTGGTCCAAATTCAGCGGAGGTCCACCTCTCTTACTGGCTACCGTCGAATACCGAAGAGGGGCAGCAAGTTCCAGTTATTGCCGTAGTGAGCCCTTACTTCGATTACGGGCAACCTGGAAGCGCCTCCTCACCGACCAACGTCGTAGGTGCAGGGCGAGGGGAATTCATTTACGATAATTTCATTCCTCACGGATATGCTCTCGCCCAAGTTGCCGTCTTTGCCACAGAAGAGAGTACTGGGTGCTTTGACTATCGCGGAGACGGGGAAGGCCAAGGCATACACGAGGCAGTGGAATGGCTCGGGACGCAAAATTGGAGCAATGGAAACGTGGCAATCTATGGAAAGTCGTACGAAGGGGCGACTGCTTGGGAAGCTGCGGCCCAAGGCAGCGAACATCTGAAGACCATCGTTCCGATTTCAGGAACAACCGCCTTAGGTCCACTCCTCTACAAAAATGGCAGCGCAGAGGCTCGCAGCCAAGTCATGCATTCCAATTACGGAGGCTCAATTCTGGACTACGACGGAGATGATCTAGACAACCTCTGTGCGGACGTCCTCGAAGGGTTCCTCGCCGGACCGACGCGATATGGGCTCGGCGAACTTGACCCCTATATGGCCAATTATTACGATGAGCGCAGCCATATCGATAAGGCACTTGGCACTTACAATGGTAGCATTTACTGGGTCCAAGGAATGCAAGATTGGAACGTTGACCCGCACCAAGTCTTCGGAGGGCCCCCGGGTACACAGTGGTATCAAACCTACATCGACGAAGGCTACGAAGTCGCTGGGATGCTCGGTCAGTGGGAGCACAATTATCCCGACCAGTGGACCAAACACAACAATCAGGAATCGGGATATGGGGGCGAAGCAATCCACAACATGACGCGATGGGATTGGGGCCAAGATCTGTTTGAATGGATGGAATATTATCTCAAAGGAATCGGTGAGAAACCACCACTTCACGCCCAAATCCAGCGTAATGATGGTGAGTGGCGAATAGAAGAAACATGGCCCCCTCTTGATGCTACTGTTATGGATCTCGATATTGGTGAGTGCACCAATACAGGAGCCTTCGTAGGTGGCGGAGCAGCCGTCGTCGGCGGAGGGCAAACCGTTGAACTCACATGCCCAGCTCTGAGCGAAGACACCGACATGCACATTGCAGGCTTACCCACCTTCCACTTGACTGCCGTACCGACCTTTGACGGAGGGCAGATTTTCATTGAAATGCAGGATGCCGTGACGGGAATTCGCCTCGGTCATGCGACCATGGACATCCGATATCACGAAGGAGGGTATGAGGCCCAGACCGTGGTCCCCGGTCAAACCCTGGTCATGTACATGGAATTCCAAGCTATGGACGTCTTGCTTCCAGCAGGACACGGGCTGAAATTTGTGCTGGCGGAGAATGGCGAAGATTACCTTGCACCGGCCTGCGGCAATACGTGCACGGTCCATGTTATTCCATCTGCTTCAACCGTTGGTTTACCACTGATTGACCGTGACGGTTCAAACCTTCTCATCACTCCACAAGGAGATGACGCCGCCAACAATCTCTGAAGAATTGAGAACGCTCAAACAATCTCACCGCCTCGTCGCCTACAATGAGCGAATATATAAACGGGAAGGAAACCCACCGCCCATACGAAAGCGTAATTGGAATTCAATTTGGAGATACATCCATCTTAGCCTTGGACTGATGCTGGTAGTATACCACGCAAGAATTTATTATTATCATCAAGAAATGTTCGGTATAGAGACACTATGGTCTCCAAAAACGGATATGTTCGTCTCGGGTTTCTTCATTTTCATGGTGATGTGGACTGGCCTCGCCAAGTGGCCAATTTACCCGTGGTACAAGAAGCGACAAAACCGCAAGAAGCGAGAAGCAAAAGCCCTTGCCGCAGAAGGATCACCATCTCCTGATCAATAAGTAAGTCCGTTGAGTCGTGGTTTTCCACAGACCGCTCGTGCCGTTGAACGGCGGGCAAATTGTTGGCATAATACCTCCCATTGTGGCTGGTTATTCATATGCTAATTCAGGCGTAACTTCATCGCGCAAATGCACACTATCGACAAAAGCCAAACGCTTCAAAATGAACATTTATTCATAACATTATAATAAAATCAATCACTTGACCGTACTAAATTCAGTATTTATGGGCGTATGTTTCATATACCGTCCTCATAGCGAGTCGTATGATACCCATGGAAGATAAAGCAAAGTTGGAATACATTTGGCTCGACGGTTACGAACCTACGCAAAACATGCGCAGCAAGACGATGGTAAGAACGGATTTTGGCGGAACCCTCGAAGAATGTCCAGTGTGGATGTTTGACGGCTCCTCAACCCGACAAGCAGACGGAAGCGCCTCTGATTGCCTACTCAAGCCCGTGAATATTTTCCCAGACCCCCAGCGCCTCAACGGCTATTTGGTCATGTGCGAGGTCATGAATCCTGACGGCACTCCACACTCGAGTAATGGGCGAGCAACCATCGATGATGACGACGATGATTTTTGGTTCGGTTACGAGCAAGAATATTTCATCATGGATGTTGAAACCCAACTCCCCCTTGGCTTCCCAGTTGGCGGCTACCCAGGTCCACAAGGCCTCTACTATTGTTCGGTTGGCGGAAAGAATACGCACGGCCGAGCGCTCGTCGAAGAGCACGCTGATTTGTGCCTGGAGGCTGGAATCAATTTTGAAGGCATCAACCAAGAGGTTGCCTGCGGCCAATGGGAATTCCAAGTGTTCGCCAAGGGTGCGAAGCAAGCTGGCGATGAATTGTGGGTTGCCCGCTATCTCCTCGACCGCCTCACTGAAAACTACGGATTCTACATTGAATACCATCCAAAACCCGTCAAAGGGGACTGGAACGGATCTGGTATGCATGCTAATTTCTCAAACGGAGTCATGCGCGACGTTGGCGGCAAGGAATTGTTTGACAATATTTGTGAAGCCTTTGGAAAGAATATTCAGAAGCATATGGCCGTTTATGGCGCTCACAATGAGGAACGACTTACTGGCCTTCACGAAACGCAATCCATCGATCAGTTCTCCTATGGCGTTTCCGATCGCGGGGCCTCGATTCGAGTTCCAGCGACCGTGCCTACCGATGGTTGGGTGGGTCGCCTGGAAGACCGTCGCCCAGCATCAAACGGAGACCCCTACAAAATCGGGGCCGTGATTATTTCGACCACAAAGTCGGCCTGCTGAATCAAAGCGATTCAGAGCGCCGAAGGCGGACGACACCGGCGATGAGGGTGAAAATCACCACCAACGTCAGGACGTTGGCAACGATCATAGCGATGGATTTCACAAGAATTCCATAAACAAGCCAGAGTGCCAAAGCCACCATGACGATCGAAAAGGTTGGAAGCGAGATACCATCGTGGCGTTTATTCACCCAAACCTCACGGATTTGAGGAATCCATGCTATGATTCCGAGAAGTCCGGCGAAGAGCCCAATCGCCTCAATCCACAACGCTGCCATATCGTTGCCGCCGTGACCATGCTTTGAAAAGTTACTTCCAATAACAATCTAATGTCCAATTTCTTCATAAGTCACCGCAAACGTGTTGTTTTCATGCAGCGGACTCAAATCCTCGCACTTTTGATGGTCAGTCTCTTCTTCGGTGCGGGTTGTTTAAACGCAATTGACGGCGAAGTAGAGGTGCCCGATGTGGTACTTCCAGAGGACTGGGCCACCATCACAGCACGAAGCGTTGCCAACCCTCACCTCGTAGGATTTGAAGACTGCAACGAACTTGAACAACGCCTGAAGCAATCCATCGGGGAAGAATATCGCACTCAGTTACTCCAGGCAGTTGCTGAAGAGTACTACTACGGGAGTGGAGGCATGTGGATGGATGACGCAGAAATGACCATGGACTCTACAAGTGCAGCAGACGGTGGTTCAGCAACGCCTCGAACCACCCCTACTCGCGTAGAAGGAGAGGACTATTCCGGGACGAATAATCAAGAAGCAGGCGTGGATGAAGCCGATTTCGTAAAGACCGACGGTTACAACATCTACTATTTGCAAGACCAAACCCTGTACATCTTCGGGGTGCCCGAATTCGGCTCACTGACCGACCTTTCTAACATGACGATCGAAGGAAGCCCCGTAGCCATGATGTTGGACGGAGACCAACTGGTCGTCATTTCAGTCCTCAATCCGTGGAGTTTGGCCTCAGAAAGCCCAATGCGTGACGCCATGGAGTGGGATGATGATTATGGCACATGGCGGACGACCTCACTCACGAAATTCACGGTGATTGACGTGACCAACCGTTCTCTGCCCGATGTTGAACGTGAACTGTATATCGAAGGCAATTATATCACGGCTCGAGAAGTCAACGGCACCGTCCGCACGGTGACACATGCCTGGATGGATGTTTCGGGACTCCAGTCTTGGTTGAACCTCCCCAGTGGCTATTGGAATCTCGGGACCGATGACCCACTTCGCGTTGAAATCAGAGAAAAACTCGCCTATGAAGCAATGATTTCTAACGCCGAAACGCTTGCTCTTCTCTCGCTTGAGGACCTCGTCCCCCAAGTGTATGAATACGCTGATGGGCAAGTCATCACCCATTCGATGACCGATGAGGCATGTTCTGATTTCGTTGCACCCGAGGACGGCATGAACCGCGGGATTTCAAGCATTTTTATGCTTGAACTCACCTCCGAACAATTTTCCTTTGAGGCGGACCATGTGGTTGGAACCTATCCTCAAGTCTATGCATCGACCGACATCCTGGTCCTCGCTGAATCTGCATTCGATTGGTGGTGGTTTTGGGGCAATGATGATGGCTACGAAATGACCAATCTTCACACCTTTGACATCAGTGCCTCAGATGCCACCCTCTACACTGGCTCGGGCCGTGTGAACGGCACCGTTGTGAATCAATTTGCTCTTTCAGAGTATGAGGGAGTTCTTCGAGTTGCTACCACAACAGGCCAATGGGCGCGGTGGTGGATGGAAGCCCCCGAACCAATGAGCTCACAATTGGTGACATTGGAGCGATCAATGGACATCACAACAGAGCGGCAGACCTTGGTCGAAATCGGTCGTGTTGATGGAATCGCTCCGGGAGAGCGAATTTGGAGCGCACGTTTTGACGGTGATCGCGCCTACATTGTGACCTTTGAACAAATTGATCCTCTTTGGGTTATAGACGTCAGCGACGAAACCAATCCAACCATCCTCGGCGAATTGAAGGTTCCAGGTGTTTCAACCTATATCCACCCGCTCTCACGCGACCATCTCTTGACCATCGGCCTGGGCCCTGCTAACGAGGATGGTACGGGACTGGATTGGTCGGGAACTCAACTCTCACTGTTCGACATTTCCGACCCAACCGTCCCACAACAGGCAGATACGCTGCGAATTTCACCGGTGAATTACGACGACCGCCACTCATGGATCTGGTCGTGGTCCGAAGCAACCTATGAGTCCAAAGCCTTCCAGTATTGGGCACCAAAGAACATGCTCGCAGTGCCGCTCTCTACATATCGTTACGTGGAGACTTACGAGGGAGGATCCTACTCATGGTCCTACCAATACATCTCAAAGCTGGTCTTGGTTTCAGTCAATGAGTCCGACGGAACACTGACCGTTTATGGGGAAGTAAATCACTCATCACTGTATGACCGAGAGGATAACGACCGCTATTGGTGGAACGATCAGAGCATTCGCCGCTCCATCTTCATGGG